>NZ_JBVIGS010000002.1:221170-775186 GCF_055570675.1 Streptomyces sp. NPDC031111
CCGGCGCCCCGGGGGCCGGAGGCCCTCGCCGTACCCGCTCGGCGTCCGAGGGTTCGGTGAGCCAGTCGGCCGCGCCTGAGTCCCCGGCCGAGCCCTCGTCCGCGGAGGGCTCCGCGAGCCAGGCGGGGGAGGCGCGCCCCGACGCGGCCGGTACCCCGGCGCGTCGGACGCGCACCGCGTCCGAGGGTTCCGCGGGTCGGCGTGCCGAGGCGCCGGACGCGCCCACGGGAGCGGGAGGCCAGTCCGCCCCTGCCCCCACCGAGGGCCGACGCGACCGTAAGCCCCCGGCGGCTCCCCGCAGCGCGGACGCCCCCTGGCACCACGCCCGTCCCGCCTTCGACCGGCCCGAAGCGGCGGCCGATACCGAGCCGGCCGCCGACGAGGCGGAAACGCCGTCGGCTCCCGAGCCCGGTCCGGAGCCCGGACGCGGCGCCGGACCGGCCGTCGAGGCCGATTCCGAAGCCGCCCCCGGCCCTGGGTCGGCGTCCGAGCGCGGCCCGAATCCGGAGGCCGGTCCGGACCCTGACGCCGAAGTGGCCCCCGAGCCCCGCTCGGACCCCGGCTCGGAGCCCGACCGCGGCGACCCCGAGAACCCCACCCCCGAAGACCCCTCAGGAGGCCCGCGGTGAACGACGTGCTGGACGTCGCCCTGCGACTCCTGGTCGTGTTCGTCGTCTTCCTCACCTTCCCCCTGATCGTGGGTCAGACCGAGCACAAGGTGATGGCCCACATGCAGGGCCGCCTCGGCCCGATGTACGCCGGCGGCTTCCACGGCTGGGCCCAGCTCATCGCCGACGGCGTGAAGTTCGCGCAGAAGGAGGACGTGGTCCCGGCCGGCGCGGACCGCCGTATCTTCCAGCTCGCCCCCGCCGTCGCCCTCCTGCCGTACCTCCTCGTGCTGCTCGCCATCCCGATCGGCCCGGGCGAGGGCGCGGTCGGGCAGGTGCTGGACGCCGGCGTGTTCTTCGTCCTCGCCGTCATGGGCGTGGGCGTCCTCGGCTCGCTCATGGCCGGCTGGGCCTCCGCCAACAAGTTCTCCCTCCTCGGCGGCCTGCGCACCGCCGCACAGCTCCTCGCCTACGAACTCCCGATGCTGCTCACCGCCGCCTCCGTGGCGATGGCGGCCGGCACGGTCTCCCTCATCGGCATCCTCGACGCCTTCGAGTGGTGGTGGCTGCCCTGGCAGATCACCGGCGCGCTCGTCTTCTTCGTCGCCGGCCTCGCCGAACTCCAGCGCCCGCCCTTCGACATGCCGGTCGCCGACTCGGAGATCATCTTCGGCGCGTACACCGAGTACACCGGCCTGCGCTTCGCCCTCTTCCTCCTCGCCGAGTACGCCGGAATCGTCATCCTGTGCGGCCTGACCACCGTCCTCTTCCTGGGCGGCTGGCACGGCCCCTGGGGCGCCGACGGACTCGGCTGGGTCTGGACCCTGCTGAAGACCGCGATCCTCGCCTTCCTCGTCATCTGGCTCCGCGTCACCTATCCCCGCCTGCGCGAGGACCAGCTCCAGAAGCTCTCCTGGACCCTCCTCGTCCCCCTCTCCCTCGCTCAGATCGCCCTCACCGGCATCGTCAAGGTGGTGTTCCTGTAATGGCCCCCATCCCCGGCTCCGGCCTGGCCAAGGGCCTGGCCGTCACCCTGCGGACGATGACGAAGAAGTCCGTCACCGACCAGTACCCGGACACCCAGCCCGACCTCCCGCCCCGCACCCGCGGAGTGATCGGCCTGTTCGAGGAGAACTGCACGGTCTGCATGCTGTGCGCCCGCGAGTGCCCGGACTGGTGCATCTACATCGACTCCCACAAGGAGACCGTCCCGGCGGCGACCCCCGGCGGCCGCGAACGCAGCCGCAATGTCCTCGACCGGTTCGCCATCGACTTCGCCCTGTGCATGTACTGCGGTATCTGCATCGAGGTGTGTCCTTTCGACGCCCTGTTCTGGTCCCCCGAGTTCGAGTACGCCGAGACCGACATCCGCGACCTCACCCACGAACGCGACAAGCTCCGCGAGTGGATGTGGACCGTGCCGGCCCCGCCCGCCCTCGACCCCGGTGCCGAGGAACCGAAGGAACTCGCCGCCGCCCGCAAGACCGCCGACAAGCTGGCCGCCGCCCAGGCCGAACCGCAGGAGGAGGATTCGTGACCCTCGCCGCAGCCGCAGGAACGGCCGCGCACGCCACGACCACCGCCGCCGGAACGCACGGCTTCCTCTCCCCGACGGGCGTGGAGATCGCCTTCCTCCTCGTCGGCCTGGTCACCCTCGGGGCCGCCGTCATCACCGTCACCACCCGGCAGCTGGTGCACGCCGCCCTGTGGCTGGTGGTGGCCCTCGGTGGCCTCGCCGTCGAATACCTCCTGCTCACCGCCGAGTTCATCGCCTGGGTGCAGGTCCTCATCTACGTCGGTTCCGTCGTCGTCCTCCTCCTGTTCGGGCTCATGCTCACCAGGGCCCCCATCGGCCGCTCACCGGACGCCGACTCCGGCAACCGCTGGGTCGCCCTCGCCGTGGCCGTGGCCGCCGCGGCCGCCCTGGTGTGGGTGGTCGTGGACGCCTTCCGGACCACCTGGATCGACCTGGACGGCGCCCCCGCGGGCTCCACCGACGTGACCGGCGCCAGCCTCTTCCAGCACTGGGTCCTCCCCTTCGAGGCCCTCTCCGTCCTCCTCCTCGCCGCCCTGGTCGGCGCGATCGTCCTGTCCCGCAAGGCCAAGGCCGACACCGCGGCCGGCGCGGCGGACACCCGGCGCGACACGGAAGGGGCCCGCTGATGCACCTCGCCTATCCCGCCGTTCTGTCCGCCCTCCTCTTCTGCACCGGCCTGTACGGCGTCCTCGCCCGCCGCAACGCGATCCTCGTCCTGATGTCGGTCGAGCTGATGCTCAACGCCGTCAACCTGAACCTGGTCGCCTTCGACGTCTGGCTCAGCCGGACCGCCGAGGACACCCTGCACTCCGGGCAGGCCCTCACCCTGTTCACCATCGCCATCGCCGCCGCCGAGATCGGCATCGGCCTGGCGATCGTCCTCGCCGTGTACCGCAACCGCGGCACCTCGGACATCGACAAGCTTCGCGACACCGCCGAGGGCCACGACCCCGACGACCCCGACGGCGACGTCACCGGCCGCGAAGCCCCCGCGCCCCGGACGGCCGGCGAGAAGGCTGAGGCCACCGCGTGACCACGACCACCCTCGCCGTCCTCGTCCCCCTCCTTCCCTTCCTCGGCGCACTCGCCGGGCTGCTCCTGGGCCGCACCGCCCCCGGCTTCGTCCGCCCGCTCGCCGTCCTGCCGACACTCGTCTCCCTCGCACTGGCCGCCACGGTCGCCTGGCGCCAGGGCGGGGAACAGGCGGTCGACGCGGCCACCGAACTCACGCCCACCGGCTCGGTCCCGATCGAACTCGCCCTGCACATCGACGGCTTCGCCGCCCTCACCGCCGTCCTGGTCGGCGTGGTCGCCACCTGCGTACAGATCTACTCGACGGGCTACCTGCGCGACGACCCGCGCTACCCCTCCTACGCCGCCCTCGTCTCCCTGTTCACCTCCGCGATGCTCCTGGTCGTCTACTCCGGCGACCTGATGGTGCTGCTGGTCGGCTGGGAAGTCATGGGCATCTGTTCCTACTTCCTCGTCGGCCACTACTGGGAGACCCCCGAGGCCCGCGCCGCCTCCCTGAAGGCCTTCCTGGTCACCAAGCTCGGCGACGTCCCCTTCCTCATCGGCCTGTTCGCCCTGGCCACCGAAGCCGGGTCCTTCCGCATCACCCGCGTCCTCGGCGCCGTCGCGAACGGCGGCATCGAACACCCCACGCTGATCGCCCTGCTGCTCCTGGCGGGCGTGGCCGGCAAGTCGGCGCAGTTCCCGCTGCACACCTGGCTCCCCGACGCGATGGCGGGCCCGACCCCCGTCTCCGCGCTGATCCACGCCGCGACCATGGTCGCCGCCGGTGTCTACTTCATCGCCCGTCTCCTTCCGCTCTTCGAGGCCTCGCAGGCCGCGATGGTCGTCCTCGCCGTCATGGCCGCCGTCACCATGACCGGCTCGGCGCTGGCCGCGCTCGCCCAGGACGACATCAAGCGCGTCCTCGCCTACTCGACGATCGGCCAGCTCGGCTACATGACCGGCGCCCTCGCCGTCGCCGACCGCGGCGCCGCCGTCTTCCACCTCCTGTCCCACGGCGCCTTCAAGGCGCTGCTGTTCCTCGCGGCCGGCGTGATCATCCACGCCGCCGGCACCAACTCGCTGGCCGCCATGTCCCGCATGGGCCATCTGCGGGACCGCGTCCCCGACGCCTACTGGACGATGACCGTGGCGCTCCTCGCGCTCGCCGCGATCCCGCCGTTCAGCGGCTTCTTCTCCAAGGAGGCCGTCCTCGGGGTCGCCGAGCACGTCGTCACCGGCCACACCGAGCACACCCCCGCCGCGGCGGGCTGGCTCGTCCTCCTCGCCGGTCTGCTCACCGCCCTGCTCACCGCCGCGTACGCGATGCGCCTGTGGCTGCTGGCCTTCCGCGGCCACGGCACCGAAGCGCCCGACCACGGCAGGCAGCCGCTGACGATGACCGTGGTGCTGTGGGTGCTCGCCGTCCCGTCCCTCGTACTCGGCGGGTTCGCGTTCCGCGTCCTGCCCGACTGGTTCGACGGCCACGACCTGACCCCGACGCTCACCACCTCCGTGCTCGGCACGGGCGTGGCCCTGGTCGGCGGCATCATCACCTACGCCACCTGGCGGCACACCACCGCGCACGCCGCCCGCGTCCCCCTCGGCGCCGTCGCCGCCCACCCCGAGGGCGATGCAGGACTGGTCGAGGCGGAGGCCATCGCGAGCCACGAACCGGCCTACGGCGACATCGCGTACGCACCCGATCCGTCGGATCCCGGGCGGCTGCTCCTCGGCCCGCTGCACCGCCACGCGGCGGCCGGCTTCCACCTGGACGCCGTCTACTCGGCCCTCTTCGTCCGCCCCGTCCGGGCCGGCGCGAGCCTCGTGCGGTTCCTCGACCGCGAGGTCGTCGAGACCTACGTACGCGGCGCGGGCACGCTGCCCCGCTGGCTCGGCGCCGCCGTACGACGGGGCCAGACCGGCAATGTGCAGACCTACGTGAGCGCGCTGCTCGCCGGCACCGTCGTCCTCGCGGTCGCCGCCGTCCTCGTCGCCACGGGAGCGTGAGCAGGCGTGATCGATATCAACGAGTCCGTGATGCAGATCCTTCTGGCGTTCCTTGTCGTCGGCCCGCTCCTCGGCGCCGCCGCCGCTCTCCTGCCGGCCCCGCCCGGACTGAAGGGGAAGTCACCCGAGCAGGCCGTGCTCCGCCACGGCGTGACCGTCACCGGCGCGATCCTCGCCGCGGCGATCGTCCTCGCGCTCGGCTTCGACCACGACCAGCCGTCGAAGATGCAGGCCACGACCGACATCAGCTGGATTCCCGCACTCGACGTGCGGATCCACCTCGGCACCGACGGCATTTCCCTCCCCCTTCTCGTCCTGACCGCGCTGCTGACCTTCCTCTGCGCGCTCCACTCGTACTTCAAGCCGCCCGCGGGACCGTCCCCGAAGGCCTTCGTCGCCCTGCTGCTCGTCCTCGAGTCCGGCACCCTCGCGACCTTCGCCGTCCTCGACCTGATCCTGTTCTTCCTCGCCTTCGAGATGGTCCTCATCCCGATGTACTTCCTCATCGCCCGCTGGGGCGGCGAGGGCCGGGCCGAGGCCGCCTGGAGGTTCATCCTCTACACGCTGCTCGGCTCCGTGGTCATGCTGCTCGGCCTGCTCCTGATCGGAATCGAGGCGGGCACATTCGACATGGTGGCACTCGCCACTGACAACGGCCGGTCGCTGACCACATCCGTGCAGGTCATCGCCGTTCTGGCGATCGGGATCGGGCTCGCGGTGAAGACCCCGATGTGGCCGCTGCACAGCTGGCTGCCCGACGCCCACACCGCCGCGCCGACCGTCGGCTCGGTCCTGCTGGCCGGTGTCCTGCTGAAGATGGGTACGTACGGGTTCGTCCGGATCCTGCTGCCCGCCGCGCCGGACGGCTTCCGCACCTTCGCGCCCTACCTCGCCGCCTTCGCCGTCGTCGGGATCATCTACGGATCCCTCGCCTGCCTGGCCCTCGCCAAGCAGGGCGCGAAGGGCGACCTCAAGCGCCTCATCGCCTACTCCTCCGTCGGTCACATGGGCTTCGTCCTCCTCGGCATCGCCACCATGACCCCGACCGGCGTCAACGGCGCCCTGTTCGCCAACATCGCCCACGGCCTCATCACCGGCCTGCTCTTCTTCCTGGTCGGAGCCCTCAAGGACCGCACCGGCAGCACCGACCTCGACACCCTCGCCGAACAGACCGGCGCCGCCCTCTACGGCAAGGCCCCCCGCCTCGGCGGACTGCTCGCCTTCGCCGCCGTCGCCTCCCTCGGCCTGCCCGGCCTGGCCGGATTCTGGGGCGAGATGCTGGCGCTGTTCGGCGCCTTCGACCCCGCCGCCGGCCTCAGCCGCCCCGCCTTCCTCACCTTCATGGCGATCGGCGCCTTCGGCACCCTGCTGACCGCCGCCTACCTGCTGATCGTGGTCCGCAGGGTCTGCATGGGCGCCGCACCCCAGGACGCCCCGAAACTCACCGACGTGCGCTCCTACGAGTTCGCGGCCTGGACCCCGCTCGTCGTCCTCACCGTCGTCGCCGGGCTGTGGCCCCGGGCCCTCCTCGGGCTGACCGACCCGGCCGTGCAGCAGCTCCTCGCAGGAGGCACCCGATGAGCTCCCTCGTCCAGTCCGTCGACTGGCTGGCCATCGCGCCGCCCACCATCGCGGCGGTCGTCGGACTCGTCGTGCTCGTCGCCGACCTCTTCGTGAGCGACGCCAGGAAGCCGCTGCTCGGCTGGCTCTCGGTGGCCGGACTCGCCGCCGCCACGCTGATGCTGCTGCCCCTCCTCGACGCCGACCGCAGCACGTTCTGCCTGGTCGGCGACGCCGGCGTGTGCAGTTACACCGCCGACCGGTTCACCCTGGCCATCCAGTTCCTGGTCCTCGGCGGCGCCCTCCTGGCCGCCCTCCTGTCGGTCACCGCCCTCAAGGACGCGGGGAAACGGCTCCCGGAGGGCGAGTACTGGTTCCTGTTCCTCTCCTCCGCGGCCGGCGCCGCCCTCCTGCCCGCCTCCCGCGACCTCGCGACCCTCATCGTCGCCCTGGAGGTCGCCTCCCTGCCGGCCTTCGCCCTGGTCGGCCTGCGGCACGGCGACCGCAGGTCCTCCGAAGCGGCCCTCAAGTTCTTCCTCTCCTCCGTCACCGCGACGGCGGTCAGCCTGCTCGGCGTCAGCTTCGTCTACGCCGCCACCGGGACCCTCCACCTCACCCTGATCGCCGAACGCGTCCAGAACGTCGACGGACAGCTCCACACCCTCACCCAGACCGGCGTCGTCCTCACCCTCGTCGGCTTCGCCTTCAAGACCGCCGCCGTCCCCTTCCACTTCTGGGTCCCCGACACCTACGTCGGAGCACCCCTGCCGATCGCCGCCTACCTGTCGGTCATCGGCAAGGCCGTCGGCTTCACCGGCCTCGTCCTCGTCACCGTCGTCGCCCTCCCGTCGTACGCCGACGTCTGGGGACCCGCGCTCGCCGCCCTCGCCGCGCTCACCATGACCGTCGGCAATGTCGGCGCCCTCCGGCAGCAGGCCACGCGCGCGTACAGCGCGGTACGGCTCCTCGCCTGGTCGTCCGTCGGCCAGGCCGGCTACCTCCTGGTGCCGATCGCCGCCGCCGCGTACTCCGGCGACGCCGAGAAGTCGGTCGGCTCCACCGTCGCCTACGCCCTCATGTACGGCGCGGTGAACCTGGGCGCGTTCGCGGTGGCCGCACTCGTCGGCCGCGCGCACCGGCTCAACCGCGTCGCCGACTACCGCGGCCTGTACGCCTCCAGCCCGCTCACCGCGCTCCTCCTGGGCTTCTTCCTGCTCTGCCTCGCCGGACTCCCGCCGGGCATCATCGGCCTCTTCGCCAAGGTCACCGTGTTCTCCGCGGCCGTGGACGCCGGACTCGGCTGGCTCGCCGTCGTCATGGCCGTCAACGTCGTCATCGCGCTGGTCTACTACCTCCAGTGGACGGCCCTGCTGTTCCGCGCCCCCGAGGGCGAACCGGTCGAGCACCGACTCCCCGCCCCCGTCACCGCCGCGATGGCACTGACCGGCGTCCTCGGCATCGCCCTGTCCGGCGCCCCCCAGCTGGTCCTGCGCTTCACCGACACCGGACTCTTCTGACCCCCGGGCACGGGCCCGTTCCGGCACGCGCGCGTGCCGCCCCCGGCCCGCTCGGGGCGGCCGTCACCCGGACGGTTGACACGCGCCACCGCGCGCACAAGGGAACTAGTGCCCGTCGCCTGGCGTTGACCGGTACGGGAGGGTCCACTGGACGTGACACCACGAGACCAGTGGGCAGCGCAGGTCAGAAGGAAGATCAGCAAGCAAGGGTCCCCCTGAAGCACGATTTGGAGGGCGTACCGTGCACCGCCGGCACAACGGGCTCAGGACCGCAGTCCTCCTCGGGGGACTGTCCGCACTCATCATCGTCATCGGCAGCTTCTTCGGCCGCATGGGGCTCGTCGTCGCCGTCCTGATCGCCCTGGGCACCAACGCGTACGCGTACTGGAACAGCGACAAGCTGGCCCTGCGCGCGATGCGCGCCCGACCGGTGAGCGAGTTCGAGGCCCCGGGCCTGTACCGCATGGTCCGCGAGCTCTCCACCCAGGCCCGTCAGCCCATGCCCCGCCTGTACATCTCCCCGACGGAGGCCCCCAACGCCTTCGCCACCGGCCGCAACCCGCGCAACGCCGCCGTGTGCTGCACCGAAGGCATCCTGCGCCTGCTCGACGAGCGGGAACTGCGCGGTGTCATCGGCCACGAGCTCAGCCACGTCTACAACCGCGACATCCTGATCTCCTCGGTCGCCGGCGCCCTCGCCTCCGTGATCATGTTCCTGGTCAACTTCGCCTGGCTGATCCCGATCGGCCGCTCGGACGACGACGACGGCCCCGGCATCCTCGGCATGCTGCTGATCATGATCCTGGGGCCGCTCGCCGCGTCCCTCATCCAGTTGGCCATCAGCCGCTCCCGGGAGTACGAGGCCGACGCCGCCGGCGCCCAGCTCACCGGCGACCCGCTCGCCCTCGCCGGTGCCCTGCGCAAACTGGAACACGGAACCAAGCAGCTCCCGCTGCCCCCCGAGCCCCGCATCGAGACGGCCAGCCACATGATGATCGCCAACCCGTTCCGGCCGGGCCAAGGGCTCTCGAAGATGTTCTCCACCCACCCGCCGATGACGGAACGCATCGCCCGGCTCGAGAAGATGGCAGGTCACCAGTGAAGACCATCCTGAATCTCATATGGCTCGTCTTCAGCGGATTCTGGCTGTTCCTCGGCTATCTGCTGGCAGGCCTGCTGTTGTGCGTCACGATCATCGGTATCCCCTTCGGCGTGGCCGCGTTCCGTATCGGTGTCTACGCCCTGTGGCCCTTCGGGTACACGACGGTGGAGCGCCGGAGCGCGGGAGCGCCGTCCTTCGTCGCCAACGTGCTGTGGCTGCTCCTCGCGGGGTGGTGGCTGGCGCTCGGCCACATCATCACCGGGATCGCCCTGTGCGTGACGATCATCGGAATCCCGCTGGGGATCGCCAACTTCAAGCTGATCCCGGTGTCGCTGGTCCCGCTGGGTCGGGAGATCGTGCGGACGGACCGGCCCTTCACCGACACGGCGCGCTGGTAGGGCGGAGGCCGGCCCCGCCGGTCACGTCCGGACCCCGGCGTTGTCCACAACCCGGGAGTTGTCCACAGGCCCGCACGACTGTCAGTGGCGGCCCGCATGATGAACCCATGACCGAGCACGAGCAGTTGCTGACACAGGTGGCGGACAAGGCCCGCGACACCCGCCCGTGGGGCTGGCCCTCCCTCCCCGACCCCGTCGACGCGGCCACACTGGCACGCGCCGAGGCCACGCTGGGCTTCGCCCTGCCACCCCTGCTCGCCGAGCTCTACCTGCGCATAGCCGACGGCGGCTTCGGTCCCGAGTACGGTCTGCTGCCCCTCATGGACAGCGCGCCCTCCGGTGAACCCGCCGCCGTGGCCCAGTACCTCGCCAACCGCGCGAGCGGCCGTGAGGACCCCGACTGGGCCTGGCCCGAGGGGGTGCTGCCGATATCCCACTGGGGCTGCGGCATGTACGCCTGCGTCGACTGCCGCTCACCCCGGGCCACCGTCCTCCTCTTCGAACCCAACCCGGGCGACCCCGACCTCGCTTGGTACGTCGACGCCCCCGCCCTCACGGACTGGCTCCACTCCTGGATCCGGGGCACGGGCTGGTACGAGGAGGAGAACGAGGGGACGGACCTGGCCCCCTGGACCGGCTTCCGCGGACCCGCGACACCGGCACCCGCGCCGACACCCATACCGGCGCCCTGACCGCGCCCGCCGCGCCCGAGGACCCCGCAACCCGCGCCACCCGCCACGGCTACCGGCTGCCGCCGGCCGCCCTCGACCGCCGCACACCGTAGGCCACCGCACCCAGCAGCAGCACGCCCGCGCCCACGGCCACCGAGATCCACGGCAGCGAGAACGCCAGCACCAGGCACCCGGCGAGTCCCACCGCCGGCACCAGCCGCACAGCCGGCCGCGAATCCAGCGTCCAGGCCGAAGCGTTGGCCACCGCGTAGTACGTCAGCACACCGAAGGAGGAGAAACCGATCGCACCCCGCACATCCACCGTGGCGGCCAGGACGGCGACCACCGCGCCCACCGCCAGCTCCGCCCGGTGCGGCACCTGGAACCGCGGATGCACGGCGGCGAGGGCACCCGGGAGATGCCGGTCCCGGGCCATGGCCAGCGTCGTCCGCGAGACCCCCAGGATCAGGGCGAGCAGCGAACCCAGCGCGGCCACCGCCGCACCCACCCGCACCACCGGCACGAGCCCGGGCATCCCAGCGGCCCGCACCGCGTCCGCCAGCGGCGCGGTGGCGTCACCCAGCCCCGTCGACCCCAGTACCGAGACGACAGCCACCGCGACAGCCGCGTACACCACCAGCGCGATGCCGAGGGCCAGCGGGATCGCCCGTGGGATGGTGCGTGCCGGATCCCTGACCTCCTCGCCGAGGGTCGCGATACGGGCGTACCCGGCGAAGGCGAAGAACAGCAGACCGGCCGCCTGAAGCACCCCGCCGGCCCCGCCCGAGAGCCCGATGTCCAGCCGTCCGGCATCGGCCCGCCCCGACGTCAGACACACGACCACCACGGAAGCGAGGACAGCCAGGACCACGGACACGATCGCCCGCGTCAGCCAGGCGGACTTCTGGACACCGCCGTAGTTGACCGCGGTCAGCGCCACCACCGCGGCGACCGCCACGGCGTGCGCCTGCCCCGGCCAGACGTACGCGCCCACGGTGAGCGCCATCGCCGCGCAGGAGGCGGTCTTCCCGACCACGAACGCCCAGCCCGCGAGGTAACCCCAGAAGTCCCCGAGCCGCTCGCGCCCGTACACGTACGTGCCGCCCGAGGCCGGGTACAGGGCGGCCAGGCGCGCCGACGACGTGGCGTTGCAGTAGGCGACCACCGCGGCCACCGCCAGACCGAGGAGCAGCCCGGAACCGGCCGCCTGCGCGGCGGGGGCCAGGGCGGCGAAGATCCCGGCGCCGACCATCGAGCCGAGACCGATGACCACGGCGTCACCGACGCCGAGCGTGCGCCGCAACTCGGCACCGGACTTCTGTGTCATGGCGTCGCACCCTACCGGCCGAGTGCAACCGCCACGTGTACGGGTGACGTCTGTCAAGGTTGCGGGAACAGCGGGAAAGGGCAGGTGCACGGCATGACGATCATCAGCTGGATCATCCTGGGACTGTTGGCCGGAGCGATAGCCAAGTTCCTGCTGCCGGGCCGCGACCCGGGCGGCCTCATCGGCACGACCCTCATCGGCGTCGCCGGCGCGTTCATCGGCGGCTGGATATCCGCCCGTTGGCTCGACCACCCGATCAGCAAGGACTTCTACGACGGCACCACCTGGGTCGCCGCGATCGGCGGCTCGCTGGTCCTCCTGATCGCCTACCGCATCCTGTTCGGCCACTCGCGCGACTGACGCGGGGGGTGGGCACCGCCCGGGTGCCCACCCCCTCTCGTCCTCTCGTCCGCGTCCGGCCTACCGGTAGTTCACGAACTGCAGTGCGAAGTCGAAGTCCTTGCCCTTGAGCAGCGCGATGACGGCCTGAAGGTCGTCGCGGCTCTTGGAGCTGACCCGCAGCTCGTCGCCCTGCACCTGGGCCTTCACACCCTTCGGGCCCTCATCGCGGATGATCTTCGCGACCTTCTTCGCGTTGTCCTGGGAGATGCCCTCCTCGATCGACGCGAAGATCTTGTACTCCTTGCCCGAGAGCTGGGGCTCACCCGCGTCCAGGGCCTTCAGGGAGATGCCCCGCTTGATCAGCTTGGACTGGAAGACGTCGAGGACAGCCTTCACCCGGTCCTCGGAGTTCGCCTCCATGAGGATCTTCTCCCCGGACCACGAGATCGAGGCACCCACGCCCTTGAAGTCGTAGCGCTGCGAGATCTCCTTGGCGGTCTGGTTGAGGGCGTTGTCGACCTCCTGCCGCTCGACCTTCGAGACGATGTCGAAACTGGAGTCGGCCATGTCCTGTGGCTCCTTGTATCGGGGTGCGTATCGGGCTGCGCACCGGATGCGTACCGGCGTACGTGAGGCGGCCACCGGGCCCGGCGTCGGTCCCGGGCCGCATCCGGTCCAGCCTAGTCACCCCCCGGCCTCCCGGTGGCGATCAATCGGGTGGCGAAGCACCCCTGTCCATCGGGTATTGTTTACGTCGTTGCCACGGAGCACCGCCGAAAGGCGGTTCGAGGGCAGCAACCCCGGCGGTGTGCCCGAGCGGCCAAAGGGAGCAGACTGTAAATCTGCCGGCTCAGCCTTCCCAGGTTCGAATCCTGGCGCCGCCACACTGGGGAAGACCCCCTCCGGACTGCGGAAGCAGTGCGGAGGGGGTCTCTTCGTGTCCGCGGGTGCTTGCTGTTCGGGGGCGGAAGGGCCGGGGCACACTGACCTCATGTCGTCCCGTCGTCGCCCCTGCCCCGAGTGCCGTCGTGAGATCGCCGTCGTCGCCGGGCGGTACGCGCGGCACGACCCGCCCGGCGCGCGGGGGAGCGGGGAACTGACCTCCTGCCCCGGGTCGCGCAGGCACGCCCCGCTGGGGGCGGAACAGCCCTCGCTGGACGGGTACGTGGTGCCCGAGTTCCCGGGGCAGATGCCGCTGTTCTAGCGGCTGCGGCGCGATTCAGCCGCCGGCCACCGACTTCACCGCCACCGACACCGGTGCGGGTCCGCTGATCAGCTCCAGGGTCAGGCCGGCCGTCGCCGGGGTGTCCACCAGTTCCGCCAGCACGGCGGCCACGTCGTCGCGCGGGACCGGGCCGCGGCCCGTGTGGGCCTCCAGGCGGACCAGACCGGTCCCCGCGTCATTGGTGAGCTGTCCCGGCCTCAGGACCGTCCAGTCCAGGGCGTCCAGACCACGCACGTACGCGTCCGCCTCACCCTTGGCGCGCAGATACACGTCGAAGACCTCGTCGCCCTCGTGGGCCGGGTCCGCGCCCATGGACGACACGATCACGAAACGCCGTACGCCCGCGCGGACCGCCGCGTCGGCGAAGAGGACCGCCGCGGCCTTGTCCACCGTCTCCTTGCGGCCCGCGCCGCTGCCCGGACCGGCGCCCGCCGCGAACACCGCCGCGTCCGCGCCCTCCAGCCGCTCCGCGACCTCCTCCACCGACGCCGACTCCAGGTCGAGCACGACCGGTTCGGCTCCCAGCCGGCGCAGTTCGTCGGCCTGTTCGGGCTTGCGGATGATGCCCGCCGCCTCGTCCCCGCGCGCGGCGAGCAGCCGCTCCAGCCGTAGCGCGATCTGACCATGACCACCAGCGATGACAATGCGCATGCCTCCGACCGTACGCCGGGGCGACCTGATCCGCCGCGCAACGCCCTCGGGTCCCACCCGCCGTTACGCTGGCCCCCGCCCCTGCCGCGGCAGACCCGGTTCCACCTCCACCTCCACCTCGACCTCCGCCGCCGAACCGCAGTACTCCCGCACCGCACTCGTCCGGGCCACCACCCGCCCCGCGTGCACCACGATGCGGCTGTACGCCAGCGACAGCGCCCCCGGGAGCCCGTCCCCGCGGACCGCCAGCAACTCGGCCGGGAACCCCGCCTCCACCCGTACCTCGGGCAGCCCCAGGGCCGCCCGCGCCGACGAACTCACCGCCGCGTAGGCGTCCTGGGCGGACAGCCCGTGCCGGGAGGCCAGCAGATACGCCGCCTCCAGCGGATCGCCCCGGCCCACCGCATTCGACACGTCCCGCAGGGCACCGCTCCCGGCGGCCACCCGCACTCCGGCCGAGCGCAGCAGCCGTACCGGAGCCACGCCCCGGCGGTCCACGGCGCCGCAGCCGCCCTGCGGCAGGCACACCACCGTCACCCCGGCCGCCGCGAGCCGGTCCGCGGTCCGCGCCGCCACCTCGGCGGGCAGCCGGGCGAGACCTCCGCACGGGCCGAGCGCCACCCCGGGCCGCAGCCCGCCCGCCATCGCCGTCAACCGGGCCAGGCGGGCCGGGTCGCCGGCGTCGGTGTGCAGGTCGACGGGGCAGCCGTGTTCGGCGGCGACCTCCAGCACCGCCTCCACATATCCCGTGGGGTCGGGGTCGAGATCCGGACAGCCGCCCACCACGGACGCGCCCATCTTCAGCGCGTCCCGCAGCACCGCGAGCCCGTCCGCCCCGGCCACCCCGGTCAGCACGCGCGGCATCGCCACCGTCGTCAGCTCCGCCAGCCCGCGCAGCGAGCGCCGCGCCCGCAGTACGGCGGTCAGCGCGCCGAGCCCGGCCACATCGCCCACCCGCACATGCGCCCGTAGGGCCGTGGCCCCGTGCCCGAGCTGGAGCAGCGCCGCCTCCGTCGCGCGGCGCCGCACGTCCCCGGGGTCGTGGGAGACGGGGCCGTCGTCGGTGGCGGACAGGGCCGTGTCCGCGTGGGCGTGGGGTTCGGCGGGGGCCGGCAGGAGCAGATAGCCGGTCAGGTCGACCCGGGTGCCGCACGCGCGCGTGCCGTCCGCCGTGAGACTGCCCGCCGTACCGACCGCCTCGATGCGCCCGCCTCCCAGCCGCACGTCCACGATCCGGCCGTCGGTGAGACGCGCACCCGACAGCAGCAGCGGGGCGGGGTCGGCCGGACCCGGGCCCGAGGACGAGGGCGGTCGGGCCGGTGGCTGCGGCCGGCTGTCGGGCATCGCGCTCCAGGGGCTCGGGCTGCGCACGGAGGGCAAGGTCACGCAGGCAAGATCACGCAGAGTGAGTCGAGCCTAGGCCGACGGCCCGCCCCTCGCCGGGAGGAGCCCAATAGTCGTACCGGCGTGGTCCCGCGCCGGAGACAGGGGGCCGAAACGGATTTGGGCGAACGGCGGCGGACCGTGTAATGTCTTCATCGCTCGCCCCAATAGCTCAGTCGGCAGAGCGTCTCCATGGTAAGGAGAAGGTCAACGGTTCGATTCCGTTTTGGGGCTCTGGTGTGTGAGGTTCCCGCCGCGAGGCGGGGCCCGATCGCATCAAAGCGGTGTAGCTCAGTCGGTAGAGCAAGCGGCTCATAATCGCTGTGTCACCGGTTCAAGTCCGGTCACCGCTACAGACAGTAGCCGATTGCGGGGTCGGTCCTTCGATCGGCTACTCTTCTTGCGTTAATACAGTCAATCCGTTCGTCAAGGAGCACTCACGTGGCTGCCACCGACGTCCGCCCGAAGATCACGCTGGCCTGCGTGGAGTGCAAGGAGCGGAACTACATCACCAAGAAGAACCGGCGTAACAACCCGGACCGTCTTGAGATGAAGAAGCACTGCCCGCGTTGCAACGCGCACACCGCGCACCGCGAAACGCGATAAAACAGGCTCGTACACGAGGCCGTCCCCCCACTCGGGGGGCGGCCTCGTGTCGTTTTGCCCACCGGCCGACCATGGTCAGGACCGGCCGCCCGCAGTCAGACACAGGAGGTGCCGCGCGCATGGCGCTCGACCAGTCCTTCGTGGGGCGGAGCTATCCGCCCACCGAGCCCTACGAGGTGGGCCGGGAGAAGATCCGCGAGTTCGCCGAAGCAGTGGGTGACAACAACCCGGCCTACACGGACGCGGAGGCCGCCAAGGCGCTGGGCCACCCCGATGTGATCGCCCCGCCGACCTTCGTGTTCGCCATCACCTTCAAGGCCGCCGGTCAGGTCATCGCCGACCCGCAGCTCGGCCTCGACTACAGCCGGGTGGTGCACGGCGACCAGAAGTTCTCCTACCACCGGCCGGTGCGCGCCGGCGACCGGCTCAGCGTCACCTCGACCATCGAGACGATCAGGTCGATGGCCGGGAACGAGGTGCTGGACATCCGGGGCGAGGTGCACGACCAGGCCGGCGAGCACGTCGTGACCGCCTGGACCAAGCTGGTCGCCCGCGCGGCAGAGGAGGCGTGAACACCACCATGACGGCGAAGATCTCCTACGCCGACGTCGAGGTCGGCACCGAGCTGCCCGCACAGACGTTCACCGTGACCCGGGCCACCCTCGTCCAGTACGCGGGCGCCTCCGGCGACTTCAACCCCATCCACTGGAACGAGAAGTTCGCCAAGGAGGTCGGCCTCCCCGACGTCATCGCGCACGGCATGTTCACCATGGCCGAGGCGATCCGCGTGGTGACCGACTGGGTGGGCGACCCCGGCGCCGTCGTCGAGTACGGCGTCCGCTTCACCCGTCCCGTCGTCGTCCCCAACGACGACCAGGGCGCCACCATAGAGGTCCGCGGCAAGGTCGCCGCCAAGCTCGACGACAACACGGTCCGCGTCGACCTCACCGCGATCCACGGCGGACAGAAGGTCCTCGGGATGTCGCGGGCGGTCGTCCGGCTGGGCTGACCCGAACCGGTCGGGGGAGGGGGCTGTCGGTGCCGTCTCGTAGTCTTGAGCGCGTGCAGGAACTCCACGACGCCCCCCTCGCCCCGCTGACCACCTTCCGGCTGGGCGGTCCCGCGACCCGGCTGGTCACCGCGACGACCGACGACGAGGTGATCGCCGTCGTCCGCGAGGCCGACGACAGCGGCACACCGCTGCTGATCATCGGCGGCGGCTCCAACCTGGTCATCGGCGACAAGGGCTTCGACGGCACCGCCCTCGTCGTCGCCACCAAGGGCTTCACCCTGGACGGCACGCGTCTGGAGCTGGCGGCAGGCGAGGTTTGGACCGACGCCGTCGCCCGCACCGTGGAGGCGGGCCTGGCCGGCGTCGAGTGCCTGGCCGGCATCCCCGGATCGGCGGGTGCCACGCCGATCCAGAACGTCGGGGCGTACGGCCAGGAGGTCTCCTCCACCATCACCGAGGTCGTCGCCTACGACCGCCGGGCCGGCGAGGCGGTCACCCTCGGCAACGAGGAGTGCGCCTTCTCGTACCGCCACAGCCGCTTCAAGGCCGACCCCGAGCGTTATGTCGTCCTGCGCGTCCGCTTCGAACTGGAGGACGCCGGCGGTCTCTCCGGTCCCGTCAAGTACGCGGAGACGGCCCGCGTCCTCGGTGTCGCGCCGGGCGACCGGGTGCCCCTGGCCACGGCCCGCGAGACGGTCCTGGGGCTGCGCGCCGGCAAGGGCATGGTCCTGGACCCCGACGACCACGACACCTGGTCGGCCGGTTCCTTCTTCACCAACCCGATCCTCGACGACGAGGCGTTCGCCGCGTTTCGCACGCGTGTGCGGGAGCGGCTCGGTGACGGGGTCGAGGCCCCCGCGTACCCGGCGGGCGAGGGCCACACCAAGACCTCCGCGGCCTGGCTGATCGACAAGGCCGGCTTCACCAAGGGGTACGGTCATGGGCCGGCCCGCATCTCCACGAAGCACACCCTCGCCCTCACCAACCGGGGCGACGCGACCACCGAGGACCTCCTGGCCCTCGCCCGCGAGGTCGTCGCGGGTGTGCGCGAGGCGTTCGGCATCACCCTGGTCAACGAACCGGTCACGGTGGGCGTGAGCCTCTAGGGGCCTCTCGGCGATCACGCCGGGCCCCGCGGGGCCGTGTCCGCGGCCCAGCAGCGAAATCCCCGTTGCCGCCCGGCGCGCGTGCCCGCGATCCTGGGGCCGTGAGGCCCACCGCATGCGCCTGAGACTGCGCCAGTTCCGTCCCCGTACGGGCCCGCGCGAGCACCGCGTCGTCCAGCCCCGGCACCCCCTGCGCCACACGTCCTTGCGCGCCCCGGAGCCCATCGGCCTGCTCCTCGGCGACCACGACGGACTGAACCGCCTCGCCGGCCTGTTCTCTTTCGCCGCCTACTCCCGCCACACGATCGTCCACGTGCCCCTGCGCGACGGCGTCCCACCCGACGAGGGCCACGGCGAACCGGTCGACCTCGTCCTGGCCCACCACTCCTACGGACTGCGCCCCAGCACGTGGCCCAGGCTGCGCCGCTCGCTGGGACCGGGCACGCCCCTGACCGTCCGGACCGACGAGGCGCGCACGGACCGCGACGCCGCAGCCTGGCGCCGACGCGCAGGACGCCCCGACCACCCGGACGAGCTGCGGCACACCCACCACGCACGCACGCTGTTCCTCTTCGGCAGCCGGGACGTCTTCGCCGAGGCCGCCATGTCCTGCGCCTACGCGGCGGGCTGGGGGCCGCGCCAGAAGGGCGTCGCCCAGGGCCGGGCGGCCCTCGTGACGGGGATCCCGGGCCTGACGCAGCAGCCCGGCGGCGGACACCCGCACGAGATCCTGCTCTGCTTCAAGCCGTATCCGCCCTACGCCCACTTCAAGCGGCCGGGGTGACCCGGGGCGGGCGGAGTGACGCTCCCGGCGCTCGCGCGGTGCCTCCCCCACTCTTACCTCCCGCTCGAGCGGGAGGTACCCCCACCGCCCACCCTCCCCCACTCTCGGCTTCGCTCGAGCGGGAGGTACCCCCGTCGCCCTGGGGGTACCTCCCAGGCCCTTGAGGCACTGGGGGAGGCACGACTGCCCGCAGCTACGTGGTGAGCCAGGCGTCCACGCCTGACAGGAGCTTCGCCTTCACGTCCTCCGGGGCCGCCGAGCCGCGTACCGACTGGCGGGCCAGTTCCGCCAGCTCCGCGTCCGTGAAGCCGTGGTGGAGGCGGGCCAGTTCGTACTGGGCCGCCAGGCGGGAGCCGAAGAGGAGGGGGTCGTCCGCGCCGAGGGCCAGGGGGACCCCCGCCTCGAACAGGGTGCGCAGGGGGACGTCCTCCGGTTTGTCGTACACGCCCAGCGCCACGTTCGAGGACGGGCACACCTCGCAGGTCACCTGGCGGTCCGCGAGCCGCTGCAACAGCCGCGGGTCCTCCGCCGCCCGCACGCCGTGCCCGATCCGGTGAGCCTCCAGGTCGTCCAGGCAGTCCCGCACCGACGCCGGCCCCGTCAGCTCGCCCCCGTGCGGCGCGGACAGCAGCCCGCCGTCCCGGGCGATCGCGAACGCCCGGTCGAAGTCGCGGGCCATCCCACGCCGCTCGTCGTTGGAGAGCCCGAACCCGACGATCCCCCGGTCGGCGTACCGCACCGCCAGCCGGGCCAGCGTGCGCGCGTCCAGGGGATGCTTCATCCGGTTCGCGGCCACCAGCACCCGCATGCCGATCCCGGTGTCCCGGGCCGCCGTGTCCACAGCGTCCAGGATGATCTCCAGCGCCGGGATCAGCCCGCCCAGCCGGGGCGCGTACGACGTCGGGTCCACCTGGATCTCCAGCCAGCCCGAGCCGTCCCGCAGGTCCTCCTCCGCCGCCTCCCGCACCAGCCGCTGGATGTCCTCGGGCTCCCGCAGGCACGAGCGCGCGGCGTCGTACAGCCGCTGGAAACGGAACCAGCCCCGCTCGTCCGTGGCCCGCAGCCTCGGCGGCTCCCCGCTGGTCAGCGCGTCGGTCAGCGCCTCGGGCAGGCGCACGCCGTACTTGTCGGCCAGTTCCAGCAGGGTGGTGGGCCGCATGGACCCGGTGAAGTGCAGGTGCAGATGGGCTTTCGGCAGCTCAGAGACATCACGTACACGCTCCATTCGCCGATCCTGCCGCACGCCCCCGCCGTCCCGGTAGCGCTTTCCCCTTTCGTGGTCTTGCTCGCACAAACGAACAGGGGCGCCCGGAGTCAATCCGGGCGCCCCTGGAGCAAGGAGAGGTCAGTCCCGTGCCTCCGCCAGCAGCTTCTGGATCCGGCTCACGCCCTCGACGAGGTCCTCGTCGCCCAGCGCGTACGACAGCCGCAGATAGCCCGGCGTACCGAACGCCTCACCGGGCACCACCGCGACCTCGGCCTCCTCCAGGATGAGCGCCGCCAGCTCGACCGAGTCCTGCGGCCGCTTGCCCCGGATCTCCTTGCCGATCAGCGCCTTCACCGAGGGGTAGGCGTAGAACGCGCCCTCCGGCTCCGGGCAGACCACGCCGTCGATCTCGTTGAGCATCCGGACGATGGTCTTCCGCCGGCGGTCGAAGGCCTCGCGCATCGTCGCGACCGCGTCCAGGTCGCCGGAGACGGCGGCGAGAGCGGCCGCCTGGGCGACGTTGGAGACGTTGGAGGTGGCGTGCGACTGGAGGTTGGTCGCGGCCTTCACCACGTCCTTCGGGCCGATGACCCAGCCGACCCGCCAGCCCGTCATCGCGTACGTCTTCGCCACACCGTTGACCACGATGCACTTGTCGCGCAGCTCGGGCAGGAGCGCCGGCAGCGACACGGAGACGGCGTCGCCGTAGACCAGGTGCTCGTAGATCTCGTCGGTCAGCACCCACAGGCCGTGCTCGACGGCCCAGCGGCCGATCGCCTCGGTCTCGGCCTCGCCGTAGACCGCGCCGGTCGGGTTGGAGGGGGAGACGAAGAGGACGACCTTCGTCTTCTCCGTGCGGGCCGCCTCCAGCTGCTCCACGCTCACGCGGTAGCCGGTCGTCTCGTCGGCGACGACCTCGACCGGGACACCGCCGGCCAGCCGGATCGACTCGGGGTACGTCGTCCAGTAAGGCGCCGGGACGATGACCTCGTCGCCCGGGTCGAGGATCGCGGCGAAGGCCTCGTAGATGGCCTGCTTGCCGCCGTTGGTGACCAGGATCTGGGACGGGTCGACCTCGTAGCCGGAGTCGCGCAGCGTCTTGGCGGCGATGGCGGTCTTCAGCTCCGGCAGACCGCCGGCCGGCGTGTAGCGGTGGTACTTGGGGTTCTTGCAGGCCTCGATCGCGGCCTCGACGATGTAGTCCGGCGTAGGGAAGTCCGGCTCACCGGCGCCGAAGCCGATCACCGGCCGCCCGGCGGCCTTCAGTGCCTTGGCCTTGGCGTCCACGGCGAGGGTGGCCGACTCGGAGATGGCGCCGACTCGGGCGGAGACCCGGCGCTCGGTGGGAGGGGTTGCAGCGCTCATGGGGCCCATCGTTTCAGACCGGAAACCCACGCGGCACGGGGGTTTCACAGACTGAACAGGACCGGGCAAACCACTGAACACCAGTCCGGATCGACCCCGGCGGGGCCATGTGGCCAGGACGATCTTCCGCCGTTGTGCCACCGGGGTGATCCGTCGCGGCCACTTTCTGTTCGACGCCCGGCCCAGGAACACGTACACTCTCACCTCGTTGGCCTTCAGCGGCCCGCGATCAGCCGGTGCACACCAAGCATCCGGTTGGATGCGGTACGTTGGGGGACACACAAAGGGTCGTAGCTCAATTGGTAGAGCACTGGTCTCCAAAACCAGCGGTTGGGGGTTCAAGTCCCTCCGGCCCTGCTACACACACCTTCGCCAGGATGTGTGCGCATGTACGTACAGCAATGCACCGCCGTGCGGCTCAGACCGGGCGCGGCACGGCCACGACCCGGAATCAGGTGAGGACGAGTGACGGACGCCGTGGGCTCCATCGACATGCCTGATGCCCAGGACGAAGCGCCGGATTCCAAGAAGACCCGCAAGGGCGGCAAGCGGGCCAAGAAGGGTCCGCTGAAGCGCCTCGCGCTCTTCTACCGCCAGATCGTCGCGGAGCTCCGCAAGGTTGTCTGGCCGACCCGCAACCAGCTGACGTCGTACACGACCGCAGTGATCATCTTCGTCGTGCTGATGATCGGCCTGATCACCCTGATCGACTATGGCCTCAGCCACGCCGCCAAGTACGTCTTCGGCTGAGCCGAGAGCGAAGAGCGCCGAGGTACCCGGCGCTCCTTTCGCATGTTCCACCCCTATGTATCCAGGAAGAAGCAGCCACCGTGTCTGACCCGAACGTGAACGACGCCGTCGAGCCTTACGGCGAAGGGGCCGAGTCCGCCGAGGACGCGCTCGCCGCCGTCGAGGGCGCGGACGTCGAGGACACCGAGGCCTCCGCCGAGGCCGAGGCTGCCGGCACCACCGAGGACGAGACCGCCGAGGCGGACGAGACCGAGGAGGCCGCGGAAGCGGCCGAGGAGGAGCCCGAGGACGACCGCGACCCCGTCGAGAAGCTCCGCGAGGAACTGCGGACGCTGCCCGGCGAGTGGTACGTCATCCACACCTACGCGGGCTACGAGAACCGGGTGAAGACCAACCTGGAGCAGCGCGCCGTCTCGCTGAACGTCGAGGACTACATCTTCCAGGCCGAGGTGCCGCAGGAAGAGGTCGTCCAGATCAAGAACGGCGACCGCAAGACGATCAAGCAGAACAAGCTCCCGGGTTACGTCCTGGTCCGCATGGACCTGACGAACGAGTCCTGGGGCGTCGTCCGCAACACCCCCGGTGTCACCGGCTTCGTGGGCAACGCCTACGACCCGTACCCGCTGACGCTGGACGAGATCGTCAAGATGCTCGCCCCGGAGGCCGAGGAGAAGGCCGCCCGCGAGGCCGCGGAGGCCGAGGGCAAGCCCGCTCCGCAGCGCAAGGTCGAGGTCCAGGTGCTGGACTTCGAGGTCGGCGACTCGGTCACCGTCACCGACGGTCCGTTCGCCACGCTCCAGGCGACCATCAACGAGATCAACCCCGACTCCAAGAAGGTCAAGGGCCTGGTGGAGATCTTCGGCCGCGAGACGCCGGTCGAGCTCTCCTTCGACCAGATCCAGAAGAACTAGCCCTTCTGGCACACAGCGTCCGAGCAGGTCGGGTGAACGGTCGCACGTTCGCCTGACCTGCTCGGTTTTTGGCCGCGCATCCATACCCGTTATCGTTGTGCGGTATGCCTGCGTCCGGGTTGTCCCCCTGACGCGGGCAGGACCCGAATCGAAAGGACCCGGAGAGCCATGCCTCCCAAGAAGAAGAAGGTCACGGGGCTCATCAAGCTCCAGATCCAGGCCGGTGCCGCGAACCCGGCCCCGCCGGTCGGCCCCGCGCTGGGTCAGCACGGCGTGAACATCATGGAGTTCTGCAAGGCCTACAACGCCGCGACCGAGTCGCAGCGCGGCTGGGTCATCCCGGTGGAGATCACGGTCTACGAGGACCGTTCCTTCACCTTCATCACCAAGACCCCGCCGGCCGCCAAGATGATCCTCAAGGCCGCGGGCGTGGAGAAGGGCTCCGGCGAGCCGCACAAGACCAAGGTCGCGAAGATCACGCGTGACCAGGTCCGTGAGATCGCCACCACCAAGATGCCCGACCTCAACGCCAACGACCTGGACGCCGCCGAGAAGATCATCGCCGGCACCGCCCGTTCCATGGGCGTCACGGTCGAGGGCTGACCTCCACCCCCGTAAGCCAAGCAGTAGTGGAAGGGCCGGCTCGGCCCGGACCACGACTCCTCAGATTCCACAGGAGCTTTCAGTGAGCAAGCGCAGCAAGTCTCTCCGCGCTGCGGACGCCAAGATCGACCGGGAGAAGCTGTACGCCCCGCTCGAGGCCGTCCGTCTCGCCAAGGAGACGTCCACGACCAAGTTCGACGGCACCGTCGAGGTCGCCTTCCGTCTGGGTGTCGACCCGCGCAAGGCCGACCAGATGGTCCGTGGCACCGTGAACCTCCCGCACGGCACCGGTAAGACCGCCCGGGTCCTGGTCTTCGCGACCGGTGACCGTGCCGAGGCCGCGCGTGCCGCGGGCGCCGACATCGTCGGCGCCGACGAGCTGATCGACGAGGTGTCGAAGGGCCGTCTGGACTTCGACGCCGTCGTCGCCACCCCGGACCTCATGGGCAAGGTCGGCCGCCTCGGCCGTGTGCTCGGTCCCCGTGGTCTGATGCCGAACCCCAAGACCGGCACCGTGACCCCGGACGTCACCAAGGCCGTCAACGACATCAAGGGCGGCAAGATCGAGTTCCGCGTCGACAAGCACTCGAACCTGCACTTCATCATCGGCAAGACGTCGTTCGACGACACCAAGCTGGTGGAGAACTACGCCGCGGCGCTGGAGGAGATCCTCCGTCTGAAGCCGTCCGCCGCCAAGGGCCGCTACATCAAGAAGGCCGCCATCACCACCACGATGGGCCCCGGCATTCCGCTCGACTCCAACCGCACCCGCAACCTCCTCGTCGAGGAGGACCCGGCCGCCGTCTGAGCCGGGCGGGCCTGACAACCGGCCCGTGCATGCTGTGAAAACCGGTCCCGTGCCCTCAACGAAGGCGCGGGGCCGGTTTTTTGTTACGCCAGTGTCAGTCGGGTGGGTTACGGTTCCTTTGCATTCACAGACGTAGCACAGCGAACAACCAGGGGTGGGATTCATGGGCATGGCCGCATGGAAGCGCGCGGGTGTCTCTCTGACGGCCGCGGCCGTCGTCGTGGGCCTCGCGGGCTGTCAGGACGGTGACGGGGGCGGGAAGAAGAAGGCCGCCGACTCGTCCGAGTCCAAGGTCCAGACGCAGAACCAGGCGACCGAGGTGCTCCAGGCCGCCTTCAAGAAGACCTCGGAGGCCAAGTCCTCCAAGGTCCGGATGACCATGACGATGCCGGCCGGGGTGGACGGCGGCGGCACCATGGAGATGTCCGGCGTACAGGGCTGGGACCCGGCCGTGATGGACGTCACGATGAAGGGCTCCATGCTCACGGCGGGCGACCCGGAGGCTCCCGAGCAGGTCCGCATGATCATGCTCGACAACGTCATGTACATGGACATGGGGGCGGCGCAGGCCGCCGAGATGGACGGCAAGCGCTGGATGAAGATGGACTTCGCCGCCATCGCCGAGGCGTCCGGTGACGCCGAGATGCAGAAGCAGATGACCGGTGGCCTGGAGAACATGAACCAGGACCCGGCACAGCAGCTCGCGCTGCTGCTCGAGTCGCCGAACCTGAAGCACGTGGGCCCGGAGAAGGTCGGCGGCGTCCAGGCGCAGCACTACAAGGGCACCCTGAGCTTCGAGGAGATGCTCGACGCCAACAAGAACACCGACAGCCTGCTCTCCGCGGAGGAGCGCGAGAAGCTGATCGCCAACGTCGAGAAGACGGGGCTGAAGGGCTACGACACCGAGGTCTGGGTCAACGAGGACAACTACCCGGTCCGGATGGTCGTCGGCATGCAGATGCCGCAGGGCACGATGAAGATGACGGCCGACTACTCCGACTACGGTGCCAAGGCCGACGTCGAGGCGCCGGCGGCGAAGGACACCTTCGACCTCATGGAGATGCTGGAGGGCCTGGAGGAGCTGGGCGCCGACTCCGAGGCCGGTCTCGGAGCATGACGCCTCCGGGGCTCCGATGCCCCGGCTCGGCCGATTTGCCTGACGCCGATCCGTTCGCGTACTCTTCCACGGAAGCCAAAGACCGCTGGTCGTTGCCGTGCGCTCGTCAGAGGGCGCGGTGGCCGAAGGATCCGCTGAACTGCGGACGACCCGCGCAGGTGTCAGTGGAAGAGTTCCCGGAGCTCGCTGCCGCGAGTACGCGAGTGACCGGTTGAGCTACGCCCCGTGCGCCTGCGCCCGGGGCGTTTCGTTTTCCCCAGTCCTCCTTCGGGTCCGCGCGGTCCGAATCACCCGGAAGGAGGCCGAGGCTCTATGGCGAGGCCCGACAAGGCTGCCGCGGTTGCCGAGCTGACGGACAAGTTCCGCAGCTCCAACGCCGCCGTGCTGACCGAGTACCGCGGTCTCACCGTGGCGCAGCTCAAGACGCTGCGCCGTTCGCTCGGTGAGAACGCCCAGTACGCCGTGGTGAAGAACACGCTGACCAAGATTGCGGCCAACGAGGCCGGGATCACGCTCGACGACCAGCTCTTCGCTGGCCCGACGGCTGTCGCCTTCGTCACCGGTGACCCGGTGGAGTCGGCGAAGGGTCTTCGTGACTTCGCCAAGGACAACCCGAATCTCGTCATCAAGGGCGGTGTCCTTGACGGCAAGGCGATGTCCGCCGACGAGATCAAGAAGCTTGCGGACCTCGAGTCCCGCGAGGTTCTGCTCGCCAAGCTGGCGGGCGCTTTCAAGGGCAAGCAGACGCAGACTGCTCAGCTCCTCCAGGCGCTCCCGTCGAAGCTCGTCCGCACCGTGGACGCGCTCCGTGCCAAGCAGGCCGAGCAGGGCGGTGCCGAGTAATTCGGCTCGCTTTCCGATCCTCGCCGCGTGAACCGCACGCAGTGAGGGTCGATGCGGGCCCGACGTACGCCCGCCTCACCCCGTACATCCGGCACCTGCCGATTTAGTGGAAGGACCGCCATCATGGCGAAGCTCAGCCAGGAAGACCTGCTCGCGCAGTTCGAGGAGATGACCCTCATCGAGCTCTCCGAGTTCGTGAAGGCCTTCGAGGAGAAGTTCGACGTCACCGCCGCCGCCGCGGTCGCCGCCGTCGCCGCCCCGGGCGCCCCGGGTGCCCCGGCCGAGGCCGAGGCCGAGAAGGACGAGTTCGACGTCATCCTCACCGGCGCCGGCGACAAGAAGATCCAGGTCATCAAGGTCGTGCGTGAGCTGACCTCCCTGGGTCTGAAGGAGGCCAAGGACCTCGTCGACGGCACCCCGAAGCCGGTCCTCGAGAAGGTCAACAAGGAGACCGCCGACAAGGCCGCCGAGTCCCTCAAGGGCGCCGGCGCCTCCGTCGAGGTCAAGTAAGACCTTCCGGGTCCCACAGGGCCCCCTGCGCGTCCCCAGGGACGTGTAACGCTCAAGCGCTGAGGAGCGATCATCCATCCGGGTGGTCGCTCTTCGGCGTATCGGGGGGTCCGGCGGCGGCTGCCTTGCACGCGTGACGGCGAGGGGTATGGTGATCTTCGTTGTGCCTCCCGGGGGCCGCGAGGATCGGCCTGGTGGCAGGCGGTTCCGGCAAGGGGGGCCTTGACGAACCGCACGCAGCGCGCAATTCTCAGGACGCGTCGTCACAAGGATCCGAATCCGAGGCATGGATCGACGGCAAAGAGGGCAGTATCAACGTGCGTTGAGGGCAGCGCCTTGTCGCAGGAGTTGAGAACAACGAGGGCCTCCACCGGTCTCGTAAACCGGCATTGGACATCAGTGTGCCAAGTGGCTACACTGACCCTTTGCGCTGCCTGTTAGCTGTCCCCTGCCCGTCACCAGGGGCATGCCCTCACTCGAGCATTGACGACTAGATCATCTCTGACCTGGGATGTCTGTCTCTCTGCCCAGTGGGGGGCCGGTACGCGCGTAGTGAGTCCGAGCCCTCGGAAGGACCCCCTCTTGGCCGCCTCGCGCAACGCCTCGACCGCGAATACGAACAACGGCGCCAGCACCGCCCCGCTGCGCATCTCCTTTGCAAAGATCAAGGAGCCTCTCGAGGTTCCGAACCTGCTCGCGCTGCAGACCGAGAGCTTCGACTGGCTGCTCGGCAACACCGCCTGGCAGAGTCGGGTCGAGGAGGCTCTCGAGAACGGGCAGGACGTCCCCACCAAGTCCGGTCTGGAGGAGATCTTCGAAGAGATCTCCCCGATCGAGGACTTCTCCGGGTCGATGTCCCTGACCTTCCGTGACCACCGCTTCGAGCCGCCGAAGAACTCCATCGACGAGTGCAAGGAGCGCGACTTCACGTACGCGGCCCCGCTCTTCGTCACCGCCGAGTTCACCAACAACGAGACCGGCGAGATCAAGTCCCAGACCGTCTTCATGGGCGACTTCCCGCTCATGACGAACAAGGGCACCTTCGTCATCAACGGCACCGAGCGTGTCGTGGTGTCCCAGCTCGTCCGCTCGCCCGGTGTCTACTTCGACTCCAGCATCGACAAGACGTCCGACAAGGACATCTTCTCCGCCAAGATCATCCCCTCCCGGGGTGCCTGGCTGGAGATGGAGATCGACAAGCGCGACATGGTCGGCGTCCGCATCGACCGCAAGCGCAAGCAGTCCGTGACCGTCCTCCTGAAGGCGCTCGGCTGGACCACCGAGCAGATCCTCGAGGAGTTCGGCGAGTACGAGTCCATGCGCGCCACCCTGGAGAAGGACCACACCCAGGGCCAGGACGACGCGCTGCTCGACATCTACCGCAAGCTCCGTCCGGGCGAGCCCCCCACGCGTGAGGCCGCGCAGACCCTGCTCGAGAACCTCTACTTCAACCCCAAGCGCTACGACCTCGCCAAGGTCGGCCGCTACAAGGTGAACAAGAAGCTCGGCGGGGACGAGCCGCTGGACGCCGGTGTGCTCACCACCGACGACATCATCGCTACCATCAAGTACCTGGTGAAGCTGCACGCCGGCGAGACCGAGACGGTCGGCGAGTCCGGTCGCTCGATCATGGTCGAGACCGACGACATCGACCACTTCGGCAACCGTCGCATCCGTAACGTCGGCGAGCTGATCCAGAACCAGGTCCGTACGGGTCTCGCCCGTATGGAGCGCGTCGTGCGCGAGCGCATGACCACCCAGGACGTCGAGGCGATCACGCCGCAGACCCTGATCAACATCCGGCCGGTCGTCGCCTCCATCAAGGAGTTCTTCGGCACCAGCCAGCTGTCCCAGTTCATGGACCAGAACAACCCGCTGTCGGGCCTGACGCACAAGCGTCGTCTCAACGCCCTCGGCCCGGGTGGTCTCTCCCGTGAGCGGGCCGGCTTCGAGGTCCGTGACGTGCACCCGTCGCACTACGGCCGCATGTGCCCGATCGAGACGCCGGAAGGCCCGAACATCGGTCTGATCGGCTCGCTCGCCTCGTACGGCCGGATCAACCCCTTCGGCTTCATCGAGACGCCGTACCGCAAGGTCGTCGAGGGCCAGGTCACCGACGAGGTCGACTACCTGACCGCCGACGAGGAGGACCGCTTCGTCATCGCGCAGGCCAACGCCCCGCTCAACGACGAGCTGCGGTTCGTGGAGAACCGGATCCTGGTCCGCCGCCGTGGCGGCGAGGTCGACTACGTCCCCGGTGACGACGTCGACTACATGGACGTCTCGCCGCGCCAGATGGTGTCGGTCGCGACCGCCATGATCCCGTTCCTCGAGCACGACGACGCCAACCGTGCCCTCATGGGCGCGAACATGATGCGCCAGGCCGTGCCGCTCATCAAGAGCGAGTCCCCGCTCGTCGGCACCGGCATGGAGTACCGCTCCGCCGTCGACGCCGGCGACGTGGTCAAGGCCGAGAAGGACGGTGTGGTCCAGGAGGTCTCCGCGGACTACATCACCACCGCCAACGACGACGGCACGTACATCACGTACCGCCTGGCCAAGTTCTCCCGGTCCAACCAGGGCACCTCGGTCAACCAGAAGGTCATCGTCAACGAGGGCGACCGGATCATCACCGGCCAGGTCCTCGCCGACGGTCCCGCCACGCAGAACGGCGAGATGGCGCTCGGCAAGAACCTGCTGGTCGCGTTCATGCCGTGGGAGGGTCACAACTACGAGGACGCGATCATCCTGTCGCAGCGCCTCGTGCAGGACGACGTCCTCTCCTCGATCCACATCGAGGAGCACGAGGTCGACGCCCGTGACACCAAGCTCGGCCCCGAGGAGATCACCCGGGACATCCCGAACGTCTCCGAGGAGGTCCTCGCCGACCTCGACGAGCGCGGCATCATCCGTATCGGTGCCGAGGTCATCGCCGGTGACATCCTCGTCGGCAAGGTCACGCCCAAGGGTGAGACCGAGCTGACGCCCGAGGAGCGCCTGCTCCGCGCGATCTTCGGTGAGAAGGCCCGTGAGGTCCGTGACACCTCGCTGAAGGTGCCGCACGGCGAGACCGGCAAGGTCATCGGCGTGCGCGTCTTCGACCGCGAGGAGGGCGACGAGCTTCCCCCCGGTGTGAACCAGCTGGTGCGCGTCTACGTCGCGCAGAAGCGCAAGATCACCGACGGTGACAAGCTCGCCGGCCGTCACGGCAACAAGGGCGTCATCTCCAAGATCCTGCCCATCGAGGACATGCCGTTCCTCGAGGACGGGACCCCGGTCGACATCATCCTCAACCCGCTGGGTGTGCCGTCCCGAATGAACCCGGGACAGGTCCTGGAGATCCACCTCGGCTGGCTCGCCAGCCGCGGCTGGGACGTCTCCGGCCTTGCGGAGGAGTGGGCCGAGCGGCTCCAGGCGATCGGCGCCGACAAGGTCGAGCCCGGCACCAACGTGGCCACCCCGGTCTTCGACGGTGCGCGTGAGGACGAGCTCGCGGGTCTGCTCCAGCACACCATCCCGAACCGCGACGGCGAGCGCATGGTGCTCCCGACCGGCAAGGCGCGGCTGTTCGACGGCCGCAGCGGTGAGCCGTTCCCGGACCCGATCTCGGTCGGCTACATGTACATCCTGAAGCTGCACCACCTGGTCGACGACAAGCTGCACGCCCGTTCGACCGGTCCGTACTCCATGATCACCCAGCAGCCGCTGGGTGGTAAGGCTCAGTTCGGTGGCCAGCGGTTCGGCGAGATGGAGGTGTGGGCACTCGAGGCGTACGGCGCCGCCTACGCGCTCCAGGAGCTGCTGACCATCAAGTCCGACGACGTCACCGGCCGCGTGAAGGTCTACGAGGCCATCGTCAAGGGCGAGAACATCCCCGAGCCCGGCATCCCCGAGTCCTTCAAGGTCCTCATCAAGGAGATGCAGTCCCTGTGCCTGAACGTGGAGGTGCTGTCCAGCGACGGTATGTCCATCGAGATGCGTGACACCGACGAGGACGTCTTCCGCGCTGCGGAGGAGCTCGGCATCGACCTGTCCCGGCGCGAGCCGAGCAGCGTCGAAGAGGTCTGACGGGAGTGGGGTGGCCCGGTGAACTCCGGGCCGCCCGCCCCAGGACCCCCGTTTCAGACCCCAAGACTTACGACCCTGAGAGGGATTGACGCATAGTGCTCGACGTCAACTTCTTCGACGAGCTCCGGATCGGCCTGGCCACCGCGGACGACATCCGTCAGTGGAGCCACGGCGAGGTCAAGAAGCCCGAGACCATCAACTACCGCACCCTCAAGCCCGAAAAGGACGGACTCTTCTGCGAGAAGATCTTCGGTCCGACCCGGGACTGGGAGTGCTACTGCGGCAAGTACAAGCGCGTCCGCTTCAAGGGCATCATCTGTGAGCGCTGCGGCGTCGAGGTCACGCGCGCCAAGGTGCGCCGTGAGCGGATGGGCCACATCGAGCTGGCCGCCCCCGTCACGCACATCTGGTACTTCAAGGGCGTTCCGTCGCGGCTGGGCTACCTGCTCGACCTCGCCCCGAAGGACCTGGAGAAGGTCATCTACTTCGCGGCGTACATGATCACGTACGTCGACGAGGAGCGCCGCACCCGCGACCTGCCCTCGCTGGAGGCCCACGTCTCCGTCGAGCGCCAGCAGATCGAGAACCGCCGGGACGCCGACCTGGAGGCCCGCGCCAAGAAGCTCGAGACCGACCTGGCCGAGCTGGAGGCCGAGGGCGCCAAGGCCGATGTGCGCCGCAAGGTGCGCGAGGGTGCCGAGCGTGAGATGAAGCAGCTGCGCGACCGCGCGCAGCGCGAGATCGACCGCCTCGACGAGGTGTGGAACCGGTTCAAGAACCTCAAGGTCCAGGACCTCGAGGGCGACGAGCTGCTCTACCGCGAGCTGCGCGACCGCTTCGGCACGTACTTCGACGGCTCGATGGGTGCCGCGGCGCTCCAGAAGCGCCTGGAGTCCTTCGACCTCGACGAGGAGGCCGAGAAGCTCCGCGAGATCATCCGTACCGGCAAGGGCCAGAAGAAGACCCGTGCGCTCAAGCGCCTCAAGGTCGTCTCCGCGTTCCTGCAGACCAGCAACAGCCCCAAGGGCATGGTGCTCGACTGCGTGCCGGTCATCCCGCCGGACCTGCGTCCGATGGTGCAGCTGGACGGTGGCCGCTTCGCGACCTCCGACCTGAACGACCTGTACCGCCGTGTCATCAACCGCAACAACCGCCTGAAGCGGCTTCTCGACCTCGGCGCGCCCGAGATCATCGTGAACAACGAGAAGCGCATGCTCCAGGAGGCCGTGGACGCGCTCTTCGACAACGGCCGTCGTGGCCGTCCGGTGACCGGTCCCGGTAACCGCCCGCTGAAGTCCCTCAGCGACATGCTGAAGGGCAAGCAGGGCCGCTTCCGTCAGAACCTGCTCGGTAAGCGTGTGGACTACTCCGCGCGTTCCGTGATCGTCGTCGGTCCGCAGCTGAAGCTGCACCAGTGCGGTCTGCCGAAGGCGATGGCGCTGGAGCTCTTCAAGCCGTTCGTGATGAAGCGCCTGGTCGACCTGAACCACGCGCAGAACATCAAGAGCGCCAAGCGCATGGTCGAGCGCGGCCGCACGGTCGTGTACGACGTGCTGGAAGAGGTCATCGCGGAGCACCCGGTCCTGCTGAACCGTGCGCCCACGCTGCACCGCCTCGGCATCCAGGCCTTCGAGCCGCAGCTGGTCGAGGGCAAGGCCATCCAGATCCACCCGCTCGTCTGCACCGCGTTCAACGCGGACTTCGACGGTGACCAGATGGCCGTGCACCTGCCGCTGTCCGCGGAGGCGCAGGCCGAGGCCCGCATCCTGATGCTGTCCTCGAACAACATCCTCAAGCCGGCCGACGGCCGTCCGGTGACGATGCCGACCCAGGACATGGTCCTCGGTCTGTTCTTCCTCACCACCGACGGCGAGATGCGCGACCTCAAGGGCGAGGGCCGTTCCTTCGCCTCGGTCGCGGAGGCGATCATGGCCTTCGACGCGGGCGAGCTGTCGCTCCAGTCGAAGATCGACATCCGCTTCCCGGTGGGCACCATCCCGCCGCGCGGCTGGACCCCGCCGGCGCGCGAGGAGGGTGAGCCCGAGTGGCAGCAGGGTGACAGCTTCCGGCTGAACACCACGCTGGGCCGCGCGCTCTTCAACGAGCTGCTGCCCGAGGACTACCCGTTCGTCGACTACGAGGTCGGCAAGAAGCAGCTCTCGGAGATCGTCAACGACCTCGCCGAGCGCTACCCCAAGGTCATCGTGGCGGCGACGCTCGACAACCTGAAGGCGTCCGGCTTCTACTGGGCCACCCGTTCCGGCGTGACCGTGGCCATCTCCGACGTCGTCGTTCCCGAGGCGAAGAAGGAGATCGTCAAGGGCTACGAGGCGCAGGACGAGAAGGTCCAGAAGCAGTACGAGCGCGGTCTGATCACCAAGGACGAGCGCACGCAGGAGCTCATCGCGATCTGGACCAAGGCGACCAACGAGGTCGCCGAGGCGATGAACGACAACTTCCCGAAGACCAACCCGATCTTCATGATGGTGAACTCGGGCGCACGAGGCAACATGATGCAGATGCGTCAGATCGCCGGTATGCGTGGTCTGGTGTCGAACGCGAAGAACGAGACGATCCCGCGTCCGATCAAGGCGTCGTTCCGTGAGGGCCTGTCCGTGCTGGAGTACTTCATCTCCACGCACGGTGCCCGTAAGGGTCTGGCGGACACCGCTCTGCGTACCGCCGACTCGGGTTACCTCACCCGTCGTCTGGTCGACGTCTCCCAGGACGTCATCATTCGCGAGGAGGACTGCGGCACCGACCGCGGTCTGCGCCTCAAGATCGCGAGCCGGGACGAGGCGGGCGTGCTCCGCAAGGAGGGCGATGTCGAGACCTCCGTGTACGCGCGCTGCCTCGCCGAGGACATCGTGGTCGACGGCCAGGTGCTGGCCCCGGCCGGCACCGACCTGGGCGACGTCCTCATCGAGGAGCTCGTCTCCCGCGGCGTCGAGGAGGTCAAGACCCGCTCGGTCCTGACCTGCGAGTCCGCCGTCGGCACCTGCGCGATGTGCTACGGCCGTTCGCTGGCCACCGGCAAGCTGGTCGACATCGGTGAGGCGGTCGGCATCATCGCCGCCCAGTCCATCGGTGAGCCCGGCACCCAGCTGACGATGCGTACCTTCCACACCGGTGGTGTGGCCGGTGACGACATCACCCAGGGTCTGCCGCGTGTCGTCGAGCTCTTCGAGGCCCGTACCCCGAAGGGTGTCGCCCCGATCTCCGAGGCCTCCGGCCGCGTGCGGATCGAGGAGACCGAGAAGACGAAGAAGCTCGTCGTCACCCCGGACGACGGCAGCGACGAGACGGCGTACCCGATCTCGAAGCGCGCCAAGGTCCTGGTCGGCGAGGGCGACCACGTCGAGGTGGGCCAGCAGCTCACGGTGGGTGCCACCAACCCGCACGACGTGCTGCGCATCCTGGGTCAGCGTGCCGTCCAGGTCCACCTGGTCGGCGAGGTCCAGAAGGTCTACAACTCGCAGGGCGTGTCGATCCACGACAAGCACATCGAGATCATCATCCGGCAGATGCTGCGCCGTGTGACGATCATCGAGTCGGGCGACGCCGAGCTGCTGCCCGGCGAGCTGGTCGAGCGTTCGAAGTTCGAGACCGAGAACCGTCGTGTGGTCCAGGAGGGCGGTCACCCGGCCTCCGGTCGTCCGCAGCTGATGGGTATCACCAAGGCCTCGCTGGCGACGGAGTCCTGGCTGTCGGCCGCCTCCTTCCAGGAGACGACCCGAGTGCTGACGGACGCGGCGATCAACGCCAAGTCCGACAGCCTCATCGGCCTCAAGGAGAACGTCATCATCGGTAAGCTCATCCCGGCCGGTACGGGTCTGTCCCGTTACCGCAACATCCGGGTCGAGCCGACCGAGGAGGCCAAGGCCGCGATGTACTCGGCCGTCGGCTACGACGACATCGACTACTCGCCGTTCGGCACGGGCTCCGGCCAGGCCGTTCCGCTGGAGGACTACGACTACGGTCCGTACAACCAGTAAGGCGTACGTCTGAAGCACTGAGGGGCGGTCACTCCGTACGGGGTGGCCGCCCCTCGGCGTTGCCCGGTGCCGAACCCGTGCCGGATCGTCCGCCCGAGCGCATCATGGAGGGACCCGGATCGACGGGGGAGATGGTGCTCGGTGTCGTATTCGCCGTATCCGCAGGGGCAGCCCTGGCAGCGAGGGCCCGGTGTGCCCCAGCCCTGGGGCGGGCAGCCGTGGGGCGGGCAGGTCGCCGCCCCGTCGATGCGCGCCTCGCACGCCGACCGGGAGCGGGCCGTGGACGTCCTGAGAGCCGGATACGGCGAGGGACGGCTGGAGAAGCCCGAGTTCGACCGGAGGGTCGCGCGGGCGTACGAGGCCCGTACGGTGGGGGAGCTGGCGCTGCTGGTGGCCGACCTGCCGCAGGGGCCCGTACCGCACGCCGCGCCCGCCGTTCCGGCGGTGTTCCTGCCGGCGCCCCGGGTGCGGGTGAACGGCAAGGCGGTCGCCTCCGCCGTGTGCGGCGGGCTCTGCCTGCTCACCTTCGGGCTCACCGGCATTCCGGCGGTGATCCTGGGGCACGCGGCGCGGGCGGAGATCGCCCGCACGGGTGAGGAGGGCGACGGACTGGCCCTGACCGGCCTGGCGCTCGGCTGGCTGGCGAACGGCGCGTGGGCGGTTCTGATGCTGCTGTCGTTCGCGCTGGCGCTGGCTTCCGGTTGACAATGGAAGATCATTGGCGGGTTACGTATTTGACGCGGCGCGCATGGTCATGCGGGTCGGCCCCATTTGTTTTGACCGCAGCGAATGCGATAGGTACGCTCAGACCTTGTGCCTGGGGTGTGCCCTGGCCCTCGTGCGTGCCATCACACCGCACCGGGGCTGAGTAACGGCCACCGCAATCCGCGCTTCTTTCTGCCTTGCGGTGGAAGTCCGCGGCATTCGACACACCCGACCGCGTGGGTCGGCGACGTTCCAGGTTAGCTGTACCCATCGGCACACAGAAACCGGAGAAGTAGTGCCTACGATCCAGCAGCTGGTCCGCAAGGGCCGGCAGGACAAGGTCGAGAAGAACAAGACGCCCGCACTCGAGGGTTCCCCTCAGCGCCGTGGCGTCTGCACGCGTGTGTTCACGACCACCCCGAAGAAGCCGAACTCGGCCCTGCGTAAGGTCGCGCGTGTGCGTCTGACCAGCGGCATCGAGGTCACGGCCTACATTCCGGGTGAGGGACACAACCTGCAGGAGCACTCCATCGTGCTCGTGCGCGGCGGCCGTGTGAAGGACCTGCCGGGTGTTCGCTACAAGATCATCCGCGGTTCCCTCGACACCCAGGGTGTCAAGAACCGCAAGCAGGCTCGCAGCCGTTACGGCGCCAAGAAGGAGAAGTAAGAATGCCTCGTAAGGGCCCCGCCCCGAAGCGCCCGGTCATCATCGACCCGGTCTACGGTTCTCCTCTGGTGACCTCCCTGATCAACAAGGTGCTGCTGAACGGCAAGCGCTCCACCGCCGAGCGCATCGTCTACGGCGCCATGGAGGGTCTGCGCGAGAAGACCGGCAACGACCCGGTCATCACGCTCAAGCGCGCTCTCGAGAACATCAAGCCGACCCTCGAGGTCAAGTCCCGCCGTGTCGGTGGCGCCACCTACCAGGTGCCGGTCGAGGTCAAGCCCGGCCGTGCCAACACCCTGGCGCTGCGCTGGCTGGTCGGTTACTCCCGCGCCCGTCGCGAGAAGACCATGACCGAGCGTCTGCTCAACGAGCTCCTCGACGCCAGCAACGGCCTGGGTGCCGCTGTGAAGAAGCGCGAGGACACGCACAAGATGGCCGAGTCCAACAAGGCCTTCGCGCACTACCGCTGGTAGTCGCAGACCCCATCGAGACCGAGAGAAGACTGAAGCCTTATGGCTACCACTTCGCTTGACCTGGCCAGGGTCCGCAACATCGGGATCATGGCCCACATCGACGCGGGCAAGACGACCACCACCGAGCGGATCCTGTTCTACACCGGCGTTTCGTACAAGATCGGTGAGGTCCACGACGGCGCTGCCACCATGGACTGGATGGAGCAGGAGCAGGAGCGTGGCATCACGATCACGTCTGCTGCGACCACCTGTCACTGGCCGCTCGAGGACAACGACTACACGATCAACATCATCGACACCCCGGGGCACGTCGACTTCACCGTCGAGGTGGAGCGTTCCCTGCGTGTGCTCGACGGTGCCGTGACCGTGTTCGACGGTGTCGCCGGTGTCGAGCCGCAGTCCGAGACGGTGTGGCGTCAGGCCGACCGTTACGGCGTGCCCCGCATCTGCTTCGTCAACAAGCTGGACCGTACCGGCGCCGAGTTCCACCGTTGCGTGGACATGATCTCGGACCGCCTGGGCGCCCAGCCGCTCGTCATGCAGCTCCCGATCGGTGCCGAGGCCGACTTCAAGGGCGTCGTGGACCTGGTCCGCATGAAGGCGCTCGTGTGGTCCGCCGAGGCGGCCAAGGGCGAGATGTACGACGTCGTCGACATCCCGGCCACGCACACCGAGGCCGCCGAGGAGTGGCGCGGCAAGCTGGTCGAGGCCGTCGCGGAGAACGACGAAGAGATCATGGAGCTGTTCCTGGAGGGCCAGGAGCCCACCGAGGAGCAGCTGTACGCCGCGATCCGTCGCATCACCATCGCGTCCGGCAAGTCCAGCGACACCACGGTCACCCCGGTGTTCTGCGGCACCGCGTTCAAGAACAAGGGCGTCCAGCCCCTGCTCGACGCGGTCGTGCGCTACCTGCCGACCCCGCTCGACGTCGAGGCCATCGAGGGCCACGACCCGAAGGACGCCGAGACCGTCGTCAAGCGGAAGCCGTCCGAGGACGAGCCGCTCGCCGCGCTGGCCTTCAAGATCATGAGCGACCCGCACCTCGGCAAGCTCACCTTCGTCCGGGTCTACTCGGGCCGCCTGGAGTCCGGCACCGCGGTGCTGAACTCCGTCAAGGGCAAGAAGGAGCGCATCGGCAAGATCTACCGCATGCACGCCAACAAGCGTGAGGAGATCGAGTCGGTGGGCGCCGGCGACATCGTCGCCGTCATGGGTCTGAAGCAGACCACCACCGGTGAGACGCTGTCCGACGACAAGAGCCCGGTCATCCTGGAGTCCATGGACTTCCCGGCGCCGGTCATCCAGGTCGCCATCGAGCCCAAGTCGAAGGGCGACCAGGAGAAGCTGGGCGTCGCGATCCAGCGTCTGGCCGAGGAGGACCCGTCCTTCCAGGTCCACTCGGACGAGGAGACGGGCCAGACCATCATCGGTGGTATGGGCGAGCTGCACCTCGAGGTGCTGGTCGACCGTATGCGCCGTGAGTTCAAGGTCGAGGCCAACGTCGGCAAGCCGCAGGTCGCCTACCGTGAGACGATTCGCAAGACCGTCGAGCGCGTGGACTACACCCACAAGAAGCAGACCGGTGGTACCGGTCAGTTCGCCAAGGTGCAGATCGCGATCGAGCCGATCGAGGGCGGCGACGCCTCGTACGAGTTCGTGAACAAGGTGACCGGTGGCCGCATCCCGAAGGAGTACATCCCTTCGGTGGACGCCGGTGCCCAGGAGGCCATGCAGTTCGGCATCCTGGCCGGCTACGAGATGACGGGCGTCCGCGTCACGCTCATCGACGGTGGCTACCACGAGGTCGACTCCTCCGAGCTCGCGTTCAAGATCGCCGGTTCGCAGGCCTTCAAGGAGGCCGCGCGCAAGGCTTCGCCCGTGCTCCTGGAGCCGATGATGGCCGTCGAGGTCACCACGCCCGAGGACTACATGGGTGAGGTCATCGGCGACATCAACTCCCGCCGTGGCCAGATCCAGGCCATGGAGGAGCGGGCCGGTGCCCGCGTCGTGAAGGGTCTCGTGCCCCTCTCGGAGATGTTCGGTTACGTCGGCGACCTGCGCAGCAAGACGTCCGGCCGCGCCAGCTACTCCATGCAGTTCGACTCCTACGCCGAGGTTCCGCGGAACGTCGCCGAGGAGATCATCGCGAAGGCCAAGGGCGAGTAACGGACTCCGTTTAACGGACCCCGTTCACACGCTTTAGGCTTGACCCCGGAGCCTGCAGGGGACATTCCGCCGCCACCCCGGCGGAATGTCCCGGGCCCGGGTTTCCCAGCAAAGATCACCTGGCGCCGATGAGTAAGGCGTACAGAACCACTCCACAGGAGGACCCCAGTGGCGAAGGCGAAGTTCGAGCGGACTAAGCCGCACGTCAACATCGGCACCATCGGTCACATCGACCACGGTAAGACGACCCTCACGGCCGCCATTACCAAGGTGCTGCACGACGCGTACCCGGACCTGAACGAGGCCTCGGCCTTCGACCAGATCGACAAGGCTCCCGAAGAGCGCCAGCGCGGTATCACCATCTCCATCGCGCACGTCGAGTACCAGACCGAGACGCGTCACTACGCCCACGTCGACTGCCCCGGTCACGCGGACTACATCAAGAACATGATCACGGGTGCGGCGCAGATGGACGGCGCCATCCTCGTGGTCGCCGCCACCGACGGCCCGATGCCGCAGACCAAGGAGCACGTGCTCCTGGCCCGCCAGGTCGGCGTTCCCTACATCGTCGTCGCCCTGAACAAGGCGGACATGGTGGACGACGAGGAGATCCTGGAGCTCGTCGAGCTCGAGGTCCGTGAGCTCCTCTCCGAGTACGAGTTCCCGGGCGACGACGTTCCGGTCGTCAAGGTCTCCGCTCTGAAGGCCCTCGAGGGCGACAAGGAGTGGGGCAACTCCGTCCTCGAGCTGATGAAGGCCGTGGACGAGTCCATCCCGGAGCCCGAGCGCGACGTCGACAAGCCGTTCCTGATGCCGATCGAGGACGTCTTCACGATCACCGGTCGTGGCACCGTCGTCACCGGTCGTATCGAGCGCGGTATCCTCAAGGTCAACGAGACCGTCGACATCATCGGCATCAAGACCGAGAAGACCACCACCACGGTCACCGGTATCGAGATGTTCCGCAAGCTGCTCGACGAGGGCCAGGCCGGTGAGAACGTCGGTCTGCTGCTCCGCGGCATCAAGCGCGAGGACGTCGAGCGCGGCCAGGTCATCATCAAGCCCGGTTCGGTCACCCCGCACACCGAGTTCGAGGCCCAGGCCTACATCCTGTCGAAGGACGAGGGTGGCCGCCACACCCCGTTCTTCAACAACTACCGCCCGCAGTTCTACTTCCGTACGACGGACGTGACCGGCGTCGTGACCCTCCCCGAGGGCACCGAGATGGTCATGCCGGGTGACAACACCGAGATGAAGGTGGAGCTCATCCAGCCCGTCGCCATGGAGGAGGGCCTGAAGTTCGCCATCCGTGAGGGTGGCCGGACCGTGGGCGCCGGCCAGGTCACCAAGATCAACAAGTGAGCTTGCTGATCTGACCTGGTAGCTCCTGCTGCGAGCACCTGAGAGGGCCCGCACGACTTCGGTCGTGCGGGCCCTTTCGTTGTGCGGGTGCTCGTTGCCGTCAACTGCGGTGCCGGGGAGGTCGTTCGTTCGCGTGAACGGACCGGCATATGTGGGCGGCGTATGCCATTCCGCCCGTACGTTCGCCGCATGGTCAGCTCATCCCATGAGGCCCTGCACCGGATCTTCCAAGAGGTCCCGGGTCTCTTCGCGCGCGTCGCCAGAAACCTCGGCGCCGCCTTCCCCCCACCCCTCTCCACGGTCGAGCTCTCCACCGACCTCACGGAGACCCGGCCGTTGGAGCGCCGGGTGGACACGCTGCTGCGGATGGACACCGAGGACGGCAGTTTCCTCCTCGCGGTCGAGTCACAGGGCGAACCGGACCCGCGCAAGCCCGCGAGCTGGGCGTACTACCTCTCGTACGCGTACGCCAAGTACCGCATCCCGCCGGTGCTCCTGGTCGTCTGCGCGGACCGGGGGACCGCCGCGTGGGCAGCCCGGCAGTTCGACATCGGCCCCCGGCAGTGGCCCACGCTCAGCTTGCGTCCCCTCGTCCTGGGGCCCGACGACGTACCGGTGATCGACAGCCCCGACGAGGCCGCCCGCGACATCCCGCTCACGGTCCTGTCGGCTGCGCTGCACAGCCGTGACCCGGAGGCCGATGCCATACTGGCCGCACTGGCAAAGGCACTCAAGGGCTTGTCGGCCGACGACGAGGAATCGGCAGTCTTCTTCATCGAACTCACGGAACAAGGCCTCGGCAAGACGCCGGCCGCGGACATCTGGAGGCACCTCATGGCCGTCGACCTTTCCTTCTTCCAGTCGCAGACCGCCCAGAAGCTTCGGGCCGAGGGCGAGGAGAAGGGCCGGGAAGAGGGCCGGGCAGAGGGCCGGGCGGAAGCTGTTCTGGTTCTGCTGGGTCACCGGAGCGTCGAGGTCAGCGAAGAGGACCGGGAGCGCATCGTCGGCTGCGGCGACCCTGACGTACTGGACCTGTGGCTCACGAGGGCCCTGACCGCGAAGTCGACGGCGGAGGTCTTCGCGTCGGTCGGTGAGACGGGGCTTGCGGACTGATGGACCTTTCCTTCTTCCAGTCGCAGACTGCCCAGCAGCTTCGAGCCGAGGGGCGGGCCGAGGGGCGGGCGGAGGCCGTACTGCTTCTGCTGGCTCATCGGGGTGTCGAGGTCACAGAAGGAGACCGGGAGCGCATCGTCGGCTGCGGCGACCCTGACTTGCTGAGTCATTGGTTCAAGCGGGCCCTCACCGCCACGTCGGCGGCCGGCGTATTCGACGGCGAGCCGGTCTGAGGTACTCGGCGTGCAGCATGGACCGGCCCCGGGCGCGCGGTCAGGTGCGTGCCCGGGGCCGGTCCGGTTCCCCCCGTTGGGATGGTCAGGTGTGGGTCAGACGCGCTGCCAGAGGGCCGGGACGTTCGAAGGCTCCCAGCCCACCTGGGCCTGGTGGCCCTGGAGGCAGCGGTAGGTGGCGCCGCCGTAGGTGACCGTGTCGCCCGGCTGGTAGACGGTGCCGGCCGCCCAGGTGCCGCCCGGCTCCTCCTCCCCGGGCGGCTCCTCGCCGCCGCCGTTCGTCTTCAGGGTGAGGCCGTAGTTCTGGAGCAGCGGGTTGATCGGCTGGAAGAAGGTCGTACCGCCGCTGCTGCAGTTGCCCGAGCCGCCCGAGGTGACGCCCTGCGCCTGGCTGCCGGAGATGTACGAGCCGCCCGAGTCGCCGGGTTCGGCGCACACCGAGGTCTGGGTCACGCCGGAGATGGTGCCCTCGGGGTAGGTCACGCTGGTGTTCAGCACCTGGATGTTGCCGCAGTGCCAGCCGGTGGTGGAGCCGGAGCGGCACACCGACGCGCCGACCGTGGCCTGGGTGGAGCCGGTGACCTGGACGTTCTGGCCGCCGGAGCCCTTCACGTAAGGAGTCGCCGTCCACTGGGAGTTGGTGGCCACCCACGCCATGTCCCGGCCCGGGAAGATCGAGCCCTGGAAGGTGCCCTGGGCCACCCGGTTGTGGCCGCTCGTGCTGTTGCCGGTCCGGCCGCAGTGGCCGGCCGTGGCGTAGCCCTGCTGGGTGCCCTTGGTGACGGGGAAGCCGATCGAGCAGCGGCCGCTGTTGTTGATGTAGTACGCCTCGCCGCCGCGCAGGTCGTACAGCGCGCGGGGCCGGTCGGCCGTCTTCTCGATCCGGGTGAGGGAGCTGTCGACGCCGGCCGCCGACAGCAGGGCGCGGGCCGCGGAGGGGCGTATCGCCTGGACGGTCACCGTGTTCGTGCGGACGTCGACGTACCAGACCGGGGCGTCGGTGGTGTCGTTCCGCTGTGCCGCCCGGTCCACGCGGGCCTTGGCGGCATCCAGGTCGGCCAGGGAGTGGCGTACGACGCTGGCCTTGGCGCCCCGCGCCTCGATGGCCCGTACGTCGGCGGTGTCGGTCGTCGCCACCGTGAGCGTGCCGGACTCGGCGCCGCTCACCCAGGCGCCCGCGAAGTCGGAGCCCAGCGCGGCGCGGAGGCGGCCGGCGGTGGCGCCCGCCTCCGCCTCGTTCGCCAGGCGGCGTTCCGCCTGCGCCCGGTCCAGTCCGAGGTCGCGTTCCATGGCCTTGAGGAGCGCGGGCGGGGCGGCGTCCGTGCGCAGTGCCTGTGCCGCCGAGGTGGTCGGCTCCGCGCTCGCGGAGCCGCTGAGCCCGGCCACGAGCAGGGCGGCCGTCGCCGCGACGGCGGCACCCACGGCTCTGGTGCGTCGGGGGAGGTGTCGATGGGGCATGGGGCATCTCCTCGGTTCGGTGGGGAGGTGCCGAAACCGTAGGGAGGGGCGACCGGGCGTCGTAAGACGTCGGTCGGCCCCCTCCCCGGTGTTATGGAACGGGTTTGGCGGCGAGCCACTCCGTGTAGCTGTCGCTGCGCGCCGCGACGCCCGCGTGGGCCATCCGGGCCTGTTCGAGGACGGTGGCGGCGGTCTCCGCCCGCTGGGTCACCCGGTGCCAGCCCAGCAGATGCCGCCAGGTCAGCGGGGTGCCCTTGAGCGGCCGGGTGATGATCCCGGGCGTGGTCGGGAAGGTCGCCCGGCACAGCCCGACCGCCCGGCCGACCTGCACCAGATGGACCAGCGACGAGGTGTCAGTCTCGTACATGCGGCGCGGGGTGAATCCGGCGCGGGCGCAGGCCGCCGTGAAGCAGTCCCCGAAGCAGCCGTCGCCGGGTACGCAGGCCCACTCCTCACCGGCCAGCTCGGTCAGTTCGACCTCGCCCGGGCGGGCGAGCGGGTGGCCCTCCGGCACCATGACGAACACCGGGTCGACCGCGACCTCCTGCCAGACCAGCCCCTCCGCGCTGGGCGGCGCGGCGGAGCCGCACGTCCCCGCGAGGGCGAAGTCCAGGCGCCCCTCGGTCAGCAGTTCGGCCAGCTCTCGCTCGGACCAGGAGGTGCAGGTGGTCACCCGGGCGTCGGGCGCCTTGTCCGCCAGCCGGTCCACCAGGGCGCCCAGCAGGGGGCCGTGGGTGCCGCCCAGCCGGAAGCACGCCGTGGCGCGCGGAGCCCTCGCGAAGCGGGCCGCCTCCTGCTGTAACTCCGTCACCGCGGGCAGGACGATCCGGCTGCGTTCCAGGACGAGTTCGCCCAGTGCGGTGGCCCGCACCCCGTGCCGGCCGCGCTCGAACAGCTCCCCGCCCAGGGCGCGTTCGATCCGTTTGAGCTGTGCGCTCAGCGCGGGCTGGGCGAGCCCGAGCGCTGTCGCCGCCCTGGTCAGGCTGCCGGCGTCGGCAATCGCCCGGATCGTCTTCAGATGCCGCAACTCCAGCTCCATGAGGGGAGCTTGCGGCTTGGGAGGGGCAGGGGCAAGAGGTTGGTACGGACCTCTGTCCGCGGCCCTGGCGTCGGTGCGCGCGGCCGGGTGTCAGTGCGGGCGGCGCAGCCCGTCGACGAGGACGCCGGCCAGTCGGCGCGCGTCGTAATCGGGGTCGCTCTCCGCGCCGATGCAGAGGTTTCCGACGCCGCGCATGAGGGTGAGGGCGTCGACGTCGTCGCGGATGCCGTCGGCGGTGACCGCGGCGTCGAGCAGCTGGGCGCAGACCGGCACGAGGCGGTCGAGGAAGTAGACGTGCAGCGCTTCGAAGCCGGATTGGTCGGAGCGCAGGACGGCCGCCAGTCCGTGCTTGGTGACCAGGAAGTCGACGAAGAGGTCGATCCACTGCCGCAGGGCCGCGTGCGGGGTCGCGGCGGAGGCCAGGAGGGCCGGGCCGGCCTCGGCGCAGGCTTCGACCTGGTGCCGGTAGACGGCGATGATCAGGTCGGACCGGGTCGGGAAGTGGCGGTAGAGGGTGCCAAGACCCACGCCGGCCCGGGACGCGATGTCGCGCACCGGGGCGTCCACGCCCGACGCGACGAAGGCCGCGACGGCCGCCTCGAGCAGCGTCTCCTTGTTGCGCCGGGCGTCCTTCCGCCGTGACGGGGCCCCGTGCCCGCCGACCTCGTCGCTCTGGTTCACCGCGTTGTTCCTCCACCTCTCGCGCGCTCCCGCATGGTCTCACGCACGCCGGCGCACGCCTACTTGCCAAAACGGAACAGTGTTCCGTATCGTTCCGGGTGTACCGGAACGTTGTTCCGTTTCTACCCGTGAGGAGACACTGCCATGCAGTACCGCACTTTGGGCCGCACCGGCGTACAGGTCAGCACCCTCGCGCTCGGCGCGATGAACTTCGGCGCGATCGGCCGCACCACCCAGGACGAGGCCACCGCCATCGTCGACGCGGCCCTGGAGGCCGGCGTCAATCTCATCGACACCGCCGACTGGTACGGCGGCGGCGAGTCGGAGGAGATGGTCGGCAAGGCCATCGCCGGCCGCCGCGACGACATCGTGCTGGCCACGAAGGCGACGATGCCGATGGGGGAGCGCAACCGTCAGGGCGGCTCGCGCCGCTGGCTGGTCACCGCGCTGGACGACAGCCTGCGGCGACTCGGTGTCGATCACGTCGACCTCTACCAGATGCACCGCTGGGACCCGACCACCAGCGACGAGGAGACTTTGTCGGCCCTGACCGACCTCCAACGCGCCGGAAAGATCCGCTACTTCGGATCCTCCACCTTCCCCGCGTACCGCATCGTGCAGGCCCAGTGGGCCGCCCGCGAGCTGCGTCTGAGCCGGTACGTCACCGAGCAGCCCAGCTACTCGATCCTTCAGCGCGGTGTCGAGGCCCACGTCCTGCCCGTGACCGAGGAGTACGGGCTCGGCGTGCTGGTGTGGAGCCCGCTGGCCTCGGGCTGGCTGTCGGGCGCGGTCCGCAGGGGACGGGACATCACCACGCACCGATCGGCGGTCCTGCCGGACCGCTTCGACCTCTCCCAGCCCGCCAACCGGACCAGGATCGACGCCGTCGAGCGGCTGGCCGCGGTCGCCGACGAGGCCGGGCTGACGATGATCCAGCTGGCCCTCGGCTTCGTGACCGCGCACCCCGGCGTGACCGCCGCACTCATAGGTCCGCGCACGCCGGAGCACCTGCGGGCGCAGCTCGCCGCCGCCGACACCGTGCTCTCCGTCGACGTACTCGACGCGATCGACGAGATCGTCGCCCCCGGCGTCGACCTGGCCGCGCACGAGAAGCACGACACCCCGCCCGCGCTGCTCGACGCGTCGTTGCGCCGCCGCTGACCGCCCGGAGGACCACGGCCCATGTCAGCCCCACCCGCACCCCGACCCCGTTTCGGGATCATGACCGCCCCCTCGCAGGTCGACTACCAGGACATCCTGCGCGTCTGGAGTGAGGCGGACGCGGTCCCGGAGATCGAGCACGCCTGGCTGTTCGACCACCTCATGCCCATCTTCGGCGACCCGAACGGGCCCACCTACGAGGGCTGGACGCTGCTCTCGGCCCTCGCGGCGCAGACCCGGCGGCTGCGGCTCGGTGTGATGGTGACCAGCAACCGGTTCCGGCCGCCCGCGCTGCTCGCCAAGATCGCCACGACCGTCGACATAGTCTCCGGCGGACGGCTCGACTTCGGCATCGGCGTCGGCTCCCGCCCGAACCCGCCCCAGGCCTGGCGCGAGTACCCGGCGCACGGCCTGCCCTTCCAGCCCCCGGCGCAGGCGGTGGAGAGCCTCGCCGAAGCCTGCACGGTGATCCGGCGGCTGTGGACCGAGAAGGAACCCTTCGACTTCCACGGCACCCACCACCGACTCACCGGGGCGTTCGGCAGCCCCAAGCCCGTGCAGCGGCCGCACCCGCCGATCCTCATCGGCGGACGCTCCTTCGCGACGCTGCGCGTGGTCGCCGAGCACGCGGACCTGTGGAACATCCCCGGCGGCGACATCGACGACGTGGTGCGGCGCAGCGTCCTGCTGGACCGCTACTGCGCGGACATCGGCCGCGACCCGGCCTCGATCGTCCGGTCGATCCACCTGCCCGTCGACTACGACAGGCCGGGGGCCGTGCGGGAGGCGATCGAGGAGGCGGTCGACGCGGGCTTCGGGCACATCGTCCTCGGCTTGGGGGCGCCGTACCCCGAGGGCGTCGCGCGATGGGTCGCCGACGAGCTCATCGGGACGTCGTAAGGGACGAGTTCACCGGGACGTCGTAAAAAACGGCGGCGCGCACGGGTATTGACGCGCCGCTCGGCCAGACCTTACGGTCCGCCCATCCCTAATGTTTCGGAGTGTGTTTCGAAACATTCGAGAATCGATGGGAATGAGACTCCCCGCATGAGATCCATTCGTTTCGCCACCGTGGCCCTCGCCACCGCCGCCCTCACCGTGCCGCTCATGACGGGCTCGGCCGCCGCCGACCCGTCGGCCGGCCGGGAGGCCGCGCCGCACTCCAACGCCAAGTTCGACCGGCTGCGTGCGGCCGCCCCCGAGGGCTTCGTCGTGGGCACCGCCGTGGCAGGCGGCGGCCACCACCTGGAGCAGGACTACCCGGACCCCTTCACGTACGACAAGGAGTACCGGAAGGTCCTGGGACGCCAGTTCAGCTCGGTGTCCCCCGAGAACCAGATGAAGTGGGACTACATCCACCCCGAGCGCGACCGCTACGACTTCGGCCAGGCCGACGCCATCGTCGAGTTCGCCAAGCGCAACAAGCAGGTCGTACGCGGCCACACCCTGCTGTGGCACAGCCAGAACCCGGCGTGGCTGGAGCAGGGCGACTTTTCCAAGGAGGAGCTGCGCTCGATCCTGCGCGAGCACATCACCACCGTCGTCGGCCGCTACGCCGGCAAGATCCAGCAGTGGGACGTTGCCAACGAGATCTTCGACGACCAGGGCAACCTGCGCACCCAGGACAACATCTGGATCCGTGAACTGGGTCCGGGCATCGTCGCCGACGCCTTCCGGTGGGCCCACGAGGCCGACCCCAAGGCGAAGTTGTTCTTCAACGACTACAACGTCGAGGGCCTCAACGCGAAGAGCAACGCCTACTACGCCCTCATCCAGGATCTGCTCGAGCAGGGCGTGCCCGTGGACGGCTTCTCCGTGCAGGGCCACCTGAGCACGCGTTACGGCTTCCCGGGCGACCTGAAGGACAACCTGGCCCGGTTCGACGCGCTCGGCCTGGAGACCGCCGTCACCGAGCTGGACGTCCGCATGGACCTGCCGGAGAGCGGTGTGCCCACGGCGGAGCAGGAGCAGAAGCAGGCCGACTACTACCAGCGGACGCTCGAGGCGTGCCTGGCCGTCGACGGCTGCAACTCCTTCACCATCTGGGGCTTCACCGACAAGTACTCGTGGGTGCCGGTGTTCTTCGAGGGGGAGGGCTTCGCGAACGTCATGACCGACGACTACGACCGCAAGCCCGCGTTCTACGCCCTCCGGGACACGCTGAAGGAAGCCCGTCACGGCAACTGAGAGAAGAAGCGCCGGTAGCCACCGGCCCCCGCCCCCGGACCGGCAGCTCGCGCCCGGTCCGGGGGCGTTCGCCGTTTCAGAACCCCAGATAGGTGATCTGGAGGATGTACACCCGCTCACTGCGTACAACGATCTGATAGGTGAACATTCCGCCGCGAACGGTGATGTCGCCGCCCTTCGGGTCGTCCTCGTCATACGCGCGGCCGTGCAAGAACCGTGCTTCGGCCGCCCTGACCAGTTCGGCTGCCTTGTACTCCACTTCGGCCAGGAAAGCGGTCGGGGCTGTACGGGCGGCTTGCTCCGCGCCGAAGGCGTACTCCCACGCCCAGCTCAAGCGTGTACTGCCTTCATGGCCTCGTCCAGGACCGCGGTCAGCTCCCGCAGGGCCTCCCGGGCGGTCGCCGCGTCCTCGTGCTCCAGGTTGCCCCTGGCGCGGGCGTGACGGGCGGCGAGGTCGGGGCGGCGGGCGATCTCGATGTCGCGCGCCCAGGTGAGGACCCAGCTTCGTACAGGACTGAGGGACTGCCACTCCACGGCCTTGGCGAAGGCATCGTCCTTGGTCCGCTGCATCTCCGGGAGGCGTCCCGGGTCGACCACGGCCAGGGCGGCCCGCAGGGCGTCCGGGGTCTGCTCGGGGCGGGGAACCAGCTCGTGTCCGTGGTCGGCCTGCGTGCTCATGGAGTCCTCCCGGGAGTGCACTGGCCAGGGTAGTCGTCCGGGGCGGCTGGGGTACTCGGGCGCGAACATCGTGGTGTCCTTCCTCCGCTCAGTGAGGAGATGAAGCGGCCGGGCGGCAGGCGCGGCAGAGGGTTTCGGGTTCGGGGGCGCGGAAGGCGTGGTCGCAGCCGTCGCAGTTGCGCAGGGGGTGGCGGGGCGGTGGTGGGGGGTCGGCCGGGGTTCGGTACGGGGGTGGGGGTGGGAGTTGTGCGGTGAGGCGGTGGGCGAGGAGGGCGGCCGGGCGGTGCAGGGGTTCGTCCGGTAGGTCGGTGGTGAGGGCGTGGCGTAGGGCGGTGGGGGTGACCTCGCGTTCCAGCCAGGCGATGACTCCGGGCGTCAGGTGCTCGGTGTCGGTGGCTGAGAGCAGGAGGCGGGGGTCGTGGCGGCGCAGGCCGGTGAGGAGTTCGGTGGCCTGCTGGTGGAGTGCGGTGGCTGCGGCGCGGGTGGGCTGGGGGACGGCGGGGAGGGCCTTGCGGGGGCGGGGCCGGGGTGTGCGTTCCCTCGGCGGCCGGGGCTGCGGGGTGGGGCAGTCGGTGTCGGCCGGCTCGCGGCGGTGTCCCGGCTGGTTGCAGGAGACGGTGCGGGTGATGATGCGGCCGGTGGCGGTGCGGACGCGTTCGCGGCGGAGGTAGCCGTGGGCTTCCAGTTCGCGCAGGGCGGCGGCGATGCGGGTGGGGCCTTCGGGGAAGCGTGCGGCGAGGCTCTTGATGTCGGCGCCGGCGCCGGTGGGCAGCGACTGGATGTGGCAGCCGAGGCCGATCGCCAGGAGCGACAGCTCCTTGTGCTGGGTGAGGTGGTTGCCGATCACCACGAAGCGGGTGGTGTGGCGGGTGTTCTCGTGGATGATGCCGCCGCCGGTGTGGTGACGCGATCGGGTCGGATTGCCGGCGGTGGCTGACTGGGCGCGCGAGGGCGCGCTAGGGTTTTGCGTATCCATCGGGAAGGTCCAGCTTCCTGGGTGGTCAGGCCCTCGCACTGGGACGGCAATCCCGGCGGGGGCCGAAGTCTTTTTGTGGTTCTGTGCGCTGAGCGTAGAGGCGTTGGGGGTTCGAAAATCCAGCTGAGCCCGTGATGTTCACCCGCCCGAGTGATCGGCCTCCTCGGGCGGGAGGGGTGGGGCTTGGTGGGGTTCTTTCCCCCCGAGTTCTTGTTTGGGAAGGCGCCGACGGCACCGGAGCCTCAGGACGTGGGTTCCGGTGCCGTAAGGCGTAGTTCGGCCCAGACGACCTTGCGCGGGAAGCGGTCCTCGGTCACACCCCAGCGGTCCGCGAGCGCGTCCACGAGGAGCAGGCCCCGGCCCGACTCGGTGTCGGGGGAGGGCGGTTGGAGCTGGGGCAGGCGTTCGCCCCGTGTGTCGGTGACCTCGATACGGAGTGTGTGGTCCACCACGTAGAACTCAAGACGGAAGTCCCGGCCCGGGACACGGCCGTGGGTGACGGCGTTGGCCGCCAGTTCGGCCACGACATGGCGTGCCGCCTCCGAGTCGTACCCCCAGTCGCGGAGGTGGGCGTCCGCGAGGAGACGGGCGAGGCGGGCACTGCGCGGGGTGGCGGACAGCAGCACGCTGAAGTGGGGGAAGGGGCTGGTCGGTTGAGCCGTGATGCCGGCGGTTTCCTGATGCACGGCAATCAGAGTGATGGCTCACATCCGTCGCCATGCGTGATTATGGAGGTGCGTGCCGTGACTGTCGGTGATGTGCCCGAGGCTGTCGGCGTTGTCGGCTCGACTGTGTGAGAGCGCCGTCTCTGCGCGCCGCGTCTGCCCAAGATCACATGCGGAGCGGTGGGGCCGGGGGATCGCCCGTCCAGTCGGCGGCCGGCCAGCACCTAGTTGGTGCATCGCCCTTCACGATTCAACTTCCGGCAGCAACCCGCACCAGGGGCCTCAGCCGCGGCGCGCTAACCGACGGCGGGAAGCGCGGCCGCTCGAAGGTGTGAATTGTACGTTCAGCCTGCACTGGGGTTCATGTCGCGATCTAGCGTGAGTGGTGGTGGATCTCCCTATGTGTGGTGACTGTCCGCTGGTTGTCCGGTGCTGTCCGGGCTGTCGGGGTGGTTGGTACGGGTAGGGCGCCGCGGTACGGCGCGGGACGACGGAGGGGTGCGGCATGTCTGTGGACGGTGAGGCGGTACGGCTCAAGGGGGAGGCGGACGAGCCGGGGTGGGAAGTGGATCCGGATGATGAATGGGGCGTCGCCGTCATCACCACGGTGGGGCGGCAGTTGAAGCTGCGGCGCGAGGCGGCGGGGTTGCGGGCCGGCCAGTTCGGGGCGGCGATCGGGTACGGGGAGGACCTTGTCTACAAGGTCGAGGGCGGGAAGCGGATCCCTCAGCGGGAGTATCTGGACAGGGCCGACGAGGTGTTGGGGGCGGGTGGGTTGCTCTCGGCGGCTTGGGAGGACGTGAAGAGGGTCCGGTATCCGAAGAGCGTGCGGGCACTGGCGGAGCTTGAGGCCAAGGCGGTCGAGCTGGGGGTGTACGTCGGCCTCAGCATCCATGGGTTGTTGCAGACGCCGGAGCATGCGCGGGCCTTGTTCGACGCATGGCAGCCGCCGTACTCGGAGGAGGAGGCGGAGGGCCTGGTCGCTGCTCGGATGGCCCGAAAGTCGATCTTCGAGCGGTCTCCGGCTCCGGCTCTCAGCTTCGTCCTGGAAGAGGCGACGCTGCAACGGCGCGTCGGGGGCACAATGGTGTGGCGACGGCAGCTCGAACACCTGCTGGAGGTAGGGCGGTTGCGTAACGTCACCTTGCAGGTGATGCCTACCAGCGCGGGAGCTCACCCGGGGTTGGACGGCAGAATCGAGGTGTTGAAGTTCGTCGACGGCGCTGCGGCAGGCCGTTCCGACGGTGCTTTCGGCGGCCGACCGACCTTCGATCCGAAGCAGCTGCGGATCCTTGAGCTGCGATATGGGACGATCCGGGCGCAGGCTCTCACCCCTCGGGAGTCGCTGGCCTTCATCGAGCAACTGCTGGGAGAGACATGATCCGCAAGGCTTCTGCCGGGGACGCTTTCGAGCTGGTCTGGTTCAAGAGCAGCTACAGCGACGGCCCTGATGGCAACTCCTGCGTGGAGATCGCGATAGCGCCCCGCACCGTCCACGTCCGCGACTCCAAGGACCTCGCAGGCCCTCGGCTCGCCCTCACGCCGGACGCGTGGGCGAGCTTCGTGACGTACGCGTCGCGGCGCTGACCTCCTCCGGACTCCGTGCGCCCCGTCCAGATAGCGGACAATCCGGCCCGGCCCTTGGTGTCGCGTTAACACAGGAGTAACACTGGGAGGGTCGGCCGGCCTGTCGTATACGAGCGGGGCGGCCGCTGTCCTGCGCGCGGCAACGGCGCCGAGCGCCCATCACCGGTCCCCGTACCGGTGTCAGCCGCGCCAGAGAGGGACCACGTGAGCACACTGTCCGACCCCAAGGCCTCGCTCGACCTGCTGCGTGTCGAGATCGAGCGTCGGAATCCGGCGGAACCCGAGTTCCACCAGGCCGCACGCGAGGTACTGGAGACCCTCGCCCCGGTGCTCGCGGCGCGCCCCGAGTACGCCGAGCCGGGGCTCGTCGCGCGGCTGGTCGAGCCGGAGCGGCAGATCATGTTCCGGGTGCCGTGGCAGGACGACAACGGGCGGGTTCACGTCAACCGGGGCTTCCGGATCGAATACAACAGCGCCCTCGGCCCCTACAAGGGCGGACTGCGTTTCCACCCCTCCGTGAACCTGGGGATCATCAAGTTCCTCGGCTTCGAGCAGATCTTCAAGAACGCGCTGACCGGGCTCGGCATCGGCGGCGGCAAGGGCGGCAGCGACTTCGACCCGCAGGGCCGCAGCGACGCGGAGGTCATGCGCTTCTGCCAGTCGTTCATGACCGAGCTGTACCGGCACATCGGTGAGTACACCGACATCCCGGCCGGCGACATCGGCGTAGGCGCCCGCGAGATCGGCTACCTGTTCGGCCAGTACCGGCGGATCACCAACCGCTGGGAGGGCGGCGTACTGACCGGCAAGAGCGCCGGCTGGGGCGGCTCGCTGATCCGTCCGGAGGCGACCGGGTACGGCAACGTGCTGTTCGCGGAGGCCATGCTGCGCGCCCGCGGCGAGGACCTGGAGGGGCAGACCGCGGTCGTCTCCGGCTCCGGCAACGTCGCGATCCACACCATCCAGAAGCTGGTCGCCCTCGGGGCCAACCCGGTCACCTGCTCCGACTCCGGCGGCTATGTCGTCGACGAGAAGGGCATCGACCTCGATCTGCTGCGTCAGATCAAGGAGGTGGAGCGGGGCCGGGTGAGCACGTACGCCGAGCGTCGGGGCGCCTCCGCGCGGTTCGTGCCCGGCGGGCGGGTGTGGGAGGTCCCGGCGGACGTCGCCCTCCCGTCGGCCACGCAGAACGAGCTGAACGCGGACGACGCCGCCACCCTCATCCGCAACGGCGTGAAGGCGGTCTCCGAGGGCGCGAACATGCCGACGACGCCCGAGGCCGTCGACCTGCTCCAGCAGGCCGGCGTCGCCTTCGGCCCCGGCAAGGCGGCCAACGCCGGCGGGGTCGCGGTCAGCGCGCTGGAGATGACGCAGAACGCCTCGCGCACCGCGTGGAAGGCCGACCAGGTCGAGAACGAGCTGGCCAGGATCATGACCGACATCCACACCACCTGCGCCGAGACCGCCGAGCGCTACGGCGCCCCCGGCGACTACGTGACCGGCGCGAACATCGCCGGTTTCGAGCGGGTGGCGGACGCGATGCTCGCGCAGGGCGTCATCTGACGCGGACCCGCCGCGTCACGGTGTGGGGATGCCGGCCGGGCGGGCCGGGCGTCCGAAGCGGGCGGGGACGCCCGGTGAGTACAGCACGCTCACCGGCTCCCCGGCCGGCCTCGGCAGACCGGCCGCGGTGACCAGGTCCTCCTCGCACTCCACCAGCTCGGCCCGGTGCAGGGGCCAGCGCGGATGGGCGTTGGGCAGGTACATCGACCGCCCGAAGAACGCGCCGTGCATGCCCCAGCGGGCGGTGAGGAAGTGCTCCAGCGCGGTCGGCTCCTCGATCGGCGCGCCCCGCCGTACGGTGATACGACAGCCGGCGCCGCGCGGTCCGGGCCAGCGCCGGGAACCGGTGTACCTCACCGTCTCGCCGTCGAGGTGGTCGACGCGCATCCGGGACCACAGGTACGGCATCCGGAACCCGAGCCGGCCCACCGCCACCGGGATCAGCCGGGAGGCGTCCAGGGAGAGGAAGACGACCCCGCGCCGCCCGAGGGCATCCACCGAGTAGAGACGGACGTTGGTCTCCGGGAAGTTCCCCAGATACGGCACACCGGGCAGGCGCAGCCAGCCCACCCTGTGCATCCGGAACGCGACGAGACCGACGTACGTGACACCGTCCAGGGTGTCGGGCACCGTGCCCGGCGGCAGCAGACCGGCCACCTCCGCCGGGTCCACCGCCCAGTGCAGGAACGTCAGGTCCAGCCACGACTGGGTGAGCAGCGGCCGCGCGATCGCCTCCGGCGGGTCGGGCGTTATGGGCTGCGGGGACGGTGGTGTCGGCGGCACCGAGCCAGTATCGCGGAGCGCGCGGACCGCCGTACGGCACCGCGGGCGAACGTGGCGGACACCACGGTCCACCACCCCACATGGCCCTGCCGATCCCAAGACCCCCGCCCGTCTCGCAAGTTGGTTCGTTTCCCGTGCAACTCTTCGGCCCCCTCGATGGTCTCTTCTGTGCTCTCGACCCGCCGCGCTCTCTGGAGGAGCCTCGTGCGCACTCGTACCCTGCTGACGTCTGCTGTCATGCTCGCCTCAGGACTCACACCGCTCGCGGCGACAGCGGCCCACGGGGCGGCGGGCACCCCGGGTGACATCAACAAGGACGGCTACCGCGATGTCGTCGTCTCGGCGCCGGACGCCACGGTCGCGGGCCGCGCCAAGGCCGGTGCCGTGATCGTCATGTACGGCACGGCCCGCGGCATCGACACCACCAGACGCACCGTCGTGACGCAGAACTCCACAGGCATCCCTGGCAGCGCCGAGGCGGGCGACCGCTTCGGCGCTTCCGTCGTCGTGCACGACCTGAACGCGGACGGGTACGCCGACATGGTCGTGGGCGCACCGGGCGAGGAGGTCTCCGGGGACGTGGGCGGCGGGTCGGTCACGGTCGTCTGGGGCACCGCCTCCGGCCCGACCAGGGCGAAGACGGTCGCCGACCCCTGGCCGAACTCCCACGACGCCTACGGCAGGACGCTGTCCGTGGCCACCCACAACTCCCTCAACCCGGTGAACGACGGCAAGCTCTCGATCGCCATCGGCGCCAACGACGGGGAGGTGACCTTCATGCCGGCGGACCTGTCCGGGCAGGTCGGCACCAGCGGCACCGGCACCCCCTTCAACCCGGGGCACGGCATCGTCGCCCTGACCGCGGTCGACATCCCCAACACCGACAACGACCGGCTGATGATCCACGGCCGCGGCACCTCCGACGGCGGGTGGGGGTACGACGGACAGGGCGACGACCCCGGAACCTGGATCACCACCCCCGGAGACTTCGACGACAGCGCCCTTCCCGCCGGGACCGTCTCCGCCGTCGGCAACCTGGACGGCAACGGCTCGCCCGACCTCGTCATCGGCAACCCGGAGGACCCCGCGCAGAGCCCCGGCACCTCGCTCGGCGGACGGGTCACCGTCTACTACGACGCCGCGTACGGCTCCCCGAGCCGAGTCCAGACCATCAGCCAGGACACCGCGGGCGTGCCCGGTGCCGGTGAGGCGGGCGACCGCTTCGGTGCCTCGGTCGCGATCGGCGACACCGACAAGGACGGGCGGGCCGACCTGGTGATCGGCACCCCGGGGGAGAACAGCGGCACCGGGGCCGTCATGGTCGTACGCGGCACCAGCGGTCCGCTGGACACCGCCCACGCCCGCGACTGGACGCAGAACAGCGGCGGCGTCCCCGGCGCGTCCGAGAAGGGCGACGCGTTCGGCAGCGCCGTGCGGCTCGTCGACACCAACAAGGACGGCTACGCCGACTCGCTGATCGGCGCACCGGGCGAGAACGGCGGCGCGGGCTCCGTGTGGTCCCTGCGCGGCTCGGCCGCGTCCGTCACGGCGACCGGGGCGGTCACCTTCGGCGTCGGCGGTGCGGGGCTCGGCTCGGCGGGAGCCGCCCGCCTCGGCGGGGTGGTGACCGGCCCGTGACCCCCGCACGCTCTCCCCGCGCCCTCACGTCGTCCCCGCAGGCCCTCACTCCCGGAGCCGTCATGCCCACCTCCAGCACCCAGCCCGCCCGGTCCGCCTCGCCCGCCCCGGGCACCGCCGGATCCCGCCGCCTCGCCGCCGCCGTCGCGGTCGGGGCCGCCGCCGCCCTCACCGCCGTGGTCCTGCCCGCCCACCCCGCGGTGGCCGCCGCGCCCTACCGCGGCGCCAACACGGCCGCCGTCCAGGACGACTTCAACGGCGACGGCTACCGCGATCTGGCCGTGGGCGCTCCCGGCGCGTCCAACGGCTCGGTCGACGCGGCGGGCGCCGTCGTCGTGCTCTACGGCTCCGCGAACGGTGTCGCGGCCTCCCGCCGCACGGTGATCACCCAGGCGACCAGCGGGGTACCGGGCGTGTCCGAGGAGTGGGACCGCTTCGGCACGGCGGTCGCCTCCGCCGACCTCGACCGCGACGGCTACGCCGATCTGCTGGTCGGCACCCCCGGGGAGGCGGCGGGCACCATGTGGGGGACCGGCTCGCTCACCGTGGTGTGGGGCGGTTCCACCGGGCTGAAGGGCGGCGCCTCGATCCCGACGCCCACCGGCCTGGACGAGGGCTGCGGCTTCGCGTCCGGCGTCGCCGCGGGCGACGTCACCGGCGACGGCGCCCCCGACCTCGGCGTCACCGGCCACTGCGGCGGGACCACCTACACGGGCCCCTTCACCCGCACCGGGACCCCTGCTCGCAGGGCGTTCGTGAACGCGCTCGGCACCAACCGGGGCGTCGTCATCGGCGACGTCGACGGGGACGGAACGGCCGAGCGGTTCTGGCTGCCCGGCCCCACCAGCGGAGACGTCAGCGGACCCGTCCACCTCGACAACGGCGACGGCACGTACACCGAACTCCCGCTCGCCGACGGCCTGTCCGGGAAGATCGGTGACATCAACGGAGACGGATACGGCGACCTCGTCACCGGCGTCCCCTACGACGCCTCGCTGATGCCCGGGGACACCCCCGCCCACCGCGGCGGCGAGATCCAGGTCCTCTACGGCAGCGCGCAGGGCATCACCACCGGCCAGCAGCCCCAGGTCATCCACCAGGACACCACGTCGGTGCCGGGCGGGGGCGAGGACGGCGACCTGTTCGGCTTCTCCCTCGGCGTCGGGGACACCAACGGCGACAAGTACGCGGACGTCCTCGTCGGCAGCCACGCGGAAGCCGTCGGTTCCGTCGGCCACGCGGGCTCGGTGACGCTGTTGCGCGGATCGTCCAAAGGGCTGACCACGACCGGTTCCACGGGCTACACGCAGAACACGAGCGGCGTGCCCGGCGCCGCCGAGGCGGGCGACATGTTCGGCGCCTCCACCCACCTCGTGGACCTGAACAAGGACGGCCGCGCCGAGACCGTCGTCGGCGCTCCCGGCGAGAACTCCGACGGACTGGTGTGGATCGCCCGGGGCTCCACCACCGGTCCGGTCGCGAGCGGCTCGACCGTCATCGGTGGCACCTCGGCGGGAGCGACCCGCCGCTACGCCGACGTCGACTTCGGCGAGGCCCTGCCCGGCGCCCGCTCCACGGTGTAGGGCCGGCCGGTCCAGCCCGGCGGCCGGGGGAGTGGCACGATGGCGGCACTGGTGGCCGGCGGCAGCCAGGTCCTCGACCTCGCGGACTCTTCACGTCGACGTTCCGATTCGTGGACCGCCGGCCGCGGGGGCCGGTGAACGGGGAAGGGGAGGAGCATGGACGCGGAGGACACGACTCGGCGGCTGCGGGCGATCGTCGGTGAACTGTCGGACCGGTTCTACGAACGTGCCGACGTCGTACGGACGTTGGTGGTGACGCTGCTGGCCGGTCAGCATTCGCTGGTGCTCGGCCCGCCCGGGACGGCGAAGTCCGAGATGGCACGGGAGCTCACGGGCCGCATCGACGGCGCGGCCTACTGGGAGATCCTGCTGTCGAAGTTCACCGCGCCGACGCGCATGTTCGGCCCCATCGACGTCGCCGCGCTGGCCCGGGGCGAGTACCGCCAGGTCTACGACGGCCGCGCCACGACCGCCCACGTCGCGTTCATCGACGAGATCTTCAAGTGCTCCACGGCGGCCCTGAACGAGACCCTGGGCTACCTCAACGAGCGGATCTACCACCCCGAGAACGGCGGCGAACCGATCCGCTGCCCCCTCATCGGGGCCATCACCGCGAGCAACGAACTGCCCAGCGGGGAGGACTCCGCCGCGATCTACGACCGGCTGCTGGTGCGGATCGAGGTCGGCTACCTGGAGGACCCGTCGAACTTCGCCGCACTGGTCCGCTCCGCCGTCCACCGCCCGGAGCCACCGGCCCGCACCACGGTCGAGCTGGCCGCGCTGCGGCACGCCGTGACCGAGGGCGTCCCGGCCGTGGAGGTCCCCGACGCGATCGTGGACGCGGTGTGCACGCTGCGGGCCGCCCTGCGCCGCAAGGAACTCGTCGCCTCCGACCGCCGCTGGCGGCAGGCGGTGGGCCTGCTCCAGGCGTCCGCGTTCCTCGACGGGCGTACGGCGGTCGCCGAGACCGACCTGTCGGTGCTGACCCATGTGCTGTGGGACTCCCCGGCGCAGCGACCGACCGTCGAGCGCGAGGTGCTGCACCTGGTCAACCCCGACGCCAAGGAGGCGCTCGACCTGGCCGACACCATCGACGAGCTGGAGGCCCAGCTCGACGCCATGGCCGGGCAGTCCCGGGAGGCGCTGAGCGAGTGGGTCATCAAGAAGGCCCACCACCAGCTCGCCATGGCCGGGAAGCGGCTGGAGCAGCTGAGAGCCGAGGCGGTGGCCGCCGGCCGCTCCACCACCGCCATCGACCGCGTCTCCGGCCGCCGCCGCGCCGTCCGCGCCCGCGTCCTCACCGAGGCCCTCGGCGTGGACGCGAGCACGGTGCAGGCCCAGCTCTGAGCGGCACCATGAGCGGGATGGGCGGCGGGCTGGACGGCGGGCTGAACGGCGGGCCGGACGGCAGGATGGACAGCGGGCTGGACGAGCTGGCGACCCGGGCCGGGAGGTGGCTGGCCCTCTCCGCCGCCGCCCCCGAACGGCACACCGCGGCCGTCGTCGCGGACCGGTTCGACCGGATCACCTGGCGCGACACCTACGAGCAGTCGGCCGCGCTGCGCGAACTGGCCGCGGAGCTGGGCGACCGCCACGACCACACCGCCGACCTCCTGACGGACGTGTACCTCGCCGCGTACAAGGCCGGTCCGCGGCTGCGGGAGCCCGCCGCGATGGACCCGTCCCGGCTGGTCAACCACCAGATCGTCGCCGCGCTGCTGGAGTCACCGGGGTTCACCGAGCTGCGCCGGGAGACGGCCGGGGACCCCTACGCCGCCGCCATGGCCGTACTCGCCCAGGCCGGCGCGCTGCGCGGGCTGCTGGAGCGCGCCCGGGACGCGCAGGAACGGGGCGACGAGGCGAAGCGGGCCCAGCGGGCCGCCGAGGACGCGGCGACCGCGGTCGGCGAGGCGCTCCAGCAGGCCGCCGACGAGGCCGACGAGGACGGCACCGTACCGGCGCCGGCCGCCGACGCCGTACAGCGGGCGATCGAGTCCGCCCGGTCGGCGGAGGCCGCAGCCCAGCAGGCCGCCGGGTCCGCCGCGACGGCCGTCCCCGGTCTGCGCGCCACCGTACGGACCGCCGCCGCGAAGGCCGCCGAGGCCGTCCGGCAGGAGGCCGCGCTGATGCGGGCCTGGGGCGTCGGAGCCGGTGAACTGGAGCGGATGCCGTTCGCCGAACGGGCCCGGCTCGCCGAGCGGCTGCGCACCGGCCGCCTCGCCCAGTGGGCCGACCTGATCGGACGCTTCCGGCAGATGGCCGACGGCGAACGCGCCCGCAAGGTGGAGAACGCCACCGGGGAACTGGTCGGCGTCACACTCGGCGACGACCTCTCCCGCGTCATCCCCTCCGAGCTCGCCAACCTCGGCCTGCCGGAGCTGCGCGCGGTGTTCGCCGCCCGCTACGCCGCCGGGGAGCTGATGCTCTACGACAGCCAGGGCGAGCAGACCACCGGCAAGGGCGCCGTCATCGCCTGCGTGGACACCTCGCACTCCATGTACGAGGAGGGGCCCGGCGGAATCACCCGGGAGGCGTGGTCCAAGGCGTGCGCCCTGGCCCTGCTGGACCAGGCCCGCGAGGCGGGGCGCGACTTCGTCGGCATCCTCTTCTCCGCCCCCGGCAAGCTCCAGGTCTTCCGCTTCCCGGCGGACCAGCCCACCGGCCTCGACCTCACCGTCGACTTCGCGGAGACCTTCCTCGGCGGCGGCACCAGCTACCAGACCCCGCTGTCCGCCGCCGCCGACCTGCTGGAAGCGGAATTCGACGACACCGCCCGCGCCCGCGGCGACATCGTGATGATCACCGACGACGACTGCGGCGTCACCGAGAAGTGGATGCGCGAGTGGAACGACACCAAGCGCCGGCTGGACTTCCGGGTCTTCGGCGTGGTGATCGGCGCCCCGCGCGCCGCCGCGGCCGACTCGGTCCTGGAGGCCCTGTGCGACAACCTCCGCCTCATCGAGGACCTCACCGACGTCCACGCCGCCGCGGACCTCTTCCGTGTGATCTGACGACCGGCGGCCTTCCCATGAGGGACGGTGCGGCGCCGCGTTTGATCCCGGACGCCTCCGGGGTACTCTCTTCGGCTCGATTGGCCAGCCCGCCGCCCTCTGTGGCAGACTGTCCGAGTTGCTCGGTCGAGTGTTGATGCTGCGCGCCTCCCGCCGGGAGGACCGGAAGCGAGTCCCACAGTACTCGTCGTCCCTGATCAGGGGCGGACGTACGGGAATCTTCCGGGAAGCGTGGGCGCGGCACCGGCCAGGCGCCCGGTGGGTTTTTCGCCCCTGGTCCGCGGTTCTGGTAGGGCCGTGTCAATCCCGCAGGGATGTTCGAACAAGGGACATTCATGTCAGCGGGAGTGCGACACGCCCGACCGCGTGGGTCGGAGGACGGGAGTTGGAACACCGGGTTCCAGAGCGTAAAGAGAGACAGGACTACGAAGTAGCCATGGCGGGACAGAAGATCCGCATCCGGCTCAAGGCCTACGACCACGAGGTCATCGACAGCTCGGCGAAGAAGATCGTCGAGACGGTGACCCGCACTGGTGCGTCGGTCGCGGGCCCGGTGCCGCTGCCCACTGAGAAGAACGTGTACTGCGTCATCAAGTCGCCGCACAAGTACAAGGACTCGCGCGAGCACTTCGAGATGCGCACGCACAAGCGCCTGATCGACATCCTCGACCCGACCCCCAAGACCGTTGACTCTCTGATGCGACTCGACCTCCCGGCCGGTGTCGACATCGAGATCAAGCTCTGAAGGCCGGTGATCTGAGAATGGCTAAGCAGATCAAGGGCATCCTGGGCGAGAAGCTCGGCATGACGCAGGTGTGGGACGAGAACAACCGTGTTGTTCCGGTCACCGTCGTCAAGGCCGGCCCCAACGTCGTCACCCAGGTCCGCACGAACGACGTCGACGGCTACGAGTCGGTCCAGATCGCCTTCGGCGAGATCGACCCGCGCAAGGTGAACAAGCCCCTCAAGGGCCACTTCGCCAAGGCCGACGTCACCCCCCGTCGTCACCTCGTCGAGATCCGCACCGCGGACGCCTCCGAGTACACGCTGGGCCAGGAAGTCACCGCTGAGGTCTTCGAGTCGGGCGTGAAGGTCGACGTCACCGGCAAGAGCAAGGGCAAGGGCTTCGCCGGTGTCATGAAGCGTCACAACTTCAAGGGCCTCGGCGCCGGACACGGCACCCAGCGCAAGCACCGCTCGCCCGGTTCCATCGGTGGCTGCGCCACCCCGGGTCGTGTGTTCAAGGGCCTGCGCATGGCGGGTCGTATGGGCAACGAGCGGGTCACCACCCAGAACCTGACCGTCCACGCCGTTGACGCGGAGAAGGGTCTGCTGCTCATCAAGGGCGCGGTTCCCGGTCCGAACGGCGGCCTCGTCCTGGTCCGCACCGCGGCCAAGGGGGCCTGAGGTAACCGATGAGCACTGTTGACATCCTTTCGCCGGCGGGCGACAAGGCCGGTACCGTCGAGCTCCCCGCGGAGATCTTCGACGTCGAGAAGGTCAGCATCCCGCTGATCCACCAGGTCGTCGTCGCGCAGCTGGCCGCTGCCCGCCAGGGCACCCACAAGACCAAGACCCGTGGCGAGGTCCGTGGTGGCGGCAAGAAGCCGTACCGCCAGAAGGGCACCGGCCGCGCCCGTCAGGGCTCGACCCGCGCGCCGCAGTTCGCCGGTGGTGGCGTCGTGCACGGTCCCGTGCCGCGCGACTACTCGCAGCGCACCCCCAAGAAGATGAAGGCTGCCGCCCTGCGTCACGCCCTCACCGACCGGGCGCGCCACAACCGCATTCACGTCGTCTCCGGCGTGATCGAGGGCGAGACCCCCTCCACGAAGGCCGCCAAGACGCTGTTCGGCAAGATCTCGGAGCGCAAGAACCTGCTCCTGGTCGTCGACCGCGCCGACGAGGCCGCGTGGCTGTCCGCCCGCAACCTGCCCCAGGTCCACATCCTGGAGCCGGGCCAGCTGAACACGTACGACGTTCTCGTCTCGGACGACGTGGTCTTCACCAAGGCCGCTTTCGAGTCCTTCGTCGCCGGCCCGAACAAGGCCAACGACAACGAAGGGAGCGAGGTCTGATGGCTGCCCGTCACCCCTCCATCGCCTCCAAGGCGGCCAAGAAGGCCAAGGCCGCGCGCGTCGCCAAGGCGCGCCGTCACGAGGCCGAAGGCAAGAACACCGTCGTCACCCCGGCGAGCAAGGCGTACACGGACCCCCGTGACGTCCTGCTGAAGCCGGTCGTGTCGGAGAAGAGCTACGCGCTCATCGACGAGAACAAGTACACGTTCATCGTCGACCCCAACGCGAACAAGACCCAGATCAAGCAGGCCGTCCAGGCGGTCTTCGAGGTCAAGGTCACCGGGGTCAACACGATCAACCGCATCGGCAAGCGCAAGCGCACCCGCACCGGCTTCGGCCAGCGCGCGGCGACCAAGCGCGCGATCGTGACCCTCGCCGAGGGCGACCGTATCGACATCTTCGGCGGTCCGACCGCGTAAGCGGTCAGGATCGTTCGATATCGGACGAGGACTGAGAAATGGGTATCCGCAAGTACAAGCCGACGACTCCGGGCCGTCGTGGCTCCAGCGTCGCCGACTTCGTCGAGGTCACGCGGTCCACGCCGGAGAAGTCGCTGGTCCGTCCCCTGCACAGCAAGGGCGGCCGTAACAATTCCGGTCGTGTGACCGTCCGCCACCAGGGCGGTGGCCACAAGCGCGCCTACCGAGTGATCGACTTCCGTCGTCACGACAAGGACGGCGTGCCGGCGAAGGTCGCGCACATCGAGTACGACCCCAACCGCACCGCGCGCATCGCGCTCCTGCACTACGCGGACGGCGAGAAGCGCTACATTCTCGCGCCGCGTGGCCTGAGCCAGGGCGACCGCGTCGAGAACGGTCCCGGGGCCGACATCAAGCCGGGCAACAACCTGGCCCTCCGCAACATCCCGGTCGGTACCACGATCCACGCGATCGAGCTCCGTCCCGGTGGCGGTGCCAAGTTCGCCCGCTCCGCCGGTGCCTCCGTTCAGCTGCTCGCGAAGGAGGGCTCGATGGCCCACCTGCGCATGCCGTCCGGAGAGATCCGCCTGGTCGACCAGCGCTGCCGCGCCACGGTCGGCGAGGTCGGCAACGCCGAGCAGTCGAACATCAACTGGGGCAAGGCCGGCCGTAAGCGGTGGCTGGGCGTCCGCCCGACCGTCCGTGGTGTCGTCATGAACCCGGTCGACCACCCGCACGGTGGTGGTGAGGGCCGTACCTCCGGTGGCCGCCACCCCGTGTCCCCGTGGGGCAAGAAGGAAGGCCGTACTCGTTCGCCCAAGAAGGCGTCGAACAAGTACATCGTCCGCCGCCGCAAGACGAACAAGAAGCGCTAAGGACGGGTTGAGATGCCTCGTAGCTTGAAGAAGGGACCCTTCGTCGACGACCACCTGATCAAGAAGGTGGACGTCCAGAACGAAGCCGGTACCAAGAACGTCATCAAGACCTGGTCCCGCCGCTCGATGATCGTCCCGGCGATGCTGGGCCACACGATCGCGGTGCACAACGGCAAGACCCACATCCCGGTGTTTGTCACCGAGTCCATGGTCGGCCACAAGCTCGGCGAGTTCTCGCCGACGCGCACCTTCCGGGGTCACGTCAAGGACGACCGGAAGTCGAAGCGCCGCTAGTCAGCGGGGTGGATTGACCATGACAAACACTGAAGGGACAACCATGGAAGCCAGGGCCCAGGCGCGGTACATCCGCGTCACGCCCATGAAGGCCCGCCGCGTGGTGGACCTCATCCGTGGCATGGACGCCACGGAGGCTCAGGCGGTCCTGCGTTTCGCCCCGCAGGCCGCGAGCGTGCCGGTCGGCAAGGTGCTGGACAGCGCCATCGCCAACGCCGCGCACAACTACGACCACACCGACGCCGACAGCCTCTACATCTCCGAGGCGTACGTCGACGAGGGCCCGACCCTGAAGCGGTTCCGTCCGCGCGCCCAGGGCCGCGCCTACCGGATCCGCAAGCGGACCAGCCACATCACCGTGGTCGTCAGCAGCAAGGAAGGAACCCGGTAATGGGCCAGAAGGTAAACCCGCACGGGTTCCGGCTCGGTGTCACGACCGACTTCAAGTCGCGTTGGTACGCCGACAAGCTGTACAAGGACTACGTCAAGGAAGACGTCGCCATCCGTCGGATGATGACGTCCGGCATGGAGCGCGCCGGCATCTCGAAGGTGGAGATCGAGCGCACCCGTGACCGCGTGCGTGTGGACATCCACACCGCCCGTCCCGGCATCGTCATCGGCCGCCGCGGCGCCGAGGCCGACCGCATCCGCGGTGACCTGGAGAAGCTGACCGGCAAGCAGGTCCAGCTGAACATCCTCGAGGTCAAGAGCCCCGAGACGGACGCTCAGCTGGTGGCCCAGGCCGTCGCCGAGCAGCTCTCCTCCCGCGTCTCCTTCCGTCGTGCCATGCGCAAGAGCATGCAGGGCACGATGAAGGCCGGCGCCAAGGGCATCAAGATCCAGTGCGGTGGCCGCCTCGGTGGCGCCGAGATGTCCCGCTCGGAGTTCTACCGCGAGGGCCGTGTGCCCCTGCACACGCTCCGTGCGAACGTGGACTACGGCTTCTTCGAGGCCAAGACGACCTTCGGCCGCATCGGTGTGAAGGTCTGGATCTACAAGGGCGACGTCAAGAACATCGCCGAGGTCCGCGCCGAGAACGCCGCTGCCCGTGCGGGTAACCGCCCGGCCCGCGGTGGCGCCGACCGCCCGGCCCGTGGTGGCCGTGGTGGCGAGCGTGGCGGTCGCGGCCGCAAGCCGCAGCAGGCTCCCGCTGCCGAGGCCCCCAAGGCCGAGGCTCCGGCTGCCGCTCCGGCTGAGAGCACCGGAACGGAGGCCTGACCGACATGCTGATCCCCCGTAGGGTCAAGCACCGCAAGCAGCACCACCCGAAGCGCCGTGGTATGGCCAAGGGCGGTACGACGGTTGCGTTCGGCGAGTACGGCATCCAGGCCCTCACGCCGGCGTACGTGACCAACCGCCAGATCGAGGCGGCCCGTATCGCGATGACCCGCCACATCAAGCGTGGTGGCAAGGTCTGGATCAACATCTACCCGGACCGCCCGCTCACGAAGAAGCCGGCCGAGACCCGCATGGGTTCCGGTAAGGGTTCTCCGGAGTGGTGGATCGCGAACGTGCACCCGGGTCGGGTCATGTTCGAGCTGTCCTACCCCAACGAGAAGATCGCCCGTGAGGCGCTGACCCGTGCGGCCCACAAGCTGCCGATGAAGTGCCGGATCGTCAAGCGCGAGGCAGGTGAAGCGTGATGTCGGCCGGTACCAAGGCGTCCGAGCTGCGCGAGCTGGGCAACGAGGAGCTTCTCGCGAAGCTTCGCGAGGCCAAGGAAGAGCTGTTCAACCTCCGCTTCCAGGCGGCGACCGGTCAGCTCGAGAACCATGGCCGTCTGAAGGCGGTCCGCAAGGACATCGCGCGGATCTACACCCTGATGCGCGAGCGTGAGCTGGGCATCGAAACGGTGGAGAACGCCTGATGAGCGAGAACAACGTGACTGAGACGAACACTGAGGCTCGGGGCTTCCGCAAGACCCGTGAGGGCATCGTCGTCAGCGACAAGATGGACAAGACCGTCGTCGTCGCCGTCGAGGACCGCAAGAAGCACGCGCTGTACGGCAAGGTCATCCGCAGCACGAGCAAGCTCAAGGCGCACGACGAGCAGAACGCCGCCGGCGTCGGCGACCGCGTCCTCCTGATGGAGACCCGGCCGCTGTCCGCCACGAAGCACTGGCGCGTCGTCGAGATCCTCGAGAAGGCCAAGTAGGTAATTCCCGCAAGGGAATTCCAACAAGTACGCCTGCGGGCAAACCCGCAGGACAGTTCCGCCAGGCTCCGGGGGCCGTTCGCCTGAACGGCCCCCGGGGAACCGGCAGACAAACAGGAGATAGACGTGATCCAGCAGGAGTCGCGACTGCGTGTCGCCGACAACACTGGTGCGAAGGAAATCCTTTGCATCCGTGTGCTCGGTGGCTCCGGTCGCCGCTACGCGGGCATCGGTGACGTCATCGTCGCCACCGTCAAGGACGCGATCCCCGGTGGCAACGTGAAGAAGGGTGACGTCGTCAAGGCGGTCATCGTTCGCACCGTCAAGGAGCGCCGCCGTCCGGACGGCTCGTACATCCGCTTCGACGAGAACGCCGCCGTCATTCTGAAGAACGACGGCGACCCTCGTGGCACCCGTATCTTCGGCCCCGTGGGCCGTGAGCTGCGCGAGAAGAAGTTCATGAAGATCATCTCCCTCGCGCCGGAGGTGCTGTGAGCATGAAGATCAAGAAGGGCGACCTGGTCCAGGTCATCACCGGTAAGGACAAGGGCAAGCAGGGCAAGGTCATCGCGGCCTTCCCCCGCGAGGACCGTGTCCTGGTCGAGGGTGTCAACCGGGTCAAGAAGCACACCAAGGCCGGGCCGACCGCTCGCGGTTCGCAGGCCGGCGGCATCGTCACCACCGAGGCGCCGATCCACGTCTCCAACGTCCAGCTGGTCGTGGAGAAGGACGGCAAGAAGGTCGTGACCCGCGTCGGTTACCGCTTCGACGACGAAGGCAACAAGATCCGCGTTGCCAAGCGGACGGGTGAGGACATCTGATGGCTACCACCACTGCTCCGCGTCTGAAGACGAAGTACCGCGAGGAGATCGCGGGCAAGCTGCGTGAGGAGTTCTCCTACGAGAACGTCATGCAGGTTCCCGGCCTCGTCAAGATCGTGGTCAACATGGGTGTGGGCGACGCCGCCCGCGACTCCAAGCTGATCGAGGGCGCCATCCGCGACCTCACCACGATCACCGGTCAGAAGCCGGCCGTCACCAAGGCCCGCAAGTCCATCGCGCAGTTCAAGCTGCGCGAGGGCCAGCCGATCGGTGCCCACGTCACGCTCCGTGGCGACCGCATGTGGGAGTTCCTGGACCGCACCCTGTCGCTCGCGCTGCCGCGCATCCGCGACTTCCGCGGCCTGTCCCCGAAGCAGTTCGACGGCCGTGGCAACTACACCTTCGGTCTCACGGAGCAGGTCATGTTCCACGAGATCGACCAGGACAAGATCGACCGCGTCCGGGGTATGGACATCACCGTGGTGACCACGGCGACCAACGACGCTGAGGGCCGCGCGCTCCTTCGTCACCTCGGCTTCCCGTTCAAGGAGGCGTGAGCGAGATGGCGAAGAAGGCTCTGATCGCTAAGGCTGCTCGCAAGCCCAAGTTCGGTGTGCGTGGCTACACCCGCTGCCAGCGCTGCGGCCGCCCGCACTCCGTCTACCGCAAGTTCGGCCTGTGCCGCGTGTGCCTTCGTGAGATGGCTCACCGTGGCGAGCTGCCGGGCGTGACCAAGAGCTCCTGGTAGTCCCGGTAATTCCGGACTCCCAGGGCTCTCGGTAAGCAATGGGAACGGCAGGACGCCCACTCCGCATGGCTTAGGCTTGCAGGGTTGGGCACCTGCCGTGCCCGTACGACTTACTACGCCGTAGGTCCACCGCGCCGCACCCGTCCCGTCTCGGATCGGGGAGAGGGATGGCGCACCAGGAAACCCCGGCGAGAGAGGCCGAAGGCCAATTCATGACCATGACTGATCCGATCGCAGACATGCTCACGCGTCTGCGGAACGCGAACTCGGCGTACCACGACTCCGTGGCGATGCCGCACTCGAAGATCAAGTCGCACATCGCGGAGATCCTCCAGCAGGAGGGCTTCATCACGGGCTGGAAGGTCGAGGACGCCGAGGTCGGCAAGAACCTCGTCCTGGAGCTGAAGTTCGGCCCCAACCGTGAGCGCTCCATCGCGGGCATCAAGCGGATCTCCAAGCCCGGTCTCCGGGTGTACGCGAAGTCCACCAACCTGCCGAAGGTGCTCGGCGGCCTCGGCGTGGCGATCATCTCCACGTCGCACGGGCTCCTCACCGACAAGCAGGCCGGCAAGAAGGGCGTGGGTGGGGAAGTCCTCGCCTACGTCTGGTAGCGGAAGGGAACGGAGGAAACAGCTATGTCGCGCATCGGCAAGCTCCCCATCGCGGTTCCCGCCGGCGTGGACGTCACCATCGACGGCCGTACGGTCTCGGTCAAGGGCCCCAAGGGCTCGCTGACCCACACCGTCGTGGCGCCGATCGAGATCGCCAAGGGTGAGGACGGCGTTCTGAACGTCACCCGCCCCAACGACGAGCGTCAGAACAAGGCCCTGCACGGCCTGTCCCGCACGCTGGTGGCGAACATGATCACCGGCGTGACCCAGGGTTACGTGAAGAAGCTCGAGATCAGCGGTGTCGGTTACCGCGTTGTCGCCAAGGGTTCGAACCTGGAGTTCTCCCTCGGCTACAGCCACCCGATCCTGGTCGAGGCCCCCGAGGGCATCACCTTCAAGGTGGAGGCCCCGACCCGTTTCTCGGTCGAGGGCATCGACAAGCAGAAGGTCGGCGAGGTTGCGGCCAACATCCGCAAGCTGCGCAAGCCCGACCCGTACAAGGCCAAGGGCGTCAAGTACGAGGGCGAAGTCATCCGCCGCAAGGTCGGAAAGGCGGGTAAGTAAGCCATGGCATACGGGCAGAAGATCCTGAAGGGCGACGCCTACAAGCGCGCCGCGATCAAGCGCCGTCACATCCGGATCCGCAAGCGGATCAACGGTACGGCGGAGCGTCCCCGTCTGGTCGTGACCCGCTCCAACCGTCACATCGTGGCGCAGGTGATCGACGACCTGAAGGGTCACACCCTGGCGTCGGCGTCCACCCTGGACGCGTCGGTCCGTGGTGGCGAGGGCGACAAGTCCGCGCAGGCCAAGCAGGTCGGTGCCCTGGTCGCCGAGCGTGCCAAGGCCGCCGGTGTCGAGGCCGTCGTGTTCGACCGTGGTGGCAACCAGTACGCCGGGCGCATCGCCGCCCTGGCGGACGCCGCCCGCGAAGCCGGGCTCAAGTTCTGAGCCGCTTGTAGCTAGCGGAAAGAGAGAGGTAATCCAATGGCTGGACCCCAGCGCCGCGGTGGCGGTGCCGGTGGCGGCGAGCGGCGGGACCGGAAGGGCCGTGACGGCGGCGCAGCTGCCGCCGAGAAGACCGCGTACGTTGAGCGCGTTGTCGCGATCAACCGCGTCGCCAAGGTTGTGAAGGGTGGTCGTCGCTTCAGCTTCACCGCGCTGGTCGTGGTGGGCGACGGTGACGGCACCGTGGGTGTCGGATACGGCAAGGCCAAGGAGGTGCCGGCCGCCATCGCCAAGGGCGTTGAGGAGGCCAAGAAGCACTTCTTCAAGGTCCCCCGCATCCAGGGCACCATCCCGCACCCCATCCAGGGTGAGAAGGCTGCCGGCGTCGTGCTGCTCAAGCCCGCGTCCCCGGGTACCGGTGTTATCGCCGGTGGTCCCGTGCGTGCCGTGCTCGAGTGCGCCGGTATCCACGACGTGCTGTCGAAGTCGCTCGGCTCCGACAACGCGATCAACATCGTGCACGCGACCGTGGAGGCCCTGAAGGGCCTGCAGCGTCCCGAGGAGATCGCGGCCCGCCGTGGTCTGCCCCTCGAGGACGTCGCCCCCGCGGCCCTGCTGCGTGCGCGTGCCGGGGCGGGTGTGTGATCATGGCGCAGCTCAAGATCACGCAGGTCAAGTCCTACATCGGCAGCAAGCAGAACCACCGTGACACCCTGCGTTCGCTTGGCCTGAAGAAGGTCAACGACGTGGTCGTCAAGGAGGACCGCCCCGAGTTCCGCGGCATGGTGCACACCGTCCGCCACCTCGTGACGGTCGAGGAGGTCGACTGATCATGGCGGAGCAGAACCCGCTCAAGATCCACAACCTCCGTCCCGCCCCCGGCGCCAAGACCGCCAAGACTCGTGTGGGTCGTGGTGAGGCGTCGAAGGGTAAGACGGCCGGTCGTGGTACGAAGGGCACCAAGGCCCGCTACCAGGTTCCGGAGCGCTTCGAGGGTGGCCAGATGCCGCTCCACATGCGCCTCCCGAAGCTGAAGGGCTTCAAGAACCCGTTCAAGACCGAGTTCCAGGTCGTCAACCTGGACAAGCTCGCCTCCCTCTACCCCGAGGGCGGGGAGGTCACGGTCGAGGACCTGGTCGCCAAGGGTGCCGTGCGCAAGAACAGCCTCGTCAAGGTCCTCGGCCAGGGCGAGATCTCCGTGGCGCTCCAGGTGACGGTCGACGCCGTCTCCGGTTCCGCCAAGGAGAAGATCACCGCCGCCGGCGGTACCGTCACCGAGCTCGTCTGACCCCGTCAGGTGTCTCAATGACGTAGATCGATCCCGACCGGGGATACCCCACAAATGGGGTATCCCCGGTTGGTCGTTCCTAGGGCGGCAGTCTCGCCGGTAAGGTGGCCTGCGCTGCCCAATTACCTCGGGCGCCCCATGCGGGGCACTCAGGGCGGCAGTTGACCGTTACGTATTCGTCCTTAGTCGGAATCTCAAGACCGTCACCCTTGACGCAGTTGCGCGGGGGGTCGCAGGAGGCACCGTGCTCACCGCGTTCGCCCGGGCGTTCAAGACGCCCGACCTGCGCAAGAAGCTGCTCTTCACGCTCGCCATCATCGTGGTGTACCGGATCGGTACGCACATCCCCATCCCGGGTGTCGACTACCGGAACGTCCAGACCTGTATCGACGCCGCCGAAGCCAACCAGGGCCTGTTCGGTCTGGTGAACATGTTCAGCGGCGGCGCGCTGCTCCAGATCACGATCTTCGCGCTGGGCATCATGCCGTACATCACGGCGAGCATCATCCTGCAACTGCTGACCGTGGTGATCCCGCGTCTGGAAGCCCTCAAGAAGGAGGGCCAGGCCGGTACGGCGAAGATCACGCAGTACACCCGTTATCTGACGGTCGCGCTGGCCATCCTCCAGGGCACCGGCCTGGTGGCCACTGCCCGCAGCGGCGCCCTGTTCCAGGGCTGCCCGGTTGCGAGCGAGATCGTCCCGGACCAGTCGATCTTCGTGACCATCACCATGGTCATCACCATGACCGCCGGTACGGCCGCCGTCATGTGGCTCGGCGAGCTCATCACCGACCGCGGCATCGGCAACGGCATGTCGATCCTGATGTTCATCTCGATCGCCGCCACCTTCCCGTCCGCCCTGTGGGCCATCAAGGAGCAGGGCAGCCTGGCGGACGGCTGGATCGAGTTCGGCACCGTCATCGCCGTGGGTCTGGTCATGGTCGGCCTGGTCGTCTTCGTCGAGCAGGCCCAGCGCCGGATCCCGGTGCAGTACGCGAAGCGCATGATCGGCCGCCGCTCCTACGGCGGCACGTCCACCTACATCCCGCTGAAGGTGAACCAGGCGGGTGTGATTCCCGTCATCTTCGCCTCGTCGCTGCTCTACATCCCGGCCCTGATCGCGCAGTTCTCGAGCGGTACCTCCGGGTGGAAGACCTGGATCGAGGCGCATCTGGTCCGCGGTGACCACCCGATTTACGTGTCCCTGTACTTCTTGCTCATCGTGTTCTTCGCGTTCTTCTACGTGGCGATCTCCTTCAACCCCGAGGAAGTCGCGGACAACATGAAGAAGTATGGTGGCTTCATCCCGGGCATCCGGGCTGGCCGACCGACCGCTGAGTACCTGAGCTACGTACTCAACCGGATCACCTGGCCGGGTTCGCTGTACTTGGGTCTGATCGCTCTCGTACCGACGATGGCGTTGGTTGGTTTCGGGGCAAACCAGAACTTCCCCTTCGGCGGGACCAGCATCCTGATCATCGTGGGTGTGGGTCTTGAGACGGTGAAGCAGATCGAGAGCCAGCTCCAGCAGCGCAATTACGAAGGGTTCCTCCGCTGATGCGAATCGTCCTCGTCGGGCCGCCGGGTGCCGGTAAGGGTACGCAGGCCACCCGCCTTGCCGAGAAACTGCGCATCCCGCACATCTCCACGGGCGACCTGTTCCGCGCCAACATCAGCCGGCAGACCGAGCTCGGGAAGCTCGCGAAGTCCTACATGGACGCCGGTAACCTCGTGCCCGACGAGGTCACCATCGCCATGGCCAAGGACCGCATGGAGCAGCCCGACGCCGAGGGCGGTTTCCTGCTGGACGGCTTCCCGCGCAATGTGTCGCAGGCCGAGGCGCTGGACGAGCTGCTTCAGACCGAGGGCATCAAGCTGGACGCGGTCCTCGACCTGGAGGCCCCCGAGGACGAGGTCGTCAAGCGGATCGCCGGCCGGCGCATCTGCCGCAAGGACTCCGCGCACGTGTTCCATGTGTCGTACAGCCCGCCGAAGCAGGAGGGTGTCTGCGACGTCTGTGGTGGTGAGCTGTACCAGCGTGACGACGACTCCGAGTCGACGGTGCGGACGCGGCTGGAGGTCTACCACACGCAGACCGAGCCGATCATCGACTACTACAAGGCGCAGGGGCTTGTCGTGACCATCTCCGCGATGGGGGCGGTCGACGAGGTCACCGGGCGGGCGCTGGAGGCGCTGAAGCGCGGGGAGTAGTTCTCTGTAGTACGTGGTTGCAGCCGCGGTTCCTTTGGAAAGGGGCCGCGGCTGTGGCTTGGCCGGGGGGTGGTCACGCAGCCCGGCGCTTACGGGGTGCCGCCCGCGCCCACCCTCCCCCACTCTCGGCTTCGCTTGAGCGGGGGCCCCATCGCCCCTGCGGCACGACTGCCCGCGGTTATCGTGGGAAGCGTTCGTATTCCTCGCTGGTCCAGAAAGGCCCTCGTCCCCATGGTGCAGATCAAGAGCCCTGAGCAGATCGCCAAGATGCGTGAGGCGGGGCTCGTCGTCGCCGCGATTCACGCGGCCACCCGTGAGGCCGCCGTGCCCGGGGCCACGACGAAGGATCTGGACCAGGTCGCCCGCAAGGTGCTCGCGGAGCACGACGCCAAGCCGAACTTCCTCGGCTACGGCGGCTTCCCCGCGACGATCTGCACCTCCGTCAACGAGGTCGTCGTCCACGGCATCCCCTCCGACGAGGTCGTCCTGAAGGACGGGGACGTCATCTCCATCGACTGCGGCGCGATCATCGACGGCTGGCACGGCGACGCCGCGTACACCGCGTTCGTCGGGTCCGGCCACTCCCCGGAGCTGATCGAGCTCTCCCGGGTGACCGAGGAGTCGATGTGGGCCGGTATCGCGGCCATGAAGCAGGGCAACCGGCTCGTCGACATCTCCCGCGCCGTCGAGACGTACATCCGCCGCCAGCCGAAGCCGGGCGGCGGCAAGTACGGGATCATCGAGGACTACGGCGGCCACGGCATCGGCACCGAGATGCACATGGACCCGCACCTGCTGAACTACGTCGACCGCAAGCGGGGCAAGGGCCCTAAGCTGGTCCCGGGCTTCTGCCTGGCCATCGAGCCGATGGTCTCCCTGGGCACCCCGAAGACGAAGGTCCTCTCCGACGACTGGACGGTCATCACCACCGACGGCACCTGGTCCTCCCACTGGGAGCACTCCGTGGCCCTGACGGAGCAGGGCCCCCTGGTCCTGACGGCCTCCGACGGCGGCAAGGCGAAGCTGGCGGAACTGGGGATCACGGCGGCTCCCGACCCGCTGGCGTGACCACGCCCGCTGCCGCGACCGCCGGTCGGAGGCCGGCGCAGCCGCCCGAAGCCTGTGAGGCGCCCCGGCGCCGAGCCCGCGGCGAGGACAAGCCGGCGGAGCCGGGGATCGCCGCGGCGCCGGATCCGGTCGGTTAAGGATCTCGGGCGTGGGGCAGGATCTCTCGATTCGTGTTTCCGGGTGCGCTGACGTAGACTGACTCGTCGGCTCTTGTGCACCCGCATGTCTGCATGTACTCACGGTGCACGCCAGAGTCGATCAAGGTAGTCGATTCGAAGGGCGAAGCGTGGCCAAGAAGCAAGGTGCCATCGAGATCGAGGGCACTGTCGTCGAGTCTCTTCCGAACGCCATGTTCAAGGTCGAGCTCCAGAACGGCCACCAGGTCCTGGCACACATCAGCGGCAAGATGCGTATGCACTACATCCGCATCCTCCCTGACGACCGGGTCGTGGTGGAGCTGTCTCCGTACGACCTGACGCGTGGCCGGATCGTCTACCGGTACAAGTAGATCTTGCCCGCGCCCCGGTTCGCCGGGGTGATGGCACTGACCCGGAGAACCTCACATCCCATGAAGGTCAAGCCGAGCGTCAAGAAGATCTGCGACAAGTGCAGGGTGATCCGCCGTCACGGCCGGGTCATGATCATTTGCGAGAACCCGCGCCACAAGCAGCGCCAGGGCTGACCGCAGCACGATCGACCCTCTGCGACTTTCCGCAGAAATTCGCGCGACGCGAGCAACACATGTTCATACGCAGGTCCCGAGCCCCTCGGCTCGACACCCCCGGCTCGGAGGCTGGGGACCCAGTTCGTACCTGGTACGGCGGCTGGGGTCCGGTCCTGTGGAAGACCTCCGACAATCAACTGGAGCCATTGAATGGCACGCGTTTCCGGTGTTGACATCCCGCGCGAAAAGCGCGTGGAGATCGCCCTCACCTACGTGTTCGGCATCGGCCGGACCCTTTCGCAGCAGACGCTGGCCGCCACCGGCGTCGACCCGAACACCCGCGTTCGCGACCTCTCCGAGGAGCAGCTCGTCGCGATCCGCGAGTACGTCGACAACAACATCAAGACCGAGGGTGACCTCCGTCGCGAGATCCAGGCCGACATCCGCCGCAAGGTCGAGATCGGCACCTACCAGGGTCTGCGTCACCGTCGCGGTCTGCCCGTCCGCGGTCAGCGCACCAGCACCAACGCGCGTACCCGCAAGGGCCCGCGTCGCGCCATCGCCGGCAAGAAGAAGCCGGGCAAGAAGTAGTCCTCAGCGGACTTCGCCGTCCAGCGGTCTTCGCTGTAGGACCGACCACCTCCCGTAGGAGTACAGATGCCCCCCAAGGGTCGTCAGGGCGCTGCCAAGAAGGTGCGCCGCAAGGAAAAGAAGAACGTCGCTCACGGCCACGCGCACATCAAGAGCACGTTCAACAACACCATCGTGTCGATCACGGACCCGTCCGGCAACGTGATCTCCTGGGCCTCCGCCGGCCACGTCGGCTTCAAGGGCTCCCGGAAGTCCACGCCGTTCGCCGCGCAGATGGCCGCCGAGTCGGCTGCCCGCCGCGCCCAGGAGCACGGCATGCGCAAGGTCGACGTGTTCGTCAAGGGCCCGGGCTCCGGTCGTGAGACCGCGATCCGCTCCCTCCAGGCCACGGGCCTCGAGGTCGGCTCCATCCAGGACGTCACCCCGACCCCGCACAACGGCTGCCGTCCGCCGAAGCGCCGCCGCGTCTGACGCACCGGCTCGGTCGGTCGGCTCCCTGCTGGGGGTGCGGGGGTCGCCCCCCGCAATGTCGCAGCACGGCTGCCGCCCGCCGAAGCGCCGCCGCGTCTGACGCCGCCGCGTCTGACGCACGGCCGCTTCGTTCGGCTTCGGGTTCCGGGCGGTACGGCTCGTAAGGGCCGTATCGCCCGTACCCTTGCAGTACCCGCACTTTTCACCGGGTGCGGTTTCCGTCGGACGTCAAATAGCGGGCGTCCACGAAAGAAGGATCTGATCCACACATGCTGATCGCTCAGCGTCCCTCGTTGACCGAAGAGGTCGTCGACGAATTCCGCTCCCGGTTCGTGATCGAGCCGCTGGAGCCGGGCTTCGGCTACACCCTCGGCAACTCGCTCCGCCGCACCCTCCTGTCGTCGATCCCCGGTGCCGCTGTCACCAGCATCCGCATCGACGGCGTCCTGCACGAGTTCACCACCGTGCCGGGCGTCAAGGAGGACGTCACCGACCTGATCCTCAACATCAAGCAGCTGGTCGTGTCGTCCGAGCACGACGAGCCCGTTGTGATGTACCTGCGCAAGCAGGGCCCGGGTCTGGTCACCGCCGCCGACATCGCGCCCCCGGCCGGTGTCGAGGTGCACAACCCCGACCTCGTCCTCGCCACGCTCAACGGCAAGGGCAAGCTGGAGATGGAGCTGACCGTCGAGCGCGGTCGCGGCTACGTCTCCGCCGTGCAGAACAAGCAGGTCGGTCAGGAGATCGGGCGCATCCCGGTCGACTCGATCTACTCGCCGGTTCTCAAGGTCACCTACAAGGTCGAGGCGACCCGTGTCGAGCAGCGCACCGACTTCGACAAGCTGATCGTCGACGTCGAGACCAAGCAGGCGATGCGTCCGCGTGACGCCATGGCCTCCGCCGGTAAGACCCTGGTCGAGCTGTTCGGTCTCGCCCGCGAGCTGAACATCGACGCCGAGGGCATCGACATGGGCCCGTCCCCCACGGACGCCGCCCTCGCCGCCGACCTGGCGCTGCCGATCGAGGAGCTGGAGCTCACCGTTCGGTCGTACAACTGCCTCAAGCGTGAGGGCATCCACTCCGTGGGTGAGCTCGTCGCTCGTTCCGAGGCGGACCTCCTGGACATCCGCAACTTCGGTGCGAAGTCCATTGACGAGGTCAAGGCGAAGCTGGCGGGTATGGGTCTCGCGCTGAAGGACTCGCCTCCCGGGTTCGACCCGACCGCTGCGGCGGACGCGTTCGGCGCGGACGACGACGCGGACGCGGGCTTCGTGGAGACCGAGCAGTACTAAGGGCTCGGGACCTTCGGTCCGTACTTGGCTGCCGGCCGGCTGTGGCTGGTCGCGCAGTTCCCCGCGCCCCTATGGGGCGCGGGGTCTCCGACAGACGACCGTCTGCTCGGATACTGACTCCGGTACCTGATACGGCCGGGGCAGACACCTAGGAGAAACACCATGCCGAGGCCCACCAAGGGTGCCCGTATGGGCGGCAGCGCCGCGCACGAGAAGCTGCTCCTCGCGAACCTCGCGAAGGCGCTGTTCGAGCACGGCCGCATCACCACCACCGAGGCGAAGGCGCGCAAGCTGCGTCCGTACGCCGAGCGTCTGGTCACCAAGGCGAAGAAGGGCGACCTTCACAACCGCCGTCAGGTGCTCCAGGTCATCACGGACAAGAGCATCGTCCACACGCTCTTCACCGAGATCGGCCCGCGGTACGAGAACCGTCCCGGTGGCTACACCCGCATCACCAAGATCGGTAACCGCCGTGGCGACAACGCGCCCATGGCCGTCATCGAGCTGGTCGAGGCGCTGACGGTGCAGCAGCAGGCCACCGGCGAGGCCGAGGCCGCCACGAAGCGTGCCGTCAAGGAGGACGCCCTCAAGAAGGACGAGGCCGTCGAGGCCAAGGCCGATGAGGCTTCCGCCGAGGAGTCGAAGGACGCGTAAGCGTTCTGCCGGGGGCTGTGTGGTGGCGGCTGCGGCTTCGTCGTGGCTTGTCGCGCAGTTCCCGGCGCCCCTTTGGGGCGCGTTGCGGGTCCGTTCCTTTCGAGGAGCGGGCCCGCTTTCGTGTCGGTGAGAGGATCTCTGTGTGAGTGACGAAGTGCAGCCGGGGTTCGTGCGGGTCCGACTCGACCTTTCCTACGACGGGACCGAGTTCTCCGGGTGGGCCAGGCAGGCCGGCGGGCGGCGGACCGTTCAGGGTGAGATCGAGGACGCCCTGCGGACCGTGACGCGGTCCGGCGGGACGACGTACGAACTGACCGTGGCGGGGCGCACCGACGCCGGAGTGCACGCCCGGGGTCAGGTCGCTCACGTCGATCTGCCGCGGGAGGTGTGGGCCGAGCACCACACCAAGCTGCTCAAGCGGCTCGCCGGGCGGCTGCCGAGGGACGTGAGGGTGTGGGCGCTGCGCGAGGCCCCGCCGGGCTTCAACGCCCGCTTCTCCGCGATCTGGCGCCGCTACGCCTACCGTTTCACCGACAACCCGGGCGGCGTCGACCCGCTGCTGCGCGGCCACGTCCTGTGGCACGACTGGCCGCTCGACGTCGACGCCATGAACGAGGCGGCCCGGGGGCTGCTGGGGGAGCACGACTTCGCCGCGTACTGCAAGCGGCGGGAGGGCGCGACGACCATCCGCACGCTCCAGGAGCTGAGCCTGGTGCGCGGCGAGGACGGCATCGTCACGGCGACCGTCCGGGCCGACGCGTTCTGCCACAACATGGTGCGCTCGCTGATCGGCGCGCTGCTGTTCGTCGGCGACGGCCACCGCCCGCCCGACTGGCCGGCGAAGGTGCTGGCGGCGGGCGTGAGGGACTCGGCCGTGCACGTCGTGCGCCCGCACGGGCTGACCCTGGAGGAGGTCGGCTACCCGGCCGACGAACTCCTCGCGGCCCGCAGCAAGGAGGCCCGCAGCAAGCGGACCCTGCCGACGGCCCGCTGCTGCTGAACCCGGTCGGGCCGCTCAGTCCTCCGCCCAGTCGGTGAGCAGCCCGGCCACGGCGGCCGCGGCCTCGTCGGCGTCACGGCCGTCCCCCCGGGCGCCGGGGGCCAGTTCCAGGTGGACGAAGGTCGCGTGCTGCCGCTCGGCGGCCCGGCCCTGGACGTTCGTCGTACCCTCCAGCGGGCAGCGCGCCGTCCAGCCCCGGCAGACCCGCAGGCCGTCCGACTCCATGCGGTCGGCCAGGGCGGACACCTCTCCGGGCGCGCTCTCCGCGGCGCCGGTGGACACGACGGCGTCGTACCGGTCCGTGGTGGACTCGGAGAATCCGTGCAGCTGGACGCCGGGCACCCCGCGCTTCTGGAGCTCCAGGACGATGCTGTGGAAGGCGCTGTCCTCGCGGTGGGCGACATCCGCGGCGTCGTCGTGTCCCGCCCTGCGGTGCGCGCCGGCCAGGACCAGCGCACCGCCCGGGGTGTCCTCCAGCAGGCGCACGCCGAGCGCCTCGGTGTCGCGGTCGGAGACGGGGTGCGGCACCTGCGCGTTCCAGCGGAGGCGGGAGTCCGCGTTCACATACAGCCGGCCCCATCGTGCGCTCTCGCCCGAGCCGGTGGCCGCGACCTCGTCGTAGCGGCGGCCGGAGTCGGTGTCGGTGAGCCGGGTGACACCGAGGCCGATCGGGGCGAGCAGCCGCTCGGCCTCGCGTGCGTCCCCCTCCAGCAAGTGCCCTACACCACGCGCCAGTTGTGCGCGCTGCTTGTCGTCGGGTGGTACGTAGGGGCCGTCGGGGTTCAGGTCCTCCGTGTACGACAGGACACGACCGCGCAGGTCGACCAGTTCCCGGGCCGTCGGTTCGGAGTCCTCGGCGGTGGGCTCGGAGGACTTCTGGCATCCCGTCAGAGCGAGGAGCAAACCGATCAGACCCAGAACATATACAAAGTGTGACTGTCTTGTAATGGTAAAGCCAGAGTTGCTTATGTGCGGCGTGTGAACATGTTTCGGTGACATTCCGTAAGTCTCTCCGTATGGGCCGTGCCGTGGCGATCCTGGTGGCCGCCGTGTCCCTCACCGCGGCCTGCGGTTCCGGGACGGTGGAGCCGCAGGCGAAGCCGGGTGGCCGCTCGTTCACCGTGGCCGCCTCGGGTGACATCCTCATCCACCCCGAGCTGGTCGAGCAGGCGGCCAAGGACGCCGAGGAGACCGGTGAGGGCGAGGAGGGGCTGGACTTCCGGCCGATGCTCGCCGGGGTGAAGCCGGTCATCAGCGCGGCCGACCTGGCGATCTGTCACATGGAGACGCCCGTCGGGAAGCCCAAGGGCCCCTTCGAGGGATACCCGGAATTCCTGGTTCCCCCGCAGATCCTGACAGCGATCAAGGATGTGGGGTACGACACCTGCTCCACGGCCTCCAACCACACCTACGACCACGGCATGAAGGGTGTACGGAACACCCTGAACGCCATGGACGAGCTGGAGCTCGGACACACCGGCTCCGCGCGCACGCCCGAGGAAGCGAAGAAGATCAACATCCGTGACGTCAACGGCGTCAAGGTCGCGCATCTGTCGTACTCCTGGGAGTCCTTCCTCAACCCCACGCCCGAGAGCAAGCGCTGGGCCTTCAACCGGAGCAGCACGGAGGAGATCAAGCAGGCCGAGAGCCGGGCCCGTGAGGAGGGGGCCGAGGTGGTGATCCTCTCGATCCACTGGGGCCTGGAGCACTACAACGAGCCGAGTGTGCCCCAGCTGGACCTGGCCGAGCGGATCACCGAGGAGACGGGCATCGATCTGGTGATCGGACACCACGCCCACGTGGTCCAGCCGATCCAGAAGGTCAACGGCACCTGGATCGCCTACGGCCTCGGCAACCAGGTGGCCCGCCACTCCTCCCCGACCGGGCTGACCGAGGAGGGGGCGATCGGCTGGTTCCAGTTCCGGGAGACGGCCGAGGGCTGGGACGTCACCGCCCGCTACCGCACCACGCTGATGGACATCCCGCCCGAGGTGGAGCCCGGCGAGAAGCTGCCCGAGGGCGCGGTCGAGGACCACCGGCTGGTGGACGTACGGGGCGTGCTGGACGAGCCCGGCGATCTCTCCGAGGAGCGGCTCGCCCGCTACCGGCTCGCGGAGGACCGTACCCGCGGCTTCCTCTACAACCGCGGTGCTCCGGGGGGCGACGGCCTGAAGCCGCTGTCCCTGGAGGAGTGACGAGCGCCACATACCTCTCCTTGCACTCAGAGCGCAACTTTTTCAGGGCTTATCAGTCTTTTGAGTGACGGCGTCGCACAACCGCGCGAGCGGTGTGTCCGGCGAGCGCTGGACACACCGCAGCAACCAAGGAAGAAGACCGGTGACATCGAGTCGTGCCGCGAACTCCGGGCGGACGGGGCGGCGCCGCAGCCGCAGACGTGCGGACATGCCGCTCCTGGGCGGCATCCGTCCCCCGATCGCAGTGCTCTGTCTGCTGATCGTCGCCCTGGCCGGTCTGACGGCGAAGGTCCTCGGACCCGGCGGTGACCCCGTGGTCCCCAAGGCCGTGCGGACGTCGCAGCAGCACTTCGCGGAGGACGGGGCCATCGCGCTCCGCGCCTCGATCGACGAGCGGGTCACGGACCTCCAGCGCACCGCCGCGGCGCTCAAGGAGGGGAAGCGGGTCGAGCCCGAGGACGTCCTGTCCGACCTGGGCAAGACGTACCAGAAGTGGACCGGCACCACGGTGCTGGACCTGGAGAGCGGGGACGTGCTCGCCGCACGCGGCGAAAGGATTCCGCTCGCCTGGCTCGACAAGGACGTCCTGACCGGGGAGCACGCCCTCAGCCCGCGCATGGTGCGGCTGGAGACCGGTGACGTCCGGCTGATGACGATGGCCGTCCTGGACTGGAAGGACCGGCCGCAGCAGCTGCTGATCGCCTCCAACAGCCTGTCCGTGCCGGCCATCAACCTCGGCCCGTTCCGCAGCATGGCCGTCGTGTCCCGGGACGGCGAGGTCCTCGCCACCGAGGGCTTCGAACAGTCCGAGGCCCTCAACTCCGATCAGGAGCGCGAGGAGCTCGAGTTCCTCCAGAAGCAGATGTCCCGGCTCTCCGACCAGGCCGCCGCCCGGACCGAGGAGCACCCCGTCAGCGCCAAGGAGCCCGGCTCCCACGGCTACCCGGGCGTCAGCGGGACCCTGCTGGGCGACGACTACAACGGCCGGGTCACCACCGCCGGATACGCCTCGCTCGCCTCCTCCGACCCGGAGGAGAAGGACAGCGTCGCCGCCGGCCTCGGGCTCACCGTGGTGGCCATGCTCCCCGTGGTCCAGCAGCAGAGCGCCGCCGACACCGGCCGGGAACTGTACGGACTGATCGCGGCCGGCGCCCTGATCGCGCTCGGCCTGCTGGCCGCGGCCGTGCTGTGGGCGGCCGTGCAGCGGCCGCTGCTGCGGCTCTTCCTGGAGTCCCGCCGACTCGCCCGGGGCGACCTCACCCGGCCCGTCTCGGTGCCCCGCTGGGGCGAGGCCGCCCGGATCGGCGCCGCCCTGGAACGCCTGCGGTCCCAGCTCAACGGTGCCGGCGAGGGGTCCGGCGCCGGGCGCGGCGGGGCCCGACTCGGCGTGCGCGTGCCGCTCGCGGTCACCGCCGTACTGCTGCTCCTGTGGTGCGTGCCCGTCGGCCTGCTGCTGAACCGCACCGACGGCTCGGTCAGCGTGCCCGCCACCATGGTCAACGACCAGCGCGACCGCACCGACCTGGTCGCCGACCGGGTCCGCCGGGCGCTGAACGAGGCCCAGGCCGACCTGGTCTCCACCTCTCGGCTGATCGACGCCGACGATCCCGACGCCACCGCCGACCTGCTCACCGACGCCCTGCGCGAGCACACCCGCTACCAGGCGCTGTACGTCGTGGACGACTCCGGCGAGGTCGTCGCCCGGGCCGGCGGCGACGCGCACGAGTGGAGCGACGACAAGGACCTTCCCCTGGTCCGGGTCTCCGGCAAGGGCGGCAAGAAGCCCGTGATCCAGGCCGGCGCGCCGGTGCCCGAGCACAAGGGCACCACCCTCGTCGGCGAGGTCCGCGTGGAGTTCCTGAACTCCCTGCTGAAGCGGCCCGGCCTCGGCGAGGTCCGGGTCGTCAACTCCGACGGCGACACCCTCGCCGCCAGTGACGGCTTCCTCGCCTTCGAGGACCTGCCGAACGACGCCCTGCCCGACCTGGTGCGGGCCGGCAACGTGCCGGTCGGCGCCGGGCCCGTCGAGAACGGCCTGCTCATCCGCGAGGGCGGCAGCGTCACCGTCGCAGCCGCGGCCCCCTTCTCCGGTGGCGGTGTCGCCTCCGACCTCGGCTGGACCGTCGTCAGCTGGCAGAACGCCAAGCACTTCCAGATCGCCGCCTACGAGCGCGAGGACCGCAGCGTGCTCGCCGGACTGCTCGGCCTCGCCGCGATCGTCGTCTGCCTCGGCTGGGTGTACCTGGTCGTCGCCCGGCCGCTGCGGGCCCTGGCCGCCAGTGCCGAGAAGCTCGCCGACGGCGACCTCAAGACCGTCCACTTCCCCCGCTACCAGGACGAGGTCGGGGCCGTCGTCCGGAGCCTCGAACTGATCCGCCAGCAGTTGCAGGCCCGCCGACAGAACCAGGCACGCCGGTCCACCGAGCCCCGGCTCGGCGCCGGAGGAAGGTGACCCCGCCGTGCTCTACCTGTACTTCGTCCTGCTGGTCGGCAGCCTGTTCCTGCTCGCCGCGGGCATCGTGGAGCAGCGCAGGCACTACGCCGCCCTGCACTCCATCCCGTCCCGCGTGCTCGTCAACGGCATCCGCGGCAAGTCCTCCATCACCCGGCTGTGCGCCGGCGCGCTGCGCGGCGGCGACCTGGTCACCGTGGCCAAGACGACCGGCACGGCCGCCCGCTTCATACACCCCGACGCCACCGAGGAGCCGGTCTACCGCAAGTTCGGCATCGCCAACGTCGTCGAGCAGATCGGCATCGTCCGCCGGGCCGCCACCTACCGCCCCGACGCCCTCGTCATCGAGTGCATGGCGGTCATGCCGGCCCTCCAGGAGGTCAACCAGAGCAAGCTGATCCGCTCCACGATCGGCGTGCTGTGCAACGTCCGCGAGGACCACCTCGCCGAGATGGGCCCCACCCTCGACGACGTGGCCCGCTCGCTGTGCCGCTCGATGCCCGAGGACGGCATCTGCGTCACCGCGGAGAAGGAGCGCTTCCACATCCTCCAGGAGGAGGCGGACGCCCGTAACTGCAAGCTGATCTACGCCGACCCCGAGATGGTCACCGACGAGGAGCTGCGCGGCTTCAGCTGGTTCACCTTCAAGGAGAACGTCGCGATCGCCCTCGTCGTCGCCGAGCTGCTCGGAGTGGAGCGCAAGGTCGCCCTCCAGGGCATGTACGACGCGCCGCCGGACCCGGGCGTCCTCTCCGTGGAGCGCTACGTCGCCCCCGACGGCAAGCGGGTGGCCTTCGCCAACGTCTTTGCGGCCAACGACCCCGAGTCGACGCTGATGAACATCAACCAGCTGCTCGACCTCGGCGCGATCCGGCGCCCGCTCAACGTCGTGATCAACTGCCGTCCGGACCGCGTGGAGCGCAACGGGCAGATGGGCGAGATCATCCCCGATCTCCAGCCGGACAACGTGTTCGTCATCGGGCACCCCTCCAAGAGCGCCATCGACGCCATCCCCGCCGAGTGGCGGGACCGGGCGGTCGACCTGGGCGGCGAGCGGCGGTCCGCCGACGAGTTCATGCCGGCCCTGCTCGGCCGCATGTCCGACGGTTCCTCCCTGGTCGCCATCGGCAACATCCACGGCCAGGGCGAGGAACTCCTGGAGTACCTGGCCGAACTCCCGGCGGACGACAGCGACACCGGCGACACCGCGCCGAGCCCGGCCACTCCGGCCCCGGTCCAGACCCAGCGCCTGGACCCGTACGCGTCCTACCCGACGGCGTACGAGGAGCGCTACCAGGCGTCGCAGACCCAGGAGATCCCGGTGGTCCGCATCCCGGCCCAGCCGACCGGGCCGTACGGACAGCACGGCGGGCAGGGACAGCAGGGGCAGCACCAGCACGAGCAGTACCAGCAGTACGGGCAGGGGCAGCAGTACGCCGCGGCCCCCGAGCCCTACCCGTACTACGACGACCCGTTCTTCGCCGACCCGCAACAGCCCCGCCACGACGGAACCCGGTATCCGACCGCCGAGGGCGGCGGACCGACCCCGCGCCACTGACCACCCGCGGGCCGCCCGCCACGCCCACCCCGTTCACCCGCCCGGAGACCCCGTTGACCACCGCCGCACTGACCCCCGAGATGGCCGCCCTGGGCATCGCCATAGGCCTGTTCTTCTCGCTGCTGTGCTACCTGACCACCAATCTGTCCCCCGGTGGCATGATCACGCCGGGCTGGATCGCGCTGACCCTCATCGAGGACCTCCAGCGCGCGGCCATGATGGTGGGCGTCACCGCGCTGACCTACGCGGGCACCAAGATCATGCAGCGGCTGGTGATCCTCTACGGCAAGCGGCTCTTCGCCGCGGTGGTGCTGCTGGGCGTGCTGCTCCAGGCCACGGTGATGATCGTGCTCTCGATCGAGTTCCCGCTGCTGTACGGCAACCAGACCCTCGGCTTCATCGTGCCCGGCCTGGTCGCCTACCAGATGGTGCGCCAGCCCAAGGGCGCCACCCTGCTGGCCACGGGCACCGTCTCCCTCATGGCGTACATCGTCGTCGCCGCCGGGCTGCTGCTCGGCGTCATGCCCACCGTCTGAGACCCACTGACCAATGACAACGGAGGAATGAACGGTGGCAGGGAAAGCGAAGAAGAAGTCGCGTCCGGTCGTCTCCGGACTCGTGGTGCTGGTGCTCGTCGCGACCTCCGGTTACCTCACCCTGGAACTGCGCAAGCAGGAGGAGCCGGGCGTCACGGAGGTCAAGAACGTCGGCGTCCTCGACGGGGGCGGCGACTCCGGCGGCAGCTCCAAGGAGAAGGGCGAGGCGCGCTGGTCCCGGCTGGAGAACCCCGCGCGCTCCGTCCTGCGCGACGGCAACGGCAGCATCCAGGCCGTCTTCACCGACGGGGCGCGCACCGCCACGCTGACCGGACCGGCGCGCACCTTCGAGGAGCCGACCTCGACGTCCTCCAAGGTCTCCACCACGGACTGGGTCCGGCTCATGCCCGAGGTGTGGGAGAAGGGCGCCGAGAAGGAGAAGTGGTTCAAGGAGTGGTACGCCGAGTACCGGGACAGCAAGGAGGACGACCTGTTCGCCTTCGCCTTCCAGTACGTGGCGGGCGCCCCGCAGAAGAAGGACGAGCAGGGCATCGCCTACGCCGGTGACGCGAACTTCGGGCCGCTGAACACCAGCGGCGCCGAGGGCGGCGACCTGCGCCTGGAGCAGTCCGACTTCTACGACTACCTCGGCGTCCAGTACCCGTTCCGGGACGGCACGATCGGCACCCCGGAGACCATGCGCGCCAAGTCCCTGGACTGCTCCGGCTTCATCCGCATGGTGCTCGGCTACCGCGCCCGCTACCCGCTGATGTCCTCGGACGACGCCGGCGACGGTCTGCCGCGCACCGCCAACGGCATGGCCCGCTCCAAGGAGGGCCTCGACGTGCTTCCGCTGACCGGGGTGTCGCCGGACGACCGGCCGTCCAACATTGACCAGCTCCAGCCCGGCGACCTGGTCTTCTTCAAGCTCGACGCCCGTACCAAGGACCGGCTCGACCACGTGGGCATGGTGCTCGGCTACGACACCGAGGGCCACCTGATCTTCGTGTCCAGCCGGGAGGAGGTCAACGGCCCGACCATCGGTGACATCGGCGGTGTCTCCCGACTGGACGGCAACGGCTACTACGCCAAGACGCTGCGCAGCGCCAAGCGGCTGTGACGTCCCGGCCGCGCGGCGGCGGCTACTCGTTCGCCGCCGCCGACGCCTGGGCCTCGCCGCGGCGGTGGATCTGGCGGAACGTGAACGTCTGGAGGTCGTCGCCCGTGGAGAAGACGGCCGTGTCCTTCGCCGTCACGTCCTTGCCGTTGGTGAAGCCGGCCAGGGTGAAGTAGGCGTAGCGGCCGTAGGAGTTGGTGGTCGAGCGGCAGACCGCGCCGGCGCAGAAGTCCTTCACGCCGCCGCCCGCCAGCGACTTCACGATGCTCTTCTTGTCGGCCTGCTGCTTGGCCTTCGTCGCCTGGGCCTCGGTGTCGAAGACGGCCACGCCGACCGTCACCGCCACGTTGTCCTTGGTGTAGGTGACCCGGATCAGGCGGGTGCAGTCGTTGTCGTCCAGCACCTTGGGGAGCGTGGCCTTCGCGGCCGAGGCGCAGTTCCCGGTGTCGGCCGTCGGGCCCTTCTTGTACACCGTCTCGCCCATGGTCAGCTGAGTGCCGGGGAAGAGGATGTCGGGGCTCAGCGGGGCCTTGTCCTTCTTCGCGCTGGCGATGAAGTCCTTCGGGTCCAGCGGGGGCGGGGCGCTCGTCGGGGCGAACGACGGGACCGTACCGCTGGCGCTCGGAATGTCGGCGGTGCCGGGCAGTTGGGAGGAGGCGCCCGGGGAGGCCTCACCGCTGCCGTTCGCCGAGACGACGGCGACCGCCACGGCCGTGCCTATCGCTACGGTGGCGAGCGCACCGCCGCCTATGAACAGCAGCCGGCGCCGCTTGGCGCGGGCCTCGGAGGCGTCGGCGAGCGCGGCCCAGTCGGGTGACTGGCCGGAGCCGCCGCTGTTCCAGGGCTGCTGCGAATTCGGTTTCCAGGGATCCCACTGCTGCTGAGGTCCCCCCTGCCCAAAACTCATGGGGCGCATCTTAGACGGGGCTTGGGGTGTGCTGGTCCCGGTCAACGGGCGCTGTAGGGCCTAGCGTTGCGCGCATGGTGACGGGCAAAAGCGACATCTCCGGGTGGTTGGTGCGACCCGCGAACCGGTATCTGTGGGCCGGACTCGTGGCGGTGCTGGGCGCGCTGACGGTGCATACGGTGCTGGTGACCTCGGACGGAGGGATGGACAACGCGATCGTCGTGGACGCCGCGCGGACCTGGCTGGACGGTGGTTCGCCGTACGACGACCGGCACTTCCTCTACTTCCCGAGCGCGGTCCTGGCCGCCGCCCCGCTGGCGCTGCTGCCGCGCTCCGTGCTGGACGTGCTGGTGCCGGTGGCGGTGGTCCTCGCCCTCGCCCTGGGCTGGGCCTGCGCCCTGCGGCTGCACCGCGTACCGCTGCGCAGCAGGCTCGCCGTCCTCGGGCTGCTGGGCCTCGCGGCCGGCTTCGCGCCGCTCGGGCAGCTGGTGCGGCTGGGCAACTGGACGGTGACGGCGGTGCTGGCGCTGCCGTTGTGCCTGCTGCTGGCGAGCCGGGGGCGGTGGGTCGCGGCGGGCGCGGTCATCGGGGTGGCCGTGGCGCTGAAGCCGCTGCTCGCGCCGATGGCGCTGCTGTTCCTCTTCGCGCGCCGGTGGCGGGCGCTGGCCGTGCTGGTGCTGATCCCCGCGGTCGCCTCGGTCTCGGCGGCGCTGCTGCTGCCCGACCCCACCGGCTTCCTCACCCGCACCCTGCCCTTCCTGCTGAGCGGCGACGACGCCTTCGTACGGCTCTACGAGGCCTCGCCGGCGGCGGTGCTTCCCCGGCTGGGCGTGCCGGAGGCCCCGGCCGTGCTGCTCGGGCTGCTCGCGGCCGCCGCCGGGGTGGTGTGCGCCCACCGGCGCTGGCGTGGGCCCGGCCCCGTGGCGCCGCGGCTGGCGGAGACGTCCGCGGCGCTGATGCTCTCCGCGTTCCTGGTCTCGCGGCCCTCCTACAACCACTACCTCCTGGTCGTGCTGCCGCTGCTGCTCGCCGGGCTGCCGTACGCGGGGGCGGTGGCGCGGCGGCCCTGGTTCTGGCTCGCCCTGGTGCCGCAGCTGCCGGGGGTGACCTGGCCGTGGCTGGAGTCGCCGCGGCGCCGCGCCTTCCGGGACGCGTTCACGCTGTGCGTGCTGGCGGTCACGGTCGCGGATCACTGCGTACGGGGGACGAAGGAGACGGAGGGCCCGCGCGAGGCGAGGGGGGAGCGGCGCGCGGCCGTAGAATCGGCGTAGTCCACCCGGGACGGGCTCGTTTTGACCCGTCCGGCCGAGGGTGGGTATCCTGCATGTTCGTTGTGTGTAGTGGCTTACTCATTCTCACGTGAGGGGCCCTTACACCGGTCCACCGGGCCGATGACCAGCGACCAGCACGCGGTTTGCGTCACCGCTGTGCGGTCAGGGCTGTCGTGATCGTCTTCGGTGACCTTGTCAGGACCATTCACTGAAGAAGCGAAGGCTACGAACCGTGCGTACGTACAGCCCCAAGCCCGGCGATGTGACGCGCCAGTGGCACGTCATCGACGCTCAGGACGTCGTCCTGGGCCGTCTGGCCTCCACTGCGGCCTCCATCCTGCGCGGCAAGCACAAGCCGATCTACGCGCCCCACGTCGACACCGGTGACTTCGTCATCATCATCAACGCGGACAAGGTGCACCTGTCCGGCAACAAGCGGACCCAGAAGATGGCGTACCGCCACTCGGGCTACCCGGGTGGTCTGCGCTCCGTCCGTTACGACGAGCTGCTCGACAAGAACCCCGAGAAGGCCATCGAGAAGGCCGTCAAGGGCATGCTTCCCAAGAACACCCTGGGCCGTCAGATGCTCTCGAAGCTGAAGGTCTACTCGGGCGACCAGCACCCGCACGCTGCCCAGCAGCCGGTGCCGTTCGAGATCACCCAGGTCGCGCAGTAAGTCCGGCCACCCCCTAAGACTGAACAGAATCTGAGGAGAATCGTGGCCGAGACCACTGCCGAGCAGCCGCTCGAAGAGCTTGACATCGACAGCTACACCACCGAGTCCGAGGTTCCCGTCGAGGGCGAGTACACCTCGGAGTCCATGGCCTCCCGCTTCGGCGAGCCCCAGCCGGCCGCCGGCCTGGGCCGTCGCAAGAACGCCATCGCCCGCGTCCGGATCGTCCCGGGCACCGGCAAGTGGAAGATCAACGGTCGCACCCTCGAGGACTACTTCCCGAACAAGGTGCACCAGCAGGAAGTCAACGAGCCCTTCAAGGTGCTCGAGCTCGAGGGTCGTTACGACGTCATCGCCCGCATCGCGGGTGGCGGTGTCTCCGGTCAGGCCGGTGCGCTCCGTCTGGGTGTCGCCCGTGCGCTGAACGAGGCGGACGTCGACAACAACCGCGGCCCGCTGAAGAAGGCCGGCTTCCTCAAGCGCGACGACCGTGCGGTCGAGCGCAAGAAGGCCGGTCTGAAGAAGGCCCGTAAGGCCCCGCAGTACAGCAAGCGCTGATCCCAGGCGCTCGCGCGTACTCCGAACGCCCCGGCGGCACGCCACAGTGCTGCCGGGGCGTTCGTTTATTCCTTGCCGTGGGCGTATAACGGCACAAGGCGCTCAAAGGCTAATGTGATCGGATGGTCGGGCGTGGTCGCGCATGGCCGGCATGGTCGCCGTGGCGCGTGTCCACGGGTGCGGAGCCGCACTCGCATCGCGACCGTCGAACACACCGCGGGCCCCGTCGGGGGCGGCTTTTGATACTGATGCTTCCTCAGGAGGACAAGTGGGACGACTCTTCGGCACGGACGGCGTGCGCGGTGTCGCCAACGCGGACCTGACGGCGGAGATGGCGCTCGGCCTGTCCGTCGCCGCCGCGCACGTACTGGCCGAGGCGGGCACGTTCGAAGGACACCGGCCCACGGCCGTGGTCGGACGTGATCCGCGCGCGTCCGGAGAGTTCCTGGAGGCCGCCGTCGTCGCGGGCCTCGCGAGCGCGGGCGTGGACGTCCTGCGGGTCGGCGTGCTGCCGACGCCGGCGGTGGCGTACCTCACCGGTGCGCTCGGCGCCGACCTGGGTGTGATGCTCTCGGCCAGCCACAACGCCATGCCGGACAACGGCATCAAGTTCTTCGCCCGGGGCGGGCACAAGCTCGCCGACGAGCTGGAGGACCGGATCGAGTCCGTGTACGAGGAGCACCGCACCGGCGCTCCGTGGGACCGGCCGACCGGCGCGGGGGTCGGTCGCGTGCGGGACTACGAGGAGGGGCTCGACAAGTACGTCGCCCATCTCGTGGGCGTTCTGCCGAACCGGCTGGACGGTCTGCGGATCGTCCTCGACGAGGCGCACGGTGCCGCCGCGAAGGTCTCGCCGGAGGCGTTTGTGCGGGCCGGGGCCGAGGTCGTCACCATCGGGGCCGATCCGGACGGGCTCAACATCAACGACGGCTGCGGGTCGACCCATCTGGACCAGCTGAAGGCCGCGGTCGTCGAGCACGGGGCGGCGCTGGGGATCGCGCACGACGGTGACGCCGACCGGTGCCTGGCCGTGGACCACACGGGGGCGGAGGTCGACGGCGACCAGATCCTCGCGGTGCTCGCGCTGGCGATGCGGGAGCGGTCCGCGTTGCGCTCCGACACGGTGGTGGCGACGGTGATGTCCAATCTGGGCTTCAAGCTCGCCATGGAGCGGGAGGGCATCCGGCTGGTGCAGACCGCCGTCGGTGACCGGTATGTGCTGGAGGAGATGAAGGAGCGGGACTACGCCCTCGGGGGCGAGCAGTCCGGGCATGTCATCATCCTCGACCACGCGACCACCGGGGACGGCACGCTGACCGGGCTGCTGCTGGCGGCGCGGGTCGCTCAGACCGGTCGTACGCTGCGGGAGCTGGCCTCCGTGATGGAGCGTCTTCCGCAGGTTCTCATCAATGTTCCGGACGTCGACAAGGGCCGCGTGAAGACGTCCGCGGAACTCGCGACTGCCGTCAGCGAGGCGGAGCGGGAACTGGGGGAGACGGGGCGCGTGCTGCTCCGGCCCTCCGGTACGGAGCCGCTGGTCCGTGTCATGGTCGAGGCGGCGGACATCGACCAGGCCCGCTCGGTGGCGAGCCGCCTGGCGGACGCGGTGAAGTCGGCGCTGGGGTAGTTCGGCGGGGGCGCCCACGGTCGGTGGGTGGGTCGGGGCCGGGTCGGGGGTGTCCGTCCTCGGACTGGCGCGCATCACGCTTCTTGGAGGGGCTGAGGGCGCGGACGCGCCAGCCACTGCGGGCGGCCACCCCCGCCCCGTCCCCTCCCCGCCGTCGGCGGCAATCCGCCGCCCGGGGTGCGGCCCCTACGCCGCATCCGCCGCAGTCAGCCGCCCGCGGCGCCTGCCGCCCCTCCGCGGTCAGCCGCCCGCGGCGCCCTCCGCGGTCAGCCGCCTGCCGCGTTCTCCGCGGGCAGTCGTGCCGCTGGGGCGGCACGGGTGGGCGCGACGGCACCCCGCAAGCGCCGGGCCGCGCGACCCACCCCCGGCCCGCACCAGCATGGGGCACCCGCACGGCGCCGGGACGTACAGATCGACCCCCGGTCCACCCGAGCGTGGGGCGCCCGTACGGCGCCGGGACGTACAGACCGACCCCCGGCCCACCCGAGCGTGGGGCACCCGTACCGCGCCGGGACGTACAGACCGACCCCCGGTCCACCCGAGCGTGGGGCGCCCGCACGGCGCCGCGTGCCCAGCGCACCGTCAACCCGTGCCATGCCGGCGCAGCCGCTCGTGCTGGCTCGCCCAGAACCGCTTCTGCGCCAGCAGCGTCCCCGTACCGGCCAGCGTGATGCCCAGCAGATTGAGCAGCAGCTGCTCGGACGATCCCCACGTCTGCACCGTGTCCCCATAGCTCAACGCCACCGCCGCATTCGCCGCGGCCGGCACCGTCGTCACCGAAATGGCCACCCCCACCAGCGCCCCGGACTTCGCGGACGTCAGCGACAGCGTGCCCGCCGCGCCCGCCAGTACCGCCACCACGAACGAGAACCAGTCGGGGGCGTACACGAAGCCGGTCTGCGGCCGCTCGGCCTCCAACTGCTCCTTGGTGAACAGCCCGACCGCGTCCATGAAGAGGCTGAATCCCACCGTCACCGCCATCGCCACCGCGAAGCCCACCAGCAGGGCGACCACCGCGCGCAGCGCGAGGCGCGGCCGGCGCTGCACGATCGATGTCGAGAGGCCCGCCAGCGGGCCGAACTCCGGGCCCACCGCCATCGCGCCCACGATCAGGATCGCGTTGTCCAGCACCACGCCGCAGGCCGCGATCATCGTCGCCAGCGTGAGGAACGCGAGATAGGTGACCGAGAGGGTCGACTCCTCGTGGGTCGCCTCGGTCAGGTGCTCCCACAGCACCGCGTCCGCGCTCTCGCCCGGCGCCTCCTCCTCCGCCTTCTCGGCCCGCTTCGACAGCGACAGGTCGATGTTCTCCACGGCGATGGAACCGGTCGTGTCCAGGCCCAGCCGCTGGAGCCCGCTGAGCAGATCGTCGCCGGCCTCCCGCGCCACGTCGCACATCACGACGTCCCCGGCGGGATTGCGGGCGGCACCCGGCAGCACACACAGGTGTGTCGTGCCGATCGTCCCCTCGATCAGTCGGACCACGTCGTCGGTCTTCTCGGCCGGCGTGATCAGGCGCAGGTGCAGCATGGCGGCAGCGTAGCGGTCACAGCTTGCGCAGGCTGAGGCGCTGGACCTTGTGGTCCGGCCCCTTGCGCAGCACCAGTGCGGCCCGGCCCCGGGTCGGGGCGATGTTCTCCACCAGGTTCGGCCTGTTGATGGTCCGCCACATCGTGCGGGCGTAGTCCAGGGCCTCCTCCTCGGAGACCTGGGTGTACTTGCGGAAGTACGAGGAGGGGTCCTGGAACGCGGTCTCCCGCAGCCGCTTGAAGCGGTTGAGGTACCAGCGCTCGATGTCCTCCGTGCGGGCGTCCACGTACACGCTGAAGTCGAAGTAGTCGGCGAGTCCGACGCGGGTACGGCCGTCCTTGCCGGGGAGGGCGGGCTGGAGGACGTTGAGCCCCTCGACGATCAGGATGTCCGGGCGGCGCACGGTGAGCTTCTCGCCCGGCACGATGTCGTAGATCAGGTGAGAGTAGACGGGGGCCGTGACCTCCGCCTTGCCGGCCTTGATGTCGGCGACGAAACGGGTCAGCGCGCGGCGGTCGTACGACTCGGGGAAACCCTTCCGCGACATCAGGCCCCTGGCCTGGAGCTCCTTCGTCGGCAGCAGGAAGCCGTCCGTCGTCACCAGTTCCACGCGCGGGTGCTCGGGCCAGCGGGAGAGCAGGGCGCGGAGCAGCCGGGCCACCGTGGACTTGCCGACCGCCACGGAGCCGGCGACCCCTATGACGAACGGGGTGCCGGACTGCGAGCCCTGTTCGCCGAGGAAGGTGTTCAGGGCGCCGCGCAGTCCGTCGGTGGCGCCGACGTAGAGATTGAGCAGCCGGGACAGCGGGAGGTAGATGTCCCGTACCTCGTCGAGGTCGATGACGTCACCGAGGCCGCGCAGCTGTTCGACCTCCGCCGCCGACAGGGGCAGCGGAGTCTTGTCGCGCAGCGCGCTCCACTCGGCACGGGTGAGGTCGACGTAGGGAGTCGCCTCCGGCCGCTGCCGGTGGGCGCTCCGGGGCATCGAGGAGACCGGAGAGATCACAGTCCATTGTTAACGGAGTTCGAACGGGGTGGGAGGTGGGCTGTGTCACGCTTGCCCGTTTCCAGTACTGACGGTAGATCACATAGGTGTCACGGTCAGATATCGGATAACTGTTCGAGGATTATCTGTGAGGCGGCTGTGCCTACAGTGCCGCATGTGTTGCGGATCCCTCCGCGCCTCCGAAGAAAGAGTTCCCCGTGAGAACCATCTCCGTCCGTCGTACCGCGCTCGCCGCCTCCGCCGCCGCGCTCGCCCTGCTCGCCACCGCCTGCGGTGGCTCCGGCGACGAGGGCAAGGCCGACGACGGCAAGGACAAGGCCGAATCGAGCCCCTCCGCCGCCGCGCCGGCGGCGGCCAAGGCGCTCACCGCCGCTGAGCTGGAGAAGGCCGCGCTGGCGCAGGCCGACGTCAAGACCGGCAAGGTCACCACCAAGATCCCGGCGAAGGACGACGTCGCGAAGGACCAGGTCTCGACGGACGACGAGGCCTGCCAGCCGCTCATCCACGCCCAGCTCGGGATCGCCCAGGGCGAGCCGGCGGCCGACGTGAAGCGCTCCTGGACCGGCCAGACGGAGACGCAGTCCGAGAACTCGGGCCCGGACGGCCAGGACATGACCAACGTCGACGTGAACAAGGTGATGCTGAACCTCGCCTCCTACGAGGACGGCGCGGCCGAGCAGGCGCTGGCGGGGCTGAAGACGGCCGCCGAGAAGTGCGCCGGCGGCTTCACCGCGACCGCGGCCGACGAGAAGACGCCGATCGCCGAAGTCACCACGACCGCCGCCCCCGAAGGCGGCGACGAGGCGGTCGCCTTCACCCTCGGCGTGCCGACCGGCAAGGCCAACGCGCCCCTGAAGGTCCTCGTGGTCCGCAAGGGCGCCACGCTCGCCTCCTTCAGCGCCGTCAACCTCTCCGCCATGGTCACCGGCGAGGACTTCGAGATCCCGGCGGAAGTCGTCGACGCTCAGCTCGGCAAGCTCGGCTGACCCACCCCGCGTTCCGTTCCCACCGGTGCTTCGTGCACCGGTGGGAATTTCCGATTTCGGGCACGGGGAGGCCCTTTCCGGCGTCTGACGGACCGTAGGCTGCCCGTCATGTGCGGAATCGTGGGATACGTGGGGCCTCAGTCGGCGCTGAGCGTCGTGACGGCCGGACTGAAGCGGCTGGAGTACCGGGGATACGACTCGGCGGGCGTCGCCGTGCTGGCGGACGGCGGTCTGGCCACCGCCAAGCGGGCCGGGAAACTCGTCAACCTCGAGAAGGAGTTGGCCGAGCGGCCGCTGCCCACCGGGACCACCGGCATCGGGCACACCCGCTGGGCCACACACGGCGGTCCGACGGACGCCAACGCCCACCCCCACCTCGACAACGCGGGCCGGGTCGCCGTCGTCCACAACGGCATCATCGAGAACTTCGCCGCCCTGCGCGAGGAGTTGGCCGAACGCGGGCACGAGCTCCACTCCGAGACGGACACCGAGGTCGTCGCCCATCTGCTCGCCGAGGAGTTCTCCTCCTGCGCCGATCTCGCGGAGGCGATGCGGCTGGTCTGCCGACGTCTGGAGGGCGCCTTCACCCTGGTCGCCGTGCACGCGGACGAGCCGGATGTGGTGGTGGGGGCGAGGCGGAACTCGCCGCTGGTGGTGGGCGTGGGGGAGGGGGAGTCCTTCCTCGCCTCGGACGTGGCCGCGTTCATCGCGCACACGCGGGACGCCATCGAGCTGGGCCAGGACCAGGTGGTCGAGCTGCGCAGGGACGCGGTGACGGTCACGGACTTCGACGGCGGCGCGGCCGACGTCCGCGAGTACCACGTCGACTGGGACGCGTCCGCCGCCGAGAAGGGCGGCTACGACTACTTCATGCTCAAGGAGATCGCCGAGCAGCCGAAGGCCGTCGCCGACACCCTGCTGGGCCGTATCGACGGGTCCGGGTCCCTGACGCTGGACGAGGTCCGGATTCCGGCGGGTGTGCTGCGCGAGGTCGACAAGGTCGTCATCGTCGCCTGCGGCACGGCCTTCCACGCCGGGCTGATCGCCAAGTACGCCATCGAGCACTGGACGCGGATTCCGTGCGAGGTGGAGCTCGCGAGCGAGTTCCGGTACCGGGACCCGATCCTCGATCAGCAGACGCTCGTCATCGCCATCTCCCAGTCCGGCGAGACCATGGACACCCTGATGGCGCTGCGGCACGCGCGGGAACAGGGCGCCAAGGTCCTGGCGATCTGCAACACCAACGGTTCGACGATCCCGCGCGAGTCGGACGCGGTGCTGTACACGCATGCCGGGCCCGAGGTCGCGGTCGCCTCGACCAAGGCGTTCCTGACCCAGCTGGTCGCCTGCTATCTGGTCGCGCTGTACCTGGGCCAGGTGCGGGGCACCAAGTGGGCCGACGAGATCCGTGCGGTGGTGCGGGACCTGTCGTCCATCGCCGGCGCGGTGGAGCGGGTGCTGGAGACCATGGAGCCGGTACGGGAGCTGGCGCGGTCGTTGGCGGGGAAGAACACGGTGCTGTTCCTGGGGCGGCACGTGGGTTATCCGGTGGCGCTGGAAGGGGCTCTGAAGCTGAAGGAGCTCGCCTACATGCACGCCGAGGGCTTCGCGGCGGGCGAGCTGAAGCACGGGCCGATCGCGTTGATCGAGGACGATCTTCCGGTGGTGGTGGTCGTGCCGTCGCCGAGGGGGCGGTCCGTCCTCCACGACAAGATCGTCTCCAATATCCAGGAGATCCGGGCGCGCGGTGCGCGGACGATCGTCATCGCGGAGGAGGGCGACGAGGCGGTGGCGCCGTACGCCGATCACCTGATCCGGATCCCGGTCACCCCGACGCTGCTCCAGCCGCTGGTGGCCACGGTGCCCTTGCAGGTCTTCGCGTGCGAGCTGGCGACGGCCCGGGGGAACGAGGTGGACCAGCCCCGCAACCTGGCGAAGTCGGTGACGGTGGAGTAGGCGGCAGTGGTGGGGGCGCACCCGTAAGGTGCCCGCATGAGCATCATCGGAGTCGGGATCGATGTCGCCGAGATCGAGCGGTTCGCGGAGTCGTTGGAGCGTACGCCCGCGCTGGCCCAGCGGCTGTTCCTGGAGAGCGAGTTGCGGTTGCCCAGCGGTGAGCGGCGGGGTGTCGCCTCGCTCGCCGCGCGGTTCGCCGCCAAGGAGGCGATCGCCAAGGCGCTCGGCGCGCCCGCGGGGCTGCACTGGACCGACGCCGAGGTGTGGTGCGAGGACAGTGGGCAGCCCCGGCTGCGGGTGACGGGCACGGTCGCGGCGCGCGCCGCCGAACTGGGCGTACGGTCCTGGCACGTGTCGCTCAGTCATGACGCCGGGGTGGCCTCGGCGGTCGTGATCGCGGAAGGGTGAGAGCGGTGGGCTCGGTGGCCTTCCCCGGGGTCGGGGTCGACCTGCCGGTCTGGGGTGACGCCTTCCTCGTCGCCGCCGCCGTCCTCACCGTCGTCTTCGCCCTCGTACGGCTGGTGCGGAACCGTCGTCGATGACGGCCATGCGTGATTCACGCGGACCGGGGTACACGCGGGGAGCCGGTGCCCCGAGCGGGCCGATCGAACAGGGAGGGCGAACAGTGACGTCGACGATGGCGCGGACGACCGACCGAGCTCAGACGGTGACCGAGCTGCCGGAGGTGTCCGAGCCCGGCCAGGTCGCGCCGCAGGACGCCCGTGAGCTGTCCAAGTTGTTCTTCCGGCAGCTGACGCTGCTGGAGGAGGGCACGCACGAGTACCAGTACGCGCGCAACACGCTGATCGAGATGAACATGTCCCTGGTCCGCTACGCGGCCGGCCGGTTCCGCAGCCGCGGTCCGGAGGAGATGGAGGACATCGTCCAGGTCGGCATGATCGGACTGATCAAGGCGATCGACCGGTTCGAGCTCTCCCGCGAGGTGGAGTTCACCTCCTTCGCGATCCCCTACATCGTCGGTGAGATCAAGCGGTTCTTCCGGGACACGTCCTGGTCCGTGCACGTCCCGCGCCGGCTCCAGGAGGCCCGGGTGCAGCTGGCCCGCGCCACCGAGGAGCTGCGCAGCCGGCTGGGCCGTACGCCCACGGTCGGTGAGCTCGCGCAGCTGATGAGCCTGACCGAGGACGAGGTGATCGAGGCGCGGATCGCCTCCAACGGCTACAACTCCTCCTCGCTGGACGCGACCATCGGCAGTGAGCCGGACGGTGAGAGCGTGCTGGCGGACTTCATCGGCTCCGAGGACGCCGCCCTGGAACTGGTCGAGGACTTCCACGCGCTGGCGCCGATGATCGCCGATCTCGACGAGCGTGAGCGGAAGATCGTCCACTGGAGGTTCGTGGAGGAGCTGACGCAGGCGGAGATCGGTGAGCGGCTCGGCTGCTCGCAGATGCATGTGTCGCGGCTTCTGTCGCGGACTCTGAAGCGGCTGCGGGCGGGGATGCTCGCCACGGAGTGAGGACTGAGGGGTGAGGGGTGAAGTGGGGTGCGGCGTGTGCCGCACCCCGTTTCGCTAGCAGATCGACTGGCTGCTGTTCACCAGGCGGTTGTTGCGGAACGTCGTGTTCTCGCCGCAGGGGCTCTCACGGATCGACGAGTCCGTCACCGTGAGGTTCTGGATGGTGATGTCCCTGTTGTTCGGGAACTCCGAACGTGCCGCCAGGCGGATCTCGCCGCCTCCGGTGACCGTGCCGCTCTGGGCGGCGAGGTTCACGTTGTAGCAGTTCTCGATGAGGATCGCGTTGTTGCCCGTGTGCGAGAGCGTGACCCTGTCGATGGTCGCGCCGCCGCTCTCCGACACGCAGAACACGCCCCGTCCGCCGCCCCGCGCGACGACCTCGCCCACACGGATGTTGGTGGAGTACGAGCTGCCGATGCGGCCGTTGCGGTTGGCCATGCGGAACGCGGCGTACCCGGTGCCCGTGCCCGCGTTCTCGGCGTCCACCCGGGAGACCGTGGCGTTGACGGTCTGGTTCAGCAGCAGGCCCGACTCGCCGACGTTGCGGGCGGTCACCGTGCCGATGGTGAGGCCGTCCACGCCGTACGTCTCCACGGCGTGGCTGGACGCGCCGGAGACGTAGACGTTGTCGATGCGCACGTTGCGCGTCCACTGGCTGGTGTCGCCGCGGTTGTCGATGCGCACGCCGAGGCCGCGCGAGAGACGCATGTCGATCTGGCCGAGGACGACGTTCTGCACGTTGCGCAGGAAGACGCCGTACAGCGGGGCGCCGGTGACGTTGAGGTGCTGCACCTCGATGTCCCGGGTGCCGCGGGAGTACACCGGGGCCTGGTCGCCGGAACCGCTTCCGGTGACGTTGATGGTGCCGCAGACGTCGAGGATCGTGTAGCTCGGCAAGGAGATGCGGGAACCGGCGGAGATCGAGCCCGAGCCGCGGACCACGACCCGTTCCTTGCTGGTGCGGCCGGAGGACAGGCTGCTGATCGCCGCCTGGACGGCCGCGCGCATGTCGCTGCCGGTGTACACGGTGCTGCTGCCGCGCCGGGCGGTCCAGGTGCTGCCGTTCAGTACGGCCTCGGCCTGGTACGAGCCGTCGCCGCAGGCTGCTGCGCGGGCGGGGGCGGGGGTGCTGCTCGTCGTGGCCGCGGTGGCGGGGGCCGTCAGGGTGCCTGTGGCGGTGAGGAGTGCGGTGGCGCCGGCTGCGGCGAGGAGTGCGGCTCTGCGTCCCATGGGTCCTCTGCTTCTGTCGTCGAACCGATTCGACTGAATCGATTCATCCGGTGGGGGGCGGAGAGTTTGGCAAGGGCATGGCAAGGAGTCAAGGGAACGGCTTGCGCGTTACGGGGGCCGGCCGGGTGATTGGGGGAGACTCGGACGCATGCGTACTGCGTACAGCGTGGAGACGGTCAGGACGGCGGAGCGGGAACTGATGGCGCGGCTGCCGGAGGGGGCGCTGATGCAGCGCGCCGCCGCCGGGCTCGCCGCGGCCTGCGCGGATGTGCTGGGGCGGGTGTACGGCAGCAGGGTCGTGCTGCTCGTCGGCAGCGGGGACAACGGCGGTGACGCGCTGTACGCCGGTGCCCGGCTCGCCCGGCGTGGCGCGGGCGTGAGCGCGGTGCTGCTCGCGCCGGAGCGCGCCCACGCCGGGGGGCTCGGCGCGTTGCGCCGGGCGGGGGGTCGGGCCGTGGGGACGGACGGGGCCGGGGAGCTGATCGAGCGGGCCGATCTCGTCGTCGACGGGATCGTCGGGATCGGTGGCAGCGGTGGGCTGCGTCCGGACGCGGTGCCGCTCGCCGACGCGGCCGAGAGGGCGCGGGCGGCCGTGGTCGCCGTCGATCTGCCGAGCGGGGTCGACGCCGACACCGGGGAGGTGCGGGGGAGGGCGGTCCGGGCGGATCTCACGGTGACGTTCGGGACGCACAAGCCGGGGCTGCTGATCGATCCGGCGCGGGAGTACGCGGGGTCGGTGCGGCTGGTCGACATCGGGCTGGAGCTGCCGGCGGAGCCGGACCTTGAGGCGTTGCAGCACGTGGACGTGGCCCGGCTGTTGCCGGTGCCGGCCACCGAGAGCGACAAGTACCGGCGTGGTGTCGTCGGCGTCGCGGCCGGTTCGGGCCGGTATCCCGGGGCCGCGGTGCTCGCGGTGGCGGGGGCGCTGCGGGGCGGGGCGGGGGCCGTGCGGTACGTCGGTCCCGCGGGGGACGCGGTGATCGCCCGCTTCCCCGAGACGCTGGTGTCGGACGGGGGGCCGAAGCACGCGGGGCGGGTGCAGGCGTGGGTGGTGGGGCCGGGGGCCGGGGACGACGCGGCGACGGTCGCGGAGGTGCTGGCGGCGGACGTGCCCGTGCTGATCGACGCGGACGGGCTGCGGCTGGCGGAGGCGTCGGCGGTACGGGCCCGACGGGCGCCGACCCTGATGACCCCGCACGCGGGGGAGGCCGCGGCGCTGCTCGGTGTCGAACGGCACGAGGTCGAGGGGGGCCGGCTGACCGCCGTGCGGGAGTTGGCGGGGAGGTACGGGGCGACGGTGCTGCTGAAGGGCTCCACGACGCTGATCGCCGACGCGGCCGGTGGGCCCGTTCGGGTGAACCCGACGGGTACGTCGTGGCTGGCCACGGCGGGAAGCGGGGACGTTCTGTCGGGGCTGGCGGGCTCACTGCTGGCGGCGGGGCTTCCGGCGGTGGACGCCGCGAGCGCGGCGGCGTACCTGCACGGCCTGGCGGGCCGCTTCGCGGCATCCGGCGCACCGGCGGGGGCGTACGACGTGGCATCGGAGATCGCCGGGGCTTGGCGAAGCGTCGTACGGGCGTGAGGTGGTGGGTGGGTCGGGGCCGGGTCGGGGGTGTCCGTCCTCGGACTGGCGCGAATCACGTTCCTTGGAGGGCTGAGGGCGCGGACGCGCCAGCCACTGCGGGCGGCCACCCCCGCCCCGTCCCCTCCGCGCCGTACGCGGCAATCCGCCGCCCGGGGTGCGGCCACTTCGTCCCGCCCTCCGCGACCAGCCGCATGCCGCACCCTCCCCGGGCACCCGTCTGCCGCACCCTCCCCGGGCACCCGCCTGGCGCCCCTCCGCGGGCAGCCGTCTGCCGCTCTCCGCGGGCAGTCGTGCCGCTGGGGCGGCACGGGTGGGCGCGACGGCACCCCGCAAGCGCCGGGCTGCGCGAACACCCCCCGGCCCGCACCCACGCCGGGGCACCCGTACCGCGCCGGGCCGCGCGACCAACCCCCGGCCCGCACCCACGCCGGGGCACCCGTACCGCGCCGGGCCGCGCGACCAACCCCCGGCCCGCACCGACGCGGAGCGCCCCGCAAGGCCCCGGGGCTGCCCAAGCCCCAACCAGCCCGAGCGCCTGCTCTGAGAGACTGGGCGGGATGAACGACACAGCTGCCCCGGGCACCGCGCACCTGCGAGCCCGCGCCGAGATCGACCTCGCCGCCGTGCGGGCCAACGTGCGCGCCCTGCGCGACCGCGCCCCCGGCGCCGCCTTCATGGCCGTCGTCAAGGCCGACGCGTACGGCCACGGCGCGGCCCCCTGCGCACGGGCGGCTGTCGACGCCGGAGCGACCTGGCTGGGCACCGCCACCCCCCAGGAGGCGCTCGCGCTGCGCGCGCCTGGCGCCGGGGTCCCGGCCGACGTACGCATCCTGTGCTGGCTGTGGACGCCCGGAGGGCCCTGGCGTGAGGCGATCGAGGCCGACCTCGACGTGTCCCTGAGCGGCAGATGGGCCCTGGACGAGGTCACCCGGGCCGCTCGCCTCGCCGGGCGGCCCGCGCGTGTCCAGCTCAAGGCCGACACCGGACTCGGCCGGGGCGGCTGCCAGCCCGGCGACGACTGGACGGAGCTGGTCGCCGGGGCGCTGCGGGCCGAGGCGGAAGGGCTGCTGCGCGTCACCGGCCTGTGGTCGCACTTCGCCTGCGCCGACGAACCCGGACACCCCTCCATCGCCGCCCAGCTCGCCCGGTTCCGCGAGATGGTCGCGTACGCGGAGGCCCAGGGGGCGCGCCCCGAGGTGCGGCACATCGCCAACTCGCCCGCCACCCTCACCCTGCCCGAGAGCCACTTCGACCTGGTCCGCCCCGGCATCGCGATGTACGGCATCTCGCCCAGCCCCGAGATCGGCACCCCCGCCGACTTCGGGCTGCGCCCCGCGATGACCCTCTCCGCCTCGCTGGCCCTGGTGAAGCACGTCCCCGGCGGTCACGGCGTCAGCTACGGCCACCACTACGTCACCCCGGGCACCACCACCCTCGGCCTCGTCCCCCTCGGCTACGCGGACGGCATCCCGCGCCACGCCTCCTCCGCAGGGCCCGTGCTGGTCGAGGGCAAGTGGCGGACGATCGCGGGCCGGGTCGCGATGGACCAGTTCGTCGTCGACCTGGGCGGGGACCAGCCGGCTCCGGGCGCCGAGGCCGTCCTCTTCGGGCCGGGCGACCGCGGTGAACCCACCGCCGAGGACTGGGCGCAGGCGGCCGGGACCATCGCGTACGAGATCGTCACCCGGATCGGAACCCGCGTCCCGCGCGTCCATGTCCACGACGGCAACGAGGGGAGCGCCACGTGAGCGAGGGCATCGCGGAGGCCGCCGGCGGCTGGCGCCGCGCCACCGGTGTCGCGGGCGTCGCGATAGGCGTGCTCGCCACCGGAGCCGCCGCGGGCGTCGCCATAGAGCGGATGACGGTCGGCCGGGGCATGCGGAAGAAGGCCCGCCTCGCCCTCGACTCCGCCGGACCGTACGGCGCGCTGCGCGGCACGCCGGGCAAGGCGTACGCCGATGACGGCACCGAGCTGTACTACGAGGCCGACGACGTCGACCCCGACCCGACCCCCGCCCGCCGGCGCCGGCTGTTCGGCCGCAAGGCCCCGGCCCCGGTCACCGTCGTCTTCAGCCACGGCTACTGCCTCAACCAGGACTCCTGGCACTTCCAGCGGGCCGCGCTGCGGGGCGTCGTCCGGACCGTGCACTGGGACCAGCGCAGCCACGGCCGGTCGGCGCGGGGCGCCGCGCAGGTGGAGCGGGGCGAGCCGGTCACCATCGAGCAGCTGGGCCGCGATCTGAAGGCCGTCATCGACGCCGCCGCGCCCGAGGGGCCGATCGTGCTGGTCGGTCACTCCATGGGCGGGATGACGGTGATGGCCCTCGCGGACCAGTACCCCGACCTGATCCGGGAGCGGGTCGTCGGCGTCGCCCTGGTCGGCACGTCGTCGGGTCGGCTCGGCGAGGTCAACTTCGGGCTCCCGGTGGCCGGCGTCAACGCGGTGCGGCGGGTGCTGCCGGGGGTGCTGAAGGCGCTGGGGCAGCGGGCCGCGCTGGTGGAGAAGGGGCGCCAGGCCACCGCGGACCTGTTCGCCGGGATCATCAAGCGGTACTCGTTCGCGTCCCGGGACGTGGACCCGGCGGTCGCCCGGTTCGCCGAGCGGATGATCGAGGGCACGCCGATCGACGTCGTCGCCGAGTACTACCCGGCGTTCAACGACCACGACAAGACCGAGGCGCTCGCCCACTTCGCTCCGCTGCCGGTGCTGGTGCTGGCCGGGGTGCAGGACCTGGTCACCCCCAGTGAGCACAGCGAGGCGATCGCCGATCTGCTGCCCGAGGCGGAACTCGTGCTGGTTCCGGACGCCGGGCACCTGGTGATGCTGGAGCACCCGGAGGTGGTCACCGACCGCCTCGCCGACCTGCTCACCCGGGCGGGCGCGGTGCCCGCAGGGGCTACGGTTGGAGGCTATGGAAGCAGCAGCACCGCACAACCCGGCTGAATCGACACCGAACTCCGTACGGCTGACCGTCGCCTCCCCCGAGCAGATGCGCGAACTGGGGCGCAGGCTGGCCAAGCTGCTGCGCGCCGGCGATCTGGTCCTGCTCTCGGGCGAGCTGGGCGCGGGCAAGACGACGCTGACCCGGGGGCTCGGCGAGGGCCTCGGCGTACGGGGCGCGGTCACCTCGCCGACGTTCGTGATCGCCCGCGTGCATCCGTCCCTGGGGGACGGTCCGCCGCTGGTCCACGTCGACGCGTACCGCCTGTCCGGCGGCCTGGACGAGATGGAGGACCTCGACCTCGACGTGTCGCTGCCGGAGTCGGTGATCGTCGTGGAGTGGGGCGAGGGCAAGGTCGAGGAGCTGACCGACGACCGGCTCCAGCTCGTCATCCACCGCGCGGTCGGCGACACCGCGGACGAGGTGCGCCAGGTGACCGTGACGGGTCTGGGCGAGCGCTGGGCGGCGACGGATCTGACCGTGCTGTCGGCCTGACCGGTTCGTTCACGGGTTCCGGGCATTCCGACAAGGCGTCGGCAAAGTGTTGCGTTCGGCGTCCCTGCCGTGGTCACATGGTATCCAGTTCGTGGTTAGGTCTACCTAACCACGCCCGCCCCCGACCTTCAGGAGGCGTCCATGTCGGCCACCCAGAGCGCCCGTGAGTCCACGGGGCAGTCGCCGTCGGTCTCCGGGGTGCCCATGCGGGATCTGCTCGCCGCCTGCGCCGCCGCCGCGGCGGTCTCCACTCCGCCCCGCGCTCCCGAGGTCCGAGGTGGCTCCGAGCCGGTGAAGGAGCACCGCGAGGCGGCCTAGTTCAGCGGGTCACGACGACCGTTCGGCCGATCGTCGCGAACCTCCACATCGCCTCGCCGTCGGCGCGGGTCTCGCGGATGCCGCCCGTCCGCTCCGCCGGGTCGAGCTGCGGCGCCGAACCGTCGACCGCCGCGCTGAACCCGATCGCCGTGCCCTCGACGGACGCGAACCGTACGACGTGCTCGACCGGGACGCCGTCCGATCCGGTGACCGCCCCGGACCGGGACGTGACCCGGTAGGTGCCCGGCTGCGGGTCCACCGTGCTGGGGATGACCCCGAAGCTGCGCCGCACCTTGCCGTCCTCCCCGACCAGCCAGACCCGGTCGTCGCCCAGCGAGTACACGACCCGTTCGCCCTGCCCCGACCGCGCGGGCAGGGCCGCGGGGTGCTCCTTGTCCTGCGGGATCTCGCGGAGGGTGCCGGACGCCCGCGGGCGCAGCTCGGCCGGGACGTTCACCGCCGCCTGGTGGCCGAGGTAGCCGATCGTCGCGAGGGCCGCCGCGGTCAGCCCCGTCACGATCGCCGCGCTGGTGCCTGCCACCGCCGTCACCTCTGTCCCGCTCTGCCCCGACATGTACGGTACGTCGCTGACGGTAGCAGTACGTGACCGGACGGCCCGTGCGGCCGTGCCCGGGGCGTGGGAGCCGTAGGCTGTTTGCGTGCTCTTGCTCGCTCTGGATACCGCCACCCCCGCCGTCACCGTCGCGCTGCACGACGGCCACGACGTCATCGCCTCGTCGAGCCAGGTGGACGCCCGCCGGCACGGCGAGCTGCTGCTCCCGGCGATCGACCGGGTGCTCGCCGAGGCAGGTCTGCGGCTGGACGCCGTGACCGGGATCGTCGTCGGCGTCGGGCCCGGCCCGTACACCGGGCTGCGGGTCGGCCTGATGACCGCGGACACCTTCGGGCTAGCGCTCGGCGTGCCCGTGCACGGTGTGTGCACGCTGGACGGCCTGGCCTACGCGTCCGACCTGGAGGGCCCCTTCGTCGTGGCGACCGACGCCCGCCGCAAGGAGGTCTACTGGGCGCGCTACGCCGACTCCCGCACCCGGCTCACCGAGCCCGCGGTGGACCGGCCCGCCGACATCGCCGAGCAGGTGAAGGGCCTGCCCGCGGTCGGCGCCGGCGCGCTGCTGTACCCGGACACCTTCCCCAAGGCGCACGAGCCCGAGCACGTGTCCGCCGCCGCCCTGGCCCGGCTGGCCGCCGAGCGGCTCGCGGCGGGCGAGGAGCTGTCCGCGCCCCGGCCGCTGTATCTGCGCCGGCCCGATGCCCAGGTTCCCAAGAACTACAAGGTGGTCACCCCCAAGTGACGGGATCCGAGACTGCCGTGCTGCGCGAGATGCGCTGGTGGGACATCGACTCCGTGCTGGAGCTGGAGCGGGATCTGTTCCCCGAGGACGCCTGGTCGCGCGGGATGTTCTGGTCCGAGCTGGCGCACGCGCGCGGGCCCGGGGCCACCCGGCGCTACGTCGTCGCCGAGGAGGGCGGCCGGATCGTCGGCTACGCGGGCCTGACCACCTCCGGTGCGGAGGCCGAGGACGGGGACGGCCGCAGTGCCCCGGCGGCCGACGTCCAGACCATCGCCGTCACCCGGGACCACTGGGGCACCGGCCTCGGCTCGCGGCTGCTGACCGAGCTGCTGAGGGCGGCGACCGCCTTCGAGTGCGCCGAGGTGCTGCTGGAGTGCCGGGTCGACAACGTGCGCGCCCAGAAGCTCTACGAGCGCTTCGGCTTCGAGACCATCGGCGTCAGGCGCGGCTACTACCAGCCGGGGAACGTGGACGCCCTGGTGATGCGGCTGACCGACCCGTCCACCTCTGTGAACCCGGGCGATCCCGGGAACGGCGTACAAGGAACCGAGATCAATGGCTGACGAACCCCTGGTCCTGGGGATCGAGACCTCCTGCGACGAGACCGGCGTCGGCGTCGTGCGCGGGACCACCCTGCTGGCGGACGCCGTCGCCTCCAGCGTCGACGAGCACGCCCGCTTCGGCGGTGTGGTCCCGGAGGTGGCGAGCCGCGCCCACCTGGAGGCGATGGTTCCCACCATCGACCGCGCGCTGAAGGAGGCGGGCGTGAGCGCCCGCGACCTCGACGGCATCGCCGTCACCGCGGGCCCCGGACTCGCCGGCGCGCTGCTGGTCGGCGTGTCGGCGGCCAAGGCGTACGCCTACGCGCTCGGCAAGCCCCTCTACGGCGTCAACCACCTCGCCTCGCACATCTGCGTCGACCAGCTGGAGCACGGCGCGCTGCCCGAGCCGACGATGGCGCTGCTGGTGTCGGGCGGGCATTCGTCGTTGCTGCTGTCCTCCGACATCACCTCCGACGTCCGCCCGATGGGCGCGACCATCGACGACGCGGCGGGCGAGGCGTTCGACAAGATCGCCCGCGTGCTGAACCTGGGCTTCCCCGGCGGCCCGGTCATCGACCGGTACGCCCGCGAGGGCGACCCGGACGCGATCGCGTTCCCGCGCGGTCTGACCGGCCCGCGCGACCCGGCGTACGACTTCTCCTTCTCCGGGCTGAAGACGGCCGTGGCCCGCTGGATCGAGGCGAAGCGGGCGGCGGGGGAGGAGGTGCCGGTGCGCGATGTGGCGGCCTCCTTCCAGGAGGCGGTGGTGGACGTGCTCACCCGCAAGGCCGTACGGGCCTGCAAGGACGAGGGCGTCGACCATCTGATGATCGGCGGTGGCGTGGCCGCCAACTCCCGGCTGCGGGCGCTGGCCCAGGAGCGCTGCGAGGCGGCCGGCATCCGGCTGCGCGTGCCCCGCCCCAAGCTGTGCACGGACAACGGCGCGATGGTGGCCGCGCTGGGCGCGGAGATGGTCGCCCGCAACCGGCCCGCCTCCGACTGGGACCTGTCGGCCGACTCGTCGCTGCCGGTGACCGACCCGCACGTACCCGGACACGACCACGTCCACGAGGTCAGCAAGGAGAACCTGTACTCGTGACCGTCGCGCTGATGTGGGAGGCCCGGGCGCTCCCCGGCCGGGCCGCCGATCTGCTGGCCTGGACCGAGGAGCGGGTCCGGGAACTGACGGAGCGCCCCCTGCGCCGCGAGACCTTCCGCGCCCCCGAGGACCGCGTCCTGGTCATCACCTGGTGGGACGCCCCCTACGACACGGACCTCCCCGAACTCCCGGAGCCGGAGGGCGACCTGATCGCCCGTCCGGTGCACCGCTGGCGCTTCGAGTCGCTCGGGAGCGTCTGACCCGACGCCTTCACGTCCTGTCCATGACCGACTGATTGCATTTACCGTTCCGGCGAACGGAATTCATCCTTCCTCCCCGAGTCGCGCCCTAGCTTGACGTGGCCACAGCAAGATCATGCTGGACGGGGGAGGGGCGGGATGGTTCGTCGTGCGCGCGGACGGCTGAGGGCGGGAAGATCCGTTGCGACGGTCGCGATCGGTGCGGCCATCGGGATGACGGTCGGACTGCTGCCACTGGGAGCCCTCCCCGCCATGGCGGGGACCCCGTCGGTCGCGCAGGTGGCCGGCGCGGCGGGGGACGCCGACGAACCGGCCGCCGCGGCCACCGAGGAGGAGGCGCTCGCGCGGGCCGAACGCCTCGGCCGGAGTGTCGAGGTGCTCTCGCTGCGCGGCGAGTCGAGCGAGGTGTACGCCACCCCCGGGGGCGACCTGGAGGCCCGCGAGTACCTGCGCCCGATCAGGACCCGGATCGACGGCGAATGGAAGGCCGTCGACACCGGCCTGGCTCCCGTCGGCGAGGGCCCGGACAAGGGCATGGTCGCGCCGAAGGCGGCCTCGGTCGGGCTGGCGTTCTCCGGCGGCGGCGACGGCCCGCTCGTGCGGCTGGAACAGGCCGGGCGGAGCCTGGAGCTGTCGTGGCCGGGCGACGTACCGGCACCCACCCTGGACGGTGACACCGCGACCTACCCCGACATCCTCCCGGACGTGGACCTGCGGCTCGCCGCGCGGCCCGAGGGCTTCACCCAGCTCCTCGTCGTGAAGTCGGCCCAGGCCGCCGCGAGCGAGGAACTCGACGAACTGCGGCTGCGGCTCGGCTCCCAGGGCCTGACCACCCGGGAGACCGCGAACGGCGGCCTGGAAGCGGTGGACGAGGGCGCGGGCGGCGTCGTGTTCGAGGCGCCCCGCCCCCTGATGTGGGACTCCAGCACGGGGCAGCGGGACGGCACGGAGGCGTCCGCGTCGGCCGCACGGCCCGCGGCGTTCTCCGCCGACACCTCCGGAGCCGAGGCCGCGGAGGCCGAACCCGGCGCCGCCGAGTCCGGCCGGCTCGCCCCCGTCGGCGTCGATGTGACGGCCGGCGGCGGCGAACTCGTCCTCACCCCCGACCAGGAGCTGCTCACCGGGGACGGCACGGTCTACCCGGTCTACATCGACCCCCAGTGGTACACGCCCCGCGCCACCTCCTGGACCATGGCGTCCCGGTACTGGGCGAGCTCTCCGCAGTGGAAGTTCAACGGCGACCCGGACGCGGGACTGGGCTACTGCGGCTGGGACTACTGCAAGCCGTACGACGTGAAGCGGCTCTTCTACCAGTTCCCGACGACCAAGTTCGCGGGCCGCAGCATCCTCTCCGCCGAGTTCGTCGTCCGTGAGACGCACGCTGCCTCCTGTCAGGCGCGTGAGGTGCAGATCTGGCGCACCAGGGGCATCAACTCCTCCACCACCTGGAACAGCCAGAACGCCGCCGGATTCTGGGCCGACCACCTCCAGACCCGCAGCTTCGCCCACGGCTACGACGGCTGCGCGTCGGCGGACGCCGAGTTCAACGTGAAGACGGCCGTGGCGCAGGCGGCGGCGAACAAGTGGTCGACCATCACCTTCGGGCTGCGCGCCACCAGCGAGGACGACCGCTACACCTGGAAGCGCTTCTCCGACGCCGGCTACCTGCGGGTCCAGTACAACCGCCCGCCGCCGAGGATCAGCACCTCCAAGCTCACCATGGACCCCGGTGGCGCCTGTGTGAACAACTCCGCCCCGGTACGGGTGAGGTCGCGGGCGACCGTGCGGGCCAGCGACGTGACCGACCCGGACAACGACCGGATCCAGGTGCAGTTCCGGGCGCTGTGGGACAGCGGCGACGGCTGGAAGCAGCGCTGGATCTCCGCCAGGAGCACCGACAAGGCGTCCGGCTCGGACTTCTCGATCCAACTGCCCACGACCGTCCCGCAGAACAAGCTCGTCGGCTGGCAGGCCCGCGCCTGGGACGGCGGCCAGTGGTCGCCGTGGAGTGCGGAGAACGCGCACAGCTGCCACTTCGTCTACGACACCTCCGTACCGGCCGGCCCGGCGATCAGCTCCGCGCAGTACCCGCGCTCCGACGACGCCGACCCGAACGATCCCTGGTGGGACGGGGTGGGCCGGTACGGCACCTTCACCGTCGACTCGTCCTCCACGGACGTCACCAAGTACTGGCTCGGCGTCAACGGGCAGCCCACCAGCGCCCGTACGCTCACCACCTCCGGCGGCGGCGCCAAGTCGGTGAAGATCATGCCGACGAAGACCGGAGTCAACTTCGTCACCGCCAAGGCCTTCGACGCCGCCGGCAACGGCTCGGAGACCCGCACCTACTACTTCCGGGTCCGCTCGGGCCAGCCCGACCGGCTGTCCTGGCAGTTCGACGAGGGCGCCGGCGCGAGCCAGGTCATGGGCGAGGGCGGCAAGTGGCCCGTCCCGCTGTACGGGGGCCTCACGCCCGGCGGCGAGGGCGACCAGGGAGGCGGCCTGACGCTGGACGGCACCGACGACTACGCGGCCAGCGACTCGCCGGTGCTCAACACCTCCAAGAGCTTCTCGGTGTCGCTGTGGGCGAAGCTGCCCAGCGCCCCGACCGGCGCGCCCGTCGCCGTCGCCCAGGCCGGGGCCAACACCAGCGGTTACGAGATCTACTACTCCACCGCGCTCGGCGGCTGGACCTTCCTGCGGCACGGCACCGACGCGGCCGGCACCGCGACGGTCCGGGCCACCCAGCCGGCCTGCCCGAGCGCGGACACCGCCTGCCAGGCGGCCCGGGTCAACAGGTGGACCCATCTCGTCGGCGTCTTCGACAACGTCAACCGGGTGATGAAGCTGTACGTGGACGGCGCCCTCGTCGCCACCGAGGCCTTCACCGCCCCCTGGGACGCCCGCGGGCGCACGCTGCTCGGCGCCGCCTCCCACTACGGGACCGTCGGCAACTTCTTCAAGGGCTCCCTCGACGAGGCGCAGTTCTTCGACTACCAGCTCTCCGACAGCCAGGTGGGCCGGCTGCACGACCGGCAGCCGGTGAGTTCGTCCCGCCCGGCGAAACTGGTCCTCCCGATGGACGAGGAGGCCACCGCTCCCACGCTGACCGGCCGCGCCCAGCAGGCCGCCGCGCAGCTGAGGAACGGCACGGCATCCGGAGCCGACGGCGTCAACGGCCGCGCGGTCGAGTTCGACGGCGTCGACGACTACGCCACGACCGGCCGCCCGATCATGGACACCTACCAGAGCTTCACGGTTTCCGCCTGGGTGAAACTGCCCAAGGACAAGGAGGCGCGGGCGATGACGGCCGTCTCCCAGAGCAGTTCGGTCGCCCCGGGCTTCGAGCTGTACCACTCCACGGCGCTCGGCGGCTGGGTCTTCATGCGGGAGCAGGCCGACACCGCCGAGTCCACGGTGGTCCGCGCCGTCCAGACCGCGTGCCCGGCGGACACCAACTGCTCGGCGGCACGGCTCGGCGAGTGGAACCACGTCGTCGGCGTCTACGACATCGACACCGCCCAGATCCGGCTGTACGTCAACGGCACGCTGGAGGCCACCGCGGCCTTCACCACGCCGTGGCTGGCGGTCGGCGAGGTCACCGTCGGCGGCGCCTACTACGGGGGCAAGCTGGTCAGCCCGCTCAAGGGCGCGGTCGACGAGGTCCGGCTGTACGACCGGGCCGTCTCCAGCGACGAGGTGCGCCAGCTGTTCCAGCAGAACCCGGTGGTCAAGAGCCGCTGGAAGTTCGAGACGGCGTCCACCGCCACCCCGCCGGTCACCCCGGACGCCGGCCCCGCCGGCGCGGGCCTGAGCCTGTACAACGGCGCGGCACTCGGGGAAGCCTGGGTGGACGGCGGCGTCACCTTCGACGGCGTCGACGACTACGCCGCCACCGCCAACGGCACGGTGACCGTCGACACCGGCGCCAGCTTCAGCGTCAGCGCCTTCGCGAAGACCGCGGGCGTACCCACCGGTCAGGTCGCGCTGCTCAGCGCGCCCGGCACCAACAAGGACGCGCTCTCGGTGCGGTACGTGCCCGCCGAGACACCGGGGACCGACGGGGGACGCTGGCGGATCGTCACCAGCGACGCCGACACCACCGGTGCCGAGTCGTCACAAGTGGAGAACGGGCGGTTCTACACCCCCGAGGACTGGACACACCTGGCGCTGGTCTACGACGGCTTCGCCCGCGAGCTGCGGCTCTACGTCAACGGCGAACTGGAGGAGGTCGCCTGCACGGACGCCGACGACGACGGCACGCCCGACGTCACCGGCTGCACCGAGCGGGTGTCGTACGCCGAGAACGTCGTGACCTTCAAGGCCGTCCAGTCGCTCAGGCTCGGCCGCGACCGGGCCGGGGCCCACTTCCCCGGTTCCGTCTCGGACGTCTGGACCTTCCAGGGTGCCCTGAACGACCTGCAGATCGAGCGCCTCGCGGTCGGCATGCCGGGCACCGGGACGACCGTCCCCGGCAACGGCTGACGTGCCGAGAACAGACGCACCGCACCGCCCCGACCGCCCCGTACGACGAAGGACGAGGATGAACGGTAGTCCGCGGACGCGAGTCCGTGCCCTGCGCCGCCGCGTCGCCCTGGCCTCGGCCACGGTCATGATCGGCACACTGCTCCAGGCCGTGGCCCAGCCCGCCTCGGTCGCAGCCGACCGCGGCACCGGTCGGCCCGACCTGCCCGCGTCGGAGAAACCGGTCGCCGTCTCGCCGGTCGAGTCCACCCCGCGCACACTGACGAAGGGCCCGCGCACCCCCGCGAAGGCCCCGCGGGCCGCCTGGCCGAAGGCGGGCGCGGCGACCGTCGACCCGCCCGAGGGCTCCTCGTCCGTCGTCCGGGCGAAGGGGCTGCCCCTCGCGGTGGGCGGCAGGCAGGCGCCCGAGCGGGTACGCACCCGCGTGCTGGAGCGCGGGGCCGCCCAACGGGTCGGTGCCGACGGGCCGCTGTTCACCCTGGAGGCCGCCGGACCGGCCACCACCGCGCACGAGAAGACCGCGGTTCGCGCACGGCTCGACTACTCGTCCTTCGCCGAGGCGTTCGGCGGCGGCTACGCGGACCGGCTGCGGCTGGTGGAGCTGCCTCCCTGCGCGCTCACCACGCCGGAGAAGGCCGCCTGCCGCGCCGCCGAGCCCGTCGAGGCGGTCAACGACACCGAGTCGGGGACCCTCACCGCCCCGAACGTCACCCTGAAGGCGTCCGGCGCCACCGTCCTCGCTGCCGTCGCCGACGACGCGAGCATGGGCGGCGACTACAAGTCCACCCCGCTGTCACCGTCGGCGCAGTGGAGCACCAGCCTCAACACCGGCGACTTCTCGTGGTCGTACGCGATGAACGTGCCCGATGTCCCGGGCGGGCTGCTGCCGAGCGTCGGCCTGTCGTACTCCTCCGGGTCCGTCGACGGCCGCTCCGGCAACACCAACAACCAGAGCTCCTGGGTCGGTGACGGCTTCGACATGTGGCCCGGGTTCATCGAGCGGCGTTACAAGTCCTGCGCCGACGACGGCGTGGAGCGCGCCGACGGCGGAAAGCCGGCCGATCTGTGCTGGGCGTACGACAACGCGTTCATCTCCTTCAACGGCAAGGGCGGCGAGCTGGTGCCGGACGGCACCGATGCCTTCCGGCTGCGCGACGACGACGGCACCAAGGTCCAGCGGCTGCGCGGCTCCTCCTCCGACGTGCGGTCCAACGGCGCCCGCGACGACGAGTACTGGAAGGTCACCACCCCGGACGGGGTGCAGTACTACTTCGGCTACAACCGGCTGCCCGGCTGGACGGACGGCAAGGAGACCACCGACTCCACCTGGACCGCCCCGGTCTTCGGCGACGACACGGGCGAGCCCTGCCACGCCTCCGCGTTCGCCGACTCCTGGTGCCGGCAGGGCTGGCGCTGGAACCTCGACTACGTCGTCGACCCGCACGGCAACGCGATCGCGTACTACTACGACAAGGAGTGGAACTCCTACGGCCGCAACCTGGACGAGAAGGCCAACACGCGGTACGTGCGCGGCGGCTTCCTCGACCGGATCGAGTACGGCCTGCGCTCCACCGGCATGTACTCCGCGCAGCCCCTGGCGAAGGTCGACTTCACCAGCGGCGAGCGGTGCCTGCCCGACGCGGACACCACCTGCGCGGACATCTCCGCGGACGCCTTCCACTGGTACGACACGCCGTGGGACCTGAACTGCGACGAGAACGCCACCTGTGACCAGGGCCGGCTCTCCCCGGTGTTCTTCACCCGCAAGCGGCTCACCTCCGTCGCCACCCAGGTACTGAAGTCCGGCACCTACGCGAACGTCGACTCCTGGAAGCTCGTCCACCGCTGGGGCATGGCCGACACCGACTACCAGCTGCTGCTGGACTCCGTGCAGCGCACCGGCCACACCGGTACTCCGGCGATCACTCTCCCGAAGACCACCTTCGGGTACGTTCAGCTGGCCAACCGGCTCGACAGGACCGGTGACGGCTTCGCCCCCTTCATCAAGGACCGCCTGGCCACCGTCGCCGACGAGGCGGGCGGCCAGATCGACGTCGGCTACTCGGCACCCGCCTGCGACGCGAGCGCGCTGCCGACCCCGCAGACCAACACCACCCGCTGCTTCCCGCAGTACATCGGCGGCAGCACCACCGACGACCCGGACCTGCACTGGTTCAACAAATACGTCACCTCCACCGTCACCCTCACCGACCGCACCGGCAAATCCCCGGACCAGGTCACCTCGTACGAGTACCTGGACGGCGCGGCCTGGCACTACGACGACGATGACGGGCTGACCAAGGAGAAGGAGAAGACCTGGTCGCAGTGGCGCGGCTACGGCCATGTCCGTGTGAGGACCGGCGGCCAGGGCGGGGCGGCGGCGATGAAGTCGCAGGCCGACACCTACTTCCTGCGCGGCATGGACGGCGACCGGCTCGCGCCCAGCGGCGGCACCAAGTCGGTCGACGTCGGCCTCGGCACCGGTGAAGGCGATCCCCTCACCGACCACGACTCGGCCGCCGGATTCGCCTACAAGACCGTGCAGTACTCCGGCCCCGGCGGCCGGGTACTGGGCAAGACCGTGAACCGGCCCTGGCACCACGAGACGGCGAAGAAGGTCCGCTCCTGGGGCACGGTGACCGCCAACCTCACCGGCACCGCCCAGGTCCGCTCCTGGACCTCGCTGGACGACGGCGCGGGCGCCAAGTGGCGCACGACCACGGTGAACAACTCCTTCGACACCGTCGCCGGGCGCATCACCCGGACCGACGACCTCGGCGACGACGCCACCACCGCCGACGACACGTGCACCCGCACGTCCTACCCGGCCGCCGGCGCGATCCTCACCCTGCCCGCGAGGGCCGAGACGGTCGCCGTGAACTGCGCCGCCACGCCCGACCGCACCGAGGACGTCATCTCCGACGTGCGCACCGCCTACGACGGCCGGGCCCACGGCGCCGCACCGACCAAGGGCGACGCCACGGCGACCGCAGTCCTCAAGTCCCACGACGGCACCACGGCCACCTACACGGAGAACGGCGCCACGTACGACACCTACGGCCGCAAGCTCACCACCACCGACCTCACCGGTACCGTCGCCGTCACCGTCGCCTCCGACGCCCTGACCCGGACCCCACGCACCGACGGCCTCACCACCACCACCGCCTACACCCCGACGACCGGCTTCCCCACCTCCGCCAAGGTCACCACACCGCCCGTGACGCCCGGCGACAGCGCCTCCGCGCAGTCCACGACCACGACGAACGACCCGGCGCGCGGAGTGCCGCTGACCCAGACCGACACCAACGGCAAGGTCACCAACCTCGCCTACGACGCCCTGGGCCGCAGGACCAAGGTCTGGCTCGCCGACCGGAACCTGAGCGACGTCCCGACCTACGAGTACACCTACCGGGTCGCCGAGGGCAGCCCGGTCGCCGTCGGCACCAGGATCATCGGCAACAACGGCGCGCAGATCACCTCGTACGTCCTCTACGACGGCTTCCTGCGGCCCCGCCAGTCCCAGTCCCCGGGCCCCGACGGCGGCCGGCTGCTCGCCGACACCTTCTACGACGAACGCGGCCTGACGGCCAAGGAGTTCCTCCCCTACTACGACACCTCCGCACCCGGCACGACCCTGGTCGCGCCGCAGAACGCGCTCGGCGTGGAGACCCAGAACCGCTACACCTACGACGGCCTCGGCCGGCGGACCGAGCACCGGCAGATCTTCGGCAACGGCGACGGGGGCACGGTCCTCAGCACCACGCGCACCCTCCACGGCGGGGACCGCACCACCGTGATCCCGCCCGAGGGCGGTACCGCCACCACCACGCTCACCGACGCCCGCGGGCAGACCACCGAACTGCGCCAGCACCACCAGCGCGCCGCGGAGGCCTCGTACGACACCACCAAGTACGCCTTCAGCCCGGCCGGCGCCCTGTCCGAGGTGACCGACCCGGCGGGCAACGAGTGGCATTTCGCGTACGACCTGCTCGGCCGGATGACGCGGTCCGACGACCCCGACAAGGGCACCACGCGCTACCACTACGACGACCGGGGCCGGCTCACCTCCACGGTCGACGCCCGCGGCACCACCCTCGTCAACGTCTACGACGGACTCGGCCGCAAGACCGAACTGCGCTCCGGCTCCACCACCGGCCCGCTGCGCGCCAAGTGGATCTACGACACGATCACCAACGCCAAGGGATATCTCGCCGAGTCCATCCGCTACGCCGACGGCGGACTGGCCTACACCTCCAAGGTGGTCGCCTACGACCGGCTCTACCGGCCGCTGCGCACCTCGGTGACGATTCCGTCGTCCACCGCCAACACCGGCCTGTCCGGCACGTATCTCTCGGCCACCACCTACAAGGAGTCCGGTCTGGTCGGTGCCGTGGGCCTGCCCAAGGCGGGCTCCCTGGCCGCCTCGACGATGGCCTACGCCTACGAGGACGACACGCTGCGGCCCATCGCCGTGGACGGCCTCGCGGGACTCAGGGCCACCACGTCGTACAGCCTGACCGGCAAGCCGATGCAGTACGAACTCTCCGACGCGGGCGGCAAGAAGGCCTGGGTCACCAACGACTACGAGCCCGGCACCCAGCGGCTGTCGTACACCCGCGTCGACCGCCAGGACGTCGCGGGCGTCGACCAGGCCTCCACCTTCCGCTACGACCAGGCCGGCAACGTCCTGTCCGTCTCCGACACCTCCCGCTCCGGCACGGACAACCAGTGCTTCACCTACGACCACCTGCGCCGTCTGACGGAGGCATGGACCCAGTCCACCACCGCCTGCGCGGGCACCCCCAGCGCCTCGGTGCTCGGCGGCCCCGCCCCGTACTGGACCTCCTACGGCTACGACAGGACCGGCAACCGCAGCACCGAGATCCAGCACGACACCACCGGTGACACCACGAAGGACGTCACCAGCACCTACGGCTACCCGGCCCCGGGCGCGACCGCGGTCCGCCCGCACGGCCTGAAGACGGTCACCCGCACCGGGCCCGGCGTGACGTCCGGCGACTCCTACACCTACGACGCCACCGGCAACACCGACACCCGCACCCTGGGCGACGGCACCACGCAGGATCTCGACTGGGACGCCGAGGGCCGGCTCGTCAAGGTCACCGAGCCCGTCGAAGGGGGCTCGCCCAAGGTCACGGAGTACGTCCACGACGCCGAGGGCAACCGACTGATCGCCCGGACGCCCACGGAGACCACCCTCTACCTCGGCGGCACCGAGATCACCGTCAGCAAGGGCAGCACCACACCCAAGGGCACCCGGTACCTCGACCTGGGCGGTGGCCACCTGGCCGTCCAGTCCGACGACGGCAAGGTCTCCTTCACCACCGCCGACCACCACGGCACGGCCCTGCTCGCCATCGACGCGGCCACACAGAAGCTGACCCAGCGCCGCACCCTCCCCTTCGGCGGGACCCGGGGTGAGGAACCGGCCGACTGGCCCGGCACCAAGGGCTTCGTCGGCGGCACGCAGGACGCTTCCACGGGCCTGACCCACCTGGGCGCCCGCGAGTACGACCCGGCGACGGGCCGCTTCCTCTCGGTCGACCCGATCATGGACCTGACCGACCCGCAGCAGATCAACGGCTACACGTACAGCAACAGCAACCCGCTCACCTTCTCCGACCCGTCGGGCCTGTACTGCGACGGGTGCAGCGTCAACAACCCGGACTCCGTCTGGGCCCCGGAGAAGGGCAACGGGCCGGGCTGCACGACGTACGCCTGCTACGACCGGGACGGCAAGGTCGACTACCTGACCAACGGGACCGGCAAGCCGTACAAGCCGGCCAAGCCGTCCAACACTTCGCCCTCGGTGACGGTGAACGTCACCCGGAAGAAGGGCGAGGTCTTCATCGAGAACATCCGCGTACCGACCGCGCGGGAACTGGCGGCGATGTTCCCGCAGTACGAGGAGGAGGAGAAGCAACTCGAGGCGTGGGCGGAGCGCAAGTGCTTCACTCAGGACGACAACACGAAGGCGTTCTGCGGCGCGGCCGAGGCGCTCGGCATCATCCACCACGAACAGACCCTGTTCGACAAGATCGTCGTGGCCCTCGTGGCCCCCGACTTCGACTCCTGGAAGAGCTGTCTGAGCGGCGACAGCCTCAAGGCCTGTGGCTGGGCGGCGACGGATCTGCCATGGGCGCGGGTGTTCAAGGGCGCGAAGATCGTCAAGGCGTGCAACAGCTTCGTCCCCGGCACCGAAGTCCTGATGGCGGACGGCACGACGAAGCCCATCGAGGACGTCGAGATCGGCGACGAAGTCCTGGCGACGGACCCGAGGACGGGGAGGACCGAGGTCAAGACGGTCACCGCCGAAATCACCGGTGAGGGCCCGAAGGACCTGGTGACGCTCACCCTCACGGTCGACGGTGAGCAGGTGAGCGTCACCGCGACCGACGGCCACCCGTTCTGGGTGCCCGGCCTCGACGCATGGGTCGACGCGGGCCGGCTCGCCACCGGGCAGGAACTGCGCACCCCCGCGGGCGAGACCGTCCGGATCACCGGCATCGACCGCCGGTCACAGCCGGCGCGCGTGCACAACCTGACGGTCACGGATTCCCACACGTACTACGTGCTGGCGGGTGCCACGCCGGTTCTGTCTCACAACGCCTGCGGCGATGCCACCCATGCGGACGATTGTTATTGCAATTGGGGAGAGCCGGTCGTTCCGCGCGACAACGTTCCCGCCGCCAATTCCGGAACCAATACCCGGGACGTCCACGGAACCGACCGAACGGCAATGCGCGGTGTCGACGTGGACCATGTGTGGCAGAACGGCACTCTGTACACTCAGAGCGACGGTCAGCTCGTCAGGGTCTTGAGTAACGGCAATGGGAAATACGACATCGTCGTACGCGACATGGGTAATCCCAGTGGCGCACCCACCACCGTTATCAAGGATGCGACGGAGAATTACGTCAACAACAAGATCAACGGTGGGCAGTGGGAATGACCGACGAGCAATCGCCTTGGACCGGTGCGGTCACGGAGCGGCTGCGATGCTGCGTCTGCGGCGGGTCGACCGATGACTCGCCCGACTACGTACTCATCGAGTTGACCGCTCCCGCCACCGACGCCCGCCAGTGGCTCGGCGCCCATGCCGCGCATCTGAACGACGTGCTCGGGGAAGGGTTCCACGTCGAAGTTCATTTGATGTGACGCCTCCTGTCTTCGAGTCACCTCGCCGGGGCCGCCTCTGTCTCGCAGAGCAGTCGTCGGTCCGGGCCGAGTTGCCGTACCGGGCCCGTGAGGTGGAGGCGGGTGGTGTGGTGGATGGCCGTGCTGGAGGAGCCGAGGCGTAGTTCCAGTGCGCCCGGTTCGACGATGCGGCGGCCGGTGCGGTCGGTGAAGGCCGAGAGGTCCGGGTGGAAGCGGAACGTCAGGCGGGACGCCTCGCCGGGGGCGAGCTCCAGACGGTGGTAGCCGATCAGGCGGATGTCCGGGCGGGTCACCGACGCCACCGGGTCGTGCAGGTAGAGCTGCACGACCTCGGCGCCGGGCCGGTCGCCGGTGTTGCGGACGGTGAGTGAGACGTCGTGGGAAGCGTCCGTGGTGATCTCCGCGGTCTCGTCCCGGTCCTCGGGGGTCCACGCGAACGTCGTGTACGAGCGGCCGTGGCCGAAGGCGTACAGCGGGGTCGGGTCGAGGTTGCTGACCTCGCCCGCGAGGCCGAGCGGCGGCTGGAGGTAGGTCCACGGCTGGCCGCCGGGCAGGTGCGGGACGCTGACGGGCAGACGGCCGGACGGGTTGACGCGGCCCGACAGCACTCCCGCCACTGCCGGGCCGCCCTCCTCCCCCGGGAAGAAGGCCTGGACGACGGCGCCCAGGCGGCCCTGCCAGCGGCCGAGCGCGTACGGGCGGCCGGTGAGCAGCACCAGCACGACGGGCACGCCGGTCGCGACGAGTGCGTCCAGCAGTTCCGCCTGGACACCGGGCAGGTTCAGGTCGGTCGCGTCGCAGCCCTCGCCGGACGTGCCGCGCCCGAACAGGCCGGCCCGGTCGCCGAGCACCGCCACGCACACGTCCGCCTCCGCCGTACGCGCCACCGCCTCCTCGAAGCCCGCGGTGTCGGGGTCGGAGGTGTCGCAGCCCGACGCGAACGCCACCTTGGCGTCGGGGAGTTCGGTGCGCAGCGCCTCCAGGACGGTGGGGATCTCGATGCCCGTGGGGACACCGGGGTGGTGGGTGAGGACGTGGGACGGGAAGGAGTAGCAGCCCAGCATGGCCAGCGCGTCGGCCGCGCGGGGGCCCACGACCGCGATGCGGGTGTCGGGGGAGAGCGGGAGCAGGCCGTCGGGGTTGTCCAGCAGGACCACCGACTCCTCGGCGAGGAGGCGGGCCACGGCACGGTTCTCGGTGGAGTCGAGGTCGATCGGCGCGGCCGGCTCGGGGGACCAGTCCTCGTCCAGCAGGCCCAGTTCGCACTTCTGGAGCAGCACCCGGCGGGCCGCCCGGTCGACCAGTTCCTCCGGCACCTCACCGGCGCGGACCGCGTCCAGGAGGGGCCCGCCGTAGCAGTTGAGGGTGGGCAGCTCGACGTCGATGCCGGCCAGCAGCGCCGCGTGCGCGGCCTCCGCGTGGGTGCCGGCCACCCGGTGCAGGGTCTGGAGGAAGCCGACGGCGAAGTAGTCGGAGACCACGGTGCCGGTGAACCCCCACTCCTCGCGCAGCAGACGGGTCAGCAGCCCGGGGTCGGCCGACGCGGGCACGCCGTCGGTCTCGGTGTACGCGGCCATCACCGAACGCGCCCCGCCCTCGCGCAGCGCCATCTCGAACGGCGGCAGCGTGACGTCGGCGAACTCCCGCACGCCCGCCCGCACCGGCGCGAGATTGCGCGCCCCGGCCGAGGAGGCGTACCCGGCGAAGTGCTTGAGCGTGGCGACCACCCCGGCGGACTCGAGGCCGCGGACGTAGGCGGCGCCGATCGTGCCGACCAGGTACGGGTCCTCGCCGATGGTCTCCTCCACCCGGCCCCAGCGCGGGTCCCGTACGACGTCCAGGACGGGCGCGAGACCCTGGTGGACGCCAGCGGAGCGCAGGTCCCGGCCGATGAGGCGGGCCATCCGCTCCACCAGGCCGGGGTCGAAGCTCGCGCCCCAGGCCAGCGGGACCGGGTAGGCGGTGGCCTGCCAGGCGGTGAAGCCGGCCAGGCACTCCTCGTGCGCGACCGCCGGGATGCCGAAGCGGCCGGCCGCGGCGATCTGCCGCTGGGCGCGGGCCAGTGCCCGCGCGCCCAGGTCGGGGTCGACGGGGGCGGTGCCGTAGGAGCGGGTGATCTGGCCGAGGCCGAGGGTGATCAGCTCGTCCCAGTCGTGGTCGGCGGTCATGTCGTGCTGGTGCGGGGCGACGCCGCCGCCGTCGGTGTCGGCGCCCACCCAGACGCCGTACAACTGGGCGGTCTTCTCCTCCAGGGTCATCCGGGAGAGCAGGTCGTCGACGCGGGTGGCTGCGGGCAGGGCGGGGTCACGCCAGGGCGCGGTGGTCATGGAGCTCCTGTCGGGTGGACGAACGGCTCTCTCACGTACGCGTGCTGCGAATGTTTCGGATTGTGCACCGAATGTTCCGGGAACCTATGGCTCCCGCAGGTCTTCGTCAAGAGGGCCCGCAGGGTTACGATCGCGGCCATGACTTCCCCGCAGCCCGCTGAAACCCGGACGCAAGGGCGCAGCACCCAGACCGCGACCCTCGCCGAGATCGCCCGCGAGGCGGGCGTCTCCGCCCCGACTGTTTCGAAGGTCCTCAACGGTCGTGCCGATGTCGCCCCCGCCACCCGGAGCCGGGTCGAGGGGCTGCTGCGCGCCCACGGCTACCGGCGCCGCCGCGCCGAGGCCACCCGCTCGCCCCTGATCGACCTGGTCTTCCACGAACTGGAGAGCGCCTGGGCGATGGAGGTCATCCGGGGCGTGGAGAACGTGGCCCGGGACGCGGGCCTGAGCGTCGTGCTCTCCGAGAGCGCCGGGCGGCTCACCCCGGGGCGCACCTGGGCCGACCAGGTCGCCGCCCGCCGTCCGCACGGCGTGATCCTCGTACTGTCCGGTCTCGACGAGTCCGGGCGGGCCCTGCTGACCAGCCGTTCCATCCCGTTCGTGGTGATGGACCCGGCCGGTGACCCCGGCACCGACGTGCCCTCCATCGGCGCGACCAACTGGCAGGGCGGACTCGCCGCCACCCGCCACCTCGTGGAACTCGGCCACACCCGGATCGGCGCGATCAGCGGACCCTCGCAGATGATGTGCAGCCGCGCCCGCGTCGACGGCTACCGGGCCGCCCTGGAGACCGCCGGACTCCCGGTGGACCCCGGGCTGATCGTGACCGGCGACTTCCACCACGAGGCCGGTTATCGGCAGGGCCTCGCCCTGCTGCGCCGCGAGGACCGGCCCACCGCGGTCTTCGCCGGCAACGACCTCCAGGCGCTCGGGCTGTACGAGGCCGCGCGCGAGCTGGGGCTGCGGATCCCGGAGGACCTGAGCGTGGTCGGGTTCGACGATCTGCCGGTGGCCCGCTGGGTGGGGCCGCCGCTGACGACCGTACGGCAGCCGCTGACGGAGATGGCGGAGGCGGCGGCCAAGCTGGTCCTCGACCTCGGCAAGGACGACGACTCTGCGGCGACCCGGGTGGAACTCGCGACGAGTCTGGTGGTGCGCAGCAGCACCGCGGCACCGGCGGGGGCGTGAGCCCTTCGAAAGTTTCGGACCGTCGGAAGTCTGAGAATTTCCCAAGAAAACTGTCCGGGGGACGCCCCTCGTAATAATTCGGACTTATGTTCCTGCCCGTGAGGGGACATGAGAAGAGCGACGGGGACGGCGGGGGCGAGGCCGAGGGTGCGGGCATACGCACCTGTCGGCGGGCGAAGGCGCTGAAGATCACCGGACTGGCGCTGGCGGGCGTGCTCGTCCTGGGCGCCGGAGCCGCCGGCTGGGTCTACTGGCAGCTCAACGACAACATACGCGGCGTCGACATCAACAGCGCACTGGGCGACGACCGCCCCGCCAAGGCCGTGACCACCCCGTCCCCCTCCGCGTCCGCCACGGCCTCCCCGCTGCCGACCGAGTCCCTGAACATCCTGGTGCTCGGCTCGGACTCGCGCAGCGGCGAGGAGAACCAGGCGCTCGGCGGCGGCGCCAGCGGTGGCGCCCGCTCCGACACCGCCATGGTCGTCCACCTCGACGCCGGCCGGACCGGCGCGACGGTGGTCAGCATCCCCCGCGACACCCTCGTCGACCGGCCCTCCTGCCCGCTGGAGGACGGGGAATCGACCCGTCCGGTGTCCGGCGCGATGTTCAACAGCGCGTACGAGGTGGGCGGACCGGTGTGCGCGGTGAAGACCGTCGAGTCCCTCACGGACGTCCGCATGGACCACTACATCGAGATCGACTTCGCCGGCTTCGCCCGCCTGGTCGACGCGATCGGCGGAGTCACCGTCACCACGGACGAGGACATCGACGACGACCGGAGCCATCTCACGCTGGAGGCCGGCACCCACCACCTCGACGGCAAGGACGCCCTCGCCCTGGCCCGCACGCGCTACGACGTCGGCGACGGCAGCGACCTCAACCGCATCGGTCTCCAGCACCAGTTGGTGAAGGCGCTGCTCGATCAGATAGCGGACGAGAACCTGCTGACCAGCCCCACCCGGCTGTACGAGGTCGCCGACACCGTCACCGGCAGCCTCACGACCGACACCGGCCTGGACTCACTGCCCGAACTGAGCCGCCTCGCGCAGAGCCTGCGGGACCTGCCGTCCGGAAACGTCACGACCCTCACCATGCCGGTCGTCCCGGCCCCCTGGGACCGCAACCGCGTGATCGCCGACGAGCCGGAGGCGGGGGAGCTGTGGGCGTCCCTGAGGTGAGCGTTCCCGTGTGTCTCAGCGCACCGGGTGCCCCAGCAGCATGGTCGGGGCGCCGGCCACGCGGGTCAGGAACACCGTGACGGACTCGGAGCCGTGGGGCTTGGGCAGGACCTTGCGCCGCAGCTCCTCCGGTTCGACCGCCGAGCCGCGCTTCTTGACGGTCAGGGTGCCGACGCCGCGCTCGCGCAGCAGCGCCTTCAGCTTCTTGACGTTGAAGGGGAGCACGTCGGTGATCTCGTAGGCGGTGGCGTACGGCGTGGTGTGCGGGGCGTCGGAGGTGACGTAGGCGATGGTCGGGTCGATCAGTCCGCCGTCCAGGTCCTCGGCCACCTCGGCGACCAGGTGGGCGCGGATGACGGCGCCGTCCGGCTCGTACAAGTACCTCCCGACCGGCCGGACTTCGGGGTCCGGGAGCGCGGTGTCGGGCGTCACGTGGATGCCGGCCTCGGCGGGCAGCAGCGTCGCCCGCCGTGCCCCCGGCGTCACGTCCCGGCCGAACCACAGCATGGCCTCCTTCACGTCCCCGCCGTCCGACACCCATTCGGCCGTCGCCTCCGCCGGGATCGCCTCGTGCGGGATGCCCGGCGCGATCTTCAGCATGCCGAGCGGCGCCCCGAGCGCGGCGGACACCGCCCACGACAGGGGAGGGGAGTAGGCCTCCGGATCGAAGATCCGGCCGCGCTTGGTCGAGCGCCGGGCCGGGTCCACGAACACGGCGTCGTGCCCGGCCGTGTCCACCTCCGTCACATCGGCCTCGCGCACCTCGATCAGATCGGTGAGACCGAGCGCGTCGGCGTTGGCGCGGGCCACCTCGCAGGTCAGCGGATCCCGGTCGACGGCCAGCACCCGGATCCCGGCGCGGGCGAACGCGATCGCGTCGCCGCCGATCCCGCAGCACAGGTCGGCGACGGACCGTACCCCCTTCGCCCGGAGGCTCTCGGCCCGGTGCGTCGCCACACTCGTCCGCGTCGACTGCTCCACCCCGTTCGGCGTGAAGAACATCCGCCGGGCGTCCTCCGCCCCGAACTTCGCCACCGCGCGCTGCCGCAGTCGCGCCTGGCCGAGCGCCGCCGAGACCAGTGCGGCGGGGTGCTCGCGGCGCAGCCGGGTCGCGACGGCCAGTTCGTGCGCCGGGTCGGTGTCGCGCACCTCGTCGAGGAGGGCGCGGCCTTCGGGGGTGAGGAGCGGGGCGACGTTCACCGGCTCATTGTGGGCCAGTCGACGGACCGTGCGCCTCCGGCCGCGGTGTCGGGCCGGGTTCCGGGCGGCGGACTGCGAGGATCCGGCAGCATGCGAGAAGTAGTACAAAACGATAAAAGGCGGACGCTGGGCGGTGTACGGGCCGGCCTCGCCGCACTCGCCCTCGCCTCCCTCGCCGCGGCCTGCGGCCAGGGCGGCACCGCGGCTCCGCCGGCCGGCGGCCAGCAGCCCCTCAAGGAGCCCGCGGCCCGCGCGCTCGACGCCTACGCCGGCCAGCTGCGCGCGGCGCACGCCGCGAGGGTCGCCGCCGCGAAACGCTGGGGCCTGAAACGCGTGCCGCTGACGGCCCCGGCGCCCCCGGCGGAGAAGCCGAGGATCACCACCCGCGACGGCTTCGAGGTGGACGGCCACCGCCGACTGGGGCTCCCGCCGGTCTTCACCACGGTCCCCACCGAGCGGAAGATCCTCTTCCTCACCATCGACGACGGCGCCGAGAAGGACCCCGCGTTCCTGCGGATGATGAGCGAGCTGAAGATCCCGTACACCGCCTTCCTCAGCGACTACCTCGTCAAGGAGGACTACGGCTACTTCAAGGAGATGCAGAACCGGGGCGTCGGCCTGCACAACCACACCCTCCGCCACCCCTACATGCCGGCCCTGTCCTACGCCCGCCAGAAGCGCGAGATCTGCGGCATGCAGAAGATCATCGAGAGACGCTACGGCGAACGCCCCACCCTCTTCCGCCCGCCCTACGGCAACTACGACAAGGCCACCCTGCGCGCCGCGAAGGCCTGCGGGATCACCCATGTCCCGCTCTGGAACGAGGAGGTCTTCGCCGACCACTGGGAGTACCGCGAGTGGGACCGCGACCTGCACCCCGGCGACATCGTCCTCAGCCACTTCCGGGGCCGCGAGGACTGGGAGGGCACGATGCCGGACATGATCCGCCGCTTCCTCGACAAGGCCACGGCGGAGGGGTACGCGGTCGCGCGACTGGAGGACTACCTGTGAGGCGCCGCGGCCCGCGGACCTGTCTCGCGGCGGGCGCCGTCCTGCTGGCCGTGGTCGCCGGATGCGGTCCGTCCGGCGGCACGGGGGACGGGGCGGGGCAGTCGCCCGGGGGCGGTCCGGCACCGGGGGACGGCGCGCTCCCGCCCGTCGTCGACCACGTGCCCACCCGCGACAAGGTCGTCTTCCTCACCTACGACGACGGCGCCGAACGCGACCCCCGCTTCATCGACCTGGTGCGCGAGCGCCGGCTCCCGGTCAGCCTCTTCCTCACCGACACGGTGGCCGGCCCCGGCTACGCCCACTTCGCCCGCCTGCGCTCGGTCGGCGCGAGCCTCCAGAACCACACCCTCGACCATCCCGCCCTGCGCGGTCTGCCCTACGCCGGCCAGCGCGCCGAGATCTGCGGCCAGCAGCGCAAGCTCCGGTCCCGCTTCGGCGTCCGCCCGCACCTCTTCCGCCCGCCCTACGGCACGTACGACACCACCACCCTGCGCGCCGCCGCCGACTGCGGCATCACGGCGCTGGTGCTGTGGCGCGTGACCCTGGAACCCGACGGCCACCTCACCTACACCGACGGCCCCCACCACCTGACCCCCGGCGACATCATCGCCGTACCGTCGGGCGAGGCCCCGCCCCTGTCGTTGACGGAACGGACGACACGGCTGCTGGAGGAGCTGGCGGAGCAGGGGCTGAACGTGGGCCGCCTTGAAGACCACGTAGGCCAAACCAGCCCGTCCGGCGTTTGAGGACGAGGCCCGTTCAGGGCCGAAGGGGGGCCTGGGGGCGCAGCCCCCAGAGGACGCTCACCACGACACCGGCAAGCCGCACCCAAGGGTGATCGCAACGCCCCCACCCCGCGACGCGCCGCGGGCAACTGGCACTCCGCTTGACCGAGTGCTAATCGCGGTCATAGTCTCAGGTCTGGCACTCCCCCCTGGAGAGTGCCAACACACGCGACGGGCAGGTCCGGCACCCGCGACGACGGATCCACCTGGTCGCCACCTCAGACAGTTAACCCCGTGAGATCTCCGAAGGGGGAGGTCGGATCGTGACGACCGCCAGCTCCAAGGTTGCCATCAAGCCGCTCGAGGACCGCATCGTGGTCCAGCCGCTCGACGCCGAGCAGACCACGGCTTCGGGCCTGGTCATTCCGGACACCGCCAAGGAGAAGCCCCAGGAGGGCGTCGTCCTGGCCATCGGTCCGGGCCGCATCGAGGACGGCAAGCGCGTCGAGCTCGACGTGAAGGTCGGCGACGTCGTTCTGTACAGCAAGTACGGCGGCACCGAGGTCAAGTACAACGGCGAGGAGTACCTCGTCCTCTCGGCCCGCGACGTCCTCGCGATCGTCGAGAAGTAAGGGAAATCCGGGGGTCACCCCGGACAACCCGACCTCGAAGCAAGCACTTTTGCTCGAACACTGCGCCCCTGGCCCCAGCATCCGACAAGGAGCCGGGCGGCCCAGGGGCGTAGTGATTTCACCCTAGATTTCCGAGAGGGCTCCCGCTGCCATGGCGAAGATCCTGAAGTTCGACGAGGACGCCCGTCGCGCCCTCGAGCGCGGCGTCAACAAGCTTGCCGACACGGTCAAGGTGACGATCGGCCCCAAGGGCCGCAACGTCGTCATCGACAAGAAGTTCGGCGCCCCCACCATCACCAACGACGGTGTCACGATCGCCCGTGAGGTCGAGATCGAGGACCCGTACGAGAACCTCGGCGCCCAGCTGGTGAAGGAGGTGGCGACCAAGACCAACGACATCGCTGGTGACGGCACCACCACCGCCACCGTGCTGGCCCAGGCGCTGGTCCGCGAGGGCCTGAAGAACGTCGCCGCCGGTGCCTCCCCGGCCGCCCTGAAGAAGGGCATCGACGCCGCCGTCGCCGCGGTCTCCGAGGACCTGCTCGCCTCGGCCCGCCCGATCGACGAGAAGTCCGACATCGCCGCCGTCGCCGCGCTGTCCGCCCAGGACCAGCAGGTCGGCGAGCTCATCGCCGAGGCGATGGACAAGGTCGGCAAGGACGGTGTCATCACCGTCGAGGAGTCCAACACCTTCGGTCTGGAGCTGGACTTCACCGAGGGCATGGCCTTCGACAAGGGCTACCTGTCGCCGTACTTCGTGACGGACCAGGAGCGCATGGAGGCCGTCCTCGACGACCCGTACATCCTCATCACCCAGGGCAAGATCGGCGCCATCGCCGACCTGCTGCCGCTGCTGGAGAAGGTCATCCAGGCCAACTCCTCCAAGCCGCTGCTGATCATCGCCGAGGACGTCGAGGGCGAGGCCCTGTCGACCCTGGTCGTCAACAAGATCCGCGGCACCTTCAACGCGGTCGCCGTCAAGGCGCCCGGCTTCGGTGACCGCCGCAAGGCGATGCTCCAGGACATGGCCGTCCTCACCGGCGCCACGGTCGTCTCCGAGGAGGTCGGCCTCAAGCTCGACCAGGTCGGCCTGGACGTCCTGGGCTCCGCCCGTCGCGTCACCGTCACCAAGGACGACACCACGCTCGTCGACGGTGCTGGCAAGAAGGAGGACGTCGAGGGTCGCGTCGGCCAGATCAAGGCCGAGATCGAGACCACCGACTCCGACTGGGACCGCGAGAAGCTCCAGGAGCGCCTCGCGAAGCTGGCCGGCGGCGTGTGCGTGATCAAGGTCGGCGCCGCCACCGAGGTGGAGCTGAAGGAGAAGAAGCACCGTCTGGAGGACGCCATCTCCGCGACCCGCGCCGCGGTCGAGGAGGGCATCGTCTCCGGTGGTGGCTCCGCTCTGGTCCACGCCGTCAAGGTCCTCGAGGGCAACCTCGACAAGACCGGCGACGAGGCCACCGGTGTCTCCGTGGTCCGCAAGGCCGCCGTCGAGCCGCTGCGCTGGATCGCCGAGAACGCCGGCCTGGAGGGCTACGTCATCGTCTCCAAGGTCGCCGAGCTCGAGAAGGGCAGCGGCTACAACGCCGCCACCGGCGAGTACGGCGACCTGGTCAAGGCCGGCGTCATCGACCCGGTCAAGGTGACCCGCTCCGCCCTGGAGAACGCCGCCTCCATCGCCTCCCTGCTCCTCACGACCGAGACCCTGGTCGTCGAGAAGAAGGAAGAGGAGGAGCCGGCCGCCGCCGCCGGTGGCCACGGCCACGCCCACTGACGACGTAAGGTCGCCAGAACCTGAGTGAAGGCCCGGCACCCCCGGAAACGGGGTGCCGGGCCTTCGCCGTACCCGCTCGCGGAACCGCGCCACGGCCGACGGGGTCTTTCCACACAGCAGTCGGAGCAGGAGGGGGAGGATGGGGATGAACCAGGTGCTCTACGGGGAACGGTCCCGGAACCCGCTGGCGCGCACCGTGGAACTCACCGAGGGCGGCCTCCGCAGAGGATTCTGGACCACCCCGCTGGACGAGCTGAACCTCGGCGCCATGGCAGACGCCTTTCTGCGGGGGAGCTGGCTCGGCGGCGGTGGCAGCGAACGCCCCCTGTCGTCCCTGCCGCAGGACCGCGGCGTCGTCCCGGTCACCCGTGCGACCGGCACCACCACGCCGCTGAAGACACGTCAGGCCGCCGAGTTCGCCCGCGCGCTGGGCGAACTGGCGGTGCGCAGGTGCGGAGGCCCGGACCAGGTGACCGCTCTCGCCGCGCGGGCGCGGGCCGAGGGCGTACCGCTGTGGATAGCGCGCCGGTTCGCGCCGGGGCCCGCCGGACCCGTGACCGTCTGCGTGGACCGGCGCTCGGTACGCGTGGACGTCTGGGGCCCGCACGCTCCCGCCGTACGCCTCAGGGCACCACGCGGTTACGTCCCCGACGCCTCCGACCGGGCGGGCGGCCTGGTCCTGACCGTCGGTGACATCACCGCGGGGCTCGAACTCCGCAAGAAGCTCCGCAAGTCCAAGAGCAGGGTGGAGATCCGCCTGCCCGACCGGCAGTGGACGCTGCGCCGCGAGAACGCGGTGAGCTCGTCGCTGCTGCGCGACGGCACCCGGATCGCACTCCTGACCCGACCGCCACGGGGCTCGGCCCCCGCCCCCGGCACGGTGCTGCTGCCGCTGGCCGACATCCACCACGAGAGCCCCGACCCCCTGGACGCCGTCATGGCCCACGCGGTCGCGGTCGCCTTCGGCCTCGGCGACACCACCGGCACGGCCAGGTTCCGCGCCGCGAACTCCCGCCGGGACACGGAGGACGACATCTGGGACCGCCCCTGGTTCAGCAACCTCGGCAGGAACAGCGAGGACAACGAACCCGGCGGCGGCGACGGCTGGGGCAGCGACGGCGGAGACGGCGGCGACGGGGGCGGCAGCGGCGGCGACGGCGGGGGTGGTGGCGACGGGGGAGGCGGTGGAGGGGGCGGCGACTAGGCGGGCACCGCCACCACCGCCCAGACGGTCCCGCCCGGCGCACCCGGCCTCGGGGCGACACCCCGCGCGTCACTGACCTCGATGCGGATCCGGCTGGTGACGCCGAACCACGCCAGCCGCAGCCAGGCGTCCCGCCCGGGCACCCGTCCGTGGCGATCCTCAACGTCCCGTCCGCCCAGTGGGCGGCGTTCGTGCGGATGGCCGCGGGCGCTTGAGGCCAACGAGGGGCGGTGGGAAGGCACTTGTGCCCTCACCGCCCCTCACTCATGCCCGAAGGGCACTGCTCTCCTCACTGCGACCAGTGGGAGGATGCCTGGATGCCCAAGCCGATACGGACGAGCCGTCGCACATGGGTTGCCGCGTGGGTGGTGCTGTGCGCGGCCGGCCTGGCCGCCACCGCCGGACTGAACGCCTCCTCGGCACCGGAACCGCAGCCCGAGAGGCCTGTCAGCGCCGAGTGCGCCGAGTACGTCGCGGACGTCGAGAGGCTACTGGCCGAGGCCCAACAGGAAAGGGAGGGTGATGGAGTGCTGGCCTTGTCCCGAGTCCAGGTCGGAGCCGAGGACGACTGCGCCGACGAGCTCCGCGACCACCTCCGTGGCGATCGATGAGGCGCGGTACACGGCTCGCCGTGATGGCGGGACTGACCTGCGTCGGTGCCGTGGCGATCATTGCCGTGGGCACCACGTCGGAACCGGAACCGGAACCGAAGCCGCAGCCCGCACCGCCGCGGGTGTACTCCTCCTGCCTGGCGGCCGACACCGCGCCGATGCCCGCGGACGACGACCCGTGCGACGGCCGGTGAAGAACGACTGAGTCAGCGTCGCCTCACTGTCAGTGGGACCCGTTAGCTTCGGGTCATGTCGATCACCGCACAACTGCGCGACTCGGTGAGGCTGCCGGGTGGGGGCGCACTGGTCAACGGCTTCGCGTTCGAAAGTCGTGGGGACGGTTCGTGGCGAGCCCTGCTGAGGAACGGGCATGAGCTGGAGGTCTACGACCTCCGGGAGTTGTTCGAGGGGGAGCGTGCGCCGGCCGCCGTCTTTCCCCTTCCCTGGCCCAGGTGGGACCACGGCGTTCACTCGGTGAGCCCCGACGGCACGTTCGCGGTGTTCTCGGGGCAGCGCTCGGTACGGGCCATGGGCCGGGGCGGGGAGACGCTGTGGGAGTACCGGCACGGCTGCTGGGGCCCCGAGCTCGGGCACGCGCACACGGGGGACGAGCAGGAGGTGTGCCGTGGTCTCGAGCACGGCTCCTGCCGGGTCTCGGACGACGGCCGGCTCGTATGGGCGCATGTCGTGGCCGAGCCCGAGCCGGGTGACTGGCAGGAGCGCTGGGTCGTCCTGGACGCCCGCGACGGACGGGAGTTGGCGTCGCTGCCGCTGGACAGCGCGGCGGCCGGTTCGCACCACCTCTCCCACCCGGACGGCGTCCACATGGGACTGAGCATCGGCATGGGCCAGGACGGCATCCTGCTGCACTGGGCGCGCTGGGACGGCGAGAAGCTCACGGCCTGGGACGTGAACGAGGACCTGGACCGCATCCTGATGGACGTCCACGCGGGACATCCCGGCTTCCTGACGGTCGAGCACTACGGAGCGGACCTGCGACTGCACGCCCTGGACGGCACCGTGATCGCCGAGCAGGAGCCCGAGCCGGCCGACGACGAGGACGAGCCCTGCTGGGACTACGCCTGTGGCTTCGTCGACGCGGACACCGTCATCGCCTCGACGACCGAGTCCGACGAGGACCCGGAGGAGGCCCGCCACTGGCTGCTCGACGCCCACACCTTGCGCATACGCGGGGTGGTCACGTACCCGACCGGCCCCGACGACAGCTACGTACGCCCCCTCGGTGACGGGACCTGGCTCACGTACGACGAGAAGAGCGAGACGCTCAACCGCTGGACTCGAACATAAACCAACAGAATGCGTCGCACGATCCCTTGACGTCCCCCACTTCGCGACAGAACACTCTCGCCAGAGGACAGGCGGGCGTCGAGCAGGGCGCGCCCACCGTGGCCACCACGGGAAGAGGGAAGATGACTGACATGCACAGAACATCCCGGCGCCGCTTCGTCGGAGCGGCGGGCGTGGCCGGCATGTCCGTGGTTCTCGGGTCACCGGGCGCGGCGCTCGCCGCGGTGGCCGAACCCGGCCGGGACCGGGCGGCCACCCCGTACACGCGAGCCGGAGCCCATGGTGCCCTCGGGGCGAACTACAACGAGTACGTGGCCGACCTGGACATCCGCGAACTCCAGATCGGGGGGACCGAGTGGGTCCGGTGCTTCTTCCCCATGCCGGAGGCCGACCAGGGCGAGCTCGCCGACAACGTCACGCTGCGGACGATCCTGGGCGTCGGCGCCCGCGGCTACCGGACCCTCCTCACCCTGAAATTCCCCTACGGTGACTCGGCCATGCCGACGCCGGGCAGCGCGGCGATGGAAACCCTGCTCGCCCAGGTGGACAAGGTCCTTGCGGAGGTCCTGGACCGGGTCGACATCCTCCAGATAGGCAACGAGCCCTTCATCGAGAGCCTGCCGGAGGAACGCGGCGACACACTGAACGTCTTCTACGAGACCGTCGCACGTCACGTGATCGCCTACCGGCGCGCGCACCACGGGCCGCGCAGCCGCACCCGCCTCTACATGGGCGCGCTCAACCGGCTGGACCTCCCGGGCCGACGGACCGCGGCCACCGAACGCTGGATGACGTTCGTCCGGCAGACCCCCGAGATCGACGGCGTGGACATCCATCCGCACGTCCCCTCACGGGATGCCGTGCAGCCGTTCCTCGACTACATCCTGCCTCGGATGCGACCCGAACAGACCTTCCTGGCCACCGAGTTCTCACTCGTCTGGTACTGGCAGGCGCACATGAACGACCGTATTCCGGCGGAGTTCGCCGACCGCTACGGGTTCGCCTCGACCAGTCTCGTCTGGGAAGTGATCCAAGCCGCGATCGAACGGCCCTTCCCCCAGAGGCAGTGGGACGACTTCCTTTCGATGAGCCCCTGGTACGAGAGTCAGCGGCACTTCTTGCGCGACCAGGTGCGCGACTTCCGGGCCACCGGCCGCCTGGCCGTCGCCACGTACGGCTACCGCCAGGGGGAGTCGATGATCCGGAACTGGGGTCCGACCAAGCCGCCGTGGCTGCTCAACGCCGTCTTCGCCCCGCGCACCGTCCAGCCGTGGCGCAACGGAACCACCGGACGCGGCTACGCCTGGATCGAGGATTTCCAGGCTCTGCAACGCGGTGGTGCGATCGCCGGCGGCCGATGACCTCGTCACCGGCCCCGGTTCAGATCTCCGCCGGCTCCAGCGCCCCCAGCTGTGCCATCAGCCCGAGCCGGTCGTACTGCCACCAGCCCTCGACGATCTTGCCGTTGCCGCCGAAGCGGAAGATGGTCGTCCCTGTCATGGCGACCTTCTTCCCCGTCGCCGGAATCCCGAGGAAGTCGGCCTTGTGTGTGCCCTCCCAGCTCCACCGGGTGCACACCCGGTCCCCCTCCGCGAGCTGGTCCTCGAGGCGGAACGAGAAGTCGAAGCCGCCGCGCCACACGTCCATCTCGCGCCGGAAGTGGTCGAGGCCGATCACGTCCTGCTCGTTGGCCGGGTCGTGGTCGTGGTAGTGCTCCTCGACCAGTCCCGTCATCGGGGAGAGGTCGTCCGCGGTGGTCAGCACCTCGAAGAAGCGCCGCGCGGAGTCCGTGTTCAGCTGCGCGTCGCGCACCACGTCGAGATCCGTGAACGTCGGTGTCCCCTCACAGAGGGCCACCATCTCCCGGAAGATCCGGTCGGTCTCCGGCAGCTGCGAGTTCCGCATCGCCTCCTCGTACGACGGGAACTCCACGATCTCGACGACGTGCGACGTGTCCGAGCGGTCCTTGGCGACCACCGCGTGGGTCGCCGTCCGCTTCCCCTTGGTCTGCTCCACCCACTGGTCCATGAGCCGGTCGATCTCCTCGAACCGGTTTGTCCGGCAGTCGATGAGCTGTACGAAGGTCATGGCGCTCGCCTCCGGTCCCCCCTGGGTCCGGGTTCTGTCAGCACCCATTTTCCTCCGGGGCGCGGGCCCCGTCCCGCCGTGCCGGCACCCCCACGGACGTACCGCTAGCGGGGGCCGTACTTCCGTCCCGTCCGCGACGAGAGTCCCCCCAGCATCCCGCGCGGTACCAGCTTCGCCGCCCCCATCAGCGCCTTGTAGCGCGGGTCGGGAATGGACACCTTCTTGCCCCGGGCCAGGTCCGCGAGGGCCGCGGCGACGACCTTGTCCGCGTCGAGCCACATCCAGTTCGGGATGTTGTCCGTGCCCATCCCGGCCCGCTCGTGGAACTCGGTGCGCACGAAGCCGGGGCACAGCGCCATCAGACGTACGCCGTGGCCCGCCAGATCCTGCGCCGCGCCCTGGGTGAACTGCACGACCCACGCCTTGGACGCCCCGTAGGTCCCGCGCGGCACGAACGCGGCGGTCGAGGCGACGTTCACGACGCCCCCGCGCCCGCGCTCCCGCATCGCCTCCACCGCCGCGGACGTCAGCCGCAGCACCGCCTCGCAGTGCACCTTGAGCATCCGCAGCTCATCGGACATGGGGACGTCGAGGTAACGGCCCTTGTGGCCGAAACCGGCGTTGTTGACCAGCAGGTCGACGGGGTTCTTCCGGTCGCCGACGCGGTCGGCCACCGCCTCGATGCCGCTGTCCTCCGCCAGGTCGGCCGTCAGCACCTCCGCCTCGATGCCGTGGCGGTCGTGCAGCTCGGTCGCCTGTTCGCGCAGTCGGCCCGTGTCGCGGGCGACCAGCACCAGATCATGTCCGTCGGCCGCCAGCCGCCGCGCGAACGCGGCACCGATCCCAGCCGTCGATCCCGTAATCAGAGCCGTTGTCATGGCCCAAGAGTAGTTACCTGGAGTGCGGGCGTCCGCTTCATGTCATCCCATGGACATCCCGTCAGGCCGTCGACTCCGCCCCGTACTTCTCCACGTACGTCCGCGCCGTCGCCAGCGCCTCCGGGTGCAGGGCCGGGCCCGCCGCCAGCAGCCGGGGCAGCAGCGTCCGCTCGGTCGTCACCGCGCGGAACTGGAGCGCGACCGTCACCTCGTGGTCCGGCCGGTGCACGATCCGTACCGCGTCCCCCGCGCGGATCTCACCGGGCCTGATCACCCGCAGATACGCGCCCGGCGCGCCCCGCTCCGTGAACCGCTTCACCCAGCCCTTCTCACCCAGATGGCCCTGGAAGGTGCGACAGGGGATGCGCCCGGAGGTGATCTCCAGTAGCGCCTCGGGCCCGACCGCCCAGCGCTCACCGATCAGGGCGCCGGACACGTCGATCCCCTCGGTGGTGAGGTTCTCACCGAACGAGCCGTTCGCCAGCGTGCGCCCCAGCGTGCGCTCCCACTCGTCGAGGTCCTCGCGGGCCACGGCGTACACCGCCTGGTCGTCCCCGCCGTGATGCCGCGTCTCGCACACCGCGTCCCCGGCCAGACCGCTCGCGCCGACCCCCTTGGCCCCCGGCGCCGCCACCCGCACCGGCCCGTCCACGGGACGCTTGTCGATGCCGGTCACACCGTCGCGGTGATCCGTGTACGGCACGGCCTTGGGTCGCCCGAGGTTCACAGACAGAAGCTTCATGACTCGCACGGTAGGCGATGGTCATCAAAGCGTCGACGCATTATTCGGCGCCGTGTCAAAGGTCGGCTTATCCTTGAGGGGTGATCGAAGCCCGTCATCTCCGCGTGCTGCGCGCCGTGGCCACCACCGGTTCCTTCTCCGCGGCGGCCCGCGAACTGGGCTGCACCCAGCCCGCCGTCAGCCAGCAGATGAAGGCCCTGGAGGGGTCCGTCGGCACACCCCTGCTCATACGCAGCGGCCGTGAGATGCGCCTGACGCAGGCCGGGGAGGCGCTGGTACGGCACGCGGCCGGGATCATCGCGGGGCTCACCGCCGCCGAGGAGGAGGTCGCCGCCATCGCGGGGCTGCGCGCGGGCCGGGTCCGGCTCGTCTCCTTCCCCAGCGGCAGCTCCACGCTCGTCCCGACGGCCCTCGCCGCCCTGCGCGAGGCCCACCCCGGCACCCGGGTCTCCCTGGAGGAGGCCGAACCGCCCCGCTCCGTGGAGATGCTGCGCGAGGGCGACTGCGACGTGGCCCTCGCCTTCCGGTACGAGGGTGCGGCGGGCGCCGAGGAGTGGGACGACCTCGTCGTACGGCCGTTGCTGTCGGACCGGCTGGTGGGGCTCGTCCCCGAGCGGCACCGGCTCGCCCGCGCGCGGTCCGTCGCCATCGGCGAACTCGCCGAGGAACCGTGGATCGCCGGCTGCCCGCGCTGCCGGGGCCAGCTGGTGGAGGTGTGCGAGGCGGCCGGCTTCACCCCGCGCATCGACTTCGCGACCGACGACTATCCGGCGGTCGCCGGGCTGGTGGGTGCCGGACTCGGGGTCGCGGTCCTGCCCCAGCTGGCCCTCGAGTCGGTGCGGCCCCGGGGGGTGCGCACCGTGGCGCTGGAACCCGCCGTGCGGCGGGAGATCGTCGCGCTCACGCTTCCGGACCTCGCCCAGGTGCCGGCGGTCGGCGCGACGCTGGAGAAGCTGGCGGGGGCGGCCGCCCGGTAACGGCCGCCACGCAGCCGGGATGTCCGGGGCGCGCCGCACGAGGACGCGTGCGGGCCCCGGCTCTATGGGATCTATGGAGAAACGTTCCTTCAGTTGTTCGAAGCGGCATGCGCGGCGGCGGCCGACGCCGACACCAGCCGGTTGCGCGCACGCCCCATCAGCTCTTCGCGCTCGTCCTCGGTCAGTCCGCCCCACACGCCGTACGGCTCACGTACCGCCAGCGCGTGTGCGGCGCACTCGGCTCGCACCGGGCACCTCATGCAGACCTCTTTGGCCGAGTTCTCGCGAGCACTCCGAGCCGCACCACGCTCGCCCTCGGGGTGGAAGAACAGCGAGCTGTCCACCCCGCGGCAGGCAGCCAGGAGCTGCCAGTCCCACAGGTCCGCGTTCGGTCCGGGAAGGCGGGAGAAATCTGCCATTGCGTGACCCCTTGTAGCCGTTCTGGGCGGATCCGGTGTCCACGACCGTACAACTACGATCCAAGGAGATGAAAATATGACTCATTGCGAATCTAGCCCCGGACACCAACAAAGGGGAAGAAAAGGGGCTAAATGGGGCACGGGTTGTGGTGAAAGTTGGGGGGTCCGTCGTTCATGACTCCGCCGTGTCCGCCTCCTCACGTAGAGTGCCGAAGATGGCAGACGGCCCCGTAACTCTTTCGAGTGACCGTCGTTGAGAGTGCGAGGCGGTTGAAGGAACAAGCGCTCGGGCGGGCGTCCGAGACGGTCGACCGCACAGGTGACGATTTCGTACCAGCCTGGAGGCTCAAGGTGACGCGCATCAGCTGCGGAGGGCGGCCATGACTTCCGTCCTCGTCTGCGACGACTCCCCGCTTGCCCGAGAGGCGCTCCGCCGCGCGGTCGCGACCGTGCCCGGCGTCGAGCGCGTGACGACGGCTGCCAACGGCGAGGAAGTCCTCCGCCGCTGGGGAGCCGACCGCTCGGATCTCATTTTGATGGACGTACGCATGCCCGGTCTGGGCGGCGTCGAGACGGTCCGGCGGCTGCTGTCCGCCGACCCAGGAGCGCGCATCATCATGCTCACCGTCGCCGAGGACCTCGACGGTGTGGCGCTCGCGGTGGCCGCCGGCGCGCGTGGCTATCTGCACAAGGACGCCTCCCGCGCGGAGCTGCGGGCCACGGTCACGCAGGCGCTCGCCGACCCCACGTGGCGGCTCGCCCCGCGCCGGCTGCGCTCCGCCGAGATGGGGGCGGCGCCCACGCTCACCGCGCGTGAGATCCAGGTCCTCGAAGGCATGAGCCACGGCCGCTCCAACGCCGAGATCGGCCGCGAGCTGTTCCTCTCCGAGGACACCGTCAAGACGCACGCGCGCCGCCTCTTCAAGAAGCTCGGCGCCTCGGACCGGGCCCACGCCGTGGCCCTCGGCTTCCGGTGGGGGCTGGTGCGCTAGGGCCTGTCCTCCGGATCGGGTCGGTAGCGGGCGGCGGGCTGTCCCGGGCCGCCTCGGCAGGATCCGGAAGACAGACCCTGGGGCCTTTCCCTCAGGTCGGGCCGGACGGCACGGCACACGGTCTCGAGCGCCGCTCGGTGAGCGGGGGTGCGTGGATGCCCCCGCCCGCGCGGCGGCGAGGAGCTCCGGGCGTCGGGATCGCGCCACGTACGCGGAAGCGGCGCGAGGCGCTGTGGTGGCGCGGGTGCGCGGCTGTCGCGCGCGGGTGGTGATGCCGGTGTCCGGGTCCCGGCGCCATGCGGGCACGGCGGTGCCGGTGACCGGCGCGCACGCGGGGCGCGGATGCACGCATACGCACGGCGACGCGTGCGCCCCGCGCCCTCGGTGGTGAGGGTGCGTACGGGGCACGTGAGTGCGGTGACGCGGGTGCCCGGTCACCGACCGTGTACGGCCGTGGTCACGGTGGTCCGCGGTGTCGTCGTCGGTCGGGGACATCGAACGTCCATGCCAAGGCCCGTGGCTCGGCGGGGCGCGTTGCCTCGGGGCCTCCCCGTACGCCCTCGGAATCGCCGTGGGAACCGGGCCCACCAGGGCATCCGCGGTGGCCGAAGGGTGCCCGCTGCTTGTTTCGCCGCGGATGCCGCATCCTTGAGGTGTGGAGTTCCTCGGGGACGAGTCGGTCGAGCGGAAGGGGAGGGCGCAAGGGATGAGTTCCGGCGCACCTGCTCATAACGCTTCGGTGCACAACCAGGGACACGGTGCCGCGGACCCGACGTCCGCAAGGCACCATGGACCGATGCGCGACGACGAGGCGGGCACTGCCCAAGGGGCGATCGGTGCGCTCGTCCATCGCGCGGTCGACGGGGACGAGCAGGCCACGCACGATCTCCTCGCCCATGTCCACCCCCTGGCACTGCGCTACTGCCGCACCCGTCTGTCCCGGCTGCCGGGCGACGCCCGGCACTTCGTGGAGGACCTCGCCCAGGAGGTCTGCGTCGCGGTGCTGCTCGCACTGCCCCGCTACAAGGACACCGGCCGGCCCTTCGAGGCGTTCATCTTCGCCATCGCCTCCCACAAGGTCGCCGACCTCCAGCGCGCGGCGATGCGCCACCCCGGCTCGACCGCCGTGCCCTCCGACGAGATGCCCGAACGACCCGACGACTCCCTCGGCCCGGAGGAGCGCGCGCTGCTCAGCAGCGACGCCGAATGGGCCAAGAAACTGCTGGCCAATCTCCCCGAGAATCAGCGGGAGCTGCTTCTGCTGCGGATCGCCGTGGGCCTCACGGCGGAGGAGACTGGACAGATGTTGGGAATGTCACCCGGCGCCGTCCGGGTGGCCCAGCACCGCGCGCTGAGCCGGCTGCGCGCCCTGGCGGAGCAGTAACCCCCGCCGTCGCGCCGCCCCTTCGGCGGATGAACGGGCGCCCAGGCGCTCCCGTACGAACATACGAAGCCAGGAGCCGTGCGAAAGCGTGGAATGAGACAGCCGCGCAGCCCGTTAGCATGGACATCCGCACCGATCAAGGCCATTTGGGGAAGGTGTCATGACTGCAAACGTCGACGGAGTGCCCGGAAAATTCGCGACACTCGGGCTGACCTACGACGACGTGCTGCTGCTGCCGGGCGCGTCGGACATGGCACCCGACCAGATCGACACCGCCTCGTACGTCTCCCGTAACGTGCGGGTCAACATCCCGCTGCTGTCCGCCGCCATGGACAAGGTGACCGAATCCCGCATGGCGATCGCGATGGCCCGCCAGGGCGGTGTCGGCGTCCTGCACCGCAATCTGTCCATCGAGGACCAGGCCAACCAGGTCGACCTGGTGAAGCGCTCCGAGTCCGGCATGGTCACCGACCCCATCACCATCCACCCGGACGCCACGCTCGCCGAGGCCGACGCCCTGTGCGCCAAGTTCCGCATCAGCGGTGTCCCCGTCACCGACGGCAACAAGAAGCTGCTCGGCATCGTCACCAACCGTGACATGGCCTTCGAGACCGACCGCTCCCGTCAGGTGCGCGAGGTCATGACGCCGATGCCGCTCGTCACCGGCAAGGTCGGCATCTCCGGCGCGGACGCCATGGAGCTGCTGCGCCGCCACAAGATCGAGAAGCTTCCGCTGGTCGACGACGACGGCGTCCTCAAGGGCCTGATCACGGTCAAGGACTTCGTGAAGGCCGAGAAGTACCCCAACGCCGCGAAGGACGCCGAGGGCCGGCTGCTGGTCGGTGCCGCGGTCGGAGTCGCCGGTGACGCCTTCGAGCGCGCCCAGGCCCTGATCGAGGCGGGCGTCGACTTCATCGTCGTCGACACCGCGCACGGCCACTCCCGACTGGTCGGCGACATGGTCGCCAAGATCAAGTCGAACTCCTCCGGCGTCGACGTCATCGGCGGCAACATCGCCACGCGCGACGGCGCCCAGGCCCTGGTCGACGCGGGCTGCGACGGCATCAAGGTCGGTGTCGGCCCCGGCTCCATCTGCACCACCCGTGTCGTCGCCGGCGTCGGCGTCCCGCAGGTCACCGCGATCTACGAGGCCGCGCTCGCCGCCAAGGAGGCCGGCGTCCCGGTCATCGGCGACGGCGGTCTCCAGTACTCCGGCGACATCGCCAAGGCCCTCGTCGCGGGCGCCGACACGGTGATGCTGGGCTCCCTCCTCGCCGGCTGCGAGGAGTCCCCCGGCGAGCTGCTGTTCATCAACGGCAAGCAGTTCAAGTCGTACCGCGGCATGGGCTCGCTGGGCGCCATGCAGACGCGCGGCGACCGCAAGTCGTTCTCCAAGGACCGCTACTTCCAGGAGGGCGTCGCCTCCGACGAGCAGCTCGTCCCCGAGGGCATCGAGGGCCAGGTGCCCTACCGCGGCCCGCTCTCCTCGGTCGTCCACCAGCTCGTCGGCGGTCTGCGCCAGTCGATGTTCTACGTCGGCGGCCGGACCGTGCCCGAGCTCCAGGACAACGGGCGGTTCGTGCGGATCACCTCCGCCGGCCTCAAGGAGAGCCACCCGCACGACATCCAGATGACGGTCGAGGCGCCGAACTACAGCCGCAAGTAGACAGAAGGCCTTCCAGGGCGGTCCCGGACGCATCCGGGACCGCCCTCGGCGTGCCCGTCGGGGATACTGGAAGGCGCTGCAACGCATCAGGGAAAGGCCACAGACGTGACTGAGATCGAGATCGGGCGCGGCAAGCGCGGCCGCCGGGCGTACGCCTTCGACGACATCGCCGTCGTCCCCAGCCGCCGTACGCGGGACCCGAAGGAGGTCTCGATCGCCTGGCAGATCGACGCCTACCGCTTCGAGCTGCCGTTCCTGGCCGCTCCCATGGACTCGGTCGTCTCCCCGGCCACGGCGATCCGCATCGGCGAGCTCGGCGGCCTCGGCGTGCTGAACCTCGAGGGCCTGTGGACGCGGTACGAGGACCCGCAGCCGCTGCTGGACGAGATCGTCGGCCTGCCGGCGGAGACGGCCACCCGCCGCCTCCAGGAGATCTACGCCGCTCCCATCAAGGAGGAGCTGATCGGGCAGCGCATCAAGGAGGTGCGCGACTCGGGCGTGGTCACCGCCGCCGCGCTCTCCCCGCAGCGCACGGCCCAGTTCTCCAAGGCCGTCGTCGACGCGGGTGTGGACATCTTCGTCATCCGCGGTACGACGGTCTCGGCGGAGCACGTCTCCGGCGCGCACGAGCCGCTGAACCTGAAGCAGTTCATCTACGAGCTCGACGTCCCGGTGATCGTCGGCGGCTGCGCCACCTACACGGCCGCCCTGCACCTCATGCGCACCGGCGCGGCCGGTGTGCTCGTCGGCTTCGGCGGCGGCGCGGCGCACACCACGCGCAACGTGCTCGGCATCCAGGTGCCCATGGCCACCGCGGTCGCCGACGTGGCCGCCGCGCGCCGTGACTACATGGACGAGTCCGGCGGCCGGTACGTGCACGTGATCGCGGACGGCGGTGTCGGCTGGTCCGGCGACCTGCCCAAGGCGATCGCCTGCGGCGCGGACTCCGTGATGATGGGCTCCCCGCTGGCCCGCGCGACGGACGGTCCGGGCCGGGGCAACCACTGGGGCATGGAGGCCGTCAACGAGGAGCTGCCGCGCGGCCAGAAGGTCGACCTCGGCACGGTGGGCACGCTGGAGGAGATCCTCGCCGGCCCGTCCCACACGCCCGACGGTTCGATGAACCTCTTCGGCGCCCTGCGCCGCGCGATGGCCACGACCGGCTACAGCGAGCTGAAGGAGTTCCAGCGCGTCGAGGTGACGGTGGCGGACTCGCAGCACCGGCGGTAGCCGCTCGACGGCATTGAGGAGGCCGGTCACCCTGACGGGGTGACCGGCCTCCTGCGTGTCCAGGCGGGGCGCGCGTGGTGTCCAGGGGGCGCGCGGTTGTCATCGGGGCGAATCCGCGCTGGAGGGGCGGTTCCGGGTCGGTAATGTCTGTGCCCGGCGGCCCAGCTCTCTGGGGCGCCCCCTTCCAAGGAGATCGTCTCCGGACCCCGGCCCTCGGGGCCCGGCCCGAATTCCAGACGGACCGCCGACCGGGCTATGGCGGCATCGTGGAAGGGGGCGCGCCATGGGCCGTCACCGCAAGCCCACCGCCTGGGACCGGATCCGTCTGCGGATGGTGAAGTTCCGGAGGAGGTGCATCTTGTGGATCTACGGGAAGTGAGCGGCCACCCCTACGAGAACTAGGGGTGGACACTCCGTTCACTTTCAGGAGCCTGCCGCAGTGCCTGCTGCGGTGGGCTCCACCTTTTGGGTGGTGAGCAGCCACCCCTAGGAGAATTAGAGGTGGACGCTCTGTTCACTTCTCAGGAGCCTGCCGCAGTGTCCGCTGCGGTGGGCTCCACCCTGTTTCTACCGTACCCGCGCGCCAGCCCGCCCACCACCAACCCCTGTGGCATGGGCGCCACCCGCGCGCCCCCTCTCACAACCGATGCGCCGCCCCCGTGGGCGTGGCCCCCCGCGTGTCCAGCAGTAGCTGGGCCTTCACCGAGAGGCCCTGGAGGTCGTACGTGCGGTGCTGCTGGAGGAGGATCGTCAGATCGGCCTCGGCGGCGGCCTCGTAGAGGGAGTCCGCGCGGGGGACGGGCCGGTCGAGGACGTTCCAGGACGGTACGTGCGGGTCGTGGTAGCTGACGGAGGCGCCCAGCTCCATCAGCCGGACGGCGATCTCCTTGGCCGGTGCGCCCTGCTGGTCGGCCAGGTCGGGCTTGTAGGTGACGCCGAGGAGCAGCACGCGTGCGCCGCGCGCGGACTTGCCGTGCTCGTTGAGGAGGGCGGCGGCGCGCTGCACGACGTAGCGGGGCATGCGGCTGTTGACGTCCTGGGCCAGTTCCGCCATGCGCAGGGTGCGGCCGGCGTGGGCGGTCAGGTCCTGGGGGGCGGCGTGGCCGCCGACGCCGGGGCCGGGGCGGAAGGCCTGGAAGCCGAAGGGCTTCGTCTCCGCGCATCTGAGGACGTCCCACAGGTCGATGCCCAGGTCGTGGCAGAGGGCGGCCATCTCGTTGACGAGGGCGATGTTGACGTGCCGGAAGTTGGACTCCAGGAGCTGCACCGTCTCCGCCTCGCGCAGGCCACGCGCGCGTACCACCTTGTCGGTGATCCGTCCGTAGAAGGCGGCGGCGGACTCGGTGCAGGCGGGGGTGAGGCCGCCGATGACCTTCGGGGTGTTGGCCGGGGTGAAGTCGCGGTTGCCGGGATCGACCCGACTGGGGGAGTGGGCGAGATGGAAATCGCGCCCCGCGCGGAGACCCGACCCCGACTCGAGCATGCGCAGCAGGGGCCCCTCCGTCGTCCCGGGCGGTACGGGGGACTCCACGATCACCGTGGTGTGCGGGCGCAGCCGCGCGGCGAGGGTGCGGGCGGCGGTCTCCACCTGGCCCAGGTCCGGCCCGCCGTCCGCGCCGCGCGGGGTCGGCGCGCAGATGACCGCGGTGCGCACCCGGCCGAGCTCGGCGGGGTTGGCGGTCGTCCGGAAGCCCTGCGCGAGCATGCGGCGCTGTTCGGCGGCGCTGAGGGAGCCCGCCTCGGGGCCGGTCCGGTAACCGACGGTGGCGATGCCGGCGGCGACGGCGGCCTGGGCCAGGGGCAGGCCGTACGGGCCGAGTCCGATGACGGCGAGATCTGCGGGCATGGCGTGGGCCGTCCTTCCCGATAGCCGGAGTGCGACAGGTGCGCAAGTCCTGTGGACTGGACAGGCGAGCGCAATGTCAGACTAGGAGTAAATATGACCGATATGTGGGATTGATCGGCTGAGTTTCGGTGAGTCGCTCCGCGAGGGTTGTCCACAGGCTGGGGGTGCGTGGTGGCTGAAGTCGGGCAAGCCGGTCAGAATTTGGGCATGAGGGTGGGGGACCGGGCTTCGCCCGACGGGTGCGGCCGATGCGACCGATGAGCGGGAGGCAGCGGTGAGGACAGCGAAACTGGGGCCGGAGCAGCGCGCCGAATCACTCGCGTCCATGGCCGAGCACGAGCTGGACGTGCTGGTCGTGGGCGGCGGCGTGGTCGGTGCGGGTACGGCGCTCGACGCCGCGACGCGCGGTCTGTCCACGGGCCTGGTGGAAGCGCGTGACTGGGCGTCGGGCACCTCCAGCCGGTCCAGCAAGCTGATCCACGGTGGCCTGCGCTATCTGGAGATGCTGGACTTCGTCCTCGTACGGGAGGCGTTGAAGGAGCGCGGCCTGCTGCTGGAAAGGCTCGCTCCGCATCTGGTGCGTCCGGTGCCGTTCCTGTACCCGTTGCAGCACAAGGGCTGGGAGCGGTTGTACGCCGGAGCGGGCGTCGCCCTCTACGACACCATGGCGATGGCCCGCGGGCACGGCCGGGGCCTGCCCGTGCACCGCCACCTGACCCGCCGTCACGCGCTCCGGGTCGCACCCTGTTTGAAGAAGGACGCGCTGGTCGGCGCCCTTCAGTACTACGACGCCCAGATGGACGACGCCCGGTTCGTGGCGACCCTGGTGCGCACGGCGGCGGCGTACGGCGCGAAGGCCGCCAACCGCGCGAGGGTGACGGGCTTCCTGCGCGAGGGCGAACGCGTCGTCGGCGCCCGGGTGCAGGACGTCGAGGGCGGTGGCGAGTACGAGGTCCGCGCCAAGCAGGTCGTCAACGCCACCGGGGTGTGGACCGACGACACCCAGGCGATGGTCGGCGAGCGGGGACAGTTCCACGTCCGCGCCTCGAAGGGCATCCACCTGGTCGTCCCCAAGGACCGCATCCACTCCACGACCGGGCTCATCCTGCGCACCGAGAAGTCCGTGCTGTTCGTCATACCCTGGGGCCGGCACTGGATCGTGGGTACCACGGACACCGACTGGGACCTCGACAAGGCGCACCCCGCCGCCTCCAGCGCGGACATCGACTACCTGCTGGAGCACGTGAACTCGGTGCTCGCGGTGCCGCTGACGCGGGACGACGTGGAGGGCGTGTTCGCCGGCCTGCGGCCGCTGCTCGCCGGGGAGTCGGACGCCACGAGCAAGCTGTCCCGCGAGCACACCGTGGCGCATCCCGTGCCCGGACTGGTCGTCGTGGCGGGCGGCAAGTACACGACGTACCGGGTCATGGCCAAGGACGCGGTGGACGCCGCGGTGCACGGACTCGACGTGCGCGTCGCCGACTGCGTCACCGAGGACACGCCCCTGGTGGGCGCCGAGGGCTACCACGCGCTGTGGAACGCGCGTGCGCGCACGGCCGCGCGCACCGGACTGCACACGGCACGGGTGGAGCACCTGCTCCAGCGCTACGGCGCGCTGGCGGAGGAGGTCCTGGACCTCATCGCCTCGGACCCCTCGCTGGGCGAGCCGCTGGGGGGCGCCGACGACTATCTGCGCGCCGAGATCACCTATGCCGCCTCGCACGAGGGGGCACGGCATCTGGACGACGTGCTGACCCGGCGCACCCGCATCTCGATGGAGACGTTCGACCGGGGCACGCGCAGCGCCCGGGAGGCCGCCGAACTGATGGCGCCGGTGCTGGGCTGGGACAAGGACCAGATCGGGCGCGAGGTGGAGCACTACGAGAAGCGGGTGGAGGCCGAACGGGAGTCGCAGCGGCAGCCCGATGATCTGACGGCGGACGCGGCGCGGTTGGGGGCGCCGGACATCGTGCCGCTGTAGGCGTTCTTTCGCCCCCGCCGCCCCTTCCCGTCCCGTCACCGGGGGCTTCGCCCCCGGACCCCCGTTTTGCGCAGTTCCCCGCGCCCCTTGAGGGGCGCCGTCCCTGGGGCGTTCTATGACGTGCGGGGGCAGAACTCGGCCGCGAGCAGTGCCGGTTCGAGACCGGGGTCCGCGATCGCGTCCGTGTTCACCCGGAAGGTGAGGACACGTCGGCCGTCGGCGGTGGCCGCGGTGCGTACGTAGCTGCCCGGGATGCGTCCGTTGTGCCCCCACACCGTGGTGCCGCAGGGGAGCGTCACAGGGAACAGTCCCATCCCGTACGAGCCGTGTGCGGCGCGGGTGTCGAGCATCTCGCGCAGCCGGCGCGGGGGCAGCAGCTCACCGCCGAGCAGGGCCGCGTAGAAGCGGTCCAGATCAGCGAGCGTGGTCACCAACTCGCCCGCGGCACCGGCCACCCGCGGGTCGAGCCGGGTGACGTCGGTTCCGTCGGCCGCGTAGGCGTGGCCGTGCGGAGAGGGCAGAGAGGTCCGGGAACCGGGGAAGGAGGTGCCCGTCAGACGCAGCGGAGCGATGATGCGGCGCTCGGCCTCGTCGGCGTACGAGCGGCCGGTGACCTGTTCGACGACCAGGCCGAGCAGAACGTAGTTGGTGTTCGAGTAGGAGAAGCGGCCGGGGGCGGCCGGGGGGTGGGTGAGTGCGATGCGTACGGCCTGAAGAGGGGTGACGGGGACGGTGCCTCGCGTGTCCGCGGCGAAGTCGTGGAGGCCGCTGGTGTGGGTGAGCAGGGAGCGAAGGGTCAGCGCGCGGCCGTCGTTGCCCGCTCCCCGCACCAGACCCGGCAGGTGCTCCTCCACGGTGTCGGACAGTGACAGGCGGCCCTCGTCGGCCAGTTGCAGGACGACCGTGGCGACGAACGTCTTCGTGACGCTGCCCGCGCGGAAGTGGTCCGCACGCTCGATGTCCGGGCCGGCGTGGGCATAGCGGGGACCGCTCTCCGCCAGGGCCAGCATGGCCGCGGCGGGGGCGTCGCCCCGCGTGACCAGGAGCGGAAGGAGAGCGTCCGTCGGCGGCGCCGACGGGGTGGAGGAGGAGGCCGGGGACAGGGCGAGCAGCGCCAGGGACACGGGAACGGCCAGTAGTGTCCGCAGCGGCGGCATCCCGACTCCTCCCTTGTGGGACGCCCATCATGCAGGGCGCTGCGGCGCGTCCGTCACCCGGGCTCCGCGTGCGCCGGGCCCGGGACGCCGTCAGAGGCACCCTGGGCGTCGAGCACTTGTCGGGTGAGGGACAATGAAGGCTCTGTCAGGGCGGGTTGCATGAGGGGACGCATGTCGGAGGCGGAGCGGGCGGGGACATCCCGTCAGGACAAGAGCGCACGTCTCCTCGCCGGGCGGTACCGGCTGGGAGATGTGCTCGGCCGCGGCGGCATGGGCACGGTGTGGCGGGCCCAGGACGAGACCCTGGGGCGGACCGTCGCCGTCAAGGAGCTCCGCTTCCCGTCGAACATCGACGAGGAGGAGAAGCGCCGGCTGATCACGCGGACGCTGCGCGAGGCCAAGGCGATCGCGCGGATCCGCAACAACAGCGCGGTGACCGTCTTCGACGTGGTCGAGGAGGACGACCGGCCCTGGATCGTGATGGAACTCGTCGAGGGCAAGTCGCTCGCCGAGGCCATCCGGGAGGACGGCCTGCTGGAGCCGAGGCGCGCGGCGGAGGTCGGCCTCGCCATCCTCGACGTGCTGCGCTCCGCGCACCGGGAGGGCATCCTGCACCGCGACGTGAAGCCGTCGAACGTGCTGATCGCCGAGGACGGCCGGGTCGTGCTCACCGACTTCGGCATCGCCCAGGTCGAGGGCGACCCGTCCATCACCTCGACCGGCATGCTGGTCGGCGCCCCCTCCTACATCTCCCCGGAGCGGGCCCGCGGGCACAAGCCGGGTCCGGCGGCCGACCTGTGGTCGCTCGGCGGACTGCTGTACGCGGCGGTCGAGGGCACCCCGCCGTACGACAAGGGGTCCGCGATCGCGACGCTCACGGCGGTGATGACCGAGCCGCTCGAGGAGCCGAAGAACGCGGGACCGCTCAGGGACGTCATCTACGGACTGCTCACCAAGGATCCCGCCCAGCGGCTCGACGACCGCGGCGCGCGGGCCATGCTGAACGCGATCGTCAACGCGCCCGCGCCCAGCGAGGCCGGCGCGGAACCGGCGGACGCGACGAAGGTCGTGCCGCTGCCCGAGCAGCCCGGCGAGCGCCCGGCCGCCGGGGGCAAGCGGGGCGAGGAGGCCGGGGAGAAGCTGCGGGGCGCGTTGCGCTCCGTGCGGAAGGCGGCGGTGGCGGCCGGCACGGCCGGCGCCGCGGCGGCCCGCGCCAAGTCCGGTAGCGACACCCCCGCTGCCGCCTCCGGACCGGCCGCCGACTCCGGCGCACGGTCCGGCACGGCGAACCCGTCCGGCCCGGCCGCGCAAGCGACCTCCCCCGCCGGTGGACGCAGTTCCGGGTGGCCGGTGATGACGCCGCCGGATCTGCCGGCGAGGCCCGTTCCGCGGGCACCGCTCACCGACGTGGTACCGCGGCGGACGCTGATCATCATCGCGGTGGTCGTGGTGCTCGCCGTGATCGGCACCGTGCTGGCCTTCGCGTTCGGCGGCGACGACGAGGGCGACAAGGGAGCGAAGGGCGGCGGCGACAGGCCCGTCGCCAGTGCGGCCCCGAGCGCCGACACCAAGGGCGACGAGAGCGACGGCACCCGCACCGACGGCACGGCGACCGAGTCGGCCGGCGCGGGCACGGGAGCGGGCTCGGCGTCGGGCACCCCGGGCGCCGGAGCCGGCGGACCCGACGACTCCGCCGAGGACGGCGGCGGTACGCCGGCGAAGGAGACGTACAAGGGGAAGCAGGGGTACTCGATCGGGCTGCCCGAGGGGTGGAAGTTCCAGTCGTCGGGTACCGCCGGGGACCGGTTCACCGGGCCCGACGGGCAGAAGCTGCTCATCGGCTGGACGACCACGCCGAAGGACGACCCGGTCGCCGACTGGAAGAACCAGGAACGCTACATGGTGCGTTCGCAGTACCAGCGGATCCGCATCGAGTCCGTGGACTACCGGGGCTGGAACACGGCCGACTGGGAGTTCACCTATGTGGAGGGCGGGACCAAGTACCGGTCCATTGACCGGGGGACCGTCGTCGGCGACCGGCTCGGGTACGGGCTGATGTACACGGCCAAGGCCGCCAAGTGGGGCGGCGAGCAGCGCAAGGAGACCTGGCGGACGCTGACGAAGACGTTCCGGCCGAAGTCCTGAGCATGAGCGGCCCGCGGATTGGGGAGTCAGATGTGGCATCCCCTCTCTGCGGGTTGCTTCCGGCACGTATCGTGAATGCTTGCGGACCGTACGCAGCCGGATCGGTCCGCCGGGCGAACGGAACCGACCGACCGTAGTGCCGGGGGAGGCAATGTGGACGACTATGCGGGACGGGTTCTCGCCGACCGCTACCGCCTGCCGCTGCCTCCCTCCGACGAGTACGAACTGACCGAGACCCGCGCCTTCGACACCTACAGCGGACAGGAAGTCCTGGTCAGGCAGGTCCCGTTGCCCGAGGTCGTCGAGGCCGAGGTGCTCGACGCCGAAGGGCTGCCCCACGGTTTCACCGCCCGTGACGGAGCCGCGCGGCGGGGCGGTCACGGGCCGGGCTCCGCGCGCGGGAGCTCGCGGCGGCCCACCGACCCGGTCGTGCGACGCGCGGTCGAGGCCGCGCAGGCGGCCGCCGCCATCCCCGACCACCCGCGTCTGGACCAGGTCTTCGACGTGTTCGCGGAGGGCGGTTCGCTCTGGATAGTCAGCGAATTCGTCGCCGCGCGTCCCCTGGCCGCGCTGCTCGCCGAGAAGCCGCTGTCCCCGTACCGGGCGGCGGAGGTCGCCTCCGACGTCCTCACCGCACTGCGGGTGCTGCACTCCCACGGCTGGGTCCACCGCAACATCACCGCGCGCACGGTCCTCGTCTGCGACGACGGCCGGGTGATGCTGACCGGCCTCGCCGTCGGCGCGGCGGAGGAGGCACTGTGCGGATACGACCCGGTGCCTCCGCCCGACGAGGAGCCGGGGCAAGGAGCGGGGACGCCGGCGGAACTGGGACCGGTGGCGCCCGGGGGAGCACCGGACGCCGGGGGTGGCCCGTCCTGGCCGCCCGGGTTCACCGCCGACCCCGACCCCGAGGCGGCACGCCGCGCCGCCATCGAGGCGCGGGCCGGCCGGCTGCCCGGTGGCGGGGCACCCACGCCGGACGGTCTCTCCCCCGCGGCGGCCCCGAAGGCCCTCGACAGCGCCGGGGACGTGCGGGCGGCCCGTGCGGGGGCGATCGCCGCGTACCGGGCCGGCGCCCGTGCCGCCGCCCGGGTGCAGGAGGCCCAGCAGAGCAGCCGCGCCGCCCTGCCCGGCGCCCGGCCCGCTCCCGAGGACGGCAACGGCACCGCGCAGCCGCCGTACGTCTCCCGGCCGGGGGACGAAGGCACGGGCACGGCGACCGCCGCGGGCCCGCCCGGACAGATAGCCGACCCCTACGGCGTGGGGGCCGGCCGGTACGGAGCCACCCCCCGCCCGGCGGCCGGCGGACGCGCCGCCGCCGAGGCACCCAGGGCACTCGAAGCCCCCGGGGCCTCCGGGACATCGGCCGGAACCACCCCGCCCGCCCGCTGGGACGACCTGGTGGCGCACGTCCCCGCCCGCCGGGGCCCGACCACCGCGCTGGCCGCCGAGCGGGCGCGGCAGGCGCGCATGGCCGTCGTCGGAGCCGTGACCGAGCGCTGGGCGCCCGAGCAGGCCGGACCCGTGCACGAGAACTGGCAGCTGGCCGCCCCGATCGGACCCGCCACCGACCTCTGGGCGCTGGGCTCCCTGCTGTTCCGTGCCGTCCAGGGACACGCGCCCTACCCGGAGGAGTCGACGGCCGAACTGGTGCAGATGGTGTGCGCCGAACCGCCCGCGTTCGCCGAGGAGTGCGGGCCGCTGCGGCCGGTCGTGGAATCGCTGCTGCGTCAGGACCCCACCGAGCGCCTCGACTTCGAGGAGCTGCGCGGCTGGCTGCGCTCACTGGTGCGGTCGGCGCCCGAGCCCGAGGCGGGCGTGCACGTCATAGCGGCGCCGCCCGCCGACGCGAGCAAGCTGCCGATCGTACGGCGCCGGGGCGAGCTGGTGCGCAGGCGCCGCGCCGGGCTCCCCGCCCACCACGGACGGCACAAGCGGGCCAAGCAGGACGCCGGTTCCCCGCGCCGGCTCGGCCGCACCCTGCTTCTGCTGGTGCTGCTCGCCATGGCGGGGGCGATCGCGTACGCCATGCTGTTCATGCCGAAGTCCGGGGAGGACACCTCGGGGGCGGGCGGATCGACCGACCGCACCGGAGCCGCCGGTGAGGTCAGCGCCGTACCGGGCCCGGGCGGTGAGCCGGAGGCGGAGAAGGACTCACCGAAGCCCAAGGACGACCCCGAGGAGTCGGCCGCCTCCGCCGAGACGCAGACCACCGGCCCCGAGGTCGCCGACGGCTTCACCCTTGCCAAGGACCCCGAGGGCTTCCGGATCGCCGTCGCCGAGGGCTGGCAGCGCACCGGGAAGAACGGCAGCGGGCAGGTCGTCTACTCCCGCGGCGACTTCGAGCTCATCGTCGTACCGGGCCGGGACAGCGCCCAGGAGTACGGCGGTGACCCCATGGCCTACCAGCGCGACGACGAGCGGGAGCTCCAGCCCTACCGCGACTCCAGCTGGGCCACCTCCACCGGCCTGAAGACCATCGAGGTCGGCGGACGGACCATGGCGGAGGGCCAGTTCACCTGGACCGGCGACGGCGGCGAGCTGTACGTCCGCAACCTCGCGGCGCTGATCGACGGCCGCTACCACGTGGTGCAGGTGCGCGGACCGGAGTCCGAACGGGACGAGGTGTCACGGCTGTACGAGCAGGCGGCGGCGACCTACCGGTACACCGGCTGACCCGGCAGACCCGCCGACTCGACGCAGACACAGGGGTTTTGGTTGCCTGTCGCCTCATTCGGCGACAAGCATCACAGTGCGGTCTCCATGGCACGGCGTCGGTTCCCAGGAAGGGCCGTCGTACTTACGCTGACCCTGTCAAGACCATTGCGGGGCAACGTGAATCAGATGCAGGGCTCGCTCGTCGCGGGCCGCTACCGGCTCGGCGACTCCATCGGGAGCGGTGGCATGGGCCGGGTGTGGCGTGCGCACGATGAGGTGCTGCACCGATCCGTCGCCATCAAGGAACTGACCGCCGCGCTCTACGTCTCCGACAGCGAACAGGCCATGCTGCTGGCGCGCACCCGCGCGGAGGCGCGGGCGGCCGCGCGGATCAACCACTCCGCCGTCGTCACGGTGCACGACGTGCTGGAGCACGACGGCCGGCCGTGGATCGTGATGGAGCTGGTCGAGGGCCGTTCGCTGGCCGACGCGGTCAAGGAGGAGGAACGGGTCGAGCCCCGCGAGGCGGCCCGCATCGGCCTGTGGGTGCTGCGCGCCCTGCGCGCCGCGCACGCCGCCGGTGTGCTGCACCGTGACGTCAAGCCCGGAAACGTGCTCCTCGGCCGGGACGGCCGGGTGCTGCTCACCGACTTCGGCATCGCGCAGATCGACGGCGACACCGCCATCACCCGCACCGGAGAGGTCGTCGGCTCGGTCGACTACCTCGCGCCCGAGCGGGTCCGCGGCCACGACCCCGGCCCCGCCTCCGACCTGTGGGCGCTCGGCGCGACGCTGTACACGGCGGTGGAGGGCAGATCGCCGTTCCGCCGCACCTCACCGCTGACCACCATGCAGGCGGTCGTCGAGGAGGAGGCCGACGAGTCACGGCACGCCGGCCCGCTCGCGCCCGTCATCAGCGCACTTCTGCGCAAGGATCCGGCCACCCGGCCCGACGCCGCCCAGGCCGAGCAGATGCTCGCCGAGGCGGCCGAGGGACGCCGGCCGCAGGCGGCGCAGGAGTACGTACCGACCCAGGTCGTCGACGCCCCCGCGCCCCTGCCGTACGAGACCGGGCCGGAGGCGGTCCCCCCGGCGCCGGTGTACCCGCAGGGCGGGGTCACCGCCGTTCAGCGGCCGTACGCACCCCCTGCCGCCACGCCCCGCCGGCGGGTACGCGGCCGGGTGATCGCCCTGGTCGTCGTCGTGGCCGCGCTGATCGGCGGGGGAACCGCCGTGGTGCTCCAGCAGGGGGACCGGGGCGGCGGCACCACGGCCGACCCGACCCCGACCGCCACCTCCACGCCCGGCCCCACCGAGTCGGGGCCGACCAGGTCGCCGGGCGGTCTGCCGGAGGGCTGGGTGCGCCGCAGCGACCCCTACGGCTTCAGCGTCGTCCTGCCCGGCGACGACTGGGAGCGCGTGGTCTTCGACGAGGAGACCCGGCAGGTCGACTACACGCCCGACGGCGGCAAGCACTTCCTCCGCATCGCCATGGACGACTCGCCCGACTTCGACGACCCCTACGAGCACCTGAGCGATCTGGACCAGCAGATAGGACAGCGCCTGGTCGACTACCAGCGGGTGGGGCTGGACCGCCGCGTCTACCGGGACCGGGAGAGCGCCCGGCTGGAGTACAACTGGACGGCGCTGGCCAAGGACACCGAGTTCCCGGGGCCGCGCCGGGCGGTGGACCAGATGTACATCTCGCGGGACGGGGTCGAGTACGCGATCTACATGTCCGGGCCGGCCGAGGACTGGGCCACGACCAGCGGGCAGTTCGAGACGGTGCTGAAGGGCTGGCGCGAGCCCTGACCAGCGGGGCGGGCGCGGCTGCGCGCCGCTTGGCCGAATCGCCGTACCGGAAGGGGCACATCCGGTGGGGCATGATGGGCCCATGGGGACCGACGGGCAGGCCGAGAACGCGACCGCGAGGCCCAACGGCCGCGTCATTGCGGGCCGTTACCGTTTGGAGGCGAGGCTCGGGCGCGGCGGCATGGGTGTGGTCTGGCGGGCCACCGACCAACTGCTCGGACGGAGTGTCGCCGTCAAGGAACTCCCCCTCGACGAGACGCTGTCGGCGGCGGACGCCCGGCGGCAGCGGGACCGCACCCTGCGCGAGGCCCGCGCCCTGGCCCAGTTGAGCCACCCGCACATCATCGTCGTCCACGATGTCGTCGAGGACGACGAACGCCCTTACATCGTCCTGGAGCTGATCGACGGGCCGTCCCTCGCGGACCGGGTCGCCGAGCAGGGCCCGGTCGACGCCGCGGAGGCGGCACGGATCGGCATCGCCCTGCTCGGCGCGCTGCGCGCCGCCCACACGGCCGGGGTGCTGCACCGCGACCTCAAGCCCGCCAACGTGCTGCTGGAGAACGGCACCGACCGGGTCGTCCTCACCGACTTCGGCATCGCCCGCCTGGCGGGCTCCACCACGCTCACCGAGACCGGCTCCTTCGTCGGCTCGCCCGAATACACCGCCCCGGAGCGGATGTCCGGCGCCAGATCGGGACCGGAGTCCGACCTGTGGTCGCTGGGCGCGCTGCTGTGCACGGCGCTCAGCGGCGAGTCGCCGTTCCGGCGCGACTCGCTCGGCGGGGTCCTGCACGCGGTCGTGGTCGACGAGATCCGGCCGCCCGCCCAGGCTGGGCCGATCCTCCCCGTGGTGCGCGGGCTGCTGGAGCGTGACCCCGACCGCCGGCTCGACGCGGACCGGGCCGAACGGATGCTGCGGGCGTTCCGTGAGACGGGCCGTACGCGGGAGTCCGCGCCCCCCGGACTGCTGCCCCCGGACCGGGACCCGCCCCGTCGTCGGTCCCCGGTGCGGCGGGAGGAGGCGGGCGGGACGCCACCGGTCCCACCCGGGGCGCGTCCGGTGCGGCGGCAGCCTACGAGGGGCGCGCTCGTGGCCGCGCTGGCCGTCGCCGCGATGGCGGGAGCGGGCGTGTCCGCGGCCGCGTTGCTCATGCAGGACCGGGGCGGCGACGGGGGCGGCACGCCGACGAGCACGGCACCGGAGACACCGGTGAGCGGGCCGTCCGCCGGTTCCCCGAGCCCCTCGGCCAGTCCCACGCCGGCCGGCTCCTCGCTCCGGCCGCATAGTCCCGTAAATGGGAGATAAGTTCCCGCGAGAGTCACGGCTCTGTGACCGGTGGGCTCACGCAGTGGATACGTGAGGGCTTGGCGCGATATGGATGAACCATGAGCAACAACGGGGGAGCCCGCCACGGGGCCGACGAGCCAACCAGCTTTGGTCTGCGACCGCCGAACCCCAACCCGCCCACGGCCGTGCCGCACCCCGACAACCCGTACGCGGCACCGACCCAGGTGGTGCCGGCCCAGACGCAGACACACCCGCAGAACGACCCCGGTGCCGGACGGGTGATCGCCGGCCGTTACCGGCTGCTCGCCAAGCTCGGGCACGGCGGCATGGGAACGGTGTGGCGGGCCAAGGACGAGACGGTGGACCGCGAGGTCGCCGTCAAGGAGCCCCGCGTCCCGGACCACCTTCCCGAACGCGAACGCGCCAACGCCTCCGAGCGGATGCGCCGCGAGGCCCGCGCCGCCGCCCGGCTCGACCACCCCGCGGTGGTCAACGTCCATGACGTCGCCGTGGTGGACGGCCGGCCGTGGATCGTGATGGAACTGGTCCAGGGCCGTTCGCTGGGCGCCGTGCTCCAGGAGGAGGGGACCCTGTCCGCGCGCGAGGCCGCCCGGGTCGGGCTGGAGGTGCTCGGCGCGCTGGAGGCCGCGCACGCGGCGGGCATCCTGCACCGGGACGTCAAGCCGGACAACGTGCTGCTCGGCCGGCACGACCGGGTCGTCCTCACCGACTTCGGCATCGCCCAGATCGAGGGCGAGACCAATCTGACCGACACCGGCGGATTCGTCGGTTCGCCGGAGTACATCGCCCCGGAACGGGTGCTGGGGCAGCGCCCCGGCCCGGCCTCCGACCTGTGGTCGCTCGGGGTGGTGCTGTACGCGGCGACGGAGGGCGTCTCGCCGTTCCGCCGCAGCAACACCCCCGCCACCCTCCAGTCCGTACTCAACGCCACCCCGGCGGCGCCCGCCTCCGCGCAGGGACCGCTGGCCGAGGTCATCACCGGCCTGCTGGAGAAGGACCCGGCGCGCCGTCCGAACGCCGCCCAGGTCCGCGCCGCGCTGGAAGCGGCCGCGAACCCGCCCGCGCCGCAGCCCACGCAGGTCGCCCCGTTCCCCGTTCCGGGATCCGGCGGCAAGGGCGTCCGGATCGGCCGCAAGACGCTGATGGGGCTGGGCGCCGCGGTCGTCGCGGGCGCGGTGGCCGCGTACCTGGTGATCGCGGACCCGTTCGCGGGGCCGCTGCCGGACGGCTGGAAGAAGCACGACCTCGGAGACCGGCCGGGCGTCGCGCTCGCGGTCCCGGCCGACTTCGTGAAGGACGAGCCCGCCGAGGACTCGGACGGCACCGTCGCCTCCTTCACCGACCCGAGCGGGCTGGTGCGGGTCGAGGTCGACCGGGACCTCAAGGCCGAGGACAAGAACGGCGAGCTCGAGGCCTCGGCCTCGGAACGGGCGTTCGCCCACTGGGAGGAGCTCAGGGACGGCGAGTACGGCTGGGGCATCGCCGACACGCCGGCTCCGAAGGGGCAGCCGCGCGAGACCACGTACAAGGACCGCGAGGCGGCCACCAACACCATCGTCTACACGACGACCACCGATCCGGCGCTGGTGCGCGAGGCGCGGGTCATGTACTACCGGAACAAGGCCGGCGACATGTACCGGCTGTGGATCGTCTACCCGGGCAAGGGCTACTTCGCCGACGACGGCCGGGAGATCGCCCGTACGGTCATCGACTCGTGGGACGTTCACAAGCTCTGACACCGACGTCGCGGCCAACGCCCTGATCAGGGGGTTTGTTGCCAGCGTTCACTGGCGTTGTGTGAGCGGTGGGTGAATCTGTTACCGACGGGTACACAAAGTGTTCGCCCCGGCATACCCTGCGCCTCATGACGGACGAGCAGACCCGGCAAACGACCGGCACCAACCCCCTGGCCCCCGCCCCGGCGGGGGCCCGCACCGCCGCCGACGTGGTCACGCCGGAGCTGGTCGCCCAGCTCACCAAAGGCGTGGCCGGCTCCGGCCGGACCGCCAACCACACGCCGTTCACCGGCGAGAAGCTGGCCGACCTGCCCGAGTCGACGCCCGAGGACGTGGCGAACGCCTTCGACACCGCCCGCGCCGCCCAGGCCGTCTGGGCGCAGGTGCCGGTACGGCAGCGCGCCGCCGTCCTGCTCCGCTTCCACGACCTGGTGCTGGAGCGCCAGGCCGAGGTGCTCGACCTGATCCAGCTGGAGACCGGCAAGGCCCGGCTGCACGCCCACGAGGAGGTCCAGGCCGTCGCCGTCGCCGCCCGCCACTACGGCCGCCGGGCCGCCGCCTATCTGCGGCCCAAGCGGCACACGGGCGCCATGCCGACCCTGACGAAGGTCACCGAACTGCGCCACCCGCGCGGTGTCGTGGGCCAGATAGCACCCTGGAACTACCCGCTCGAACTCTCCGTGGGCGACGCGCTCCCGGCGTTCGTCGCGGGCAACGCGGTCGTGATGAAGCCCGACACGGAGACCTGCCTCACCGCGCTGTGGGCCCGTGACCTGCTCATCGAGGCCGGGCTGCCCGCCGAGGTCTTCCAGGTCGTCCTCGGCGAGGGCCCCGTCGTCGGCCCCGAGGTCGTCCGGCACGCCGACTACGTCTCCTTCACCGGCTCCACCCGCACCGGCCGCGAGGTCGCCCAGGGCGCCGCCGCCCGCCTGGTCGGGGTCTCCCTCGAACTCGGCGGCAAGAACGCCATGCTGGTACTGGAGGACGCCGACCTCGACAAGGCCGCCGCGGGCGCCGTCCGCGCCTGCTTCTCCTCCGCCGGCCAGCTGTGCATCTCCATCGAGCGGCTGTACGTCCACGAGTCGGTCGCCGACGCCTTCCTGGAGCGCTTCGCCGCCCGCACCAGGGCGCTGCGCCTCGGCACCTCCCTCGCCTACGGCGCCGACATGGGCTCCCTGGTCGGGCAGCGCCAACTGGACGCCGTCACCCGGCACGTCGAGGACGCCGTCGCCAAGGGCGCCAAGGTGCTCGCCGGCGGCACGGCCCGCCCGGACATCGGCCCCTACTTCTACGAGCCGACCATCCTCGACGGCGTCGAGGCCCCGATGAGCGTCTGCTCCGAGGAGACCTTCGGCCCGGTCGTCTCGATCTACCGCTTCTCGTCCGACGACGAGGCGGTCGAGCGCGCCAACTCCACCTCGTACGGCCTGAACTCCTCCGTCTGGACGAAGGACGCCCGGCGCGGACGCGGGATCGCCGCGCGGATGCGCACCGGCACGGTGAACATCAACGAGGGCTACGCGCCGGCGTACGGCAGCGTCCAGTCGCCGATGGGCGGCATGAAGGACTCCGGCCTCGGCCGCCGGCACGGCGCCGAGGGCATCCTCAAGTTCACCGAGCCCCAGACCGTGGCCCACCAGCGCCTGCTCCCGATGGCCCCGTCACTGGGCATGGACGACGAGAAGTACGCGGCGTTCATGAGCCGCAGTCTCCGGCTCATGAAAGCACTCCGGTTCAGGTAACCGCCCCAGGGGCGCGGGGAACTGCGCGAGAAACCACAGACGACCCGCACGCGATACTCAAAGAGGAGACTCCCGTGCCTCAAGACGCTTATGACTACGACGTCCTCGTCGTAGGCTCCGGCTTCGGCGGCTCCGTGGCCGCCCTCCGCCTCACGGAGAAGGGATACACCGTCGGCGTCCTGGAGGCCGGCCGCCGCTTCACCCGCGAGACCCTGCCCAAGAACTCCTGGGACCTGAAGAACTTCCTGTGGGCGCCCGCCCTCGGCATGTACGGCATCCAGCGCATCCACCTGCTGGGCAATGTCATGGTCCTGGCAGGCGCGGGCGTCGGCGGCGGCTCCCTGAACTACGCCAACACCCTCTACGAGCCGCTCCCCCCGTTCTTCGACGACCCTCAGTGGAAGGACATCACGGACTGGCGCGAGGAACTGGGCCCGTACTACGACCAGGCCAAGCGCATGCTGGGCGTCCGGCTCAATCCGACCATGACCCCCTCGGACGTCCATCTGAAGGGGGCCGCGCAGGCCATGGGCATCGGCGACACCTTCCATATGGCACCGGTGGGTGTCTTCTTCGGGGACGGCAAGGACGCCGACGGCTCGGCGAAGGCGAAGCCGGGCGGCGAGGTGGCCGATCCCTTCTTCGGCGGGGCGGGGCCCGCACGCAAGGCCTGCACCGAGTGCGGCGCGTGCATGACCGGCTGCCGGCACGGCGCGAAGAACACCCTCAACGAGAACTACCTCTACCTCGCCGAGAAGGCGGGCGCGGTCGTCCACCCGATGACCTCGGTCGTCGCCGTCACCGAGGACTCCCGGGGCGGATACGCGGTCAAGACGCTTCCCACCGACAACCGGAAGAAGGGCCAGGGGCGCACCTTCACGGCCCGCCAGGTCGTGATCGCCGCGGGCACCTACGGCACCCAGACGCTGCTGCACCGTATGAAGGACACCGGCCTGCTGCCCCGGATCTCGGACCGGCTCGGCGAACTGACCCGCACCAACTCCGAGGGCCTGGTCGGTGCGCAGACCAGCGACCGCCGTTACCGCAGGAAGCACGGCCACAAGAGGGCCGATTTCACCCGCGGCGTCGCGATCACCTCGTCCGTCCACCCGGACGAGAACACCCATATCGAGCCGGTCCGGTACGGCAAGGGCTCCAACTCGATGGGCGCGCTGACGATCCTCCAGGTGCCGTACGGGGCACACCGGGTCCGCCGGTGGCTGCTCGAACTGGTCAAGCACCCCACCCTCGCGGTCCGTTCACTGTCCAACCGGCGCTGGTCGGAGCGGACCATCATCGGCCTGGTCATGCAGTCCCTGGACAACTCGCTGACCACCTACCGCAAGCCGGGCGGCATCGGAAAGGGCCTGCTCACGGCCCGTCAGGGCCACGGTGCGCCGAACCCGACGCAGATCGAGGCGGCGACCCGGGCCGCGACGCTGCTGGCCGAGGAGATCAACGGCTTCGCGGGCTCCAACGTCGGCGAGCTGATGGGCACGCCGTTGACCGCCCACTTCCTGGGCGGCTGCCCGATCGGCGCCTCCCGCGACACCGGTGTGATCGACCCGTACCACCGCCTCTACGGCCACCCCGGCATCTCGGTCGTGGACGGTGCGGCGGTCTCGGCGAACCTGGGCGTCAACCCCTCCCTGACCATCACGGCGCAGGCCGAGCGGGCGATGTCGTACTGGCCCAACAAGGGCGACACCGATCCGCGTCCGGAGCAGGGCGAGTCCTACCGGCGGCTCACGCCGGTCGAGCCGAAGTCCCCGGCGGTTCCGGTGGAGGCGTTCGGGGCGCTGAAGCTGCCGTTCCTGGGGATGCCGACGGTGCCGCCGAAGAAGTAGCCGAGCAGGACAAGGAAAAAGGACCTGTGCCCCCCTCCGAGCTCAGGTCCTTTTCCCTTGTCCTGGGTGTTACGCCTCCGCACCGGCCTTGCGCCGGCGCACCACGAACACCGCACCGGCACCGGCCACGAGGGCGGCGCCGCCGACCAGGCCGATCATCGGCAGGGCGGAGCTGGAGCCGGTCTCGGCGAGGCTGCCGGTGACCTTGACGTCCTTCACCTCGTCGAGCTCGACCTTGCCGCCGGTCTGCGGCTTGGCGTCGTTCGGCTTACCGGGGTCGGAGCCGGCGGCCAGGATGTCGAAGAAGTAGATCCAGCCGTTGGAGTCGTCGGCGATCCAGCAGCCGTCGTCGTCCGCGTACTCGGCGAAGCCGCCGGTGATGCCGAGCGCGTCGGGCACCGAGCCGCTGACGCTCAGCCGCAGCTTGTACGAGACCGACTGGCCGGCACCGAGCGAGAACGCGGCGAACGTGCCGCCCTCACCCGCGGCGTCCGCTAGCGTGTCCCAGTTCCCGGTGGCCCTGTTGAAGACCTGGACCGTGATCCGGCCCGAGTAGTCCTTCGCGTCCCAGCCGACGGCCGCGACGCCGATCAGCGGCTTGATGTCCTTGATCTCGTCGTCGCCGCGGTTGGACACGTTGAACGAGAACCCGGTCCAGCCGCTGCCGGCGACGATCTTCTCGGGCAGGCCGGACAGGCCGCTGCGCAGGTCGGCGCTGAGCTCGGCCGTGCTGTTGCCCTCTTCGTCGGTGCAGAGCTCGACGTCCTCCTCCGCCGGAGCGCTCTCGCTGGCGCTCGGGGACGGCGAGGCGGGCGGGGAGCTGGTGCCCGTGGTGGGCGAGCTCGGGTCGGTCGACGGGGTGTCGTCCTCGGCCGGGTCGCTCGGGGTCTTGGTGTCGGTGTCGGTCGAGGGGCTGCTCGTGTCGTCCTCGGCCGGGGTGCTCTGGTCGTCGGTGGGAGCGCTCGTGTCCGTCGTGGTGTCGTCCGGGGTCTCGGCCGGGGAGCTGTCCGCCGATGTTGCCGGGCTGCTCGTCGACGTGTCCGGCGTCTCGCCGGTCGCGAACGCGGCCGGGGCCGAGAGCAGGGCCAGCGGCGCTATGACGGCCGTCGCGGCCGCCGCGGCCATGGCACGGCGAAGCTTCATGAAGACCTCGGGAAGTCCGGTGTGCCGCGGGGGCGCGGCACGAGGTGGGAGACGCCTCCGTGTGGGGCGCTACGGATGTGGTCCGTGTGGATTCAGTGAGTTCGATCAACGACGTGGCTGGATGGTTGTCCTGACTCTCACGGAATTTTTATGTGACGTGGATCACAGATGAGGCGGTGATCGTCACTGGCGTACGCTCGGGCCGCCCACCACCGCCACCGAGAGAAAGTCCGCGACCCCGTGGCCGAGCAGCCGTCCGAAGAGCGCAGACCGGAGTCCGCGTCCGATCCCTCAGCCGATTCCGCACCGGAGCCCTCGTCCCTTCCGGACGACGTCTGGGAGAAGTTCGTCCAGGACAGCGAGCGCGACATCCGTGCCTCCGCGCCCAAGGAGCCGTCCGCCCGGGCGCGCATGGTGACCGAGCGGCTGCGGGCCATGGACGAGGCACAGGCCAGGACGGCCGGTGGCGGCAAACGCCGGTTCGGCAGGAAGCGGACGGCCGTGCCGCCGGCCCAGCCCGAGGGCTGGCGTACGGGTCCGGCCTCGCACGAGCTGGGCCGTCCCTCGCGTCGGCGCCGGGTCTGGAGCGTGGTCGGGGTGGTGGCCGCCGCGGCGCTCGCGGTGGTCGCCCTCAATCCGTCAGCCGCGCTGTCCTGGCTGCCCGGCGGCCTGGGGGAGGGGTCCGGCACGGCGGACGAGGCGCGGCAGGCCGACGCCACGCCGCTGGATCCCGAGACCGCCCGCCCCAGCGCCGCGCCCTCCGCCGCCGCCCCCGCCGGCCTCCCCACGCGGGATAAGCCGTTCGCCGGATCGCCGGCCGCGCGGTGGGAGGCCGGGGCGGACGCCATCCGGCTGCCCGAGGCGAAAGCGGTCAACGGGGTCCCCGCCGCCCGGGTCGAGGCCGCGCTGCGGGGGACGAAGGAGTTCCTGGTCGCGGCCAACCTCGATCCCGCCGTGCTGAAGGGCGCCGAGCCGAAGAAGGCTCTGGACCTGGTGGACCCGGCGGAGAAGGAGTACCTCGCCGACCTGCGCGCCGCCCTGCGTAAGCCCACGGTGAAGAACGACCCGGTGTGGACGTTCACCCGGTTCGATCCGGAGGAGGTCGAACTCGTGGCCGACGTACGGGTGCGGGGCCGTATGACGGTCGAGGCCGTGGAGGGAGAGCCGGGGAGGGCCGTGATCAGGGCCGACTACACCTTCGTGTACCCGATGGCCCGTGTGGGCGGCGGCGACGAGGTGAGCCGGTCCATCGTCCGCCGGGTGGTCGAGGTGGAGGCCGTGGACCCCGCCAGGTTCCAGGCCGGCGAGGGACACATCTGGATCACCGACCACAACAGCGAGATATCCAACGACGACTGCCGGGAGGGTGACGGCCTCATCCGTCCGGAGTTCTTCGCCGACCGGCAGACCGGCCCCGAGCCGTCCAGGGAGGCACGCGACCCGTACGACCGCAGCAGGGAGCTGAATCCGGCCGAGGACGACGCGGGCTGCGGTGTCGTGTCCCGCACCTGAGGTGTACGGCTGAGGTGTACGGCGGATTTCCGCCGGCCGGCCCCGGGCGTCCCCGGGACCGGCCTTCTCTGGGGTGACCGGGCCGCTGTCCCCTGCCGTCCGGTCACTTGTCCGGAGCGAGGTCCCACGACGTACGGCGCGATCCGCACGTCTCATCGCCCCGGCGAGCCACGCGTGGTTCTCTCGCGCCCGCCCCTGGCTGGCACGGACACCGGTACCAACGAACCGGCTCCGTACCGGTCACGCGCCGTACGGGTGAGGGCGATGCGTACGTCTGTATGGCACGTCTGCATGGCACGTCCGTACCGCACGTCCGTACCGCGAACGAGGATTCAGATCCTGCCGCGGCACAGCTCCAGCAGGGTCATCGCGAGCGTGGTGCCCGGCTTGCCCAGCGCGTCCCTGTAGTGGGCGAGGACCTCCATCTCGCGGGAGAGGTTCACGCGCCGGCCGCCGGAGGCGATCCGTTCCTTCTGGATCACCGCCGACACGGCCATCCGCTCCTGCACCAGGCCGATGATCCGGTCGTCGAGCGCGTCGATCCGCTCGCGGGCACCGGTGATCAGCTCGGCGGCCTCGGTGGTGCGGGCACCGGTCTTCTCGGTCGACTCCGTCGTGGTGGCGGTCATGTCGGGGCTCCTCGATGGGTGGGTGCGGTGCCCCGGCGCGGCAGGGTCCGGAGGAAACGACAGGCGCCCCGGACCTTGTCGGCCCGGGGCGCCTGGGAAGTCGCTTGTCAGTTGCTCAAGCAGCACGACCATGGCAGCCGGCGGGCCGGGTGCCATAGGTAAACAGGAAGGTCGAGTGCGTGAGCATGCGGCAAGTATGCCCGGCCCGCGACGGCTGTCCAACACGGATCGCATGGTGAGACGCCGGCCCCCGCCCCGGTCCGGGACGTGTCCCGCCGCCACCTCGGTAGAATCGGGAGGCACAAGACCCCCGCCCCACCGCCGGAAGGCACCCCGTGTCATCAGCGTCCCCCGCTGCCAACGCGCCCGACACCGTCCTGGTCGTCGACTTCGGCGCGCAGTACGCCCAGCTCATCGCCCGTCGCGTCCGCGAGGCGCGGGTCTACAGCGAGATCGTGCCGAGCACCATGCCGGTCGCGGAGATCCTCGCCAAGAACCCGGCGGCGATCATCCTCTCCGGCGGCCCCTCGTCCGTGTACGAGGAGGGCGCCCCCCGCCTCGACCGCGAGATCTTCGAGGCCGGCGTCCCCGTCTTCGGCATGTGCTACGGCTTCCAGCTCATGGCGCAGAGCCTGGGCGGCCAGGTGGACAACACCGGCGCCCGCGAGTACGGCCGTACGGACCTGCACGTCTCCAAGAACTCCTCCACCCTCTTCGAGGGCACCCCGGACGAGCAGGCCGTCTGGATGTCGCACGGCGACGCCTGCTCCGCCGCCCCCGAGGGCTTCGCCGTCACCGCCTCCACGGACGTCGTCCCGGTCGCCGCCTTCGAGAACGACGAGAAGAAGCTCTACGGCGTCCAGTACCACCCCGAGGTGATGCACTCCACGCACGGGCAGCAGGTGCTGGAGCACTTCCTGTACCGGGGCGCGGGCCTGACCCCGAACTGGACCACGGGCAACGTCATCGAGGAGCAGGTCGCCGCCATCCGCGAGCAGGTCGGCGACAAGCGCGCCATCTGCGGTCTGTCCGGCGGCGTGGACTCCGCGGTCGCCGCCGCCCTCGTCCAGAAGGCCATCGGCTCCCAGCTGACCTGCGTGTACGTCGACCACGGGCTGATGCGCAAGGACGAGACCGAGCAGGTCGAGAAGGACTTCGTGGCCGCGACCGGCGTGCAGCTGAAGGTCGTGGACGCCGAGGACCGGTTCCTCACCGCGCTGAAGGGCGTCTCCGACCCCGAGGAGAAGCGGAAGATCATCGGCCGGGAGTTCATCCGGGTCTTCGAGCAGGCCCAGGCCGAGATCATCGCGGACGAGGGTCCGGCGGTGGAGTTCCTCGTCCAGGGCACGCTCTACCCGGACGTCGTCGAGTCCGGCGGCGGCACCGGCACCGCCAACATCAAGTCCCACCACAACGTGGGCGGCCTGCCCGAGGACCTCGAGTTCAAGCTGATCGAGCCGCTGCGCAAGCTGTTCAAGGACGAGGTCCGGATGGTCGGCCAGGAGCTCGGCCTGCCCGACGAGATCGTCCAGCGCCAGCCGTTCCCCGGACCGGGCCTGGGCATCCGCATCGTCGGCGAGGTCACCAAGGAGCGCCTGGACCTGCTGCGCGAGGCCGACGCCATCGCCCGCGAGGAGCTGACCGCGGCCGGTCTCGACCGGGACATCTGGCAGTGCCCGGTCGTCCTGCTCGCCGACGTGCGGTCCGTGGGCGTCCAGGGCGACGGCCGGACCTACGGCCACCCGATCGTGCTGCGCCCGGTGTCCAGCGAGGACGCCATGACCGCCGACTGGTCGCGGCTGCCGTACGACGTCCTCGCGAAGATCTCGACCCGGATCACCAACGAGGTGCGGGACGTCAACCGCGTCGTCCTCGACGTGACCTCCAAGCCGCCGGGCACCATCGAGTGGGAGTGAGCCCCCGGTTCTGAAGGGGCTCAGGTCCGTTTGAGGGTGCGCACCGGCTCTCCGGGCTTCCAGACCTGAACGACGAGGTACTTCTCGTCCTCGACGAAGGTCCGTACGACCTCCGTCAGCTCGGTGCGGAAGAGGTGGAACGGCTCCGGCGGTTCCACCTCTTCCGCGTACCGTGCCCGGGTCTCCGTGTCGTCGTCCGCGATCTCGACCGCCCGGCCGCTGACGCGGACGTCCCCGCCGCCCATGCCCGTTCCGCCGCCCGGGTTCGCCTGGAGCGCGAAGCGCGGGTCGCGGCGCAGGTCGAGCGCCTTGAGCGAGTCCGGCATCATGCCGAGCCACAGCTCGCCGTTCAGGAAGCGGACCTCCAGACCGGTGGTGCGGGGTGAGCCGTCCCTGCGCAGGGTCGCGAGGACGTGGTGGGTGTACGCGGCGAAGCGCTGCTCCACGGTCTTCGCGAGGTCGGGTTCGGCGGTGGTGAAGGCCTCCCAGTTCGTATCCATGGACCCGAGTGTGGCGGCGATACCGGACATCCTGTGTCGGGTATCCGCGGTGTCCTCCGGATGGAGCAGCGAGGCCCGTACCGCATCTTTACGGAAGAGAGCTGTCGTACGGGGCGTCCCGCCGGTAACTTCCGCCACGTACGCACACCCCCCGCGGGAGGACTCATGCACGGGCCCACGCCGCCCCTGCCGCTGCCCACCGACAAACTGCGGTTCGCCATGCCGCCCATGCACGAGTCGGTCGAGGACGAGCGCCGGCACCGCAAGGAACGGCTCGCGGGCGCCCTGCGGCTCTTCGGGCGGCTCGGCTTCGAGGACGGTGTCTCCGGGCACATCACCGCACGCGACCCGGAGTTCAGCGACTGCTTCTGGGTCAACCCGTTCGGGATGCCCTTCCGGCACGTCACCGTCAGCGACCTCGTGCTCGCCAACCGGGACGGCCAGGTCGTCGAGGGCGGCCACCACGTCAACCAGGCCGCGTTCACCGTGCACGCCCAGGTGCACGCGGCCCGGCCCGACGTCGTCGCCGTCGCCCACTGCCACTCGGTGCACGGGCGGGCGCTCGCCGCCCTCGGTGAGCTGCTGGACCCGATCACCCAGGAGAGCTGCGCGTTCTACGAGGACCACGCCCTCTACGACGCGTACAGCGGCGTCACCGTCGACGCCGAGGAGGGGCGGCGGATCGCCGGTGTGCTCGGCTCCCACAAGGCGCTGGTGCTGCGCAACCACGGGCTGCTCACCGTGGGGGACTCGGTGGACGCGGCGGCCTGGTGGTTCGTGACGATGGAGCGGTCCTGCCAGGTGCAGCTCACCGCTAAGGCGGCGGGCCGGCCCGTCCTCATCGACCACCGGCAGGCGGTGGCCACGCGGGAGCAGCTGGGCGGGGACCTGGTGGCGTGGATCAACTACCAGCCGATGTGGCAGGACATCAGCCGCAGCGAGCCGGATCTGCTGAGCTAGGACGGCTCGTCTCGTCAATCGGATGCCTCGAAGTTCACTCGTCCGGGCCGGGCCTGCCGGACGGAGGGTGGGTGGGGTAAGGCACAATTCGTCGTCGTCACGCGGGAGTTGCGTGGTGGTCGGTGGCAGTGATCGTGGTCGAAATTCGTGGTTGTGACGGCGCGGAAGGCGGGCTTCGGGCGTGGCGGTGCAGGAGGCGAGGCAGGGTGGCCCGGACATGGGCGCCCACGAGGGCGGCTGCACCTGCGGGGACTGTCCGCACGGCGTGCGTGAGGGGCATCGGCGGGCGGTCGCCGCGTTCCTGCTGAAGCGGGACGAGTTCGCGGCCGGACAGGGGCTGCCGGCCGCGGTGGCCCACTCGGCGTCCGCCTCCCGGCAGTGGGTGTCGGAGGAACTGACCCAGGCCGCGGAGGCCGTGGCCGAACGGGGGCGGGCCGAGGGCGCGGCCTGGCTGGTGCGGCTGTGGCGGCGGACCGCCGTGGTGGTGTGGGCGGGAGTCGTACTGCTCCTCCTGGGACAGGCGCTCACGGCGATCGGCGCGGGGTGGACCGCCGCGCGCACCGCCGGGCTGCTGGCCGCGGTGGTGGTGGCCGGGGCGCTGACCGCGGCGTCGTGGTTCCACCGGGCCCGTGGTGGCGCGTTGGCGCCGGTGATCGGGGAGGACAACCGCCTCTCCACGTCCCGTGCGGTCGCGGCCGCCTGGGTGCTGTTGCTGGCGTTCGCGGTGCTCGTCCTGGTGGGGCAGCTGGCGGCCGCCTCCGGGAGCCGGGAGCGGGACGCGCTGATCGAGGGGCTGGAACTCGCCCGCGGGGCCGGTGTGGTGACCGTGCTGGCCGTGGTGTGCGGGATCGCCGTGCTGGTGCGGCGGGTGGTCGGGCTGCGGGTGCTGGGGCAGCGGCTCCAGAAGGTACGCGCCTACCGGCCCAGGGCGGCGGACCTGCTGACCGACGATGCCGGGCGGGGGAGCTTCGCCGACATCCAGTACGTGGTGATCAGCGGTGTCGCCCTGGCGTTCGCGGCGGTGCGGCTGGCGCGGCGGCCGGACCAGTTGCCGGATCTGCCGTGGGGGCTGGCGGTGGTGGTGCTGGTGTCGGCGGCGACGTATCTCGCGGGGAAGTACGCGGAGGGCGGGCGGCCGGTGATCCTCTCGGTGGTGCGGGCGCGGGAGGCCGGCGATCTGGACGCGCCGATCCGGACCGGGGACGACATCGAGATCCGGGGGGCCGGGTTCGTGCCGGTGGGGGCGCAGGGGGCGGACCGGTTGTCGCGGATGGTGGTGCGGGTGGGGCCGGTGAATGTGCATGTGCCGTTGGTTCCGGTGCAGGGCGGCTTCGACAACCCGACGGACGCGCTGCTGACGGTGCCGGTGCCGGCGGAGGTGGAACCGGGCCGGGTGGAGGTACAGGTCGTCACAGCGGCGGGCGCGGAGACGAACCGCTACACGATCGACGTGACGGAGTAGGCCGTCGAGGGCTTGCTGGGCTGACGCCCACGGGCGGTGGGTGGGTCGGGGCCGGACCGGAGGTGTCCGTCCTCGGACTGGCGCGATTGAGTCACTTGGAGAGGTGCGGGGCGCGGACGCGCCAGCCACTGCGGGCGGCCACCCCCGCCCCGTCCCCTCCGCGCCGCACGCGGCAATCCGCCGCCTGGGGCGCGGCCACTACGTCCCGCTCTCCGCGGGCAGTCGTGCCGCTGGGGCGGCACGGGTGGGCGCGACGGCACCCGGCAAGCGCCGGGCCGGGCGACCCACCCCCGGTCGGCACCAACGCGGGGCACCTTGTACGGCACGGGCCGCCTGAGCCCACCCGGCCCACATACAACGCGGAGCACCCGCAATGCGCACGGCCCCGTGACCACACAGTCCCGCACGTTCGAAAGAAAAACACCGTCCCCAGGGTTGAGCCGGGAGCGTTTGCTGTACGTATGACTATTGAGGCGGCACGGCGGTGAGAGGCGGCAGACAGCGATGACTCACGGTATGCGCGCGGACACGTACTCCCCCCACTTCAACGGCGACGGAGGCGGTTGGCGGGACACCGCAACCCGCTTCGCCCTCGTCCCCCTGCGCATCTTCCTCGGGATCACCTTCATCTACGCCGGCCTCGACAAACTCACCGACAGCGCGTTCATGAAGGACGCCGGCGCCGGCTCGATCGGCGACATGATGCGCGGCGTCCGCGACTCCTCCGCCATCCCCGCCCTGGTCGACATGGCCCTGGAGAGCCCCGTCGCCTTCGGCTACGCCATCGCCTTCGGAGAGCTGGCCGTCGGCATCGGCACCCTCCTAGGACTGCTCACCCGCCTCGCCGCTCTCGGCGGCGCGCTGATCTCCCTCAGCCTGTGGCTGACCGTGAGCTGGGCCGCCGACCCCTACTACTACGGCAATGACCTCCCGTACCTCATGGGCTGGATCCCGCTGGTGCTGGCGGGCGCTCCACTGCTGTCCGTGGACGCCCTTCTCCGGTCACGGCGTCAGCGGACCGGGAGCTACCGGTAGCGCCCCCGGGCAGCCTCAGGGCGCCGTCCCCGCGCCGGACTCCCCGGGCACCGACCTGCGTCGGCGGCGGACGAGCCCCCTCAGGGAACCCACCGCGCCGGCCAGGCAGAGTCCGCCCGTGACGACGGGGATCATCACGAACCACGGCGTCTCCCAGGCACCGCCCGCGTCACCGCCGTAGATCACCGCGGCGAGGGTGAGGAAGAACCCGGCGATCAGCCGGCCCGGCTGGAACTCATGACGCAGCACGGCTCACCTCCGCCTGTCCCGCGCCGACCTGGAGCTCGAGGTCGAGCGTGCCCGCGCCCCCGGCGCCGGCCGGCGGCTCCAGGGTCACCTCCTTGTGCTTGCCCGGTGCCACGTCCACGTCCTTCTGTTCGTCGCCCGGCAACTGGATGTCGCCCACTCCCACGTCGATGCTCAGCCTCACGGTCACATCCCTGGGCACGATCACATGGATCCGGCCCAGGCCCACATCGGCCCGCGTCGAGACGGTGCGGCCCTCGGGGACGCGTATCGCGGACAGGTCCAGGACGCCTTCGCCGGCCCCCAGGTCGTAGCTCGGGCGTATCTGTGCGACCGAGGTGGGCTCCCAGGTCGTCCGTCTCCAGTCGGTGCCGATGTCCTTCGGCACGGCGGCCGAACCGGCGAGCAGGCCCGCCGTGATGACCGCCAGGATGATCGAACCCGCCCCGGTGCGGCCGAGGAACGCGCTCACGGCCACGCCGATGCCGAAGACGCCGAGCGCGCAGGCGAGACCGGCCTGGAGGCTCGTGCCGAGCGGGTGGTCCTGCCACGTCAGCCCGGTGCCGAGGCCGCCCGCGAGCAGGGCCAGCAGGAATATCCGGCCGCCGATGCCACGGGGGCCGCGCGGCCGCGGCGGGCGGGGGCGCGTCGCGTACGCGGTGTCGCGGGCGCCGGAGTGGAGGCCGCGGCCGATGGTGACGGCGGCGGAGATGTCCGGGTCACGGGCGTCCCGGGGGCCCCACAGATAGCCGGTGCCGCCGACGTGCGTGCCGTCCTTGACGATGGGGTCGCGCCACCACGAGGGGAACGCGGACGGAGCCGGCGGTGCCTGGGGCTCCGGCGGGGCGTCGGCCACGGCCTGGGCGGCTATGTGGTCGTCGGGGCTGGGGGCGCCGCGCCGCCGCGACCAGTAGCCGGCCCCGGCGAGCAGCAGGGACAGTATGACGGCGAAGCTCAGCACGCCGTCGTTGCTGAGCATGGTGAGGAAGACGCCGCAGCCGACCAGCGCGAACAGCACGGCCGTCAGGGTGTGGCCGTCGACCCGGCCGGTCAGCAGCCTGCGGATCTCGTTCTCCTCCTCGTCCTCGTACGGGACGAAGAGCCAGGCGAAGCCGTAGAAGATGAGGCCGATGCCGCCGGTGGCGGACAGCACCGCGAGCGTGATCCGGAAGATCACCGGGTCCATGTCGCACTGCCGGCCGAGCCCCGAGCACACCCCGCCGAGCATCTGGTGTCGACGGTCGCGCCGGAGCCGTCCGCTCTCCTCGGACGGCTCCGGTGGCACGGCGGTCGCTCCTCCCGGGCCGGAGCCGGGGCCCGGACCCGTCGCGGCGTGCTGGTGATCGGTCATGGGTCCATGGTGACGGGCGAGCCGCCGCGGCGGCAGTCGGAATGACCCTGGCCGGACCCTGATATCGGCCCCCGAGTGGGGCCGGGGGAGTGTTCGACGGACCCCGGCCACGGAGATCAGGGGAGTCTCCGGGGCCGACCCTGATGCTCCGGTACTCCGGGCGTGTGACCATCAGTGGCATGTCGGAAGCCGCAGCAGCGCCAGTCACCGAGCCGCGGCCGCCGCGCAAGCTCTACCGCAGCAGTGACGGACGCTGGCTCGGGGGCGTGGCGCGGGGTCTCGCCGGACACCTCGGGCTGCCCGTGATCTGGGTACGTCTCGTCTTCGTCGGTCTGTTCACGGCCGACGGTCTCGGCGCGCTGCTGTACGCCGCGTTCTGGTTCTTCGTCCCGCTGGGCGTCGGCGGTGTGGACGCGCAGAAGCCGCCCTCCCTGGTGACGACGGAGACCTCGCCGGACGGCCGGCGCAGACTCGTCACCCGGAAACCGGACAAGGGCCAGCTCGTCGCCCTGCTCCTCATGGTCGTGGTGGCCATGATCTTCGTGGGCAGTGTGAACCTGAGCAACGGTGCCAGGGCCTACCTCTGGCCGACCGTGCTGGTCGGCGCGGGCGTCGCCCTGGTCTGGCGGCAGGCGGACAACGCCCGCCGGGCCCGCTGGATGGAGGTCGGCCGGCGCCGCCGCACGGTCACGCTGCTGCGGGCCGTGGCCGGTGTGCTGCTCGTGACGGCGGGCGCCTCGGGCATCTTCGTCCTGCGGGGCTCCGGCAGCCACCTCGGCTCGGTCCTCCAGGCCGCCCTCGCGGTCCTCGTCGGCATAACGCTGCTCGCCGGCCCCTATCTCGTGCGGATGACCCAGGACCTCTCCGAGGAGCGCCTGATGCGCATCCGGGCCCAGGAGCGCGCGGAGGTCGCCGCCCATGTCCACGACTCGGTGTTGCACACGCTCACCCTGATCCAGCGCAACGCCGACAACGCGGGCGAGGTGCGCCGCCTGGCCCGTGCCCAGGAGCGCGACCTGCGCGCCTGGCTCTACAAACCGGAGGGCAACGGCAAGGACGAGGACGACGAACCCACCACCCTGGCCGAGGCCGTGAAGCGCAATGCCGCCGAGGTCGAGGACAAGCACGGCGTCCCCATCGAGGTCGTGGTCGTCGGCGACTGCCCGCTCGACGAGAGAATAGGCGCGCAGATGCAGGCCGCGCGCGAAGCGATGGTCAATGCCGCCAAGTACGGTGGCGAGGGAGGCGCGGTGCAGGTCTACGCCGAAGTCGAGGGGAAGACGGTCTTCGTGTCCGTCCGGGACCGCGGCCCCGGCTTCGACCTGGACTCGATACCCGCCGACCGCATGGGCGTCAGAGAATCGATCATCGGCCGCATGGAGCGCAACGGCGGCACGGCGCGGCTGCGCGCGGTGCCGGACGGCGGCACGGAGGTCGAGCTGGAGATGGAGAGGGCGGAGAAGACGTCATGAGCGAGCCGACCGAGGCGAACGGAACGGCGGGACCGGCGGAGGCGGCCGGTGGCAGCGGCCGGCGGGTGCGCGTCGTCCTCGTCGATGACCACCGCATGTTCCGCACCGGCGTCCAGGCCGAGATCGGGCAGACCGAGCAGACGGGCGTCGAGGTGGTCGGCGAGGCCGCCGACGTCGACCAGGCGGTCACGGTCATCACCGCGACCCGGCCCGAGGTGGTCCTGCTCGATGTGCACCTGCCCGGTGGCGGCGGCGTCGAAGTGCTGCGCCGTTGTGCCCCGTTGATGAGCGACACCGAGCAGCCGGTCCGTTTCCTCGCCCTGTCCGTGTCCGACGCGGCGGAGGACGTGATCGGCGTGATCCGGGGTGGCGCCCGCGGGTACGTCACCAAGACGATCACCGGGACCGACCTCGTCGACTCGATCTTCCGGGTCCAGGAGGGCGACGCGGTCTTCTCGCCCCGTCTGGCCGGCTTCGTCCTGGACGCCTTCGCCTCGACCGACGCCCCGCCGGTCGACGAGGACCTCGACCGCCTCACCCAGCGCGAGCGGGAGGTCCTGCGGCTGATCGCCCGCGGCTACGCCTACAAGGAGATCGCCAAGCAGCTGTTCATCTCGGTCAAGACGGTCGAGTCCCACGTCTCGGCGGTCCTGCGCAAACTCCAGCTCTCCAACCGCCACGAACTGACCCGCTGGGCGACGGCACGCCGGCTGGTGTGACCGCGGCTACGACGGGGCGGAGAGGGTCAGTTCGAACCAGACTTCCTTGCCGATGCCGCACTCTCTCTTCCGCACGCCCCACTGCTCGGCCAACGTTGCCACCAGCGCGAGGCCACGGCCCGACTCGTCGTCCGGGGAAGCCGTGGCCGGGGTCGGCAGCGTGTCGTTGGCGTCCGTGACCGTGATGCGGAGGCGGTCGTCCGCGAGGACGCAGCGGGCCCGGATCTCACGCCCGGCGGGGGCCTTCGCGTGGCGGTACGCGTTGGTCATCAGCTCGCTGAGGAGGAGTTCCGCCGTGTCCGTCACGTCCTGCGGCAGCTCCCAGATGGCCGCCTGTTCGCGGAACAGGGTGCGTGCCCGGCCGACGCTGCGTGCGTGACGGGGGAGTCGCCACTCGATGTCCTTCGGGGCGGCCGTAGGCAGTGGCTGCGGCAACGGGGTCTGCATGTGCGGGTCATCCCTTGCGTTGATGTTTCGCGGTTGGCGGGATCACCGTCTCGGTTCGTGCGTAGCCTCACGAGTAACGGACCGGGTACAGCGAGTGGTTGTACCCTGCGGGGACCTGCGGGGGTGTCTATGGCGACCGAGGTGAACTCCCAGCCGCCGATCGCGTGGCGGTACTGCGGCAGCCAGATCAAGTTGTGGCGTGCGGAGGCCGGGGTCGGCCGGGAGTCGCTGGCAAAAGAGGCCGGGTACGACTACGAGTACGTCAAGTCGATGGAGAACGGCCGCCGTCGGCCCACGCTGCGGTTGTTGCAGATCGCGGATCAACTGTGCGGGGCGGGCGGGAAGCTGGTCGCGGCTCAGGAGTACCTGAAGCCGGAGCCGTTCCCGGCACGATCGAAGGAGTTCATGGCCATCGAGGCCGAGGCCATCAGCTTTTCCTGTTACGAGCCGCTGCTCATCCCCGGCTTGTTGCAGACCGAGGAGTACGCACAGGCGCTGATCGGGGGTGGCTGTCCACCGTTGGACGACGAGACGGTGAACGAGCGCGTTGCCGCCAGGTTGCGCAGGGCTGAGGCGCTGAGGCGCAAGGTTGGCGTGATGTATGGCTTCCTCATCTACGAAGCTGCGCTACGTACTGGTGTAGGTGGAGAGGACGTCATGCGTCGCCAGTTGCGTCATCTGACCGAAGTTGGTCAGCTTCGCAACGTGTCGATTCAGATCTTGCCGTTCGGTCGGTGCGGAGGGGTTGCGCTCAGCGGCCCGATCGTCCTGCTGGAGACGGAGGAGCACGAGCTCTATGCCTTTGCCGAGGGGCAGGGGACGAGTGCGCTGTACGTCAGCCCTGGCAAGGTCAGTGAGTTGTCGCGTAAGCATGGCATGATCCGCATGCACGCTCTCAGTGTTGAGGAGTCTGCCGAGTTCATCAGAGGGGTGGCTGAGAGGCAGTGAGTGAGCGCTTGACGTGGTTCAAGTCCAGCTACAGCGACAGCGAAGGCAGCAACTGCCTCGAAGTAGCCCTGGACTGGCGCAAGTCCAGCCACAGTGACTTCGAGGACGCTGCCTGCGTCGAAGTGGCCGCCTGCCCCCACACCATCCACGTCCGGGACTCGAAGCTCGGCCCTCAGGGCCCCCGGTTCGCCGTCACCGGAGGTGCCTGGGTCGCCTTCGTCACGTACGCGCGTACTTAGGTCACGCGCGTCGCGCCCGCGAAGGGCATCTCGTCGATGGGGGCCACCCGTACCGGGGCCGAGGGGTTCGGGGCGTGGATCATTCGGCCGTCGCCGACGTAGATGCCGACGTGGCTGATGCCGGAGTAGAAGAAGACCAGGTCGCCGGGGAGGAGTTCGGAGCGGGGGATACGGCGGCCGGCGTCGATCTGGGCGTAGGTCGTGCGGGGGAGGGCGACTCCGGCGGAGCGGTACGCGGCCTGGACGAGGCCCGAGCAGTCGAAGGCGTCGGGGCCGGTCGCGCCCCAGACGTAGGGGCTGCCGAGCTTCTGGTGGGCGTAGGAGACGGCGGCCGCCGCGCGAGGGCCGGGGGCCTTGGCGGTGGTGGGGGTCGGGGCGGTCGAGGAGCCGGGGGTGAGTCCCGCGCGCTGCTCCGGTGTCAGCCGGGACAGCAGGCGGCGGGCCTCGGTCAGCTTGGCGTCGACCGTCTTCCGGTGCCGCTTCAGCTCGGCCCTGCGGGACGTCAGCGAGGCCACCTCGACGCGTGCGGCACCGCGCAACCGCTCGATCTCCCGGAGCTGTTCGCGCACGCGCCCCACGGCCGCGTTCTGGCGACTGCCCGCCCGCTCGGCCAGCGCGGCGCCCTCCAGATAGCCGTCGGGGTCCTCGGAGAGGACGAGCTGAAGGGCGGGGTCCAGGCCGGCGCCGCGGTACTGCGCCGCCGCGACCGAACCCAGGGCGGCTCGCGCGGAGTTGAGCCGGTCCTTCCGGCGGGCCGCCTCGTCCTGGAGGTCGCGCAGCCGCCGCTGCGCCGAGTCGGCCTTCTCCTTCGCGCCGTTGTACTTCTCGGTGGCGACCTCCGCCTCCCGGTGGAGCCGGTCCACGTCGGCCTTCACCCGGCCCGGTGTCGGCTGCGGTTCGGCGTGTCCCGTCCCGTCGAGGCCGGTCGCGGTGGCCGCGCCGGCGAGGGCGATGGCGGCGGCCGTGCGGGCCCTGGTGCCGCCCGTCACGCGCTGCCGGGTCCTGCGGTGCGCTGCCACCTGGACTCCTGCTCCTTTCCGACGACCGCCGGGAGCGGACCCCCGTCCGTCGGTCCGGCGGCGGGGGGTGCACAGGGGGAGCCGTCCGCCGCCGGACCTTTCTCGGCGGTGGTGGCCGGCTGCCGCCCCTGGTCCGGGCGGCGGTGGAGAGCCGGTCACCTGGGGGAGGACGCTAGGCCCGGCCGCGCCGCCCCGGTAACGGGTTGTGCGGAACTGGCGCGACCGGACCGACGGGTGACCGTAAGTGACCGCGATCCGGTCCCGGCTTCGTCGCCTTCACTCTGTGTGATGACCGATGTGGGGAAGGGCGGGGAGGTGAGGGCGGCGGACTGCTATGGGGTGGGGATGGTTAGGCTCCGGCCCCATGGACGTACTCATCCACCTCTTCGTCGGTCTGCACATCATCGGTATCGCCTCGCTCCTCGGCGGCTTCCTCACCCAGATCAAGGCGATGGGCCAGGGCACCGCCCGGTTCGTCCCCGCGATGCTGCACGGCGCGCTGACGATGCTGGTCACCGGTGTGGTGCTGGTCGGCCTCAACCAGGCGCAGGACTACTCCGTCGACAACATCAAGATCGGCGTGAAGCTGGCGCTGCTGATCGTGATCCTCGGCCTGGTCTATGTGAAGCGGGACGAGGAGAAGGTGGACAAGGGCATGTTCGGCCTCGTCGGGCTGCTGACCACGGCGAACGTCTTCATCGCCGTGCTCTGGACCTGACCCCTGTCCACCTCCGGCGCCCGGTGACGATCAGGCCGGGCGCACGATGCTGTGGATCGAGGACTCGCCGTCGTAGTAGATCGACTCCTCGCGGACGTACGTACCGGGCTTCGGGGCGTGGATCATCATCCCGTTGCCGATGTAGATGCCCACGTGGGTGATGTCGTCGTAGAAGAAGACCAGGTCACCGGGCTGGGCCTGGGAGACGGGGACCGTCGTGCCCGCGTCGACCTGGTCGTAGGTGGTGCGCGGGATGGTGACGCCGGCGGCCTTCCAGGCGGCCTGGGTGAGGCCGGAGCAGTCGTAGGAGCCGGGGCCGGTGGCGCCCCAGACGTACGGCTTGCCGATCTGCGCGCGGGCGAAGGCGAGGGCCTTCTCGGCCTTGGCGGCGTACGAGGAGTCGGTCGACGTCGACGGGGAGGTGGTCGAGCCGGAGGACTCGGACGAGCCCGAGGTGCCGCTGTCCTGCTGGGCCGCCTCCTGCTGGGCGGCCTCCTCCTCGGCCTGCTGCTCCGCCTGCTGCCGGGCGAGCTCGGCGGCCTTGCGGGCGGCCTCCTCCTGCTTCTTCTTCTCGATCGCCGCCAGCCGCGCCTTCTCCTCGGCGGTCAGCTTCGACATCAGCTCGCGCGCGTCGGCGAGCTTCTTCTGGACGGTGGCCTTGGCCGTCTTCAGGTCGCCCTGTGACTCGGTGAGCGTCTCGAGGCTCTTGGTGGCCTCCTGGCGCTTCTTCATCGTCTGGGACTGCTGTGTGACGTAGTCGTCGACCGCCTGCTTCTGGCGGCCGGTCATCCGGTCCATCACCTGGCGCTGGTCGAAGATGTCCTGCGGCGTGTCCGCGAGCAGGAAGGTCGCCGTGTCGGGGACGCCGGCACCGGTCCGGTACTGGGCGGCGGCGAAGGAACCCAGCTCCTCCCGCGCCTCGTTGAGCCGCTGCGTGCGCTTGGCCACGTCGTCGAGGAGGGTGTCGACGCGCGTGCGCTGCTTCGCGGTCTTCTCCTTGGCCGCGTTGTACTTCTCGGTCGCCGACTCCGCCTGGCGGTACAGGTCGTCGACCTTCTTCTCCACCTCCTCCAGGCTCGGCCTGTCGTCCGAGGGGGCGGCGTTGGCCGTCTGGGACAGCAGCGCCACGGAGGTCAGGGCGGCGGTGGCGAGGGCCGGGGTCCGTATGCCTGCCACGCGCGGGCCGGGGGTGCGCGACTTGCGGTGCGACGCCAAGGGAGGCGACTCCTTCCAGTGCTCCGCCTACCGGGTTAGCTGTCGGGTTCGGGCGGGTGGTGCTTCGGAAGGGTTGCCCTACGGCCGCTCCACGAAGGAGTGGGCCGATTCACCCCAAGGTCTCGGTGGGTCCCCGGCTCCGGCTGCCACGGCGGGCAGTGACGGACTCGGCGGGGGCCGCGCGGCCCGGCGGGGTTCGCCGGTGGGGGTCGTACGGCCCGCCCGCACCGTAGCCAACTGGTGTGGCGCCTGTGAAGGTTGATGGGTGATATGCCCGATACATTTTCGTGACCTTGTGCGTCCGGTCACTCAGGGTGCGGGTGCGGTGCCGGCGGGTGTGCGTTCCGGCCCGACGGCCGGAAACCAGGGATGTTCCCGGGGTGGCCCCGGGTTGTCGGTGCGGCGCCCTAGACTCGGAGAGCGATGAGCAGCCTCTTTGACGACAGCTTCCTGGCGGACCTCCAGGCCCAGCGGGGCCCCTCGGACGAGCCCCCGCCACCGCCCGAGGACGAGCACGTACCGGAGCAGATTCCGGACGACCTGTTCGGCGGGAAGTTCGACGTGCCGCCGGAGAGGGACGCCTACTACCGCGACGGCGCCCCGCGCCCGGTGATCGACTCCGCCGCGCTGCTGGAAGGGCTCAACGACAACCAGCGCGCCGCCGTCGTGCACTCCGGCTCCCCGCTGCTCATCGTGGCCGGCGCCGGCTCCGGCAAGACCCGCGTGCTCACCCACCGCATCGCCCATCTGCTGGCCGAGCGGCACGTCCACCCGGGCCAGATCCTCGCGATCACCTTCACCAACAAGGCCGCGGGCGAGATGAAGGAGCGCGTCGAGCAGCTCGTCGGCCCGCGTGCCAACGCCATGTGGGTCATGACGTTCCACAGCGCGTGCGTGCGCATCCTGCGCCGCGAGAGCAAGAAGCTCGGCTTCACGTCGTCGTTCTCGATCTACGACGCCGCCGACTCCAAGCGGCTGATGGCCCTGGTCTGCCGCGACCTCGACCTCGACCCCAAGCGCTTCCCGCCGAAGTCCTTCAGCGCCAAGATCAGCAATCTGAAGAACGAGCTGATCGACGAGGAGGACTTCGCGGCCCAGGCGGGCGACGGCTTCGAGAAGACCCTCGCCCAGGCCTACGCGCTGTACCAGTCCCGGCTGCGCGAGGCGAACGCCCTCGACTTCGACGACCTGATCATGACGACGGTCAATCTGCTCCGCGCCTTCCCGGACGTGGCCGAGCACTACCGCCGCCGCTTCCGCCACGTCCTGGTCGACGAGTACCAGGACACCAACCACGCCCAGTACGCCCTGGTCCGCGAGCTCGTCGGCACCTCCGAGCACCCGGTCGACGTACCGCCGGAGGCCGAGGTCCCGCCCGCAGAGCTGTGCGTCGTGGGCGACGCCGACCAGTCGATCTACGCCTTCCGCGGCGCGACGATCCGCAACATCCTCCAGTTCGAGGAGGACTACCCGGACGCGACGACGATCCTGCTGGAGCAGAACTACCGCTCCACGCAGACCATCCTGAGCGCCGCCAACGCCGTCATCGAGCGCAACGAGTCGCGCCGGCCGAAGAACCTGTGGACCAACGCCGGCTCGGGCGCCCGGATCACCGGGTACGTCGCCGACACCGAGCACGACGAGGCGCAGTTCGTCGCCGACGAGATAGACCGCCTCACGGACGCGGGGGAGGCCAAGGCGGGCGACGTCGCCGTCTTCTACCGCACCAACGCCCAGTCCCGTGTCTTCGAGGAGATCTTCATCCGCGTCGGCCTGCCCTACAAGGTCGTCGGCGGCGTCCGCTTCTACGAGCGCAAGGAGGTCCGGGACGTCCTGGCCTATCTGCGGGTGCTCGCCAACCCCGAGGACTCGGTGCCGCTGCGCCGCATCCTCAACGTCCCCAAGCGGGGCATCGGCGACCGCGCGGAGGCCATGATCGACGCCCTCGCACAGCGCGAGAAGATCAGCTTCCCGCAGGCGCTGAAGCGCGTCGACGAGGCGTACGGCATGGCCGCGCGGTCATCGAACGCGGTGAAGCGGTTCAACACGCTGATGGAGGACCTCCGTACGGTCGTGGATTCCGGGGCGGGCCCGGCCACGGTGCTGGAGGCGATCCTCGAACGCACCGGCTACCTCGCCGAGTTGCAGGCCTCCACCGATCCGCAGGACGAGACCCGGATCGAGAACCTCCAGGAACTCGCCGCTGTCGCCCTGGAGTTCGAGCAGGAGCGCGGGGAGGGCGAGTCGGTCGCGCTGTCCGACTTCCTGGAGCAGGTCGCCCTGGTCGCCGACTCCGACCAGATCCCCGACGAGGACGAGGACGGCTCCGGCGTCATCACCCTGATGACCCTGCACACCGCCAAGGGACTGGAGTTCCCGGTCGTCTTCCTCACCGGCATGGAGGACGGCGTCTTCCCGCACATGCGCGCCCTCGGCCAGACCAAGGAACTGGAGGAGGAGCGGCGCCTGGCGTACGTCGGCATCACGCGTGCGCGGGAGCGGCTGTACCTGACCCGCTCGACGCTGCGCAGCGCGTGGGGGCAGCCCTCCTACAACCCGCCCTCGCGGTTCCTGGAGGAGATCCCGGCCGCCCACCTGGAGTGGAAGCGGACGGGGGCGAGCGGGCCCGTGTCCTCCGGCCCGGTGTCGGGGGTGGCGGCCTCGCTGTCGTCGTCCCGCTCCCGCTCGTCGGCTTCGGGAGCGTCCGGCTTCGCCACCCGGCGGACATCGGAGAAGCCCGTGGTGTCGCTGGCGGTCGGGGACCGGGTCACGCACGACCAGTTCGGGCTCGGCACCGTGGTCGCCGTGAAGGGCACGGGGGCGAACGCGGAGGCGACTATCGACTTCGGGGAGACCAAGCCCAAGCGGCTGCTGCTGCGGTACGCGCCGGTGGAGAAGCTGTAGCGGCGGGCCGCGACCCGTCGGGGGGACGGTCCTACGGGGCCTCCGGCTCCTACGACGGGTCGAGGCCGTGGCTGCGGAACCAGGCGAGCGGGTCGATCGCCGAGCCGCCGCCCGGGCGGACCTCGAAGTGCAGGTGCGGGCCGGTCGAGTTGCCCGAGTTCCCGGAGAACGCGATCCGGTCGCCGGCCTTCACGGTCGAGCCGGAGGGGATCTGGTAGCTGGAGAGGTGGCAGTACCACGTCTCCGTGCCGTCCTTCGCCGTCACGATCATCATGTTGCCGTAGGCGGAGTTGTACTGCGTGCGCACCGTGCCGTCGGTCGCGGCCATCACCGGCGCACCGTACGAGACGGGGAAGTCGATGCCGGTGTGGACGGACATCCAGTTGATGCCGGACTGGCCGTAGTAGGCGCTGAGTCCGTGCTGTGCGACGGGGAGCGCGAACTTCGGACGCAGCCGCTCCTTGCGGGCCGCCTCCTCCGCCGCCCGCCTGCGCTCGGCCTCCTGCTGTGCCTTGAGGTCGATGCGCTCCTGGGTGCGGCTGGCCCGGTCGGCGAAGTCGTCGGCGCCGGCGGCGAGGCTTTCGAGCTGGGTGTCCAGCTTGATGTTGGCGGCGGACGGTTTCACCGGCTGGGCGTCCGCGGCGGTCGTCGTGGTGTCCTGGCCGCCGTCGTCGGTCAGGCCGCCGACCGAGGCCGCGGCGATACCGGCGACGCCCATCACGCACGCCGAGGGCACGGCCACCGTCAGCAGCGCGGAGCGCTTGGCGGGCGTACGGCGGCGGGACCGGGAACCGGAGCGTGAGGCCGCCCGCGGCGCCGGGACCGGAAGGGACTCCTCCTGCTCGTCGAGCAGGGACACCGCGGGCATCTCACCGGTGTCGGCGGGCCCGTCGGCCTCGGGGTCCGCGGGGGACTCCTGGTCGAAGGACTCGAACGACTCGGTCTGCGGCGCGTAGGCGTCGGCCGCGGGCTCCTGGGCGGCCGCCTCGCCGCCGTCGGAGTTCCACTGCGTGGCGTCGTAGACGCCGCTGTCGAAGGTCTGTGTGCCCCAGTCCCACTGTTGGGTGAGGGCGGCGGGGTTTCCGGCCTGGTCGGGCTGGAGCCACTCACCGGAGTCCCACTGGCCGCTCGCCTCCGGGGAGGTGGCCTGCGGCGGGATCATCGTCATCGGATGCTGACCGGTGGTCCAGGCGGTCGCGTCGTAGCCGCCGGTGTCGTACGCGGACGGCTGCTGGACGGCGTACGCGTCGTACTGCCCGGTGTCGTGGCCGCCCGTGGTCCAGTGCGCGGTGTCGTAGCCGCCGGTGTCGTGTCCGCCGGTGTCGTGTCCGCTGCCCGGGAGGTCGCCGAAGAGGGGGTCGGCGGCGAAGCTCCCGGTGGTGTGGGCGCCGGTCCCGAAGTGGGTCGCGGAGAAACCGGTGGCGTCGTAGCCGCCGTACGTGGTGAAGTCTCCGTACTGGGCTTCCTGGGAGCCGTACGACGCGTAGGGCGCCGAGTCGGCATCGGAAGCCGGAGCCGGGGCCATGGTCCCCGACGGGTGACGGTCGTTCACCAACTTCTCTTTCGCCTCGACAACAGGGGCTGCCAGAGCAGTGCGGCGACTGTACCCGGCGGTACGCGGGCACGACAATCTTCCTCAGGTTTCACGCGCGCAGGAAACGGGCAATCAGTCGTCTTTTGGCGGACGGCGGGCGCGGTCTTGGCTCTTTGTTCGAAGTCTGTTCGAGATCGTGAGTGGGTCGACGGCGGTAAGTCGGCTGTCCCGGACCGTTGTTGTTCGGTTTCCGTCGAGGGGTATATGCCCCCTTCGGTTGTCACGTGGCACCGGCGCCGGGCGTGTCGCGCCGCCGCCGTCTCCGGGTGGCCGCCCCGTTTGCGGCCGTCAGGCCACGGTCAGGCCGCCCGGGCGGCCGGCGGCCGGCTCTCCGGGGAGCGCCGTGTCCAGGGCCTGGCGTATGCCGGTCGCCACGGCCGGGTGCACGGGCAGCGCGAGATGGCCGACGCCGCTCACCCGTACGTTCACGGACGTCAGGTCGGGGTGCTCGATGCACGCCGACTCCAGCGGGTCCATGATGTGGTCGAGGTCGCTCCAGAACGCGACGAAGTGCGTACGGCAGCCCGGCGCCGGCTGGGTGAGCTCCTCGAGCACCGGTGAGCCGGGGCGCATCTGGCGCACGATGGGGTGTGCGTTCGCCAGCGGCGCGACACGGGTGCCGGAGTGCGGGGTGCCGAGCGTGACCAGCGTCCGCACGCGGGTGTCGCCCCCCAGCCGCTGGACGTAGTACCGCGCGATGAGCCCGCCGAGGCTGTGCCCGACCACGTCGACCCGACGGCTGCCCGTACGTTCGCACACCTGCTCGATGTGTCGGCCGAGCAGTTCGGCCGCGATGCGGATGTCGCAGGTCAGCGGCGAGTAGTTGAGCGACTCGACCTGCTGCCTGCCGTGCTGGGCGAGGCTGCGGCGCAACAGGACGAAGACCGACCGGTTGTCGATGAAGCCGTGCAGCAGGACGACCGGGGGCTTGGCCTCCGTCGGCAGCTTCGCCGTGCCGTCCGGCGGGGGCAGCGCCGGACTGGTGCCCCGCCGCTCCTGGATGATGCCGGCGGGATAGAGCAGGAGGTGACCCGCCAGGATCGCCAGCTCCAGCGCGGTCGCCTTCAGCAGGGCCAGGGAGAGATCCGCCAGCCGGGTCGGCAGAAGACGCCGGCAGAGCGGCAGGAACGGAAGAGCTGCCTCGGTGACCTTCATGGCCGACCTCCTGTCGGCACGCGGAGGGACAGCCCTGTCCCCCGTGTGCCCTCATGGGAAATCGCTACGAGAGCGGTCGACGGTGCGCGCGTATGACGTGTCGAGGGGGCGCGGTGGTACGGCGACCTCGGTGCGAATCCCTTATGCGCATGTTCCCACCGTTGCCCGAGTGGCGCACGGGCACGGGGTGCGTGGGGCGCGGAGCCCGGGAACGCTGCGCGGTGAACGTGTCCCACCGTGTGATTTGCCCCTCGCTGTGCACCGTGAAACTGCCGGTTGCGGGATGCTGGAGATAACGTTCGTTCACTTCCCCGGCCGGTTCGGGCAGGGGATCCCGAGCGATGTGTACGGCATGACGGATGTGTGCGGTACTTGTCGGTACGGATGGATGTAGTCGCTTCATGGAGGCAGTGATGGGTGTGGCAGCCGGTCCGATCCGCGTGGTGGTGGCCAAGCCGGGGCTCGACGGCCACGATCGCGGGGCCAAGGTGATCGCGCGGGCGTTGCGCGATGCCGGTATGGAGGTGATCTACACCGGGCTTCACCAGACCCCCGAGCAGATCGTCGACACCGCGATCCAGGAGGACGCCGACGCGATCGGTCTGTCCATCCTCTCCGGGGCGCACAACACGCTCTTCGCGGCGGTGATCGAGCTGCTGGAGCAGCGGGAGGCTGCGGACATCCTGGTCTTCGGGGGCGGGATCATTCCCGAGGCGGACATCGCTCCGCTGAAGGAGAAGGGTGTGGCGGAGATCTTCACGCCGGGGGCGACCACGGCGTCGATCGTGGAGTGGGTGCGGGCGAACGTGCGTCAGCCTGCGGAGGCGTAGGGCGCGGGGGGTTTGAGGCAGCGCCGGGTGCCGTTTGGCCGGGGGCGCGGTCTTGGCGCCCCGGGGTTGGGGTCGGCCGGGGGCGGGTCGCGCTGCCCGGCGCTTGCGGGGTGCCGTCGCGCCCACCCGTGCCGCCCCAGCGGCACGACTGCCCGCGGAGAGCGGCAGACAGCTGGCCGCGGAGAGCGCGGCAGGGCTGTCCGCGGGGGCGGTCAGGGGGTTAGTTCTTTCAGCATTGTTGCGCGTAGGTGGAGGGTGGTTACCAGGCGTTGGAAGGCTTCCGACCAGTAGCCGCCGGCGCCGGGTGACGCGTTCTCCGGCTCGTCCGGTATCGCCAGGAGCGCGTCGAGACGGCCGGCCTCGGACGGGTCCAGGCAGCGTTCGGCCAGTCCCATGACTCCGCTGAAACTCCATGGATAACTCCCTGCGTCCCGCGCGATGTTGAGCGCGTCGACCACGGCCCGTCCGACCGGCGCCGCCCAGGGCACCGCGCACACCCCGAGCAACTGGAACGCCTCGGACAGGCCGTGCGTCTCGATGAACCCGGCCACCCACTCCGCCCGTTCGGCGGCGTCAAGGGTGCCGAGCAGCTTGGCGCGTTCGGCCAGGGACACCGCCCCCGGACCGCCCGCCTCCGGCGCGGACGGCTCACCGAGCAGCGCCCGGGACCATGCCGCGTCGCGCTGCCGCACCGCCGCCCGGCACCAGGCGGCGTGCAGCTCGCCCTGCCAGTCGTCCGCCACCGGCAGCGCCACGATCTCCTGGGGCGTACGCCCGCCGAGCCGCCGTGACCAGCCGCCGAGTGGCGCCGCCTCCACCAACTGCCCGAGCCACCACGAACGTTCGCCCCGGCCGGCGGGGGCCTTGGCCACCACGCCGTCGCGCTCCATGTCCGCGTCGCACTCGTGCGGCGCCTCGACGGCGATCGTCGGTACGTCCCGGGTGTGGTCGACGGCCACACACGCCCCGGCCCTGACCGCCATCCGCCGCGCCAGCGCCGACGCGGGCAGCGCCGACAGCAGCTCCGCCGCCGTCGCCCGTACGTTGCGGCTGCGGTCGGCGAGGGCCTGCTCCAGGAAGGGCTCGTCGTCCGGACCGAGTCCGGTGCGCAGCGAGTCCAGGAACATCAGCCGGTCCTCCGCCCGCTCCGTCGCCCAGGTCTCCGTGAGGAGCTCGCGCGCGGCGGCCGGCTCCCGGGAGCGCAGCGCGGCGAGCAGGGCCACCCGCTCGGCGAACAGGCCCTCCTGCCAGAGCCGCCGTATGCCCTCCGGGTCGTGGAGGCCGGGCGCGGACGTGCCGCCGCCCGGGGTGGAACGCAGGGCGAACCGCCAGTCCGGGTTGAGCCGGGCCAGCCAGAGGGCGCGGGGCCCGGCGAACCGCAGTGCCGCGGGACGCAGGTCCGTCCGTCCCCGCGCGGCGTCCAGCAGGGCGGGCAGCGCCGCGGGGGGCGCCGCGAATCCGCCGGCGTTCGCCGCCGCCAGCCACTGCGGCAGCAGCTCCATCAGGTCCGGGGCCGTGCCCCGGCGGCCGCCGCCGGAGGTGCCGGGGCGGTCGGCGAGCAGCATCGCGAGCCGGCGCGCGGCGGCGGACGGCAGGGGAGGGCGAGGGTCCTCCGGCGCAGACGGCGGGCGCTCCGCGGCCCGCGCGGGCCGCAGCCCGGCGCGTCGCCGCACGGTCGCCACGGCCGCCGCGTCCAGCAGCGCCGACGGCGCGTCCGGCCCGGGCGCGGAGCCCGCCAGTGTACGCCGGTCCGTGCCCAGCAGGGCCGTGGTCACCAGCTCCTCCCATCCGTCCGGGAGGGACGCGTCCACGGCGGTGGTCGTCCTGCTCATGAGCTTCCTTTCCGACGGGCGTGCCGGTGCGGTCGAAGACTCACGCGCACCGAGTGTCCAGTGATGCCCGAAAGATTCCTGGGGCCCACGGGGCGGACGGGGCTGGGGGCCGGCACGTCGCTCAGCACAGCGGCACCGCCTCACCGGGGCCCTCCGGCCATGCCGCCAATGGGGTGAATCCCTGGTGGCCGCACTCGCCGAAGACCCTGACCGGGGCGCCGCCCGACAGGGCGACCAGACGCCACAGACCGGGGCGGGACAGCGCGGCCGGGGTGAGCGGCAGGGCCGTGTCCCCGTCGGCGTCCGCCAGCTGCCAGCCGTCACCGTCCGGAGTCGGTATCACCCGCTCCAGCGTCACCGGGACCGAGTCCAGCCAGGGGTCGTCGCGCAGTGCCTCGCCGTAGCGGGCCACCGCCCGGGCCGTGGTCGTCCCCGTCGGCCGCACGGCCGTGGGCGCGGGTGCGGAGAACCGCTCTCCCAGGGCCGCCCGGGGCTGTCCCGCGCCCGGATAGGCGGACAGCTCCGCGTCCAGGGCCAGCCCCACCGGCAGCGCGAGCTCCGGGGCACGGCCCGCCGCACCGTAGGAGAGGAGCAGCGCCGTACGCCCCGAGTCCGTGCCGTACAGCCAGACGCGGCGGGTGGTGAGACGGCTGTCGGCCGTGTCGTACTGGGCCAGGACCAGCCAGCGGTCCCGCACCGGCGGGCCGTCCGCCGAAGCGGGCAGGCCGACACGGGACCGGACCGTCGCGGCCAGGCCCTCCGGCAGCCGCTCGCGACGCAGCCAGCCCCGGCCCAGGAGGTGGAGCAGCGCGCACTCCTCCAGCAGCCGCACCGGCCAGCCCGGCCCGGTGCCCGGGAGCGCCCCCAGCTCCCGCACCCGGGCGGCCAGCCCCGGCGCCTGGGCGTCGACCATGCGGGCCGCGGTCTCCTCCCACAGGCCGTACCCCGACTGCTCGGCCGACACCAGGCCGCCGCGGAGCAGGTCCGTCAGCCGCTGCTCCAGCTCCGCCGCGCCCGCGGTGACCCGTTCGGCCCGGCGCTCCGCCCTGCGCCGCGCCGCCTCCGGGTCGGCCGCTCCCGGCGGGGAGCCCGAGCCGTCCGGGTCACCCCTCCGCTCCGCGCGCGAGCGCCGGTCCGCGACCCACTGCTCGGCCCACTCCGGCGCGGTTCCCCGCGGCACCGCCCCGTCCCCGGCGGCCCAGAGCAGCAGCAGACCGAGCGCGTGCTTGCACGGGAACTTGCGGCTCGGGCAACTGCACTTGTACGCGGGCCCGGAGGCGTCCGCGACGTCGACGACCGTCCGGTACGGAGTGCTCCCACTGCCCCTGCACTGCCCCCACACCGTCCCCTCGCCCGAACTGCCGGCCTCGGACCACGGACCGGCCGTGCCGAGTTTGCTTCCCGCTTTGCGTGACGCGGCGTCAGGCGCCAGTGCCAGCACCTGGTCCGCCGTCCAGCGCACCCCCTGCCGATTCATGCCTTCGAAAGTAGATCCCGGCACTGACAATCGGCCCGGTCGGCGCGATGGTGCAGGTCGGAGCGATTGTCAGTGGTGTGGTGCACGGTTGGTGACAGATCCGAACCGGCCGAGCTGGAGGGGGACTCCGCCATGACTGTGTCCGCTGAACCGACGCCCGTCGACCCGACGCGGAACGGCGCCGCGCCCGCGAACACCCCACCCGCGCAGACGCTGCGGCCGCACGCCGAGGACGCCTTCGCCGCCGAACTCGCGGCGCTGGCCGCCCAGGACGACCGGCCCCGCCCCGCCCGCTGGCGGCTGTCCCCGTGGGCCGTCGCGACCTATCTGCTCGGCGGCACGCTGCCGGACGGCACGGTGATCACGCCCAAGTACGTCGGCCCGCGCCGCATCGTCGAGGTCGCGGTGACCACGCTCGCCACCGATCGCGCCCTGCTCCTGCTCGGCGTGCCCGGCACCGCCAAGACCTGGGTGTCCGAGCATCTGGCCGCCGCCGTCAGCGGTGACTCCACCCTGCTGGTGCAGGGCACGGCCGGCACGCCGGAGGAGGCCATCCGCTACGGCTGGAACTACGCCCGGCTGCTCGCCCACGGCCCCAGCCGCGACGCCCTCGTGCCCAGCCCGGTGATGCGGGCCATGGCGGAGGGCATGACGGCCCGGGTCGAGGAGCTGACCCGCATCCCGGCCGACGTCCAGGACACGCTGATCACGATCCTGTCGGAGAAGACGCTGCCGATACCGGAGCTGGGCCAGGAGGTGCAGGCGGTCCGCGGCTTCAACCTGATCGCCACGGCCAACGACCGCGACCGCGGGGTCAACGAGCTGTCCAGCGCACTGCGCCGCCGCTTCAACACCGTGGTGCTGCCGCTGCCGGAGACACCGGAGGCGGAGGTCGACATCGTCTCGCGCCGGGTCGACCAGATCGGCCGCTCCCTCGACCTGCCGGCCGTGCCCGACGGCATCGACGAGATCCGCCGTGTCGTCACCGTCTTCCGCGAGCTGCGCGACGGGGTCACCGCCGACGGCAGGACGAAGCTCAAGTCGCCCAGCGGCACGCTGTCGACCGCCGAGGCGATCTCCGTCGTCACCAACGGACTGGCGCTGGCCGCCCACTTCGGCGACGGCGTGCTGCGGGCGGGGGACGTCGCCGCGGGCATCCTCGGCGCGGTCGTCCGCGACCCGGCCGCGGACCGGGTCGTCTGGCAGGAGTACCTGGAGACCGTGGTCCGCGAGCGCGACGGCTGGAAGGACTTCTACCGGGCCTGCCGGGAGGTCAGTGCATGAACGACGGGAAGGCGGGGGCCGGGGGACCGCTGCTGCTCGGCGTACGGCATCACGGGCCGGGGTCGGCGCGGGCGGTGCGGGCCGCGCTGGAGGAGGCCCGGCCGGGTGTCGTGCTGATCGAGGGCCCGCCCGAGGCGGACCCGCTGATCCCCTTGGCCGCCGAGGAGGGGATGCGGCCGCCGGTCGCCCTGCTCGCCCACGCCGTGGACGAGCCCGGCCGCTCGGCCTTCTGGCCGCTGGCCGGGTTCTCCCCGGAATGGGTCGCGATCCGCTGGGCCCTGGAGCACGGAGTCCCGGCCCGCTTCATCGACCTGCCGGCGACGCACACCCTGGCCTGGGAGAGGGACGGGGAGGGCGACTCGGGTGCGGGGGCCGAGCCGTCCGGAGCGGAGGGTGAGGACACCACGCCGGAGGCCGAGGTGCGGGTCGATCCGCTGAGGGTGCTCGCCGAGGCCGCCGGGTACGACGACGCCGAGCGGTGGTGGGAGGACGTCGTCGAGCACCGGGGCGTGGGCAAGGGGGACGCGGTCGCGCCGTTCACCGCGCTCGAGGAGGCCATGACCGCGCTGCGGGAGGAGTACGGAAGCGGGGGACACGAGAGGGACCTGGTGCGCGAGGCGTACATGCGGCTCCAGGTCAGGGCGGCACAGCGCGAGTTCGAGGACGGCGTGGCCGTGGTGTGCGGGGCCTGGCACGTTCCGGCGCTGCGCCGGAAGGCCGCCGTCGCCGCCGACCGCGCCCTGCTGAAGGGGCTGCCCAAGGTGAAGACGGACATGACCTGGGTGCCCTGGACCAACCGCAGACTCTCCCGGGCGAGCGGCTACGGCGCGGGCATCGACTCGCCGGGCTGGTACGGGCACCTGTTCGGCGCCCCGGACCGGCCGGTCGAGCGGTGGCTGACCAAGGTGGCCGGGCTGCTGCGGGCCGAGGACCGGATCGTCTCCTCCGCCCACGTCATCGAGGCCGTACGGCTGGCGGAGACCCTCGCGGCGATGCGCGGACGCCCGCTGCCCGGTCTGGGCGAGACGACCGACGCGGTACGGGCGGTGATGTGCGAGGGCTCCGACGTGCCGCTGGCGCTGGTGCACGACCGGCTGGTCGTCGGCGACGTGCTGGGGGAGGTGCCGCCGACGGCGCCCGCCGTGCCGTTGCAGCGGGACCTCGAGCGAACCCAGCGGCGGCTGCGGCTGAAGCCGGAGGCGGCGGAGCGGGAGCTGGAGCTCGACCTGCGCAAGGAGACCGACGCGGCGCGCAGCGGACTGCTGCACCGGCTGCGGCTGCTCGGCGTCGGCTGGGGGGAGCCGGCCGTCTCACGCGGAAGCACGGGGACCTTCCGGGAGACCTGGCGGCTGCGCTGGGAGCCGGAGCTGTCCGTGCGGGTCGCCGAGGCCGGGGTGTGGGGGACGACCGTACTCGCCGCCGCGACCGCCAAGGCGGAGGCGGACGCCGTCGGCGCGCGGAGCCTCGCCGAGGTCACCGCGCTCGCCGAGCACTGCCTGCCGGCCGGGCTGTCCGAGGCACTGCCCACGGTGATGCGGGTCCTCGCCGACCGCGCGGCCCTCGACACGGACGTCGGTCATCTCGCGCAGGCCCTGCCCGCCCTGGCCCGCTCACTGCGCTACGGCGATGTGCGCGGCACCGACACCGCGGCGCTGGCCGAGGTCGCCGCCGGTCTCGCCGAGCGGGTCTTCGTCGGACTCCCTCCGGCCTGCGCCGCACTCGACGCGGACGCCGCCGAGGAGATGCGGGGCCATGTCGACGCGGTGCACGGCGCGGTGGGCCTCCTCGGCGACGCACCCGCCCCGGGCCACGGGAGCCTGCGCGCCCGCTGGCAGTCGGTGCTGCGCACCCTGTCCGCACGCGACACGGTGTCCGGCGTCATACGCGGGCGGTCCGTGCGGCTGCTGCTGGACGACGGGGAGCTGGCACAGGACGAGGCGGCCCGGCTCATGGGGCTCGTGCTGTCGCCGGGCACACCCCCGGCGGACGCGGCCGCGTGGATCGAGGGCTTCGTCGGCGGCTCCGGGGGAGGGCTGCTCCTGGTCCACGACGAGCGGCTGCTCGGACTGGTCGACGCGTGGCTGACGGGCGTACCGGCGGAGGCGTTCACGGACGTACTGCCGCTGCTGCGGCGGACGTTCTCGGCGTACGAACCGGGCGTGCGGCGCACCCTCGGCGAACTCGTCCGGCGCGGGCCGGGGGCACGCGGACGCGCGGCGACCGCCGGTTCCGGCGCACCGGGCTTCGCGCCCGAGTTCGACACCGAGCGGGCGGACGCCGTGCTGCCGGTGGTGCGGCTGCTGCTGGGACAGGACGAGGACGACGAGGGAGCGCGTGACGGGCTCGCGGGGGTGACGGGATGACGGACACACAACGACAGGGCGAGGCGGGCGCGACGACCGATCCGGCGCAGGAGCGGCTGCGGCGCTGGCGGCTGGTGCTCGGCGGGGACACGGCCGACGGGACCGGGTGCGCGCTGTCCGGGCGGGACGCCGCGATGGACGGGACGCTCACCGCGCTCTACGGAAAGGGGGACAAGCCGCGGGCGGGCGGGGAGCGTTCGGCGGGTCTCGGGGCGTCGGCGCCCTCGGTGGCGCGCTGGCTCGGGGACATCCGGACCTACTTCCCCTCCTCGGTCGTCCAGGTCATGCAGCGCGACGCCATCGACCGGCTCGGCCTCGCCACGCTCCTGCTGGAACCGGAGATGCTGGAGGCGGTCGAGGCCGACGTCCACCTCGTCGGCACGCTGCTGTCGCTCAACAAGGCGATGCCGGAGACGACGAAGGAGACGGCACGGGCGGTCGTCCGCAAGGTCGTCGAGGACCTGGAGAAGCGGCTCGCCACCCGCACCCGGGCCACTCTCACCGGCGCCCTCGACCGCAGCGCCCGCGTCAGCCGGCCCCGCCACCACGACATCGACTGGAACCGCACGATCGCCGCCAATCTCAAGCACTACCTCCCGGAGTACCGGACGGTCGTGCCCGAGCGGCTCGTCGGCTACGGGCGCGCCTCGCGGACGGTGCGGAAGGAGGTCGTCCTCTGCGTCGACCAGTCCGGGTCGATGGCGGCGTCCGTCGTGTACGCGTCGGTGTTCGGGGCGGTGCTGGCGTCCATGCGGTCGATCGACACCCGGCTCGTCGTCTTCGACACGGCGGTCGTCGACCTCACCGACCGGCTCGACGACCCCGTCGACGTGCTCTTCGGCACCCAGCTCGGCGGCGGCACGGACATCAACCGGGCCCTGGCGTACTGCCAGTCGCGGATCACCCGGCCCGCGGAGACGGTGGTCGTGCTGATCAGCGACCTCTACGAAGGGGGAATACGCGACGGGATGCTCAAGCGGGTGGCGGCGATGAAGGCGTCGGGCGTGCAGTTCGTGACGCTGCTCGCCCTGTCCGACGAGGGAGCGCCCGCGTACGACAGGGAGCACGCGGCGGCGCTGGCCGCGCTGGGCGCCCCGGCGTTCGCCTGCACCCCCGATCTGTTCCCGGAGGTGATGGCGGCGGCGATCGAGAAGCGGCCGCTGCCGATACCGGACGCGGGGTGAGGGGCGGACTCGGTCCGTTGAAAAGGGACATGAGTATCCATCGGTAACAGAGGGCTTGCGCAACCTCAGGAGTCGCGTGCGAGTATCGACGCCGTTCGATGGGGACCGTGCAGCGTCCTCAGCCGTCCCGTCGCCCGGGAGGACCCGCCCCTCTTGACCCGGTCAGCAGCCGTGCCCGGTGCCGCTGTGCGCGCGATGCGCGTGGCGGCCGGGCGGCGTGCGGTCCAACTGGCGCTGCTGGTGGGCGCGGTCTTCGTGCTCGGCGTGCTGTGCGGGGAGCGGGCACAGGCGGCCGACGGCGGACCCGCGGGGGAGACCTCCACCGCCGCCGGGGAGGTCGCCTCCACCGTCGGGTCCCTGGCGTCGACCGGTCCGGGCACGCCGCCCGGCGCGGACGGTCCCACGGCGGTGCTCGACGCCCTCACCTCGCCGCGGCCGGACGCTGCCGACCCGATTCGTCCGTTGACCGAGACCGTGGTCCGTTCCGTGGACGAGCGGGTGCTGCGGCCGACCGCGGAACTGGTGGGCACGGTGGCCGGCCGGCTGGACGAGGCGACGGGGGAACTGCTCCCGCTGCCCGGTCCGGACCTGCCCGCACCGCTGCCGGAGGCCCCGGAACCGCCCGACGTGCCGGAGCGGCCCCTCCCGGAACCGGACGCGCCCGAAGCGCCCGCGCCCGAGCCGCACACGCTCGACCCGGAGTCGGGCGCTCCGACGCCGCGGCCCGACGAGCCCGGCCGGGACACCCCGGACGAGCCGAAGGGGCCGGACAGACCCGTCGGCACCGCGGGGCAGGTCGCGGGACCCGCTGCCCACGGCCCGGCGTTCCCCGCCGCCGTCGGCGCGTCCCACGATGACCCCGGCCACCGGCCCGTGCCGGGCGCCGCCCACGCCGGCCCGATCCCCGTATCCGGCGCTCCCGCCGGCCCGTCGGACGGCGTGACAGGGAGTGGCTCGGCCCTGGACCACGGCACGCCGCGCCACGGTGACGCGTACGCCGTCACCGCGCACCACCGCCCGGCCCTCCGGCTCGTCCCCGGCGCCACCGCGTGCGCCGAGGCGGCGACCGGCCCGCGGGACCGGTACCGGGACGTGCCGGTCTCACCCGCCTAGGGAGCGGTCCCCGCGCGCGGCGGATGCGTGCGTACGCGCGAGGGCGCGGCAGCCCCCTGCCCGTCCGGGCACCGTCGGTCCGTGTCCGGCCGCACGCGCCCACCGCCCCCATCCGTACCTGACTCGCGGGTAACAAAGGACTCCGCGGGGCATCAGGACCCGGACAGCCGAAAGCCGTCGGTCCGTCCGGTCGGAACCTCGTGGAGGGGCGGCCGGCCCCCATTGGGGTGGGGGCCGGTCACCCCGCACCCCGGAGAACAGGGCGTTCCCCGCCCTCCGGGTTGTTCGACAGGGCCTCACCGGGTCAACCCCAGCCCGGTGAGGCCCCTCACTCCCGGCACGCCGTGCCAGAGAAGACGGCATCATGTGACAGGTATCACCGCTCACGTGTGACCCGCGATTTAGAGCGGCCCCCCAAGCGGCGATAACCTGCGAGACGGACATGCCGCGCGCTCGGACACCGTGTGCGCCTCCCTTGTGACACAGCGGACGTCACGTTGCCCTTCGCGGCACGCCCACGCATCCAACGAACCGCGAGATCACTGATAGGGACGGAAGCGCGTGGACCTGTTCGAGTACCAGGCGAGGGACCTCTTCGCCAAGCACGATGTACCGGTGCTGGCCGGTGAAGTCATCGACACGCCTGAGGCGGCCCGCGCAGCCACCGAGCGTCTCGGTGGCAAGTCCGTCGTCAAGGCCCAGGTGAAGGTCGGCGGCCGTGGCAAGGCCGGCGGCGTCAAGCTCGCCGGGACCCCGGACGAGGCCGTCGCCCGCGCGACGGACATCCTCGGCATGGACATCAAGGGCCACACGGTCCACAAGGTGATGATCGCCGAGACGGCCCCGGAGATCCTGGAGGAGTACTACGTCTCCTTCCTCCTCGACCGTGCCAACCGCACCTTCCTCTCCATCGCCTCCGTCGAGGGCGGCATGGAGATCGAGGAGGTGGCCGCCACCCGTCCGGAGGCCGTCGCCAAGACGCCGATCGACGCCAACGAGGGTGTGACCCCCGCCAAGGCCCGCGAGATCGTCGAGGCCGCGAACTTCCCGGCCGAGGTCGCCGACAAGGTCGCGGACGTCCTGGTCACCCTGTGGAAGACCTTCGTCGCCGAGGACGCGCTCCTCGTCGAGGTCAACCCGCTGGCCAAGGTCGCCTCCGGTGACGTCATCGCCCTGGACGGCAAGGTCTCCCTGGACGAGAACGCCGAGTTCCGCCAGCCGGAGCACGAGGCCCTCCAGGACAAGGCCTCGGCCAACCCGCTCGAGGCGGCCGCCAAGGAGAAGAACCTCAACTACGTCAAGCTCGACGGCGAGGTCGGCATCATCGGCAACGGCGCGGGTCTCGTCATGAGCACCCTGGACGTCGTCGCCTACGCCGGTGAGGCGCACGGCGGCGTCAAGCCCGCCAACTTCCTCGACATCGGCGGTGGCGCCTCCGCCGCCGTCATGGCGAACGGCCTGGAGATCATCCTGGGCGACCCGGACGTCAAGTCCGTCTTCGTCAACGTCTTCGGCGGCATCACCGCGTGCGACGAGGTCGCCAACGGCATCGTGCAGGCGCTTCAGCTGCTCGCGGACAAGGGCGAGGAAGTCACCAAGCCCCTCGTCGTCCGCCTCGACGGCAACAACGCCGAGCTGGGTCGCAAGATCCTCTCCGATGCCAACCACCCGCTGGTCCAGCGCGTGGACACCATGGACGGCGCGGCCGACAAGGCCGCCGAGCTCGCGGCTGCTGCGAAGTAAGGGACGAGGGACTACACAGCCATGGCTATCTTCCTCAACAAGGACAGCAAGGTCATCGTCCAGGGCATGACCGGTGCCACGGGCATGAAGCACACCAAGCTCATGCTGGCCGACGGCACGAACATCGTCGGTGGCGTGAACCCGCGCAAGGCCGGCACGTCCGTCGACATCGACGGCAACGAGATCCCGGTCTTCGGCACGGTCGCCGAGGCGATGGAGAAGACGGGCGCCAACGTGTCCGTCCTCTTCGTCCCGCCGGCCTTCGCCAAGGCCGCCGTGGTCGAGGCCATCGACGCCGAGATCCCGCTCGCGGTCGTCATCACCGAGGGCATCGCGGTGCACGACTCCGCCGCCTTCTACGCGTACGCCGTGGAGAAGGGCAACAAGACCCGGATCATCGGCCCGAACTGCCCGGGTCTGATCACCCCCGGTCAGTCGAACGCCGGCATCATCCCGGGCGACATCACCAAGCCGGGCCGCATCGGCCTGGTCTCGAAGTCCGGCACGCTGACGTACCAGATGATGTACGAGCTGCGCGACATCGGCTTCTCCTCCGCCGTGGGCATCGGCGGCGACCCGGTCATCGGCACCACGCACATCGACGCGCTCGCCGCGTTCGAGGCCGACCCCGACACCGACCTGATCGTGATGATCGGTGAGATCGGCGGCGACGCCGAGGAGCGGGCCGCGGCCTACATCAAGGAGAACGTGAAGAAGCCGGTCGTCGGCTACGTCGCGGGCTTCACCGCGCCCGAGGGCAAGACCATGGGCCACGCCGGCGCCATCGTCTCCGGCTCCTCCGGCACGGCCGCCGCCAAGAAGGAGGCCCTCGAGGCCGCCGGCGTCAAGGTCGGCAAGACCCCGACCGAGACGGCGAAGCTGGCGCGCGCGATCCTCGCCGGCTGACGCCACGGCCGGATCACCGGCACTGGCACGGGTGGGCCCGTTCCCCTCAGGGGGGACGGGCCCACCGTCGTCCTCGTCCTCTTCTTCCTCGCCCGAGGTCACCGCGTCTGCGGAGCCAGCCGTTCCGGCCCGCGCGGGAGCTCCTCCCGCAGCCGGTCGCGCAGCTCGCGCTGGTCCTCCGACAGCGGGCCGGGTGCCACCCGTGGCGGAACGCCCCGTACCGTCTCCCCGGGCGGCACCGGCGGCTCGTAGCGGGTGGGGGACGTGCGCAGGGTGAGCGCCGTGGTGCCGATCAGGGCGACCGTGAAGGCGATGGCGGCCCGGGTCCAGAACCGGGCCCGGCGTTCGCTGCCCCCGCGCACCTCCGGCGGCTCGGACGCCCGCAGCCGCCCGGTGGAGGCCAGCTCGGCCAGCCGCCGGTGCAGCTCGTCCGGATCCGACAGTTCCGGGAGCCGGGCGGCGACGGCCTCCCGCGCGTGCGTCAGCCGGCCGGCCGTCGCCCAGGTGCTGGCCTCCGTCTCCGCCGCCGTCTCGGGCAGGTCGAGGCCGACACCGTCGTACAGCAGGAGCGTGCGGCGGTACGGCGGCGGCAGGTGCAGCAGGACCTCGAGGAGCGCGCGGTCCTCCGCGTCGGGGGGCGGCGGTTCGGGGTGCCGGTGGCGGCGACGGAAGCGGTGCCAGGGGGAGAGCGCCCACTCGTACGTGGCCGCGCGCACCCAGCCGGGCGGATCGGGGTCGCGGGCCACCTCGGGCCAGCGATCCCAGGCCAGCTGGAAGGCGCGCTCCACGGACTCGCGGGCGAGGTCGCGGCGGCCGGTGAGCAGATAGGCCTGACGGACGAGGGCGGGGGCGCAGAAGGAGTACAGGGCGTCGAAGGCCTGAACGGGCGTCAGGCCCGCGTAGCCCTCGTGACCGTGCGGCACGTGCGCAGGGGACGCGGACGGCGTCCGCATGAAGGCGGACGGCTCCGGTACGACCGATCCGTGCCCCGGTTTGTCCAGACACACCGTCACCACCGCTGCGCCCTCCTCCCTCTGACGAGCGGCCACGGGCGCCCGCTTCCCTGCGTCGGCCGACTCGGCCAGACCGGCCAGCAGCTTCGTGTACGCCTCCCGGTTCCGGCCGCGCGGTGCGCTGCGGCCGGACTCCCACGCCCGCACCGTGTCGGGCCGTACGCCCACGCGCTCCGCGAGCTGAGCCCGCGTCAGCGAAGCCGCCTCGCGCAGGCGTCGGCGTTCGTGGGGCGGGGGGAGCGGGGTGTCGGGGCTCCGCGTCACCGGACGCCCCTCCGTACGAAAAAGTACATAAACGTATATTGAGCGACACAGCGGTGCTTCGCCCGTTACACCGGGAAAGCGCGTGTCGTTGGGAGCATGGCGGGCGTGACCCAGTCGACCGCTCGCCGTACGACACCGGCCGCCCTGCTCACCCGGGTGCGGGACCGTTCGCCCGGGCTGGCCCCGGCCCTCCTCGGCGGTGCCCTCGCGGCCGGGCTGGGGCTCGCGGCCTTCACCATGCTGGTGGTGCTGCTGTGGATCAGCTCGCCGTACCCCGACAGCGGACCCGATGGCGCCCTGCACGTCGCGGCGGCCCTGTGGCTGCTGGCGCACGGCACCGAACTGGTCCGCATCGACACGCTCTCCGGCGTTCCCGCACCGGTGGGCGTGGTGCCGCTGCTGCCGCTCGTGCTCCCGGTGTGGCTGCTGCACCGGGCGGCCCGCGACGCGGCCGAGGGAGGCGCGGGGGAGTCGGCGGGCGAGGCCCCGCTGGTTCCCGGCCGTACGGCGTGGGCGGGAGTCGTCCTCGGCTACCTCGCCGTCGGCGCGCCCGCCGCGCTCTACGCCTCCGGCGGCGGGCTGCGGCCCGCGTGGCCGTGGACCGGGGTGTGTGTGCCGCTGGTCGCCGGGCTGGCCGCGGGGGCGGGGGTGTGGACGGCGTACGGCCGTCCGAGCGGACCGCTGGAGCGGCTGCTGGGGGCGGTGCTGCCGAGGCGCGTACGCCATCTGGTCCTCGGGCCGGACGGCCGCCCCGGGGTCGTCGCGCGGGCGGCGGCGGCCGGGGCGGCGGTGCTGGCCGGAGGCGGGGCGCTGCTGCTGGCGGTGTCGCTGGCCTGGCACGCCGGGGAGACCCGGCGGGCCTTCCCGCGGCTGACGGAGGGCTGGTCGGGGTGGCTGGCGGTACTGCTGCTCTGTGTCACGCTGCTGCCGAACGCCGCGGTGTGGGCGGCCGCGTACGCCCTCGGCCCGGGTTTCCTCCTCGGCACCGGCGTCTCGGTGACCCCGCTGTCCTCCGCGCCCGCCCCGGCGCTGCCGCCGCTCCCGCTGCTGGCGGCGGTGCCGGACGCCGGGGCCGGGACCGCGGTGAACTGGGCGGCGGGAACGCTGCCGGTGGCGGCGGGGGTGGTGGTGGGGTGGCTCGTGGGCCGGGGCGCCACGAGGAGCGGACGCGCACCGGCCCCCGCGTGGACGCCCGGCCGGACCGCCGGTGCGGCGGGAGTGGCGGCCGGGCTCTGCGCGGCCGTGCTGTCCGTGCTCGCCGCGCTCGCGGGCGGGCCGCTGGGCGTGGCCGCGCTCGCCCGGTTCGGCCCGGTCTGGTGGCACGTCGGAGCCGCCGCACTGGCATGGCTCGCCCTGGTGGCGGTCCCGGTGTCACTGGCGGTACGCGCCTGGCGCCACCGCCCGCCCGCCGACGACCCGGGGAGCCCCGGAAGGCCGCTCCGGCGCCCCCCGCTCCCGCCCCTTCCACCCGTCCCGCCCGACGACCCCGACGACGAGCCGTACCTCGTCACCCCCGCCTCCGGTGCGCGGGACGAGGTGTGGGACTGGGAGATGCCGTTCGCCGTGCGGGACACGGACCCCGGGGCCGGCGCCCCGGAATGAGTGCGGTGGCGTCAGTCCGTCGTGCCCAGGAGGTCGCGCAGCTGCTCCGGCAGGAGGTCGTTGCAGGACTGGCGGGCCTCATGGGTGAGCGCGTCGTTGGTGCACGTGTAGTAGTCGCTGTAGACCAGCTGGGCCGTGAAGGACGCGGCGACCAGGGCCAGCGCCAGCGAGCCCGTGACCAGTCCGCTCACCGCGGCCGTGGTCTGCGGGCGGCCCTTCTGCTCGGGCGCCGGGGAGTCCGGGTCCGGGGTGCGGGGCTTGGCGCGCAGTGCGCTGATGCCCCAGTACAGGGCCAGCGCGCCCAGCAGCAGCGCGACGTACGGCCAGTTGAACAGGGCGAAGAAGAAGGCCCACATGCCGGACAGCAGGGCGAAGCGGGCGCGGCGCTGGGCCGGATCCGTGGGGTCCCAGCGCATGCCGGGCCCCTGCGGACCGCCGCCCTGCCCCTCGGGGCCGCGCGGACGCTCGCCGAAGCCGCCGGGGGAGCGGCCGGGCTGCCGGTCGCTCCAGTTCCGGCCCCAGGGAGAGCGGCCGCCCTCCCCGCCGGAGGGGTGCCGCGGCTGCCACGGCCGGTCGGGGGTGCCCTCCGGCGGCGGCGCGAACGGGTTGTCGTCCTGGGTGCCCTGCGATCCCTGGGAACCGTCGGCGCCCCCGCCGTCACGGCGCCGGTCGTCACCGCCCTCGCCCCGGGGCGCGTCGGGCGGCGAGGCGGGGCGCTCCCGCAGCAGCACGCCGCCCCGCTCCCCTCCCTGGGCCGACTGCTGGGGGAACGTGAGGAGTCGCAGGCTGCGGTCCGGCATCAAGTGAGCGTCTTCCCCTTAATGAAGCACGGCGTGGTACGGCGCGACCGCCTCGCACGACGTATCGACTACGACTGAGCTGGAGCGTTCCCGTCAGCTCTCCGGCCCGGGTCCGTCATCCTGTGAACGCCCGGGGTGCGGCTCGCGTTCCCACGTGCCCCCGGCGCTCCCCGGCCCCGCTTTCCCGGACCGGCTCTTCCCAGACGCTACCTTCCGGCCACGCCCCCGTCCCGTGGGGGCCGCCCGGTGTGCCGGTATCGTTGCTGACGGTCGGCCGCTTCGTAGGCTTCCCCGTATCCGGGAACCCGAAGCATTCGTAGGAATGTACAAAGCGCTGTGCCGCCGACCGTACAGACGCTCCCCGAGAAAGGGCCCCACCGTGGCCGCCAAGCCCGTGGCCGAGCGCGCCAGGCGTCTCGTCGTGCTGGTCTCCGGATCCGGCACCAACCTCCAGGCGCTCCTCGACGAGATCGCCGCCGTCGGAGCCGAGGCGTACGGAGCCGAGATCGTGGCCGTCGGCGCCGACCGCGAGGGCATCGAGGGGCTGGCCCGCGCCGAGCGCGCCGGACTGCCGACCTTCGTCCGCAAGGTCAAGGACTACCCGACCCGCGAGGAGTGGGACGCGGCGCTCGCCGAGGCCGTCGCCGCCCACGAGCCGGACCTCGTGGTGTCCGCCGGGTTCATGAAGATCGTGGGGAAGGAGTTCCTCGCGCGCTTCGGCGGGCGGTTCGTCAACACCCACCCCGCCCTGCTGCCCAGTTTCCCCGGGGCCCACGGCGTACGGGACGCGCTCGCGTACGGCGCCAAGGTCACCGGCTGCACCGTCCACTTCGTCGACGACGGCGTCGACACCGGGCCGATCATCGCGCAGGGCGTGGTCGAGGTCCGGGACGAGGACGACGAGAGCGCTCTGCACGAGCGCATCAAGGAAGTCGAGCGAAGGCTGCTCGTCGAGGTCGTGGGGCGGCTCGCCCGCAACGGCTATCGCATTGAGGGACGAAAGGTAGTTATCCAGTGACCGCCGAGAGCAACAAGCGGGCCATCCGACGGGCGCTCGTCTCCGTCTACGACAAGACCGGCCTCGAGGACCTCGCGCGCGGCCTGCACGAGGCCGGCGTGGAGCTCGTCTCCACCGGGTCCACCGCCGCGAGGATCGCCGCCGCGGGCGTCCCCGTCACCAAGGTCGAGGAGCTCACCGGCTTTCCCGAGTGCCTGGACGGCCGCGTCAAGACCCTGCACCCCAAGGTCCACGCCGGCATCCTCGCCGACCTGCGCCTGGAGGACCACCGGCGGCAGCTCACCGAGCTGGGCGTGGAGCCGTTCGACCTCGTCGCTGTGAACCTCTACCCGTTCCGCGAGACCGTCGCCTCCGGCGCCACGCCCGACGAGTGCGTGGAGCAGATCGACATCGGCGGCCCGTCCATGGTGCGCGCCGCCGCCAAGAACCACCCCTCCGTCGCCGTCGTCACCAGCCCCGCCCGCTACGGCGACGTCCTCGCGGCCGTCCGCGACGGCGGTTTCGACCTCACCACCCGCAAGCGGCTCGCCGCGGAGGCCTTCCGGCACACGGCGGAGTACGACATCGCCGTCTCCTCCTGGTTCGCCTCCTCCTACGCGCCCGCCGACGACTCGCAGTTCCCGGAGTTCCTCGCCACCAGCCTGGAGCGCGCCCACACCCTGCGCTACGGCGAGAACCCGCACCAGCCCGCCGCCCTCTACACCGCGGGCACGGGCGGTCTGGCCGAGGCCGAGCAGCTGCACGGCAAGGAGATGTCGTACAACAACTACACGGACACGGACGCCGCGCGCCGTGCCGCGTACGACCACGACGAGCCGTGCGTCGCGATCATCAAGCACGCCAACCCCTGCGGCATCGCGATCGGCGCGGACGTCGCCGAGGCGCACCGCAAGGCGCACGCCTGCGACCCGCTGTCGGCATTCGGCGGTGTCATCGCCGTCAACCGGCCGGTGAGCAAGGAGATGGCGGAGCAGGTCGCCGAGATCTTCACCGAGGTCGTCGTCGCGCCCGACTACGAGGACGGCGCGCTGGAGGCCCTCACCAAGAAGAAGAACATCCGCGTGCTGCGCGCCCCGGGCCGCCCCGAGTACCCGGTCGAGGTCAAGCCCATCGACGGCGGCGCGCTGCTCCAGGTCACCGACCGTCTCCAGGCCGAGGGCGACGACCCCGCCACCTGGACCCTCGCCACCGGCGAGGCCCTCTCGGAGGCCGAGCTGGCCGAACTCGCCTTCGCCTGGAAGGCGTGCCGGGCCGTCAAGTCCAACGCGATCCTGCTCGCCAAGGACGGCGCCTCGGTGGGCGTCGGCATGGGCCAGGTCAACCGCGTCGACTCCGCGAAGCTGGCGGTGGAGCGGGCGGGCGCCGAGCGCGCGGCCGGTTCCTACGCCGCCTCCGACGCGTTCTTCCCGTTCCCCGACGGCCTGGAGATCCTCACCGCCGCGGGCGTCAAGGCCGTGGTCCAGCCCGGCGGTTCGGTCCGCGACGAGTTGGTCGTCGAGGCCGCGAAGAAGGCGGGCGTGACCATGTACTTCACGGGCACGCGCCACTTCTTCCACTGAGCGGAACGGCTGCCCCGAGCAGCACGACACAGGGCCCGCCGGCGTCAACGGCGGGCCCTGTGCCGTGCCGCAACCTGCAAGGTTCCAGGTTCCGCGGCGGCACCCGTCCGGCTAGCGTTCCCGCCGTCTCTTGAGCGCACGCCGGAGATCGACCGCTGTCAGTACTCAGCAAACGGGGGAATCATGAACATGGGCAAGCGATGTGTCGTGGCCGCTGTCACGGGTGCGCTGGCCGGCGCCGGCCTGATCGGTCTCGCATCCCCCGCCAACGCGGCGACCTGCTACGGCAGTGCCCGCAGTTACTCCAAGGCGGAAGGGCCGATCACGTACCCGACGAGCCAGGGGTCGTACCTCTACACCACGGGCAACTGTGCCGACATCAACATCAAGACCAAGTCCGCCGACGAGGTCATGGCCTGCTTCTACCCCACCAGCGGCGACCCCTACTGCGCGGAGCGCGGCTACGTGAACACGAAGGCCGGAATCTGGGCCGTGCTCGCCACGGACGTCAAGGACGGAACGAAGTTCAAGCTCTACTTCGCCAGCCGGAGCGCGTCGGCGGGGGTGTGGGCCGCCTGAGCGGCTGTCGCCGTTCGCAGCGGGGTGGGGCCCCGCCCCGCTGCCGACTCCACCTGGCGCAACAGCGCCTCCGTGCCCACCCGTTCGGTGTGCGTACGTCCCAGGCAACGCCGGATGATCTGCCGCCAGGCGTGCGGCAGTTCTGGGGACAGCCGTAGCTCGACGCCTCCCCTCGCGTACCGGGTCGCCTCGTCGCAGCGGGCGTCCGTTGTGTCGCCGGGGAAGGGGAAAGCGCTGGTCAGGGTCTTGTGGGCGAGGACGCCGAAGGCCCAGACGTCCGCCGACGGGTGGATCCGGGCTCCCCGCTCGTCCAACTCCGGCCACAGCAGCTCCGGGGGTGAGTAGTCCGGCGTGGAGAAGGCGGGCGCGTAGGCGTGCGTCCCCTCCATCTCGGCGGACATGCCGAAGTCCGCGAGCCGGACCGAACCGTCCCTCGTCAACAGGACGTTGGCGGGCTTCAGATCGCCGTGCACCCAGCCCGCCCCGTGCAACTGGGCCAGTCCCTCGCAGATCTGGGTGAGGAGCGGGCCGGGGTCCGTGGGCCGTACGGCGTCCAGGGAGCCCTCCGCCCGCTCCAGTACGAGGACGGTGGCACCGTCGAGTTCCGGTACGTCCGGGGCGTCGATCGTCAGCGACTCGTACATCCGGATGAGCCGCGGCGACCGCAGCCGACTGAGCAACCCGATCTCCCGCTCGGCCAGTTCACGCAGATGACGCGGTCGGCGCGCCGTGCGGGTGCCGGTGGGCAGGACTTTCAGCGCTGCCCGGCCGGGGAGTTTCCCCGGGCCGTCGCCGACGAGCCGTCCGGCGTAGACGGTGGCGAACGCGCCCGAGCCGAGGGGCTCGCGCACCTCCCAGCGCCCGATCCGGTACCCCCTCGGGACAGCGACGGCGTGCGGCCGTCCGCTGTTCACACCCGCGCCTTCCTCAGGGGCGGGGCCAGCACGACCAGGTCGTCCTCGCGGACCAGATCGAAGCGGAGAGCCAACGACACCAGGGACTCCTTCTTGCCGTTCAGGCGCTGACCGGCCTGTCCCGTTTCAGGGCCCGGTCGCAGCCGCAGCTTGAGCGCGAGGTAGTCGATGTTCCAGTAGACCGTGGAGCGGTTGACCGTCGCCCACACCGCCGTCAGCCGCTCGACGAGCTGATCGACAGTCGGCAAGGGGGCGTGCGGCTCGCCCCGCAGGCGGGGCTCGCACAGCGCGGCCAGCACCGCGAAGTACCTCTTCGTGCGGTCGAGCGTGAACGCCGGAGTGGTGTGGGCCCCGGAGAGTTCGTGCCGGGTGACGCTGCGGAAGGTGTGCCGCGGCGCCCACACGTCGAAGGTCAGCAGGTCCCCCGAGGCCGGCAGGACGACACGCGCGAACTCGAACGGTACGGGTGCGTCCACACGGCCGGGCGCGACCTTGATGTGCTCGCCGGCGCCCTCCGGGTTCTCGACGACGTACGTCTGGTCCTCACTGAGGTTGTTCAGCAGCCAGAAGGTCCGGAGCGCCGTGATCTCCCCGGCGATCCGGGGCACTCCCTCGTGCGCGATGGTGAGGCCGCGCGCGTTCTCGCCCCGGCCGAAGGCGAGCCGCTCACCCGTGGCGATCCTGATCTGGTCGGCCGGCCGTGCGCAGGCCGGCGGGACGACGATGACGCTGTACATGGATGCGTTCCCCCTGTCGATCCAAGCCGTCCTGACTGTAGGAGCGCCGTGGGCCGCGGCCAATGCGCACGATGCGCAGGTGTGGGTGGATGACTGTTCACGGTGCACGGTCCGCGATGCGGAACGCGTGGACCAGTTCGTGGGTGCCGGGGCCCGGAGCCAGGAGGCTGCGTCGCAGCAGCAGTTCGGCGGTGCCCAGGTGGGCGCGAACGGTGGTGCGGCTGATGCCGAGGTCGCGGGCCGTGCGCTGGGCATCGGTGCCTGCCTCGATCCAGGCACGCAGGGTCCGGCGCACGGTGCTGTCGGTGCCGAGCCGCAGGGGCTGGAGATAGGCGTGAGCCCAGGTGACGGCCGGCTCGGTGGACAGCAGACCGTCCACCGAGGGGGTCGGCGAAGGCTCGGTCACCGTGCCGCCGTCGGGCAGGGGGAGGCCGGTGATCGCGAGGGCCAGGGCGAGATCGGCGCGGCTGTGGGGGTCGCGCAGGTCGAGACCGAGGGTGTCCTGGACCCGTTTGAGGTGGGCGGCGACGGTGTTGCGGCTGACGTCGAGCAGTCGCGCCACACCGGAGCGGGGGAAGTTCAGGGCAAGGCCGGTGATGTCGAGGGTGAGTCGGGGAGCTTCCCGGATCGGCTCCAGGAACGCCCTCGCCCAGGCCCGGGCCTGCCGGCGGGGGAGCAGTCCGGCGAGCGGTGGCCGGTCGAGGTGGTCGGCGACCCGTTCGGGCGTGTGACGGGCGACAGCCAGGGCGTGGCGGGCTTGGTCGTAGGCCCGTGCGGTGGCGGGCAGGGGCTGGGGAGCGCTGATGCCCAGCGCGTACTGCGGGTTGTCCCGTACCAGCTCCCGCAAGGGCGCGGCGAGGTCACCGTCCCCGCTGTCGTCGCCGTCGTCGTGGTCCGTGGCCAGGAGACAGATGAGGTGGTCGTCGTAGACGGGGCACCGCACCATCAAGCCGCGACCGTGATAGCCGGAAGCGTCCTGGTAGGTGGCGATGAGCCTGCCGCGGTCCGAAGGTGGGCAGCGCAGCAGGTGGACGCGCAGACGCTCGGCGTCGAGCAACGGAGGCACCGCACCGGTCGTCATCCGGCGGGCCAGCGCGAGTTCTCCGGTCATCAGGGCCATGAAGACCGCCAGGCGCAGCCGTGCCGCCACCTCGCGATGGCGGAGAGCGAGGTCGTCGGCCTGTCGGGCGCGTCGCAACACCTCGGCCAGAGAGGCGACATGGGACACCAGCACCATCGACTCCCGCGTCAGCGGTGACGGGCTGCCCACCACCAGCACCGGACGCGGCACGTGCCGTCCCAGCGCCTCGCACCGCACATGTACGGCGCCCACCTGAGCGGCCGCGGCGGCCAGGCATCCGTTCGACAACCGCTCCAGCGTCGGCCGGACGCCGTCGAGGACGTCCGGTGCGAGCCGGGCAGTGGACACCTCCACCCTGCCCGTGCGGTCGACCAGGGCGATCTCCGCGCCGATCCGGCGTCCCAACCAGTGGATCAGCGCCCGCAGTTCGGACCCGTCGGCGTCCTGCCCGCCACGTGACCTCAGCTGACGCAGCAACTCATCGAGTACCTGAGGTGCCGGCACGGCTCACCTCCGCCCGATCCTCGCGATCCCGTTGAGCCCCCGTTTATCGAGTCCTGGCTTCCTTGACCTACGATCGCCCACCCGCAGCGTCCGACCAACGCTGTTGCGCTCCAGATCAAAGGCTCAGTTCGAGGGGGATGAACGAGGTGCTCCGCGTCCATTTCAGTGATGTCGATCTGGCCAGAACCAGAATCGCCGCGGCTCCGGACCCGCTCTGGGAGGTCGCGGCCAGCCTGCACCGCTTGCAGTCCCGGCGGGGGCGCTGGGCCTACGCGGGGTGGTACCGCGAGGCGCGGCGGCACATCGGCGAACAGGGCTTGGAGCGCCTTGTACGCGGCGTGCTCCGGCCGTTGTATCCCCGGGCCGCGTACTTCCCGGACTTTCTGACTCCGGCCCAGGGTGTGGGCGACTGGGAATCGGGGGTGGAGGCCATGATGGCCACGCCGCCCCGACGGGTCGTCGAGGAGATGACCATCCTCGACCGGATCGTCGGAGCACCGCCGTGGGCCGCCCGGCTGGCCGAGCCGGAGGCGCGCAGGGAGTTCGTGGGGATGCTGCGCGCGTACTACGAAGCGGTCGTCGTTCCCCACGAGGAGCAGGTTCGGGCCCGCGTCGAGGGCGAGCGCGCGGCGCGCTGCCGTGCGCTGCTCGACGGTGGCGTGGAGGGCATGCTCGCCGGCCTCGGGCCCATGATGCGGTGGCGCCCTCCGGTCCTGGAGGTCGACTACTCCCGGCAGACGGCGGACCGGGACCTGTACCTGAACGGCCGGGGGATCACGCTCGTCCCCTCCTACTTCAACTGGGGCGAGCCGGTCGCGTTCGCGGACCCCGAACTGCCGCCCGTGCTCTGGTACTCGCTGCTCCACGAACCGGACACCCCGGCCGGCCCTCTGGGGACCGAGGTTCCCGGGCGGTCCCTGACCAACCTGCTCGGACGGGCCCGTGCGATCGCCCTGTACGCCGCGTCCACGGGCGCCACGACCGGCGAGATCGCGCGCGCCGCCGGCATCTCGGCATCCGCCGCGAGCAGACACGCCACCGCGCTGCGCGACGCGGGCCTCGTCACCACCGTCCGGAACGGCCCGTCCGTGCTGCACACCCTCACACCGACGGGTGCGGCCGTGCTCCGCGCGGCGACCACGGACCCGAACGGCGTCTGACGCGCGAGGGCCGTGTCCCCCTCGTTCGGGTGGGACACGGCCCTCGCGCAGGAGTGGCTGGAGGTGTTCAGTACCGCGGTCGCCTGAACCATTCCGCGCTGGCGCGCTTCGAGGCGAAGACGATCAGCAGGATCGCGACCACCATGATGAGCAGACCGAGGCCGTACGCGGCGATCATGAAGATGCCGCTGACGATCGCGAACGAGCCGTAGATGATCGAGCAGACGCGGACGCCGTTGCCCCCCTTGGCGTACTGGAGCAGCAGCACCAGGCCCAGGACCGCGAAGACGGCGGCCAGCCCCAGGAAGAAGACGACGACGCCCTTGCCCAGGTCGGCGAACCGCTCGGCCTCGGCGTCACCCGTGATGCCGGCCTCGGCCATCGTCTCGTCCCACTCGGACAGCGCGTATCCGTACATCGCCGCGATGATCACGTGGGCCAGGGCGACGATGCCGAGCATGATCTGCGCGGCGCGCGTGATGCCCGGCATCTGCGTCGGGACGTAGCCGCCGCCGTACGGCTGGGACATCGGCGGGGCGGCGGGATAGCCGTAGCCCTGCTGCGGGGCGCCGGGCTGCTGCGGGTAGCCGTAGCCCGGGTTCCCGGCCGGCGGCTGCTGGGGCGGCTGCCCGTAGGGGTTGTTCGGGTCGCCGAAACTCATGGCGGTTCTTCCTCCGTTGCGCTTCAGGTGCGGGGACGACGCGAGGCTCGGCGCGGAGGAATTTCTACAGATGCGGTCCGTCCCCCCGGTTCTGCCCGCGGCACTGTGTCCTCATCGTTCTTGACCGTTGCTTTCCTTGTCCAGGCATACGCCGTATGTGTTGTGCAAGTGCAACATCGCTGATCTTGGACGGAAACGGGCATTACGGGATCGGGGGCGGCGCGGCCGCCCGCCATGCGGGCGGATTGGAACCCGGGCCCGGTCATCCGCGAGGATGGGGGGCATGACCGCCCAGATTCTCGATGGCAAGGCCACCGCAGCAGAGATCAAGTCCGATCTGACCGCCCGCGTGGCGGCGCTGAAGGAGAAGGGCGTCACGCCCGGCCTCGGCACGATCCTCGTCGGGGAGGACCCCGGCAGCCAGAAGTACGTCGCCGGAAAGCACCGCGACTGCGCCCAGGTGGGCATCGCCTCCATCCAGCGCGAGCTGCCGGGTACGGCCACGCAGGAGGAGATCGAGGCGGTCGTCCGCGAGCTGAACGAGGACCCCGACTGCACCGGTTACATCGTCCAGCTGCCGCTGCCCAAGGGCATCGACGAGAACCGCATCCTCGAACTGATGGACCCGGGCAAGGACGCCGACGGCCTCCACCCGATGAACCTCGGCCGGCTCGTCCTCAACGAGCCCGCGCCGCTGCCCTGCACCCCCAACGGCATCATCACCCTGCTGCGCCGCCACGGTGTGGAGATCAAGGGCGCCGAGGTGGTGGTCGTCGGGCGCGGTGTGACCATCGGCCGTCCGATGCCGTTGCTGCTGACCCGGCGCAGCGAGAACGCCACCGTGACCCAGTGCCACACCGGCACGCGTGATCTGTCGGCGCATCTGCGGCGCGCGGACATCATCGTGGCCGCGGCGGGCAGTGCCCATCTGATCCGTCCCGAGGACGTCAAGCCCGGCGCGGCCGTCCTGGACGTCGGTGTCTCCCGCAGCGCCGAGGGCAAGATCGTGGGCGACGTCCACCCGGGCGTGGCCGAGGTGGCCGGCTGGGTCGCCCCGAACCCGGGCGGCGTCGGACCGATGACCCGGGCCCAGCTGCTGGTCAACGTGGTCGAGGCGGCGGAGCGCAGTGTCGGCTGAGCGGAACGCCCCGGACACCTCGGGGGTCCCCGAGGAGCGGGAGGCCCGGCGGCGGGACGAGGACGTCACGGTGAGCGACCCCGTCAGCGCGCCCGACGCCGAGGGCACGCCGCGGCGCACCACCCGCCGGTTCCCGCTGTTCACACGGGACACCGCGCGCCCCGAGGGCGGCGGCAGGGCGGCGCCCGGAGACGCCCCCGCGCCGGCCCGTCAGTGGCCGATCCTCGCCGTGCTGCTCACGGTCGGACTGGGGCTGCTGCTGACCGCGCTGGACCTGTTCCGGCTGGGCACGCTACTGGTCGGGGTCGCTCTGCTGGCCGGGTCCGTGCTGCGCTGGCTGGTGCCGGACGTCGGCATGCTCGCGGTGCGGTCCCGGTTCACGGACATCGTCACGTACGGGGGGCTGGGGCTGGTGATCGTGCTGCTGGGGTTGATGGTGCAGCCGAATCCGCTGCTGGAGATTCCGTTCCTGAAGGACACGTTGCACTTCACTGTCGACAGTTAGGACGACGGCCCGTCCGCACCCCCGTGAGAGGACGGGCCGCCGTCGGGCATTACGTTCCTGCACCGTGAAGGGGCTGTTCAACGGGTGTCCGGGCGCTGTGGCACGGAAGTGACCGTTCCGGTACGTCGTCCGGAATCCCCTGACCGGTTTGCGATCTGACCGGCGGCGTGGGTGCTGGGCGGGGGTGGGTCGCGCGGCCCGGCGCTTGCGGGGTGCCGTCGCGCCCACCCGTGCCGCCCTGCGGCACGACTGCCCGCGGAGAACGCGGCGTGCGACTGCCCGCAGCCGGGCGGGGCGGTTGGCGGGTTGGTGTGTCGATGGGAGACTGGGCGCGAGCGCGGCCCCGATGCTTCCGTGCGCCCCCACCCCGGGAACTGAGACCCTGCCTGGCGGCATCCTCGTGGGTAGTCACAACGGGGAGTCGGCAAGGGGCACCGTGCGCGAGGGAACAACCAGCACCAACCGGGGGGAAGAGGGGGGAAGCAATGCCTCGTTGGAAGGCCTTGCCGGATGAACTCGATCCGCAGATCAGGGAGTTCACGAGCCAGCTCAGGCGGGTCGTGGACCGCAGCGGCCTGAGTGTCGCGTCGGTCTCCGACCGCACGGGCTACAGCAAGACGTCCTGGGAGCGTTATCTGAACGGCCGGCTGCTCGCGCCCAAGGGCGCGATCATCGCCCTGGCCGAGGTCACCGGGACCAACCCGATGCACCTCACCACCATGTGGGAGCTCGCCGAGCGCGCCTGGAGCCGCTCGGAGATGCGTCACGACATGACGATGGAGGCGATCCGGATCTCGCAGGCGCGTGCCGCGCTCAGCGAGCTCGCCGGGCCGTCCTCGGGCACGGGCGGCGGCGCCCGCAAGGGCGGGGCGGCCGTCCGTCCGGGCGTCGCGGGACCGGCCGGGGTGGTGCCGAGCGTGCCGCCGCAGCCGACCGCCTCGGACGTGCGCGACGCCTCCGGGGACGTACGGGAGGACAGCGGGAGGGGCGGCGCGCCGGGGGCGAACTCCTGGGGTGTCGCCGCGCCGGCCGGTTCGGCGCAGGCCGCCCGCCGGGGCCCCGGCGTCGGCGCCGGGGCGGGCGGGCATGCGCCGGGGACGCCCGGAGCGTACGGAGCACCGCCTCCCGGCCCGTCCGGTACCGGCGGCTCGGGCGGCTCCGGCCGTCCCGGCGGCAAGCGGCGGACGTCCACGTTCATCGCCGGAGCGGTGGGCGCCCTGGTGGTGATCGCCGCCGCGTTCTACGTCACCGGGACCGAGGACGACAAGAAGAAGGACGACACCCGGAAGTCCGCGTCGCCCACCGCCACCGCCGACGTGAAGCTGCCCCCGGGCGTGAAGTGCAGCGGGGACGCCTGCGCCGGCAAGGACGCCGAGGTCATGGGGTGCAGCGGCGACCTCGTGACCACGACCGGCACCGCGGTCGTCGGCGCCACCACGGTGGAGGTGCGCTACAGCGAGACCTGTGGCGCGGCATGGGGGCGCATCACCCAGGCCGCGCAGGGGGACAGGGTCGAGATCGGCGCGGGAACGGCGAAGAAGCAGAGCGACACCGTCACCGCGGCCGGCGACACGGTCGCGTACACCCCGATGCTGCCGGTGGAGAGCGCGACGGACGCGAAGGCGTGTGCGGTGCTGGCCGCGACCGGTGAGAAGGGCTGCACGGAGTAGCGCCGTACATCACCCGCTGCTCCATGTACGCCACATATATGGGTCCATTTGGGCCCATATATGTGGGGGAATCGTGGGGATGTGAATGGGGCGGCGAAAGGCGGGCACGCGAACAGTACCCCCACGGGAGTCCGGCACGGTCGGTCCCCGACGGCGGCCGCCCCGCCCCCACCTCTCCCGGACGGAGCGGCCGCCCTTTTTATGTGCCCGCCCCGACAGTCGCGTACCCGGACCGTCACCCTGTGGGGCGGGCCACAGGGAGCCCGGCCGTGCGCGCTCGTGGATGCGCGATAGCCTGACCGCTGGATCTCTCTTGACGCCAAGAGATCGATCATTCGAACCGTTGATCGATCATCGCGGCGGACGCCGGTCACGAGCCGGAGCGGGATCCCGCACCCCGGGGCAGGGACCGCCCCACCGCCAGCTGTCATACGGAGAACGCCATGACCCGCACTCCCGTGAACGTCACCGTCACCGGCGCGGCCGGCCAGATCGGTTACGCCCTGCTCTTCCGCATCGCCTCCGGCCAGCTGCTCGGCGCGGACGTGCCGGTCAAGCTGCGCCTGCTGGAGATCACCCCGGCGCTCAAGGCCGCCGAGGGCACCGCGATGGAGCTCGACGACTGCGCGTTCCCGCTCCTCCAGGGCATCGACATCACCGACGACCCGAACGTGGCCTTCGACGGCGCCAACGTCGGTCTCCTCGTGGGTGCCCGCCCGCGCACCAAGGGCATGGAGCGCGGTGACCTCCTCGAGGCCAACGGCGGCATCTTCAAGCCGCAGGGCCAGGCCATCAACGCCCACGCCGCGGACGACATCAAGGTCCTGGTCGTCGGCAACCCGGCCAACACCAACGCCCTGATCGCCCAGGCCGCCGCCCCGGACGTACCCGCCGAGCGGTTCACCGCCATGACGCGTCTGGACCACAACCGCGCGCTGACCCAGCTGTCGAAGAAGACCGGCACCCCGGTCTCCGAGATCAGGAAGCTGACGATCTGGGGCAACCACTCCGCCACCCAGTACCCGGACATCTTCCACGCCACGGTCGCCGGCAAGAACGCCGCCGAGGTCGTGAACGACGAGAAGTGGCTGGCCGAGGACTTCATCCCGACCGTCGCCAAGCGCGGCGCCGCGATCATCGAGGCCCGTGGCGCCTCGTCGGCCGCCTCCGCCGCCAACGCCGCCATCGACCACGTGTACACCTGGGTCAACGGCACCGCCGACGGCGACTGGGTCTCCATGGGCATCCCGTCGGACGGCTCCTACGGCGTCCCGGAGGGCCTGATCTCCTCCTTCCCGGTCACCGTGAAGGACGGAAAGTACGAGATCGTCCAGGGCCTGGAGATCAACGACTTCTCCCGCGCCCGCATCGACGCCTCCGTCAAGGAGCTCGAGGAGGAGCGCGAGGCGGTCCGCGGCCTCGGCCTCATCTGAGCCCATCCCAAGGCCTCCGCCGGGGCCCCGTGCCGGTTCGTCCGGTGCGGGGCCCCTCGCGTGTCCGGCCCCGTACGTGACCGCCCTCGGTAATCCGGTTCGCCCGGGCGCACCCTTCCCCTATGCTGATGCACCGTCACTTTGCGTATCAGCCGCGCCGATCGGCGCATCGGGGGACTCGCGTGAGCACCGCACATGTGCCGCCGCAGCAGCCACAGCACACCGGCGCGGCCGCACCGACCGAACCGCCGCCCACACCGCCGCACGCCAGCGAGGCGTCCCGCATGCTGTGCGCGGGCGTCTACCTGGACTCCGGCTACCGCGACCAGGTCATCGAGCAGCTGTATCTCAACGAGCAGCGCGTCGTCGCCCCCTCGCTCGGCTTCGACGCCGCCCGCGTCCTCGCGCACGCGCTGCGCGCCCGGCGCCGGGAACTGCTGTGGGCGGCGGCCGTCCTCGGGCTGTGGGTGGTGGGCGTACCGCTCAGCGGCAGCCTGCTCGTCCTCTTCCTGTGGCCCAGCCTGCTGCTCGCCGTCGCGCCCCTGCTCCGCGGGCGGGCCGCCCAGCCGCCCTGGTACCGCTGGCTCGCCGCGTTCCTGGCCCGCTGGAGCGGACGAGTGTTCACCGCCCTCGCCCTGCTGACGCTGGGGACGGTCGCCTTCGGCGGCGGCTCGGACGACGACTCCGGCTACGGGTCCTCGTACGACTCCGGCGGGGACGACGTGCTGGGATCGCTCACCGACATGTTCGCGACCCTCGCCGAACCGTGGCAGGCCTGGTTCGGGATCGCCGTGCTCGTCTGCGTCGGCCTGTGCACGGCGGCCCAGCGCAACCAGTTCGCCCGCGTCCTCGCCGCCGAACTGTCGCCCCGGCGTTTCCCGGACGCCGCCGGCGACCCCGCCGAACAGGCCGACGGGCAGCGGTTCCGGCGGCTGACGCACCGCATCCGGCTGGAACAGCACACGCCGCTGGTCATGTACCACGAGGCGCGCCCGTTCTGCGGGGCGGGCACGGCGCACGACACCTGGGTGCTCGCCGTGGAACTGCGCCCGGACGAGGAGGGCGAGCAGCAGCCGCTCAGCAACCGCGCGATCCTCGACCGCATCCGCCCCCTGCTGGAGCAGTTGCGCGTGCCCGCCGAGTACGCGGGCCCCGGAGTACGGGACAGGCTGCGCCGACTGGAGATCGACGAGTGCGTGTTCCTGCCCGTCGAAGGGCTCCTCAGCCGCGACCAGGCGCCGTACGGCCCCGCGGAGTTCGAGCGGCACCGGACGCGGGCCGTCGAGGAGGGCGGCGAGAAGCGCCGGCACTTCCTGCGCATCCGCGTCGGCGGCTGGGAGGAGGAACTGGTCGTCACGGTCTTCGTACGCGTCCACACGCAGGGCCGGATGCTCATGCTGGAGATCGCCCCGCACGTGCTGACACCGGTCCGCGCGGACTTCAAGGACGCCGACCGCACCTCGCACCGGTTCCTCAACGACAACCCGGTCGGCCGGATCGCCGGCGCCGCCGTCCTGGTGCCCGGCTCCGCGGGCCGCTCGCTGGTCACACTCGGCCGGGGCGCGGTCCACCTGTGGCGGCTGCTGACCGGCGGACACGCGCACGCGCTGCCCGACGGGCCGGCCCTCTCGGTGCGGGAGCTCGCCTCGGCGCCCGCCGGGTCCACCTTCCAGGAGATGGACGTCGCCCGGTATCTCCGGAGCGTCCAGGACCGCATCGGGCGCGGGGTGCGGCTGGCCCTGGCCGAGGCCGGCTACGAGACCGGCGAGTTCGTCCAGAAGATCGTCAACATCAGCAACGGCGCGGTGCACATCGGCCGCGCCGACAACTCCTCGTTCGCCTTCGGCGACCACGCGCGCGCCGAGACCACGACCGGCGGCTCCCAGCCGCAGAAGGGATCCGACTAGCGATGGCAGCCAACGAGCCGAACGTCAGCATCGGCCGCGCCGACAACTCCTCCTTCGCCTTCGGCGCCAACGCCCGCGCCGAGACCCGCAACAGCGCCCCCGCGGCGCCGGACGAGTCCGCCGAGCAACTGCTGGCGGCCGTGCGGGAACTCCGCGGTGACCTGGCCCGACTGCGGGAGAACGAGCAGGCCGCGCGGCTGGACGAGACCCTCGCCGAGACCGAGGAGGAGATCACCCTGACCGGTACGGCCGGTGAGGGCCGCCTCCAGCGGCTGCGGGAGGTGCTCACGGACGCCCAGAACATCCTGACGCTGTTCGCGTCGGCGGGTGCCGTCGCCGGACTGCTGGGAATGTGAGAGGGACGCGATGAACGGGGGACAGCGGTACTGGAACGAGGACGCCCAGCGCTGGGACGGCGGCGACGGCGTCGCACCGGTCACCCCGCCGCCCCCGCCGCGCCCGGGGTTCCTGCCGTCCGCTCCGGACGCGCCGACGAGCGCGGCGCCCGCGCCGGACGACGTGCCGCCGGGAGTCGTACCGGGGCCCGCCCCGGGGCACGGAGCCTGGTCCGGCCCCGAGCTGCCGCACGACGCCGCCTGGCCGCCCACCGAGCCGGTGCCGCCCGCCGGCCGGGGCCCCGGCCGACGGCTCCTGTGGGGCGTGCTGGGCGGGGCCGCCGCGGCCGGGGTCGCCGGGGCGCTGCTGCTGACCCTGGTCGTCGGGGACGACACGGCGGACGGCGGGCCCGGCTCCCGCGACGACCACGCGGCCACCTCCTCCCCGGCACCGGCCGACGGCGCGACCCCCGGCCCGTCGGACGTGGGCACGGCCGCCACCGAACCCACCGACGGCCTCCCGGAATCCCCTTCCGGTCAGGCGTCCGGGCTCCCCGCCGACTACGAGCTCCACACCGACGCCGAGGGCTTCACCATCGCCCGCCCGCTGGGCTGGACGCGCGAGGCCGTGCCCTCCCAGCACGGCATGGACGTCGTCAACTACCGCAGCGACGACGGATACCGCCGCCTCCAGGTCTACGAGGTCGCGGAGCCCTCCGCCGAGGCGTCCTTCGACCTGTTCCTGTCCGACGGCACGCAGAAGGCCGAGGGCTTCGAGAAGGTCTCCCTGGAGCCGTTCGAGGAGGCCGGCGTCTCCGGGCTGCGGCTGGAGTACCGGGCCGACTCCCTGCGGGGCGAGCCGGACGTCGGCAGCTGGCACGTCCAGGACGTGCGCTTCCGCGCGCCGGGCGACGGCAAGGTGTACGCGATCGCCGCGTACGGCCCGCCCACCGACGGCATCGACCCCGAACTGCACCTGGCGCTGACCGCCGTCGCGCACTTCTGTCCCCCGGACACCACCTGCGAACAGGGCTGATCCGGGACTTCCCCCCCCCCGCCGCACCCCACCCTTTTGTTCCGTTTCGCCCCGATGTTCCGTGACCCGGAGCACTTCCGGCCGTCGATTGCGCATGCACCGGTGGCCGGAGGGCAGGCGCACCCGGTCCCGTGGATGACACCCGTGTCACTCACGGGTGCTGAACAGGAACGGAAGGCAGTAACCGATCATGGCGGACAGTACAGAACCTCAGGCACGTGACACCATCCACGCGGGGGGCGAGTGGCGGGCGGCCGTCTCCGGGGCCACCCGCGAGATCCTCGACCCCGCGGACGCCCTGCCGTTCGCCGTGGTCGCGGAGGGCGACGAGAAGGACGCCGACCTCGCGGTGGCCGCGGCCCGCCGCGCCTTCGACGAGGGCCCGTGGCCGCACACGCCCGTCGCCGAACGGGCCGCGCTGCTCCGCCGCGTCGCCGGACTCCTCGTACGCGACCGGGAGAAGCTCGGTCTGCTGGAGAGCCGGGACGCGGGCAAGACCGTCGAGGAGGGACGCGTCGACATCGACTGCGTCGCCGACGCCTTCCGCTACTTCGCCGACCTGGTCGCCGGGGAAGCCCCCGGACGGGTCGTCGACGCCGGCTCGCCCGACGTCCACAGCGTCGTCGTGCACGAGCCGGTCGGCGTCTGCGCGATGATCACACCCTGGAACTACCCCCTCCTCCAGGCCAGTTGGAAGATCGCCCCCGCCCTCGCGGCCGGCAACACCTTCGTGATCAAGCCCAGCGAGATCACCCCGCTCACCACGGTCGCCCTCATCGACCTGCTGGCCGAGGCAGGACTGCCCACCGGCGCCGCCAACATCGTCACCGGCCCCGGTCACACCGTCGGCGCCCGGCTCGCCGAGCACCCCGACGTCGATCTGGTCTCCTTCACCGGCGGCCTGGCCAGCGGCACCAAGGTCGCCCAGGCCGCCGCCCCGAGCGTCAAGAAGGTGGCCCTCGAACTCGGCGGCAAGAACCCCAACGTCGTCTTCGCCGACGCCTGCGCCACCGAGGAGGGCTTCGACACCGCCGTCGACCAGGCCCTCAACGCGGCCTTCATCCACAGCGGCCAGGTCTGCTCGGCGGGCGCCCGGCTGATCGTGGAGGAGTCGGTCCGGGACCGCTTCGTCACCGAACTCGCCCGCCGCGCCGAGAAGATCAGGCTCGGCCGGGGCACCGAGGACGGCGTCGAGTGCGGTCCGCTGGTCTCCGAACAACAGCGCGCCAAGGTCGAGGCGTACGTCGAGTCCGCCCTCCGGGAGGGCGCGGTGCTGCGGTCCGGCGGCAAGCGCCCCGCGCCGTCCCCCGAACGCCCCGAGAACGGCTACTTCTACGAGCCGACCGTCCTCGACCACTGCCACCGCGAGATGAAGGTCGTACGCGAGGAGGTCTTCGGGCCCGTCCTCACCGTCGAGACGTTCCGCACCGAGGACGAGGCCGTCGCCCTCGCCAACGACACCGAGTACGGACTGGCCGGCGCCGTATGGACCGCCGACGCGGGCCGCGCCCGCCGCGTGGCCGGACGACTGCGCCACGGCACCGTGTGGATCAACGACTTCCACCCCTACCTCCCGCAGGCGGAGTGGGGCGGCTTCGGCAAGAGCGGAGTGGGCCGCGAACTCGGCCCCGCCGGTCTCGCCGAGTACCGCGAGACCAAGCACGTCTACCAGAACCTGGCGCCCGAGCCGGTGCGCTGGTTCGCGGGCTGAACCGCAGCCTCCCGTTCCGTACGCACCCCGCGTCGCCGCATCCGGCAGCCGTACCGCGATCCACCCACCTCTCCCGAGTCCCCGGAGGAGTACCACCACGATGCCCGCTCACACCCCCGCGTCCCACGAACACGAACGCGACCACACCTACGACTACGTCGTCATAGGCGGCGGCACCGCAGGCTCCGTCATCGCCTCCCGGCTGACCGAGAACCCCGACGTCACCGTCGCCGTCATCGAGGGCGGCCCCAGCGACGTCGGCCGCGACGACGTACTGACGCTGCGCCGCTGGATGGGCCTGCTCGGCGGCGAGCTGGACTACGACTACCCCACCACCGAGCAGCCGCGCGGCAACTCGCACATCCGGCACAGCCGCGCCCGCGTCCTCGGCGGCTGCTCCTCGCACAACACCCTCATCGCGTTCAAGCCGCTGCCGTCCGACTGGGACGAGTGGGAGCAGGCAGGGGCCAAGGGCTGGGGCGCCGTGCCGATGGAGGCGTACTACGCCCGCCTGAAGAACAACATCGTCCCGGTCGACGAGAAGGACCGGAACGCCATCGCCCGTGACTTCGTGGACGCGGCGCGGCAGGCCCTCGACGTCCCCCGGGTCGAGGGCTTCAACAAGAAGCCGTTCCACGAGGGCGTCGGATTCTTCGACCTGGCGTACCACCCGGAGGACAACAAGCGTTCCTCCGCGTCCGTGGCGTACCTGCACCCGGTGATGGACGAACGCCCCAACCTCACCCTCATGCTGGAGACCTGGGCGTACCGGCTGGAACTGGACGGCACCCGCGCCGAGGGCGTCCACGTCCGCACCAAGGACGGCGAGGAGATCCTCGTCCGCGCCCGGGGCGAGGTCGTCCTGTGCGCCGGCGCCGTCGACTCGCCCCGTCTGCTGCTGCACTCCGGCATCGGCCCGAAGGCCGACCTGGAGGCGCTCGGCATACCCGTGGCGCACGACCTGCCCGGCGTCGGCGAGAACCTGCTGGACCACCCCGAGTCGGTGATCGTCTGGGAGACGAACGGACCCATCCCGGAGAACTCCGCGATGGACTCCGACGCCGGTCTGTTCGTGCGCCGCGACCCCGAACACGCGGGCCCCGACCTGATGTTCCACTTCTACCAGATCCCATTCACGGACAATCCGGAGCGACTGGGCTACGAACGCCCGCCGTTCGGGGTCTCCATGACCCCCAACATCCCCAAGCCGAGGAGCCGCGGCCGGCTGTACCTCACCAGCGCCGACCCCGAGGTCAAACCCGCCCTCGACTTCCGCTACTTCACCGACGAGGACGACTACGACGGCCGCACCCTCGTCGACGGCATCCGCATCGCCCGCGAGATCGCGAAGACCGAACCGCTGGCCCACTGGCTGAAGCGCGAGGTGGCCCCCGGCCCGGACGTGACCGGCGACGAGGAACTGAGCGAGTATGCCCGCAAGGTCGCGCACACCGTCTACCACCCGGCGGGCACCTGCCGGATGGGCGCCGCGGGCGACGAACAGGCCGTCGTCGACCCCGAGCTGCGGATCCGCGGCCTGGAGGGCATCCGGATCGCGGACGCCTCCGTCTTCCCGACCATGACCGCCGTGAACCCGATGATCGGGGTCCTCATGGTCGGTGAGCGCGCCGTCGACCTGATCGGCGGTGGTGCGTGATGAGTACCGCGAGCACGGCGAGTACCGCCCCGGTCTTCTCCGTCGACGGGCTGTGGAAGGTCTTCGGCCCGAAGGCCGACCGCGTCCCCGGCGACCCCGAACTCACCGCCCTCGACCCGGCCGAGCTGCGCTCCCGCACCGGCTGCACCGCCGCCGTGCGCGATGTGAGCTTCGACGTCCGCAAGGGCGAGGTCTTCGTCGTCATGGGCCTCTCCGGCTCCGGCAAGTCCACGCTGGTGCGCTGTCTGACCCGGCTGATCGAGCCGACCGCGGGCACCATCGCCATCGACGGCGAGGACGTCCGCGCCATGGACAGGGCCCGGCTGCGCGAACTGCGCCGGCACCGCGCCGCGATGGTCTTCCAGCACTTCGGCCTGCTGCCGCACCGCACCGTCCTCGACAACGTCGCCTACGGCCTGGAGATCCAGGGCATGGGCAGGGCGGAGCGCCGTGCGCGGGCCGCCGAGGTCGTCGCGAAGGTCGGCCTGGAAGGCATGGAGCAGCGCAGGCCCGCCCAGCTGTCCGGCGGCCAGCGGCAGCGCGTCGGCCTCGCCCGCGCGCTGGCCGTCGACCCCGAAGTCCTCCTCTTCGACGAGCCGTTCAGCGCGCTCGACCCGCTCATCCGGCGCGACATGCAGGAGGAGGTGGTGCGGCTGCACCGCGAGGAGGGCCGCACGATGGTCTTCATCACCCACGACCTCCAGGAAGCGCTGAAGCTCGGTGACCGCATCGCCCTGATGCGCGACGGCCGCGTGGTGCAGCTCGGCACGCCGGAGGAGATCGTGGGCTCGCCCGCCGACGACTACGTCCGCGAGTTCGTCCGCGACGTCCCCCGCGAACAGGTCCTCACCGTCCGCACAGCCATGCGCCCCGCCACCTCCGCCGACGAGGCGGCCACAGGCCCGGCGATCCGCCCCGACGCCACGGTCTCGGAGGCCATAGAGGCGGTAGCCCGAGCCGGCACCTCCGCCCGAGTCCTGGACGAGGGCCGCTGCGTGGGCGTGATCGACGCAGCGACCCTGCTGGACGTAGTGGCCGGCGCCACCGCCGCCACAGCTGCGGGCAGCGCCGCCACCGCCCCAGCTGCGGGCAGTCGTGCCGCTGGGGCGGCACGGGTGGGCGCAGCTGCACCGGCCCAGCGCCGCGAGCCGACACCCACGCCCGCCGACACCAGCGAGGAGCCGGTGTGATGGCAACGCTCACCGCAGCACCCCAGAAGACGTCCCCGCCGCGCATCCTGACCCACCCCGCCACCCGCAAACTCGCAACCCTCACCCTGATCGCCGCGATCCTCGTCCCCCTCGCCGCCGCCCGCTGGGCAAACGGCACCTGGCCCGACGCCCTCACCATCGACGTCTCGGACCCCCTGGCCAGAACCAGCGACTGGATCATCGACAACCGGGACACACACCCCCTCTTCCTCTACTTCCTCGGCCACGTCAGCAACGCCGTCGTCATCGCCGTACGCGCCGTCTACCTCGCCCTCCTCGCCGTCGGCTGGGCGGGAGTGACCGCCGCGTCCGCGCTGATCGCGTGGCGCGTCGCGGGCATCCGTCTCGCGCTGGGCACCGCCGCCGCGTTCCTCGCCTGCGGCCTGCTCGGCATGTGGGTGCCGACCATGCAGACCCTCGCCCTGATGGTCGTGGCGGTCGTCGCGTCCGCCGCAGTGGGCGTACTGCTCGGCCTCGCCGCCGGACTGTCCGACCGCATGGACCGCGCCCTGCGCCCCGTGCTCGACACCATGCAGGTCCTCCCGGCGTTCGCCTACCTCCTCCCCGTCGTCCTGGTCTTCGGCATCGGCGTCCCCGCCGCCGTCCTGGCCACCGTCGTCTACGCCGCCCCGCCCATGGCCCGCCTCACCGCCCTCGGGCTGCGCGGCGCCGACAAGGAGGTGCTGGAGGCGGTCGAGTCGCTCGGGGCCACCGCCCGGCAGCGCCTGCTGACCGCCCGTCTCCCGCTGGCCCGCAAGGAACTGCTCCTCGGCCTCAACCAGACGATCATGATGGCGCTGTCCATGGCCGTCATCGCCTCCGTGATCGGCGCCGGTGGCCTCGGCGACCGCGTCTACCAGGCGCTGGCCTCGGTCGACGTGGGCGCCGCGCTCGCGGCCGGCATCCCGATCGTGCTGCTCGCCGTCGTCCTCGACCGGGTGACCGGCGCGGCCGGCGCACGGCTCGGACGGGCGCCCGCGCCGAACGCCCGCGCGCTGTGGGCGTACGCCCTGGTCGCCGCCGTGGCCGTCGCGGTCGCCGGACGTCTCGCGGGCCGCCTGGAGTGGCCCGACGGATGGGTCGTCGGCATCGCCGAGCCGGTCAACCGGGCCGTCGACTGGATGACCGCGCACCTCTACTCCGGGGTCCCGGTCATCGGAGGCACCGCCGACTGGGCGGGCCACTTCACCACCTGGGTACTGGACCCGCTCCGCGACGGCCTGCAATGGCTGCCCTGGTGGTCGGTGCTCCTCGTGGTCGCCGCACTGGCCTGGCTGATCGGCACCTGGCGCACCGCGCTCACCGCCGTCCTCGCCATGGCCGCGATCGGCGTGCTCGGCGTGTGGAAGCCGTCCCTGGACACGCTCTCCCAGGTCCTCGCGGCCGTCGCCGTGACGCTCGTCATCGGCTTCGCGACCGGCATCGCGGCCGCCCGCAGCGACCGCGTCGAGCGCCTGCTGCGTCCGGTCCTGGACGTGTTCCAGACGATGCCGCAGTTCGTGTACCTGATCCCCGTCGTCGCGCTGTTCGGCGTCGGCCGCGCCCCGGCCGTCGCCGCCGCGATCGTCTACGCGCTGCCCGCCGTCGTCCGCATCACCACCCAGGGCCTGCGCCAGGTCGACCCGGCCGCCCTGGAGTCCGCCCTCTCGCTCGGCGCGACCGGCGCCCAGCAACTGCGGCAGGTGCAGCTCCCGCTGGCCCGCCCCGCGCTGCTGCTCGCCGTGAACCAGGGCGTCGTCCTCGTCCTCGCCGTCGTCATCATCGGCGGGCTGGTCGGCGGCGGCGCGCTCGGCTACGACGTCGTCTTCGGCCTCGCCCAGGGCGACCTGGCGACCGGCCTGGTCGCCGGGGCCGCGATCGTCTGCCTGGGCCTGATGCTCGACCGGGTGACGCAACCGACCGGACGCCGCGCGAAGAAGGGAGCGTGACATGCGATTCCGTACGATCCCGGCGGTGGCCGCCGGTTCCGCGCTGCTGCTGCTGACCGGCTGCGGTGCCGCCGACATGACCAAGCAGGCGTCCCCCTTCGCGAACGCCCGGGGTGCCAGGACGGTCACCCTGTCCGTCCAGTCCTGGGTCGGCGCGCAGGCCAACGTGGCCGTCGCCCAGTACCTGCTGGAGCGCGAGCTGGGCTACCGCGTCGACACCGTCCAGGTCGACGAGGTGCCCGCCTGGGACGCGCTCAGCCAGGGCCGGGTCGACGCGATCCTGGAGGACTGGGGCCATCCCGAGCAGGAGCAGCGGTACGTCGAGGACAAGAAGACGATCGAGCCCGGCGGCGACCTCGGCGTCACCGGGCACATCGGCTGGTTCGTGCCGACGTACTTCGCCGAGAAGCACCCGGACGTCACCGACTGGAAGAACCTCAACAAGTACGCCGACCAGCTCCGCACGCCGGAGAGCGGCGGCAAGGGCCAGCTCATGGACGGCTCACCGTCCTACGTCACCAACGACAAGGCGCTGGTGAAGAACCTCGACCTGGACTACCAGGTGGTGTTCGCCGGCTCGGAGGCCGCGCAGATCACCCAGATCAAACAGTTCGCCAAGGAGAAGAAGCCCTTCCTCACCTACTGGTACACACCCCAGTGGCTGTTCGAGAAGGTGCCGATGACCGAGGTGAAACTCCCCGCGTACGAGGAGGGCTGCGACGCCGACCCGGAGAAGGTCGCCTGCGCCTACCCGGTCACGCCGCTCCAGAAGTACCTCAACGCGGACTTCGCCCGGCACGGCGGCGAGGCGGCGGACTTCCTGGAGAAGTTCACCTGGACGACGGAGGACCAGAACGAGGTCTCCCTGATGATCGCCGAGCAGAAGCTGTCACCGAAGGAGGCGGCGAGGAAGTGGGTGGACAGCCACGAGTCCACCTGGAAGCCGTGGCTGTCCTGAGGCTCACTTCCGGAGACCGGCCGCGAGGTCGCGCAGCGCCCGGGTCGCCCCGCGCTGCAAGCCCGGCCCGAAGGTGATGCGGGTGGCCCCCCGTTCACCGAGTTCCGCGAGCTCGGTGTGCGTGGGGTCCTCGCCGTCCAGCGGTGCGAACACGTTGATCGGTCCCTCGATACCGGCCCGCAGCAGCGGCAGTACGTCGGGCGGGGCGGCGATCGGATACACGCAGTCCGCGCCCGCGGCGACGTACAACGCGGCGCGCTCGATCGTCCGTTCGGGGTCGTGGACGCCCCGGATGAACGTGTCGACGCGCGCGTTGACGAACAGCCGGTCGCCCGCCGCCGCCCGCACCTCGCCCAGCCACTCGGCGTGCGCGTGCGGGTCCTTCAGGACGCCCTCGCTGGAGTCCTCCAGGTTGCAGCCGACGGCGCCGGTCTCCAGCAGCCGCTCGACCAGCTCCTTCGGCGCGAGCCCGTATCCGTCCTCGACATCCGCCGACACCGGCACGTCCACCGCCCGTACGATCCGGGCCACCGCCGCGAACATCTCGTCCGCCGGTGTCTCACCGTCCTCGTACCCGAGCGAGGCGGCGACCCCCGCGCTGGGCGTGGCCAGCGCGGGGAAACCGGCGTCCACGAGGGCACGGGCGGCGGCCGCGTCCCAGGGGCCGGGCAGGATCAGGGGGTCGGCCGGGTCCGGCCGGCGGTGCAGCGCGCGGAACGTCTGCGCTTTGGTCCGCTGTGATGTGGTTGCCTGTGCTTCGGTCACCATTCCAGGCTTCCCGCCGGGATCCGCCGGCTCACCATCAATCGGTTCCAACTGTTGATCACCGTGATCAGGGCGAGGAGGTGGGCGAGCCGGGCGGCGTCGAAGTGCCGCGCCGCCCGCTCGTGGAGCTCGTCGGGCACGAATCCGGCCGTCAGCACGGTCACCGCCTCGGTCAGCGCCAGCGCGGCCCGCTCACGTTCGTCGAAGACGTCCTCCGCCTCCTCCCACGCGTCCAGCAGGTCGAGCTGCCGTTCACTCACGCCGTGCTCGCGGGCGAGCGCGAGATGCATGTCGAGGCAGAACGCGCAGTGATTGAGCTGGGAGGCCCGGACCTGCACCAGTTCGGCGAGGGCCGGATCGCCGAGGCCCCGCTTGGCGGCGGCGCCCAGCGCCCGCATCGCCTCGCGCACCCCGGCGTCCAGGTGTGTGGTGCGGGCCGTCACCCGTGCTGCCCCGGCGTGTAGTGGCCCGGGGTCTTGCGGCAGGTCACGCCGAACCGGTTCCAGGCGTTGATCACCGTGATCGCGGCGATCAGCTGCGCCAGCTCCGCCTCCTCGAACTGCTTGGCGGCCCGCTCGTACACCTCGTCGGGCACGAACCCGTCCGTGAGGACGGTGACGGCCTCCGTCAGCTCGATCGCCGCGAGCTCCTTCTCCGTGTAGAAGTGCCGCGACTCCTCCCAGGCGCTGAGCTGGATGATCCGCTCGACGCTCTCGCCCGCCGCGAGCGCGTCCTTGGAGTGCATGTCCAGGCAGAAGGCGCAGTGGTTGATCTGCGAGGCGCGGATCTTCACCAGCTCCAGCAGCTTGGGGTCGAGGCCCCTCCGGGCGGCCGCGTCCAGCCGGATCATCGCCTTGTAGACCTCGGGCGCGTGCTCGGCCCACTCCAGCCGTACGGGCAGCTCGGTCGCGTTGGCGGTCGTGGTGGTCGTCGTGGTCGTTTCCGTGGTGGTCATGCCTCGACCCTAGGAGCGAGGCAGCCCAGGAGTATGGTCCATTTCCATGGCAGAACGCTGGGCCACTTTCGGCATTGACCTCCACCTCGAACCGACCGGTCCCGGACTGCGCCGCGGACTGACCGACGCCCTCCGCGAGGCCGTCCGCACCGGCCGGCTCGCTCCCGGTGCCCGGCTGCCCTCCTCCCGCTCCCTCGCCGCCGATCTGGGCATCGCCCGCAACACCGTCGCCGACGCCTACGGCGACCTGATCGCCGAGGGCTGGCTCACCGCCCGCCAGGGCTCCGGCACCCGGGTCGCCGACCGCGCGGTCCCCGGCCCGTCGGCCGGCCGGCCCGCCCCGCGCCGAGCCCCGGGCCGGCTGTCGTACGACCTCGTCCCCGGCACCCCCGACCTCTCTTCCTTCCCCCGCGCCGAATGGCTCAAGGCCACCCGCCGCGCCCTCGCCGCCGCACCCCACGAAGCCCTCGGCTACGGCGACCCGCGCGGCCGCCCCGAACTGCGCACGGCCCTCGCGGACTACCTCGCCCGGGCGCGGGGCGTCCGCGCCGACCCCGAACGCATCGTCGTCTGCTCGGGCTTCGCCCAGGGCCTCCAACTGCTCTGCGAGGTCCTGCACGCCCGCGGCGCCCGCACCCTCGCCGTGGAGTCCTACGGACTCGACGTCCACTGGGACCTGGCCGCCCGCGCCGGACTGACCACCACCCCGCTCCCCTTCGACGCCCTCGGCACCCGCGCACAGGACCCGGGCGACGCCGACGCGGTGCTGCTCAGCCCGGCCCACCAGTTCCCCCTCGGCGGCGCCCTGCCGCCCGAGCGCCGCGCCGCCGTCGTCGACTGGGCCCGCCGCACCGGCGGACTGATCCTGGAGGACGACTACGACGGCGAGTTCCGCTACGACCGCCAGTCCGTCGGCGCGCTCCAGAACCTCGACCCCGACCATGTGGTCCACCTCGGCACGGCCAGCAAGTCCCTCGCCCCCGGACTCCGCCTCGGCTGGATGGTCCTGCCCCCGTCCGTGGTCCCGGAGGCCGTCGCGCACGGCGGCGGCCGGTCGGTGAGCGTCCTCGAACAGCTCACCCTCGCCGAGTTCCTCACCTCCGGCGCCTACGACCGCCACGTCCGCGCCGCCCGGCTGCGCTACCGGCGCCGCCGCGACGCGCTGGTCCGGGCCCTCGCCGAGCGGGCGCCCGAGGTCCGGGTCACCGGCATCGCGGCCGGACTGCACGCGGTCCTCCGGCTCCCGCCCGGCACCGAGCAGTCCGTCGTCCGCGCCGCCACCTGGCAGAACCTCGCCGTCCACGGGCTCTCCCGCTACCGCCACCCCACCGCCGCGACCACCGCCGGTGACGCCCTCGTCGTCGGCTACGGCACCCCACCGGACCACGCCTGGGCGAGCACCCTGGACGCCCTGTGCAGGGCGCTGCCCTGACGCGCCAAGTCGGCATTCCGCGCCAAGAGTCACAAATGGACGGCGGGGAAGCGCCAACGGCAGGGGGCCCCTGGGCGCGCCGCCCGAGTGGTCTCTAGGCTGTCCGCCGCGAGCCGGGAGAGAAACCCCGGGCGGTGCGAGGGGGAGCGGAGAGCATGGCGGAGACACGGCGGCGGTTGCGGTCCAGCACGGTGGTGCTCGGCGGGATGGGCGTCTTGGCGGCGGCGCTGACCTCCTGCGGGTCCGACCCGGACCGGCGGTGCGTGGACCGGGACAGCTACGACTACGCCAACGGCTACAAGGTCGTCGCCGACAAGAACTGCAAGTCCTCCGGAACGACCTCCGGTTCGCTCGGCAAGGGCGGCAAGTCCCGGGCCAACGCCGACTGGTACTACGACGCCGACGTCAGCAACGGCTACGCCGACTACGGCACCTTCAGCCGCAGCGAGGCCGTCGACCGGGGCGGCTTCGGCTGCTCGGGTTCCGGCAGCGGCGGCGGCTGAGCCGGCCATGGAACGGCGTACGACAGAGCCCCGCCCCGGCTGGCAGGAGACCGTCGAGGAACAGGGACTCATTTACCCCCTGACCCGCTACCCCGACGGCTCCCTGCGCCCCTACTGGGACGAGAGCGCCTACTACGTCTTCTCCCTGGACGAGGTCGAGGCGCTGGAGGAGGTCGTCGAGGAACTGCACGCGATGTGCCTCGCCGCCGCCGAGCACATCGTCACCGCCGACCGCTTCGCCGACCTCGGCATCACCGACCCGCGGATCGCCCGCGTGGTCGCCGAGGCCTGGCACCGGCGTGCCGAACTCCCCTCCGTCTACGGCCGCTTCGACCTCCGCTACGACGGCACCGGCCCGGCCAAGCTCCTGGAGTACAACGCCGACACCCCCACCTCCCTGGTGGAGGCCGCTTCCCCCCAGTGGTTCTGGATGGAGGAGCGCTTCCCCGGCGCCGACCAGTGGAACTCCCTCCACGAACGCCTCGTCGACGCCTGGAAGAAGCAGGCCGCCCTTCTCCCGCCGGGCAGCCCCCTGTACTTCGCCCACTCCTCCGCCGACGAACTCGGCGAGGACCTCATGACCGTCGCCTATCTCAAGGAGACCGCCGAACAGGCCGGCCTCGACACCGACTGGATCTCCATGGAGGAGATCGGCTGGGACCGCCTCTCCGGCCGCTTCGTCGACAACGGGCTCCGGTTCATCCGCAGCATCTTCAAGCTCTACCCCTGGGAGTGGCTCACCACCGACCGCTTCGCCGGCCACGTCCTCGACACCCTCGACAACGGCGGCGGCACCGGCACCACCCTGTGGATCGAACCCGCCTGGAAGATGCTGCTCAGCAACAAGGCGCTGCTGGCGATCCTGTGGGAGCTCCATCCGGGTCACCCCAACCTCCTCCCCGCCTACCTCGACGGCCCGCGGGAGCTCGCGGACACCACCGGCTGGGTCGCCAAGCCCCTCCTCGGCCGCGAGGGCGCCGGCGTGACGATCCACGAGCCCGGCTCCGCCCCCGTCCTCCGCGACGAACCCTGCTGCTACCAGCAGCTCGCCCCCCTGCCGACCTTCGACGACAACCACGTGGTCCTCGGCACCTGGGTGGTGGAGAACGAGTCGGCGGGCCTGGGCATCCGCGAGTCCTCGGGCCTGGTAACGGACGAGTACGCCCGCTTCCTCCCCCACGTGATCCTTTAAACAGGGCTCAAGGTGAGCGCCCCGGAAGGGGCGCGGGGAACTGCGCGACCAGCCCCCCACGCACCCGCAGTCCGCGACGGACAACACCACGCAGACGCTGCCGCCCGCATGATGGACGCCGACGCCAGTGCCAACGCACCACCCGCTAGGCTGGTGACGGGCCGTGACTGGCGCGCTGGGATGGAGCAACCATCAGGAAGCGGCCCCGGACCCTTCGGGTCCGGAAACATGTGCCGTGCGCCTGGGCCGACCCGAACGCCACGACCACGTCCGGAGGTCCCCGTGTCCGCAGAACTCACCCCCGCTTCCACCGCCTTCCGTTCCGCCCTCGACGTGATCCGCGCCGTCGAGCCGCGCGTCGCCGACGCGATCGGCCAGGAGGTCGCCGACCAGCGCGAGATGCTCAAGCTGATCGCCTCCGAGAACTACGCCTCCCCGGCCACCCTCCTCGCGATGGGCAACTGGTTCAGCGACAAGTACGCCGAGGGCACCATCGGCCGCCGCTTCTACGCCGGCTGCCGCAACGTCGACACCGTCGAGTCGCTCGCCGCCGAGCACGCCAAGGAGCTCTTCGGCGCCCGTCACGCCTATGTCCAGCCGCACTCCGGCATCGACGCCAACCTGGTGGCCTTCTGGTCCGTCCTTGCCCAGCGGGTCGAGCTGCCCGCCCTGGAGAAGGCCGGTGCCCGCCAGGTCAACGACCTCTCCGAGGAGGACTGGGCCGAACTGCGCCGCGCCTTCGGCAACCAGCGCATGCTCGGCATGTCCCTGGACGCCGGCGGCCACCTCACCCATGGCTTCCGCCCCAACATCTCCGGCAAGATGTTCGACCAGCGCTCCTACGGCACCGACCCGGCGACCGGGCTGATCGACTACGAGGCCCTGCGTGCCTCCGCCCGCGAGTTCAAGCCGCTGATCATCGTCGCCGGCTACTCCGCCTACCCGCGTCTGGTGAACTTCCGGATCATGCGGGAGATCGCCGACGAGGTCGGCGCGACCCTCATGGTCGACATGGCCCACTTCGCCGGTCTCGTCGCCGGCAAGGTCCTCACCGGCGACTTCGACCCGGTCCCGCACGCCCAGATCGTCACCACCACCACCCACAAGTCGCTGCGCGGCCCGCGCGGCGGCATGGTGCTGTGCGACGACTCCCTCAAGGACCAGGTCGACCGCGGCTGCCCGATGGTCCTCGGCGGCCCGCTCCCGCACGTCATGGCCGCCAAGGCCGTCGCCCTCGCCGAGGCCCGGCAGCCCGCCTTCCGGGACTACGCCCAGCGCATCGTCGACAACTCCCGCGCCCTCGCCGAGGGCCTGATGCGCCGCGGCGCCACCCTGGTCACCGGCGGCACCGACAACCACCTCAACCTGATCGACGTCGCCACCTCCTACGGCCTCACCGGCCGCCAGGCCGAGGCGGCTCTCCTCGACTCCGGCATCGTCACCAACCGCAACGCCATCCCGTCCGACCCCAACGGCGCCTGGTACACCTCGGGCATCCGCATCGGCACCCCCGCGCTGACCACGCGCGGCCTGGGCACGGCGGAGATGGACGAGGTCGCGGGCCTGATCGACCGGGTTCTGACGACGACCGAGCCCGGCACCACCAAGTCCGGCGCTCCCTCCAAGGCGGCCCACGTCCTCGACGAGAAGGTCGCCGACGAGATCTCCCGCCGCGCCACCGACCTCGTCGCCGGCTTCCCGCTCTACCCGGAGATCGACCTCGGCTGAGGAGCCCCGCTCCGGCGCTCCCACGGCGGTCCGGCCATGTGCCGGGCCGCCGCGCCCCGCCGTCAGGCGTCCAGCAACTCCTGCCTCGGTCCGGGATCGTCCTTCCGCCGGCGGACCGGCGGCCACCGCGTCACATGGGGACGCAGCACCAGGGCCAGCACCGCTCCGGCCGCCACCCCCGGTATCGCCCACCACCAGTCGGTGTCGTCGCCCGTCACCCGCGCGGCGCCGGGCTCCGGGGCCGCCGCAGCCGCCTCCTCCTCCGTCCCGGAGTCGGCCTGCTCCGTCTCCCACGGTGCCGGGTAGATCTCCGGGTAGATCCCGGATGCCGATCCCGAGCCCGATGTCTTGCCCATCACGCCCAGCTCGAACAGGAACTTGTGCACGTCCGAGGGGTATGCGGCCCGGTGCCAGACGCCGTTCGGCGACTCCGTGAGGTGTGCCGCCGTGTGTATCCACACGTCCTCGCCCACCTCACCGAGGAAGACCCGGTCCACACGCCAGGGCGTCACGTCGTGCAGCATCCACGACACATTGACCAACCGGACCGAGGCCAGGTCGGCCTCCGGCGGCTTGTCCCGGGTGCCCTTGCCGGGCGGGCCGAGCAGCCGCTCCAGCTCGCCGTACTCCGCGTCGGAGTAGTACAGCGAGGCGGTCTCCTCGCTCTCCGGCGAGACCACCAGCACACTCGTCGGCCCCCCGGCGGAGGCCGGCGACGCTCCCCACAGCACCAGGGCCAGCGTCGCCGCCAACGCGCCCAACCCCGCCGTCAGTTGTCGAACCCTGCCCTTCCCACCGCGCATCCGGACCCCCACTCGGCCGGTCGATCCCCCTGCGACCCGCCCACGAGCCGCCTGTCATCTCTGGTACACCGCTCGGCCCGCCGGGGTTCCCGGTCGGCGCACCACGAATTCCACGAGTCGGGGACCCCGGCTACCGGCCGCCCGCCTCCTCGACCGCCTCCGCGATCTCCAGCGCCCGTGCCTTCGACGCCACGCCCTCCAGCCGCAGCGTCACTCCCGCCGTGGGCCCACCGCGGTGCGGCCACAGCAGCGTCGGTCCCGCCGTGCGCTCCTTCCGGGTGAACCGGTGACCGTCCGCGTCCACCAGCCAGAAGCCCAGCACGTGCGGCCGCGGGAACCACAGGGCCGGGTCGGTAATCCCACCCTCATCGCCGTCCTCGCCCAGCGACAGCCACTCCGGCTGCTCGCGCACGCTCTTGACGAAGGTGACGTCCAATCGGGCCGGGAACTCGTCCAGCCGGATCGTCCGCCCCGCCTCCCGCCAGCACAGGCTCACCAGCGACCGCCCCCGCGGCAGCCCGCTCACCGACACCGCGTCCGGAGCGCCCAGCACCTCCGGCACCAGCGGCGCGAACCCGGCCCGCCGCTCCGCCTCGCCGAGCGACACCGACCGCCCGCAGTCCGGAACCCGCGCGCCCGGCGAGGGAACCGCCGACGGGTCGTACCGCACCTCGACCCCGCCGAAGCCGAACCAGTCGGTCACCGCCGCCCGCACCGGAGGCGTCAGCGCCAGTACGGTCAGCAGACCGCACAGGGCCGCGCCCAGCGACCGCCACCGCGCCCGCGTCCAGCGCCGCGCCGCCCGCAACCGCTCCCCGGCGCCCACCGGCTCCGCCACCGGAACGGGCACCCGCTCGGTCAGTATCTGCCCGAGCACCCGCTCCACCATCGACTCGGACCCCGCCGCCGCGTCCGCCCCGTCCAGCGACCGCCCCAGCGCCCGCAGCTCCTCCCGCAGCCGGTCCGCCTCCCCGTCGTGCCGCTCACCCACGCGTCCCACCCCCTTCCCGGGGCCGGAAGTCCGGCAGCAGGCGCTCCAGCTTGCCCAGGGCGCGGTTCAGCCGGGACTTCACCGTGCCCCGGGGCCAGCCCAGGGCCTGGGAGGTCTCCCGCTCGTCCATCTCCAGCAGATAGCGGTAGGTGACGACCAGCCGATGCTCCTCGCTCAGCTTCTCCAGGGCGGCCATCAGCGCCCCGCGGCGCTCCGTCTCCAGCGTCGCGACCGCCGGGTCCGCCGACTCCGGTATCACCGGCTCCGCCCGCACGAACGCCGCCTCACGGTCGGCGAGGGTGTTCCGGCGCACGGCAGCGCGCACTGTGTTCCTCGTCTCATTGGCCACGATCGACAGCAGCCAGGGCCGGAAGGCCATGCCGTCCCGGAACCGGCCCAGCGCGCAGTACGCCTTCACGAACGCCTGCTGCACCACGTCCTCCGCGTCCGCCCCCGCCCCGAGCGCGGCGGCCGCCCTGAGCGCGATGCCCGTATGGGCCCGCACCAGCTCCGCGTACGCCTCCGGCTCCCCGGCGCGTACGCGTGCGATCACCGCGGCCTCATCGACGATGCGGCCCCCCTCCCGCGTCCTCACGTCTTTGTTACACCGCCGGGCCGGGATCGGTTCCCACCTGTTTCCGGTCGGTTCCGGACCGCCCCGCGGGACCTGAGAGAATGGTGAGCATGGCGACTGACCGACCCCGCGTGCTCTCCGGAATCCAGCCCACGGCAGGCTCGTTCCACCTCGGCAACTACCTCGGCGCCGTCCGCCAGTGGGTGGCCCTCCAGGAGACCCACGACGCGTTCTACATGGTCGTCGACCTGCACGCGATCACGATCCCGCAGGACCCGGAGGCGCTGCGCGCCAACACCCGGCTCGCCACCGCCCAGCTGCTGGCCGCCGGACTGGACCCGGACCGCTGCACGCTCTTCGTGCAGAGCCATGTGCCCGAGCACGCCCAGCTCGCCTGGGTCATGAACTGCCTCACCGGCTTCGGCGAGGCCTCCCGCATGACCCAGTTCAAGGACAAGTCCGCCAAGCAGGGCGCCGACCGCGCCTCCGTCGGCCTGTTCACGTACCCGATCCTCCAGGTCGCGGACATCCTGCTCTACCAGGCCCACGAGGTGCCGGTGGGCGAGGACCAGCGCCAGCACATCGAGCTCACGCGCGACCTGGCCGACCGTTTCAACGGCCGGTTCGGCCAGACCTTCACCGTCCCGAAGCCGTACATCCTCAAGGAGACGGCGAAGATCTACGACCTCCAGGACCCGTCGATCAAGATGAGCAAGTCGGCGTCCACGCCGAAGGGCCTCATCAACCTCCTCGACGAGCCGAAGGCCACCGCCAAGAAGGTGAAGAGCGCGGTCACCGACACCGACACGGTGATCCGCTACGACGTGGTGGAGAAGCCCGGTGTGAGCAACCTGCTCACGATCTACTCGACCCTCACCGGAGCGGACATCCCCGAACTGGAGGAGAAGTACGCAGGCAAGGGCTACGGTGCGCTGAAGACGGACCTCGCCGAGGTCATGGTCGAGTTCGTGACCCCGTTCAAGGAGCGCACCCAGCAGTACCTGGACGACCCCGAGACGCTCGACTCGATCCTGGCCAAGGGCGCGGAGAAGGCGCGTGCCGTCGCCGCGGAGACCCTCTCCCGGGCGTACGAGCGGGTCGGCTTCCTGCCCGCCAAGCACTGACCAGCCCGACACCGGCCCGCCGGGCACGGGACCGGCGCTGAACCGGCCCACGGTCCCGGTCCGTACCACCGCACAGCGCTGCACATCACTCCGGTTGCGCCTGCCCGCATCCGGGTCGTGGTCGTACAGTCGATATCCGGGTGACCGTTCCGGCGGTCACCCGGCGCTCACCGGAGCTTCACCACCACAACGACAGGAGACGACGTGGGGACCGTAACGATCGGCGTGTCGATCGCGGTCCCGGAGCCTCACGGCAGCCGGCTTCAGCAGCTGCGCGCGGGCTTCGGCGACGCCGCGGCTCACGGCATCCCCACGCACGTCACCCTGCTGCCGCCGACCGAGGTCGACGACACCGACGTGCCGGCCGTCGAGGCGCACCTGGGTGAGGTCGCCGCGGCCGGCCGGCCGTTCCCGATGCGGCTGTGCGGCACGGGCACCTTCCGGCCGCTGTCGCCGGTGGTGTACGTGCGGGTGGTCGACGGCGGCGAGGCCTGCGCCTGGCTCCAGCAGCGGGTGCGCGACGCCTCCGGCCCCGTCGCCCGCGAGCTTCAGTTCCCCTACCACCCGCATGTCACCGTGGCGCACGGCATCGAGGAGGCGGCCATGGACCGCGCCTTCGAGGAGCTCGCCGACTACGAGGCCGAGTGGCCCTGCACCGGCTTCGCGCTCTACGAGCAGGGCGCCGACGGGGTGTGGCGCAAACTGCGCGAGTTCCCCTTCGGCTCGGCGGTGGTACCCCCGCAGGCCGGGAGCGTGGACCGGGGATCCGTCTCCGCCCACTGAGCCAGCTGCCCTCCGGCCCTCAGACCGGCAGCCGCCGGAACACCGCCCGCGGCAGATGCCGCAGCGCCGACATCACCACCCGCAGCGCGCCCGGCACCCACACCGTCTCCGAGCGGCGCCGCAGCCCCAGCTCGACGGCCGCCGCGACCGCCTCCGGCGTGGTCGCCAGCGGCGCCTCGGGCAGCCCGGCGGTCATCCGCGTACGGACGAACCCGGGGCGTACGACCATGACGTGCACGCCCGTGCCGTACAGCGCGTCGCCGAGGCCCTGCGTGAAGGCGTCCAGGCCGGCCTTGCTGGAGCCGTAGATGAAGTTCGCGCGGCGGGCCCGCTCGCCCGCGACGGAGGACAGCACCACCAGCGAGCCGTGTCCCTGCGCCTGGAGCGCGCCCGCGCACACCAGGCCGGCTGAGACCGCGCCGGTGTAGTTGGTCTGCGCGACGCGCACCGCGGCCCCCGGGTCCCGCTCGTCGTGCGCCTGGTCGCCCAGAGTGCCGAAGGCGAGCAGCACCATGTCGACGTCGCCCTCGGCGAAGACCTTGCCGAGGGCGTCCTCGTGGGCCGCGGGGTCGAGGGCGTCGAAGGCGACGGTGCGCACCTCGGCGCCGAGCTCGCGCAGCCGCTCGGCGGCTTCGTCCAGACCGGGGGAGGGACGACCGGCCAGCCACACGGTGCGGGTGCGGCGGGCGATCAGCCGCCGCGCGGTGGCCAGCGCGATCTCGGACGTGCCGCCGAGGACGAGCAGGGACTGGGGGAGGCCGAAGGCGTCCTTCATGACAGCTCCTAGAGGGGTGCCTAGAGGTGGAGGCGGCGCGCCAGGTCGGAGACGAACACCCCGCGCGGGTCCAGTTCGGCGCGCAGCGACCGGAAGTCCTCCAGGCGGGGGTACATCGCCGCGAGCAGCTCCGGGCGCAGTCGGGAGTCCTTGGCGAGGTAGACGCGCCCGCCGGCGCCGGCGACCTCCTCGTCGAGCTCGTCGAGGAAGCCGCCGAGTCCGGGCAGCGCCGCCGGGATGTCCAGGGCCAGGGTCCAGCCCGGCACCGGGAAGGACAGCCAGCCGGGGTCGGCCTCGCCGAACCGCTTGAGGACGGCGAGGAAGGACGGGCAGCGGCGTTCGGAGATCCGGCGCACGATCCGGCGCAGGGCGTCCTCCCGGCCGTGCCCGACGACGAACTGGTACTGCACGAAGCCGCCCCGGCCGTAGACCCGGTTCCAGTGGGGCACGCCGTCCAAGGGGTGGAAGAACGCGGGGATCCGCTGGAGCTGCCCGGTCCGCGCGCGGGGCGCCTTGCGGTACCAGAGCTCGTTGAACAGCCCCACCGTGGTGCGGCTGAGCAGGCCCCCGGGGAGGAAGGACGGGGCGGCGGGGAGGCGGGGGGTGCGGAAGGAGAGCGGCTCCGCGCGTGCGCGGGCGCCCGGGGGCAGCGCGTCCAGGGGCGCGTGGTCGCCGCGCGTGAGCACCGCGCGGCCGGTGGCCCTGCCGCGGGCCAGCAGGTCGATCCAGGCGACCGAGTAGCGGTAGCGGTGGTCGGTGTCGGCGAGGCGGGCCATCAGGTCGTCGAGGTCGCTCGCGCGTTCGGTGTCGACCGACATCAGCGAGGTCTCGACCGGTTGGAGCCGGACCGTCGCGGTGAGGATCACCCCAGTGAGTCCCATCCCGCCCGCGGTCGCCTCGAACAGCGGTGTGCCCGGCACGACCGTACGGACCTGCCCGTCGGCGGTGAGCAGCTCCAGGGACAGGACGTGGCGGGAGAAGGAGCCGGACACATGGTGGTTCTTGCCGTGGATGTCGGCGCCGATCGCCCCGCCCACGGTCACATAGCGGGTGCCGGGCGTGACCGGCACGAACCAGCCGAGCGGCAGCAGCACCTCCATCAGCCGGTGCAGGGAGACGCCCGCGTCGCACAGCACGGTGCCGCCGTCGGCGTCGATCGCGTGGACGCGGTCCAGGCCCGTCATGTCGAGCACGGCACCGCCCGCGTTCTGCGCCGCGTCCCCGTACGCCCGTCCCAGCCCCCGCGCGATGCCTCCGCGGGCCCCGCAGTCCCGGACGGCGCGGGCGGCCTCCTCGTACGTCCGGGGGCGGATCAGCCGGGCGGCGGTGGGAGCGGTGCGGCCCCACCCCGTGACGGAGACGGTGTCGGCAGGCATGACAGTGACCGTATCGCCCATATGTGACCGATTGGTTTTGAAACGTCAATTCCATCCCCGGAATGGGTGATTAATGGGATGTCGCCCCCCGGGGACGGGAATTCCGGCCCGTCGGGGGTGAACAGTGGGTCCACATGGACGAACTCCACGACCGCCCCCTCGGTCCGCACGGTGTGGACCACCGGATCGTCACGGCCCTCAGGGCGTGCGGCACCGATCCGCGCGTGGCCGGCGCCGCGCGGGCCCTGTCGTGGGCGGGCGAGCACGGGGCGCTGTGGTTCGTGACGGGCCTCGCCGGGGCCGTCCTGGACCGCCCGCGGCGCGGCGCCTGGCTGCGCGGCACCGCGCTCACCGCGGGCGCCCACGCGGTCAGCATGGGGGTCAAGCGGATCGTGCGCCGTCCTCGCCCGGCCCATGTCGAACCCCTGGTCGGCACGGTCGGCCGGCACTCCTTCCCCAGCTCGCACGCCACCTCGGCGGCGGCCGCCGCCGTCGCGTTCGGCGCGCTGGGCTCCCGCGCGGTGCCCCCGCTCGCCGCCGCCGTCTGCGTGTCCCGCCTGGTGGCCGGCGTCCACTACCCCTCGGACGTGGCGGCCGGCGCCGCCCTCGGCGCGCTGACGGCCCGGCTCGGCGCCCGCTGGATGACGGGAGGCACCGCGTGACCCTGCTGCGCGAGCGCTCCGACCGACGGCAGGCCGCACCGCCCGACCGGGGCGGCCTCCTCAAGGGCCTGCTGCTGACCGCCCGGCCCAAGCAGTGGGTCAAGAACGTCCTGGTGATCGCCGCCCCGGCCGCCGCCGGCGAACTGTTCGCCGCCGGGGCCCCGACCCGGCTCGCGCTGGTCTTCGTCCTGTTCACCGCGTGCGCCGCCGCCGTCTACCTCGTCAACGACGCGCGCGACGCCGAGGCCGACCGCGCCCACCCCGTCAAGCGCGGCCGACCGGTCGCCTCCGGACAGGTCCCCGTGCCGGCCGCCTACGCCACCGGTGTCGCCCTCGGCGTCCTCGCGCCCCTCGTCGCGGCCCTGCTGTGCCCCCCGGAGGTCGCCGCGCTGCTGACCGCCTACCTCGGCATGCAACTGGCGTACTGCCTCAGTCTCAAGCACGTCCTCGTCGTCGACCTCGTCGTCGTCACCACCGGCTTCCTGATGCGTGCGGTGATCGGCGGGCTCGCCCTCGGCATCCCGCTGTCCCGCTGGTTCCTGATCACCACCGGGTTCGGCGCGCTGTTCATGGTCGCGGCCAAGCGCTACTCCGAGGCCGTGCAGATGGCCGGGAAGCCGGGCGCCACCCGGGCGCTGCTCACCGAGTACAGCACCGGCTACCTCCGCTTCGTCTGGCAGCTCGCGGCCGGCGTCGCCGTCCTCGGCTACTGCCTGTGGGCCCTGGAGGAGGGCGGCGTACCACACACCAGCGTGCTGCCCTGGCGGCAGCTGTCCGTGGTCGCGTTCGTCCTCGCCGTCCTCCGCTACGCCGTCTTCGCCGACCGCGGGACCGCCGGCGAACCCGAGGACGTGGTGCTGGGCGACCGCGCGCTCGCCGTCATCGGCCTGGTGTGGGCGGCGATGTACGCCCTCGCGGTGGCGGACTGGTGAGGGACCGTCTGCTCCGGCACCGGCGGGAGCTCCTCGGTTTCGCCACCGCCGGACTGCTCGCCTACGCCGTCGACCTCGCCCTCTTCACGTATCTGCGGGGCCCCGCCGGACTCGGCCCGCTCACCGCCAAGGCGCTCTCCTTCGTCGCCGGCTGCACGGTCGCCTACGCCGGCAACGCGCACGGCACCTACCGCGACACCCGGGTGCGCGGCCCGCGCCCCTACGCCCTGTTCTTCGCGGTGAACCTGGCCGGCGCCGCCGTACAGCTGCTGTGCCTGGCCGTCAGCCACTACGGGCTCGGCCTCACCTCGCAGCGCGCGGACACCGTCTCCGGCGCGGTGGTCGGCATGGCGCTGGCCACCGGCGTCCGGTTCTGGGGCACCAGGACATTGGTCTTCCGCGCCGCGGGCAGAGTCGGGTCATGGACTGGCTGAAAAGACTCCCGGTCGTCGGACCGTGGATGGCGCGGCTGATGCTCACGCACGCGTGGCGGTCGTACGAGCGACTGGACCGCGTGCACTGGACGCGGCTGGCCGCCGCGATGACGTTCACCAGTTTCGTCGCGCTGTTCCCGCTGCTCACCCTGGCCGCCGCGATCGGCGCGGCCGCGCTCAGCCAGGACCAGCAGGACACCCTCCAGGACAAGATCACCGATCAGGTGCCCGGGATCTCGGAGCAGTTGAACATCGGGGAGCTGGTGAACAACGCGGGCACCGTCGGCCTCATCGCGGGCGCCGTGCTGCTGTTCACCGGCGTCAGGTGGGCCGGTTCCACGCGCGAGTGCCTGCGCGCGGTGTGGGAGCTGCCCGACGAGGAGGAGAACCCGTTCCTGCGCAAGGGCAAGGACGCGGGCATACTCGTCGGCCTCGGCGGCGCGGTCCTGATCACGCTGGGCGCGTCCACCGTCGCCTCCGCGATGGTCGGCCGGATCAGCGACGCCATCGGGCTCGAGAAGGGCGGCTGGGGCGGGATCGTGCTGCAGATCGCGGCGTTCGCCGTCGCCGTCGGCGCCGACTTCCTGCTCCTGCTGTACGTCCTGACCCTGCTGCCCGGTGTCCAGCCCGCCCGGCGCCGCCTGATCGTCGCCGGCCTCACCGGCGCGGTCGGCTTCGAACTGCTGAAGCTGCTGCTCAGCGGCTATATGCAGGGCGTGGCCACGAAGAGCATGTACGGCGCCTTCGGTGTGCCGGTGGCCCTGCTGCTGTGGATCAACTTCACGGCGAAGCTGGTCCTGTTCTGCGCCGCCTGGACGGCGACGGGGAGCAAACGGGACGAGGTCCCCGAGGTCACGGACGGGAACGGCGGCGCACCAGGTCCGGGAGCGGCCAGCGGCGGTTGACCAGGAACGCGCCGCCCGCGAGCAGCACGACCACTCCGCCGGCGATGCCCAGCGCGACCCCCATGCCGTCGGTGCCGTCGCCCGGCGCGGCACTCGCCACCGGCTTCGACCCGGCCGCGGCGGCACCCTCCCCGCCTCCCCCGGCCGCACCGGGGGAGGCGGACGGACCCGGCTGGGCCGCCGCCTGGGCGGCGCTCTTCGGCGGCACCAGCTCACCCACCGGCTCGACCTTGCCGGCCGCCTTGAAACCCCAGTCGAAGAGCTTCGCGGTCTCCTTGTAGACCTCGTTGCTCGCGTTCTTCTGCGGGTTCATCACGGTGACGAGCAGCACCTTGCCGTTCTGCTCGGCGACACCGGTGAAGGTGGCGCCGGCGTTGGTGGTGTTGCCGTTCTTCACACCCGCTATGCCCTGGTAGACGGGCACGTCGGAGTCGCCGGACAGCAGCCGGTTGGTGTTCTGGATCTCGAAGGACCCGCGGACCTTCTTGCCCTTCTTGTTCTTCTTCGTCTCGCCCGGGAACTTCGCCCGGACCGTCGAGCAGTACTCGCGGAAGTCCTTCTTCTGGAGCCCCGAGCGGGCGATCAGCGTCAGGTCGTACGCGGACGACACCTGCTCCGCGGCGTCATAGCCGTCCGGGCTGACCACGTGCGTGTCGAGGGCCTGGAGCTCCTCGGCGTGCGCGTTCATCTCCTCGACGGTGTTCTCGACGCCGCCGTTCATCGCCGACAGCACACGCACCGCGTCGTTGCCGGAGCGAAGGAAGACACCCAGCCAGAGATCGTGGACGGTGTACGTCTCGTCCTCCTTGATCCCGACCATGCTGGACCCGGCGCCGATCCCGGCCAGGTCCGACGGCTCGACCTTGTGCTCCGTCGTCTTGGGCCACTTCGGCAGCAGCGTGTCGGCGAACAGCATCTTCAGCGTGCTCGCCGGGGCCAGGCGCCAGTGCGCGTTGTGCGCGGCGAGCACGTCGCCGGACTCGGCGTCGGCGACGATCCAGGACCGGCCCGACAGCCCCTTCGGCAGCACCGGCACCCCGCTCGCGAGGTTGACCTGCGTCCCCGCCTGTCCGAGCCGGGCGCCGCCGACCGTCGACATCTTCGCCGGGGGCGTGGCCGACGGGCTCGTCGAGGGCTTGGGGGCCGCGAGGGCCACGGGCGCGGTCAGCGCGGTGGACAACAGGGCGGCGGAAGCGACCAGCAGCGATCGCCGGACGGTGTTCTTGGGTGCGGGCACGACCGGAAACGTACATGCCATGTCCCTCGAAGTCCCGGGCAGGTCCCCACCCCGGGCAAGGATCCGGACACCAGCCGGTGATACTGGAGCCATGAAGCTCAGCCGCCCCGTCTCCTGGTTCCTGCTCGCCTTCGGGGTGTGGAGCTGGGTCATCTGGATCACTTTCGTCAAGAACCTGGTCAAGGACAGCAGCGGACTCGCGTTCGAGGACGGGCACCCGACGGCGTACTTCTTCGTTCATCTGACGCTCGCCGTTGTCTCCTTCGTATTGGGGACGGTCATCGGGGGCATCGGGTTGCGCGGTCTGCGCGCACTGAGCCGGACGTCACGGACGTCGTAACGGGAAGCAGGGGAAGTCCGCCTCGTGGCCATCGTCTTCGTACTCATCGCACTACTGGTCGTGGCCGTCCTGGTGACGGGCAACTGGTATGTGTGGCGCCGTCTGTTCCGGGACACCACGCGGGGCCCGGGGGCGGTGCGCCGCGCGGGCGCGGTGGTCATCGCGGGGGGCTGGGCGCTGACCGTCGGCGCCCTCGTCGCCGAGCGCGCCGGCGCCCCCTTCTGGCTCCAGCAGGTGCTGGCCTGGCCCGGGTTCCTGTGGCTGGCCCTGTCCCTGTATCTGCTGCTGGCGGTGCTCGCCGGTGAGCTGGTACGGCCGGTGCTGCGCCGGATCCTGGAACGGCGGGACCGCGCGGCGGAGGCCGGGACGGAGGCGGAGACGGAGGCCGCACCGGCGAAGCCGGAGCCGATACCGGCCGGCCAGGGGGCGGGGCGTGGCCCGGGGGCAGCGGGTGCGACGGATGCCGGGGTGCCCGGGGACGAGCCCGCGCCGGACGGGCCTTCCACCGGTGCTCACATGGCGCCCGTCGCTCCGTCCGGCCCGTCCCGCCGTCTCTTCGTCTCGCGTGTCGTCGGCGGGGCCGCCGCCGCGGCGGCCGTGGGGACCGTCGGTTACGGGACGTACGGCGTGCTGCGCGGGCCGCGTGTGAAGCGGGTCACCGTGCCGCTCGCCAAGCTTCCCCGCGCGGCGCACGGTTACCGGATCGCCGTGGTCAGCGACATCCACCTCGGGCCGGTGCTCGGGCGGGGGTTCGCGCAGAAGGTCGTCGACACGATCAACTCCACCCAGCCGGATCTGATCGCGGTCGTGGGCGACCTGGTGGACGGGAGCGTGAAGGACCTCGGGCCGGCCGCGGCTCCGCTGGCGCAGCTGAGGGCGCGTCAGGGCGCGTTCTTCGTCACCGGTAACCATGAGTACTTCTCCGGTGCCGAGCAGTGGGTCGAGGAGGTGCGGCGGCTCGGGCTGAATCCGCTGGAGAACGCCCGGACGGAGTTGCCGTACTTCGATCTGGCGGGGGTCAACGACGTGGCGGGCGAGGACGAGGGGCAGGGGCCCGACTACGTGAAGGCGCTCGGGGACCGGGATCGGGGGCGGGCGTGTGTGCTGATGGCTCACCAGCCGGTGCAGATCCATGACGCCGTCGATCATGGGGTGGACCTTCAGTTGTCCGGGCACACGCATGGGGGGCAGTTGTTTCCCGGGAATCTGGTCGCCGGGGCGGCGAATCCGACGCTGGCGGGGTTGGAGCGGTACGGGGACACTCAGCTGTATGTGAGCCGGGGGGCTGGGGCGTGGGGGCCGCCTACCCGGGTGGGTGCGCCGTCGGACATCACGGTGATCGAGTTGGCCTCTCGGCAGGCTTGAGCGTGTTGGGGTGGGGCGGGGGTGGGTCGCGCTGCCCGGCGCTTGCGGGGTGCCGTCGCGCCCACCCGTGCCGCCCTGCGGCACGACTGCCCGCGGAGAGCGGCAGCAGCGCGCGGCCCGGCGCTTGCGTGGTGCCTCCCAGGCCCTTTAGGCACTGGGGGAGGCACGACTGCCCGCAGTTGGGCGGTTAGGCGGTCAGGTCCACGTTCTTCGTCTCGCGGTAGCGGGTGAAGGAGATTGCGCTGGTCAGGCAGAGGGCCGATACGTACCAGGCGTACCAGTTCGTGTGGTGGTGTTCTGTCAGGTACTCGTTGAGGTAGGGGGCCGTGCCGCCGAAGAGGGCCACCGTCAGGGCGTAGGGCAGGCCCACGCCGCTGGAGCGTACGGCCGTCGGGAACATCTCCAGGGTCGCCGCCGGGGCGGCCGCCGCGTAGCAGCCGAACAGCAGCAGCGCCGCCGTCATCACCAGGAAGAGCCGCACCGCCGAGCCCGACAGCATGCCCAGGAACAGCGGTGACAGAGCGGCGAAACCGAAGCCGAAGACCAGGAGCAGCGGGCGGCGCCCGAACCGGTCGGCCGCCATGCCCAGTGCGGGCAGCGCCGCCATGAACACCACCTGCGCGGCGACGGCGGCCCACAGCGCGTCGTTCGCCGGGACGCCGTACCGCAGTTGCGCGTACAGCGGCAGGTACGAGGCGAAGGTGTAGTAGACGACGGTCGCGCCCAGGGTGAAGGCGGCCACGCGCAGCGCGGCGCGCGGATGGGTGCGCAGCACCTGGAGCGCCGGGTTGCGCGACCGCTCCCGCACCGTGCCGAAGACGGGCGTCTCGTCCATCCGGCCGCGCAGATACCAGCCGTACAGCGCCAGCAGTGACCCGAGCGCGAACGGGACCCGCCAGCCCCACTCGGTCAGCTGGGCGGGCGTGAGCGTGTTGTGCAGCAGCAGCGCCAGCAGGGTGGCGGTGAGCGCGCCGAGCGTGGTGCTGATGTAGATGGCGCTGGAGTACAGGCCCCGGCGCCCGGCGGGCGCCATCTCGTTGACGTAGGTGCTCATCGCCGCGCCCTCGCCGCCCGCGGACAGCCCTTGCAGCGCCCGGGCCACGATCAGCAGCAGCGGGGCCAGCGCGCCGACGGTCCGGTAGGGCGGGATGACCGCGATCAGGAGGCTGCCGCCCGCCATCAGCAGCAGCGACAGCCGCAGCGCCGCGCTGCGGCCCCTGCGGTCGCAGTACGCGCCGATCAGCGCTCCGCCCAGCGGCCGGAAGAGGAATCCGACGGCGAACACCGACAGGGTCCGCAGCACGTTCGTGGTTCCGTCGCCGGCCGGCTGGAGCTGGGCGCCGAGCAGCGCGGCGAACGTCACGAACGCGCCCCAGTCGAACCACTCCATCGCGTTGCCGACCGAGGCGACGGCCACCGGACGCAGCCCGCGCCGCCGGGCCGGCGCCGTGTCCTTCGTCATGACGGGGTTGTTCACGACGCCCTCCTCGCGGTCGACGGAACGGACCCGAGCCGGACGCGAACGTCGTCGGCCTCGGCGGCGCCGATCTCGGTGAACGCCTCCAGGGCCCGGGTCCAGTGGGCCCGCGCCCCGGCCGGGTCGCCGGCCAGTGCGGCCACGGTGCCGAGCACGTGCTCGGCGCGGGCCACGTTCAGCCGCTGCCCCGTCGGCTGAGACAGGGCGAGCGCCAGCCGCGCGCACTCCTCGGCGCGGTCCGGGTCGTCCAGGTCCAGGTGGAGCGGGGCGAGTTCCAGCAGCACCTTGCTGCGGGCGACCCGGTTCGCGCTCGACTCGGCCAGCGAGCGGGCCTCCTCGGCGTGCCGCGGGGCGTCGCCGCCTCCCAGCAGCCGGTCGGTGACGGCGCGGCGGGCCAGCGCGTACGCCTCCCCGTCGACGTAGCCGATCTGCCGCGCCGCCTCCAGCGCGGTGTCCGCGTAGTCCGCGGACTCCGCGGCCGAGCCGAGCGCGGCGCTGATGGCGGACAGCAGGCACAGGGTCTCGACCTCGTAGGTGCGGTCGCCGCCCTCCTGGAACGCGCTCAGCGCCCGCTGCGCCGACTCCAGCGCGGTCCGGGGCCTGCCCAGGTCGAGATCGACCAGGGCGAGCCCGTACAGCGAGATGCTCCGGTCGTACGAGGAGTCGATGGACTCGGACGCCCGCAGGGCGCGGGTGAAGCAGGACCGCGCCTCGGACAGCTCCCCGGTGGCCTGCCGCACCAGGCCCAGATTGCGCAGGCTGTAGGAGCTGATGTGGTGCAGGCCGAGCTCACCGGCGGTGTCCAGCGACGCGGTGAGGAACCCGGTGGCCCGCGCCATGTCGCCCCGCGTCCAGTGGATGAAGCCCAGCAGCCCCTGGGTGGTGGCGCTCAGCCGGGGCGAGCGGATGCGGCGCGCCACGTCCAGCGCCTGCCGTGCCGCCCTCTCGGCGGACGCGCCCCGGCCCAGGCTGAGATGGGCGAGGCTCATGTTGTTGAGCATGGCCGCCACCTCCTCGTCCATGCCGAGCCGGCCGTGCAGCGCCAGGCTCTTCTCCTGGTGCGCGATGGCCCGTTCGTAGTCGCCGAGGGTGTTGTGCAGATTGGCGAGGCTGCGGTGCATGGCCGCGATGCCGGGCTCGTCGGCCAGCGACTCGGCCGCGGACAGGCCGATGCGGGTCGCCTCGTCCCACTCGGCGCGGTACTTGCCGGTCCAGAAGAAGCCGCGCAGCGCGTCCGCCAGATGCCAGGACAGGTAGCGCGGGTCGTGGCCGCCGAAGTGGCGTACGCAGGCCAGCAGATTGCGCCGCTCGGCCAGCAGCCAGGCCATCGCGTGGCTCTCGTCCCGGAACCGGGGCGCGTCGAACAGGCCGTCGGGCCGGGCCGGTTCGGCCAGCCGCACGAACTCCGAGTACAGCACGTCGGCCGCCGCGCCCGCCCCCGCGAGATACCACTGGCCGAGCCGTCGCAGCGCCTCGTCCCGCTCGCGCGCGGAGTGCTCCTCGGCCGCGCGGTCCCGGGCGAACTCCCGCAGCAGGTCGTGGAACTGGTAGCGGCCGGGCGCGGTCTGCTGGAGCAGGCTCGCGGTCTCCAGCCGGCTCAGACCGGTCCGCGCCTGCGCCTCGCTGATGTCGGCGAGCACCGAGACGGCGGCGGGGGTGAAGTCGAAGCCGGGGAACAGTCCGGTGAGCCGGAACACGGCACGGTCGTCGGGCGCCATGGCGTCGTACGACAGGGCGATGGCCGTGGACACGGCGGACGTCGTGTCGCCGTCCACGGAGAGGGCGGCCAGCCGGCCGCGCCGCAGACTGTCCACGTACGCCTCGGTCATCCCGCCCGGCGCGCCGACCAGGTTGGCGGCGGCGATGCGCAGGGCGAGCGGCAGGTAGGAGCACAGGGCGGCCACCTCGCGCACCACCTCGGGCCCGATCGCCACGCCGGCCTGCCGCAGCATGCCGGTGACCAGCTCGGCCGACTCGCGCGGGCCGAGCGTGCCCACGCCGATCACCTGGGCGCCGTGCGTCACCGCGAGGGAACGCAGCTGCCGCCTGCTGGTGATCAGTACGGAGCAGCCCGCGTCGCCCGGGATGAGCGGCAGGACCTGCTCGGCGCCGGCCGCGTTGTCCAGCACCACCAGGACGTTCTTGCCGGTCAGTTTCGACCGGTAGAGGTTCGCCTGCTCCACCGGGTCCACCGGGATCCGGTCCGCGGGCACGCCCAGGCTGCGCAGGAACTGCGCGAGCACCTGGTCCGGCGGGATCGGCGCGTCCGCCCCGGTCCGCTCGTAGCCGTGCAGGTTGACGTAGAGCTGGCCGTCCGGGAACGCGGCGCGGACCCGCCGGCCGAGCCACACCGCCAGCGCGGTCTTGCCCACGCCGGGCGGCCCGGACAGCACCACCACGGGCACCCCGGTGCGGTCCGGCGTCGGCGGCAGCACCGACCCGACGCGCTCGACGATGTCCTCGCGGCCCACGAAACCGAGGGACAGCGGCGGGAGTTGCGCCGGGACGGTGACCGCCCCGTCGGCTCCGGGGCGCGGTCCGTCCGGGGCGGCGAGAGCCGGGTCGGACTCGAGGATGCCGGTGTGCAGGGTGCGCAGCCGTTCGCCGGGCTCGATGCCGAGGTGCTCCACCAGCTCGCGGCGCGCCTGCTGGTACACGTCCAGGGCCTCCGCCTGCCGCCCCGAGCGGTACAGGGCGAGCATCAGCAGGCTCCAGAAGTTCTCCCGCAGCGGGTTGTCCATCGCGGCCGTGCGCAGCTCCTTGACCAGCGGGGCGTGCCGGCCGAGCTGGAGCTCCGTCTCGAAGTACGCCTCCAGCGCGCCGAGCCGCTCGTCCTCAAGGGCAGGGGACTCGTCGCGGCGCAGGGCGTCCGACGGGACGTCCGCGAGCGGGGTGCCCCGCCACAGGCGGAGCGCGTCGCCGAGCAGCCGCGCCCGTTCCTCGGGCGCCCCGGTCCGCCGGGCGGCCCGCAGCAGGCCGCGGAACCGGGTCAGGTCCAGTTCGTCCTCGGCCACGTTGATGCGGTAGCCGGCGGCGGTGGTCTCCACCAGGTCGGTGTCGCCGAGCTGCGTCCGCAGCCGGGCGACGTAGGTGTGCAGGGTTCCGCGCGGGTTCGACGGCTTGCGTTCGTCCCACAGCCAGTCGGCGAGACGGTCGTTGTCGACGACGGAGCCGGACCGCAGCAGCAGTGCGGCCAGCAGGACCCGCAGCTTTCCGGAATCTATTGCCTTTTCTTTGCCGGATACGGTTGTGGTGAGTGTTCCGAGAATGCCGAATTCATTTCGTGCCACGCTGATGTTGCCTTCCCCCGTAGGCGTGTGCACAGCACAGCGGGCTGTGCGATTGCCACCATAGGGGACGCCAACGACGCCATGTCGGCTGCACGTTGTTCGAAAAATCACATGGTAGTAACTGCTCGAATTCCTCAATTGTTCAACGAATAAAGGTGCTTCGGGCAATGGACCCATCCGCTCATGCCGTGCCCGTGAACCGGGAAAGCGCTGTCGTCAACGGATCGTCGGTCACCGCGCCGTCGAGCCGTGCCACCGGGCGCGGACCGCGCAGGGCCCGCAGGAACCGGCTGCGCGCCTCCGCGTCGCATTCGGCCGCCGCCACCCGTGCTCTCGGCCGGTCGTGCGCGGGGGCGGCCGGGCCTGTCGGGTGACGACGCATCACGGTCTCCTTCGTTCGGCGGTCAGGGTGTGCTGCGGCGGAGGTGGTCGACGATCAGCGCGCACATCGTCGACGACCAGTGCGGAGGGAACATGTGTCCCATGCCGGCGATGCGCCACAGCCGCGCACGGGGGATCACCCGGCGCAGCTCCTCGCCGTGCTCGGGCGGGAAGACCGGGTCCTGCTCGCCGTGCACCACGAGCGTCGGCACGTCGAGGGCGGCGAGCCGGCCGGTGAGCGGGGGAGTGCGGTCCAGGGCGGTCAGATGCCGTCCCGAGGTGTCGGGACCCGACCCGCGGGACCTGACCCGGCGCACCAGGTCGTCCCAGTAGGCGTGGTCGAACGGCACCACGGGCCCCACCAGCACCCGCCAGCCGTCGACCGCCGAGGCCACGGACTCCTCGGGGCCGCGCGGCGGCGACGCGGCGAGCCGGGCGGCCCGCTCGAGCATCGGCCCGCGCGGACCGGGCAGACCGGTGCGCGGCGGCAGCGACACGTCGCCGTTGGCGTCCGGCGAGCTGGACAACAGCACCAGGGACCGCACCAGTTCGGGGCGTTCCAGGGCGAGCAGCTGCGCCACCATGCCGCCGAAGGACTGCCCCACCACGTGCGCCGCGCCCAGCTCAAGGCCGGTGATCACCTCGGCGGCGTCCGAGGCCGGCGCCGACAGGTCGTACTCGCCGTCCGACTTCCCCGACCGGCCGGTGTCCCGGTGGTCGTAGCGCACCACGAAGTACCCCCGCGCGGCGAGGAGTCCGCACAGCGCGTCGGGCCACACGATGCCGGGCGCCGTCCCGCCCATCACCAGCAGCACCGCCGGATCACGGCGGCTGCCGAACGTCTCCGTCCACAGCCGCAGACCGTCCCGGGTCGTGATTGGCCTCTCCACCGGTCCGTTTGTCCCCTTGGTAATGTGCCACGGACCGCTGATCACCGTTCTTGGGGGAACCGATGACCCGCGCCCGTACGGCACTCGTCCTGATCGATCTGCAACGGTGGATCGTCGACATGCCGTGGCGGCCGGTCGGCGGCGACACCGTCGTCGAGGCGTGCGGCAGACTGCGCGACCACTTCACGGCCGCCGGCGCCCCGCCCGTCGTCCTCGTCCGCTACGTACGCGCCGACGGGGCGGACGGCGGCCTCGACGCCGCCCCCAACCACCTCGTGCCCGGCTGCGCGCCGCGCCCCGGCGACCACCTGGTGACCAAGCACGGCCTCGACGCCTTCGAGGGCACCGACCTGGACGACGTACTCCGCCGCGAACAGGTCACCGAGGTCGTGCTCGCCGGACTGTCCACCGCGCACGGCGTCGCCGCGACGGCCGCGACGGCGCTGCGCCTGGGCTACGGCGTCGTCGTCGCCGAGGACGCCACCGCGAGCGTGGACGAGGCGCAGCACCGCGAGGCGCTGGAGCGGCTCACGGAGCTCGGCGCCCGCACCGCCCCGGTCGCCGACCTGACGGCCGCGCGGGTCGCCGGGGAGTGAGCCGCCGGCTCACTGGCAGCTGACCGCCGTGGGCTTGACCACGTACACGATCCGGTGCTCGGCGTCCGGCGGCGGACCGTCCAGCTTCATGCCGTACCGCTCGGCGAGCCGCGCGAAGAACTCCGCCGAGGAGTCGTCGTCGATCCGCACCACCTCACCGCGGATCTCCAGATAGCGGTAGGGCTGCTCGGGATCGTTGACGGACACCGCGACCCGCGGGTCGGCCGTGATGTTCTTGTACTTGTAGCGGACCGTCGTGTTGGTGAAGCGGATGTACTCGCCGTCCCAGGAGAACCACATCGGGTTCACCTGCGGCCCGCCGGCCGGGCGGATCGTCGCCAGGTGGCCGAAGAGCGGCCGCTCCAGCAGATCCCGGTGGCTGTCCGGAATGAGACTCATGCCGTGTGTGCCTTCGCTTTCTTCTCGGGTTCCTCCCGCCCGACCCCGAGCAGGGGCCGGAACAGGCCGGTCAGTCGTGCCCGCATCGCGGGGGCGTCCCTGGTGACCAGGTCCACGTGGCCGTCCGGCCGGACGAGGACCAGCGCCGGCCGTCCGCGACGTGCCACCGTACGCACGTCCAGCACCGGAACGAGCGCGTCCGCGCACCAGCGTGTCAGCTCCCGCATCGCTCCGTCCGGGGTGCCGACGACGACCAACGCGTGCCGCAGGTCGTCGAGTTCGCCGCGCAGCGGCGACGGCGCCAGCGCGCCGGGCACGAACCCCGCCACCCCGCCGCCGGCCGCCCCGCCCGTCCGGTACCGCGTCCGCAGACCGGCCAGCCAGGGGATGTACGCCAGGTCGAACAGGCGCAGCCCGGAGGCCACGCGCAGCGCGTTGTCCCGCAGGGCGACCTGGTGCCGCTTGCGCAGCAGCCACAGCCGGGTCTGCACATCGGCCTGGCGCACCACCGCACGCGCCACCTCGCCCCGCTCGCTCGCATAGGTGTCGAGCAGGGACTCGGCGACCCGCCCGTGCCGGACCAGGGCGAGCTTCCACGCCAGGTTGTGGGCGTCGTTGACCCCGGTGTTCAGGCCCTGGCCGCCCGCCGGGCTGTGGATGTGCGCGGCGTCCCCGATCAGGAAGACCCGGCCGACCCGGGTCGTCTCCGCGTGCCGGGCGTGCACGTCGAAGACGCTGATCCAGTCGGGGTCGCGCAGCCGGATGCCGCCCGGCCCCCGCTCGTCGACCAGCCGCTGCACCGCCGCCAGGTCGATCTCCTCCCGGGACACCCCGGGAGGCGCCGAGGTGAACACCCTCCAGCGCCCGTCCGGTAGCCCGCAGGCCACCAGGATGCCCCGCGGCGAGCAGAAGTAGTGCGTCATCCGGTGGTCGAAGGCGGTGTCGACCATGACGTCCGCGACCACGAACCGCAGTTCGTACGTGGAGCCCTCGAAGCCGACGCCCAGCTGTCCGCGTACGGTGCTGCTCGCGCCGTCCGCGCCCACGAGATACGCGAACTCCTGCTCGTGCTCCGCGCCGTCGGGGCCGCGCAGCCGGGCCCGCACGCGGTCGTCGAGCTGCTCGAAGGAGAGCAGTTCGGTCGACCACTCCACGGTGCCGCCGACCCGGGCGAGGTTGGCGCGCAGCACCTCCTCGATGTCCGGCTGCGGGCAGATCAACGGCCGGGTCGCGGGGCGGTAGCGGAGGTTGGCGATGACCTTGCCGTCGGAGTAGTAGCGCATCTGCGACTGGGGCAGCGCGCGTGCGGCCAGCAGGTCCCGGCCACCGACCCGGTGGATCAGCTCGACGGTACGGGGCCACAGACCCAGCGCCTTCGACAGGGTGCTCGGGCCGTCGGCCCGGTCCACACAGCGGACCGGAACCCCGCGCCGTACGAGCTCGGTCGCCGCGGTCAGCCCCGCCGGTCCCGCGCCGGTGACCAGGACCGGCAGTCCCTCCGCCGGGCCGCTCATACGGCGGCCTCCTCGACGGCGGGCTCGGCCGGCGCCGCCTGCGGGGCCTTCTCGCGCAGCATCACACCCACCAGGACGGCGCTCGCGGCGCAGATGGCGACGACCACCCAGAGCACCAGGCGCAGGGCGTCGGTGTAGCCGCCGGTCAGCAGGTCCCGGACGTCCTCGCGGGCCGCGCCGGCGACGGAGCCCGCCGCGCCCGCCAGGTCACCGCCGACCACGCGGTCGGCCAGCGCGCCCGCGTCGGCGTTCCCGGCCCCGGCGACCCCGGACAGACCGTCCCCGATGTGCGAGCGGGTCGAGTTGAGCAGGACGGCACTCATCACGGCGATGGCGAACGCCTCACCGGCCAGCCGCATCGTGTTGAACATGCCCGCGGCGGCACCCGCCTGGGCCGGCTCCACGGAGGTGATCGCCACCCCGTCCACCAGTCCGGCCGTCATGCCCATGGAGATGCCGAGCAGCAGCAGCGGACCGGCCAGCGCCGTCACCGACACGTCCGGGGCGATCAGCGTGAGCCAGCCGGCGCCCACGGCTGCGACGACCAGGCTCAGGGTGAGCACCAGCCGCGTCGACACCCCGTTCTTGACCAGCTTGCTCACCGCGATCGGCACGACCAGCACGGGCAGCGTGAGCAGCATCATCGTCGCGCCCGAGGCGTTGGTGCTCATCCCGGCGGCGCCGGTGAAGTACGTGGGCAGCAGCACCAGCAGGCACACGAAGCTGAACGACAGCGCGACCGGCACCAGCGACACCGCCATGAAGCGGCCCTGACCCAGCAGCGACAGCTGGAACATCGGCTGCCGCTGGCGCAGTTCGGCCACCACGAACAGCGCCATCAGCATTGCCGACGAGGCGAACAGCAGCAGCGTCGTCCCACTCGTCCAGCCCTGCTGCGGGCCCTGCACGATCGCGTACATCAGGCAGAACAGGGACAGCGTGAACGTCGAGATGCCGGCCCAGTCGACCTTGGTCGCCGCCGGGTTCCTCGACTCCGGCATCAGCGGTACCGCGGCCAGCACGATCACCGCGATCACCAGGTGCGACAGGAACACCGCCCGCCAGCCGAAGGCGTTGACGAGCAGACCCGCCGTCGACGGGCCGAGCGCCAGACCGGCGCCGGCCGAGGAGCCGAGGACCGCGAAGGCACGGGCCTGCGCGGCGCCCTCGAACGACGTGGCGAGCATGGCGGCACCGGCCGTCATCACCGCGGCGGCGCCGAGTCCGGCGAGCGCGCGGGCCACGTCCAGCACGGCGATGTTCGAGGTCGCCGCGCTGACCAGGCTGGACAGGGCGAACAGGACGGTACCGGCGGCGAACGTCCGGCGGCGGCCCACGATGTCCGCGAGCGAGCCGCAGCCCAGCATGAAACAGGCGAAGGCGAGGTTGTAGGCGTTGACCACCCACTGGAGCGGGGCGAGACCCACGTCGAGATCGGAGCTGATGTCCGGCAGCGCGACGGACGTACCGGTCAGCGAGGCGGGCAGGACCAGGACGGCGAGACACACCGCGGTGAGCGTCAGTGCCGGATTGCCCCGGGCGGTACCCGGACGGGGCGTGCTCATGAGAAGTCCCTTTCAGGGGTGATGGGGGGATGGGTGAGGTGGGGTGGGGGGGAGGTGCGGCGGGCGGTGGCTCAGCGGACCGGGCGGGCGACGACCGCGCAGGTGAAGCCGAAGCCGCCGCCCGCCGAGATCGCGAGCGCGATCTCACCCGGCGCGAGCAGCTCCCGCTCCCGTACGGCCGCGAGGTTGGCCGCCATGTCACCGGCGCCCAAGTGGCCGGTCCGGTCGCCCAGTTCGACGATGCGGGCCTTGGTCAGTCCCTCCACCGCCGGGTGGTACGTCTCGCGGCGGACCTTGAGACCGACCCTGGGCAGGGCCAGGACCCGGATGCGCGGATCGTCCAGGGCGATGCCGGCCTCCTCCAGGGCCGTGGTGACGATGGCGCGCAGCGCGGTGTGCACCTCGCGGTAGAAGCCGTCCAGGCCGGTGTCGGTGATGTACGCCTTCTTGGTGCGCCGTACGTCGATCCGGTCGCTGATCCACTTGGTCGCCGGGCTGAACCCGTCCCGGCCGCGGTGCAGCCCCTCGGCCGACGAGACGGCGGCGCTCGACAGCCCGAGCAGCGTGAACTCGTCCACGGCGTCGTCGCGTTCGTGCAGCAGGAGGGCGGTGGCGCCGTCGCCGTAGAAGACGCCGTAGTCGCCCGACCAGCGGTCGAACCCCTCGTCGGGGAACCGGTCGCCGGTGGTGACCAGCGCGGAACCGGTGGCGGGGTCGGCGAGGAGCCGGGCGGCGGCCGCCTCCAGGGCGGTGCCGCCGCCGTTGCACATCACCTGGATGCCCAGCGGCACCCCCCGCACCGCGCCCACGAGGTGCGCCACATAGTGCGCGGGCGACCAGAAGTCGTGGCCCTGGTGGTGGATCCAGGCGTGGGTGGTGAAGCCGAGGCCGGCTCCGTCCCAGCCCGCGGTCGCGAGCGCGTCGTGGGCCGCCGCCACCGCCATGTCCGGCGCCGAGATCCGCTCGGCGACGGGGACCTCCGTGACGGCGGTGTTCCGCAGGTCCTCCTCGCTGATCCTGCCCTGCGCGAGGGCCTCCCGGGCGGTCGCGGTGGTCCGGGGCAGCCAGGCCGTCACGGCGCGTATCCCGAGCCCGTTACCGAGTCGCATCTGTGAGTTCCTCCGTGGTCGACGTGGACGGTTCGGGAGCTGGGACCGGATCCGCAGCCGCGGTCCCCTGTGCTGCGGCTGCGGACCCGGTGGCCGGTGGGAACCTCGTCCAGCCCCGGCGGCCCGCGTGTTCGGCGAGCACCGGGTCGTCGCCGACGACCCCGGCCCGGCCCACGCAGGTCAGCAGCGGCAGATCGGAGGCGTGGTCGCCGTACGCGGCGCAGTGCTCCGGGTCGGCGCCCCACCGGCGCATCAGCGCACGGGCGGCCGTGGCCTTGCCCGCGCCGATCACGGTGCCGAGCACCTCGCCCGTGTACCGCCCGGAGGCCACCTCGGGCTCGCTGCACAGCACGTGGTCCGCGCCGAGCCGCTCCGCGACCGGGTCGAGGCAGGCCCGGAACGACCCCGAGACCAGGGCGATCCGGAACCCCTCGCCCTTGAGCCGCCGCAGTTCGGCCACCACCTGGGGGTGGAAGAACCCGGCGCGGCCCTCCTCACGGGCGAACCAGCGCCGCCCGCTCGCGGCGACCGCCGCCACCTCCATGCCGGCGTAGGCGCGGTAGTAGGTCCGGTTGGTCTCCTCGCGGGGCACTCCGGACCGCGCGGCCGCGGTCAGCGCGCCCACCGTGGCCCGGTAGCGGTCCGGGTCGGCGAGGTGGAACTCCAGGAAGGAGAAGATGCTCTTGACGGCGATGAGGGTCTCGTCGACGTCGAAGAACGCGATCCGTACGGGACTCGTCGGTCGAGTCGCCCGTTGAGCCGTCCGTCGTTCCATCCGTCAGTACCTGCTTCCCAGCGCCAGGGGCAGCGCGTCCAGGTCGGCGAGGTCGTCACCGGTGAGGTGGACCTCGGCCGCGGCCAGGTTCTCCCGCAGATAGCGGGAGTTCTTCGTGCCGGGGATCGGCACCACCCGCTCGCCCTGCGCGAGCGTCCAGGCGATGGCGACCTGGGCGGGCGTGACGGCGCGCCGGTCGGCCACCTCCCGGATCCCGTCCACGATCCGCTGGTTCGCCTCCATCGCCGCACGGTGGAAACGCGGGTTGGCGGCACGGAAGTCGGTGTCCTCGAACTGTCCGGCGTGCAGCGTCCCGGTGAGGAAGCCGCGGCCCAGCGGCGCGAACGGCACGAAGGTCGCCCCGTTGCTCTCGCACCAGCCGACCATCCCGCCCGCCTCGTCCCCCTCGCCCCGGAGCGCGTCGCGCGTCCACAACGACAGCTCCGACTGCACGGCGGTCACCGGATGGACCGCGTGCGCCTCACGGGCCTGCGCGACGGTCGCCTCGGACAGGCCGAGCCAGCGCACCTTGCCCTCCGCGACCAGCTCCGCCATCGCGCCCCAGGTCTCCGCCAGCGGCACGTCCGGGTCGATGCGGTGGACGTAGTACAGGTCGATGACGTCGACGTCCAGCCTTCTCAGGCTGGCCTCGACCGCCTGCCGCAGATACGCCCGTGAGTTGTCGCGGTGCGCCTGCCGACCCTCCAGGTCGTCCAGGACGATCCCGAACTTCGTCGCGACGACCGCCTCCTCACGGCGGCCCGCGATCGCCCGGCCCAGCAGCGTCTCGTTGTGGCCGGCCCCGTACAGGTCCGCCGTGTCCAGCAGGTTCCCGCCGAGGTCGAGCGCCTCGTTGATGACCCGGACCGACCGTTCGTCGTCCCGGGCGGACTCCTCGTAGAGCCAGCTCATGCCCATGCACCCGAGGCCGACGCTGCCGATCTTGATTCCCGTGTTGCCCAGATTCCTCAGGCGCACCGTTGCTCCTTCTCCTGTCAGGCGGCCGCGAGGACCAGGGCGGCGTTGTGGCCGCCGAAGCCGAGTGAGGTGCTCACCGCGACCTCCAGGTCCGCCCCGGCCGTCGTGTCCTTCGCGATGTCGAGGTCGATCTCCGGGTCGAGCTCGGTGAGGTTGGCCGTCGGCGGGACCACCCCGTGGCGCAGCGCCAGCGCCGTGAAGGCGGCCTCGATGGCGCCCGCGGCGGCCAGCGCGTGCCCGGTGACACCCTTGGTCGAGGTGACCAGCGGGCGCCCGCCCAGGACCCGGCGCAGCACCCGTCCCTCGGTGACGTCGTTGAGCGGTGTGGACGTGCCGTGCGCGTTCACGTGGTCCACCTCGTCCTCGCCGACCCCCGCGTCGGCGAGAGCGGCCCGCAGGGCGCGCTCCATCCCGGCTCCACTCGGATCGGGCGCCGTGGCGTGGTACGCGTCCGACGACGCTCCGAAGCCCACCACCCGCGCGTAGGCCGAGGCACCGCGCGCCCGTGCGTCCTCCGGCCGCTCCAGGACGAGGATCCCCGCGCCCTCCGCGGCGACGAAGCCGTCCCGCGCGGCGTCGAACGGCCGGGAGGCCGCCGCCGGGTCGTCCCGGCGCCCCGACAGACCGCCCATCCGGGTCAGCCCCGTGATCGTGGCCGGTGTCAGCGCCGACTCGGCGCCCCCGGCGAGCACGACGTCGCAGGTCCCGGACCGCAGCAGGTCCCGGGCCACACCGATGGCGTTGGCGCCGGACGCGCAGGCCGTGGCGGTGACCATGCTCGGGCCGTACGCCTTCACATCGATGGCGAGCTGACCGGCCACCATGTTCGACATCCCCATCGGGATCATCAGCGGGGAGACGCTCTTCGGGGTGTCCTCGCGGAAGCGGCGGTGCTGCTCCTCCAACGTCGCCGTCCCGCCGAGGGAGTTGCCGACGATGACACCGACCCGGGTGCCGTCCCAGCTCTCCGGGTCGAGCCCCGCGTCCGCCAGTGCCTGCCGGGCGGCGACGATCGCCAGCTGGGTGAAGCGGTCCAGCCGCCAGGCGCTGCCCGGACCGAGCAGCCGGCCGGCGTCGAAGTCCGGCACCCGGCAGGAGAAGTCCACCGGGAGCCCTTCGAGTCGGGGGTCGCGGGCGGCGGTCGGGCGGCCGGAGCAGACCCGCTCCCAGCTGGACCGCGTGTCCGGGCCGGCCGCGGTCACGAGCCCGATGCCCGTGATCGCGACGGCTCCCCCCGTGGGTGCGGTCACGCGCGCACGCCCTGGGACTCGATGAGCTCGACGGTCTCGGCGATCGTCGTCTCCGCCAGCAGCTGGTCGTCGCCGAGCTCGGTGCCGAGCTCACGGTTGACGACCATCGTGAACTCGATCAGTGCGAGCGAGTCGAGGCCGAGGTCCTGGTACGAGACCTCCGGCTCGATCTTCCCGGCGGGCACGCCGAGGTGGGTGACGAGGAGGCCGGTCAGCTGTTCCTGTATCGCGCTCATGGTGTCGCTCTCGCTTTCTCTTCTACGGATGGGTGGGCAAGGGTTCGACGGACAGGTCCGGCAGCTCCAGCGCCGCGGCGCCCCACGTGAGGCCGCCGCCGAAGCCGCACAGCAGCACCCGCTGCCCGGGCGTGAGGGAGCCCTCGTGCACGCCGTCCGTCAGCGCCAGCGGGATCGACGCGGCCACGGTGTTGCCGACCCGGTCGAGGTTGACGACGACCTTCTCCTCGGGCAGCCCGAGTTCCGCGCCGACGGCCGTCAGGATGCGGATGTTCGCCTGGTGGGCGACGAGCCGGTCCACCGACTCCAGCGGCCAGTCCAGGTCCTTCGCCAGCCGCCGCGACGACTCGCTCATCCGGGTCACGGCGTGCCGGAACACCGAACGGCCCTGCATGGTGAAGAACTCGTCGCCCGGGTCGGCGAGCCCCTTCGAACGGTGCTCGGAGCCGCCTCCCGGCACCGTGATCAGTTCCGCCTGCGATCCGTCACTGGCCAGGTCGAACCCGAGCAGCGCGCCGCGCTCCCCGCGGTCCCCGGCGCGCAGCACCACCGCGCCCGCGCCGTCGCCGAAGATCGCCCTGGTCGTACGGTCCTCCGGGTCGAGGATCGTGGAGAACGTGTCGGCGCCGATCACCAGCGCGCTGTCGGCGAGCCCGGCGGTGATCATGCCGGCCGCGGTGGCCAGCGCGTACACGAACCCCGTGCACACGGCCGCCACGTCGAACGCGGCGATCTCGCCGAGCCCGAGCCGGCCGGCCACCTCCGGGGCGGTGGCCGGGCATGGGTGGTCGGGGGTACTGGTCGCCAGGACCAGCAGGTCCACCCGGTCCGTGCCCGCCGAGGCCAGCGCCCGCGCCCCCGCCTCGACCGCCACACCCGAGGTGGACAGGCCCGGCGGGACCACGAACCGCTGCCGGATGCCGGTGCGGGTGGTGATCCACTCGTCGCTGGTGTCCAGCCGCCGGGCCAGGTCGTCGTTGGTGACCCTGGTCGGGGGCAGCCAGCCGCCGAGCCCGGTCAGTACGGCCGCGCGTGCGTTCACCGGGAGCTCCGGTGCGAGGCGGGGACGGCCGTGGTGTCGACCGTGCCTGCCGCGATCTCCTCGCCGTGCTGGCGGAACGCGATGTGAAAGGTGCCGTTGTCTTTTGGGACCGCGCTGACCGTGGTCGGCGCGTCCAGCTCGGCGAACCTGGTGAAGGCCAGGTCGAAGCCGGTCAGTGTGGTGTCCCGCGCGGGGCGTCCGAGGAGCCTCGCGCCGGTCAGCAGGGCCGCCTGCCGTGCGGCCTCGGTGAGCACCATGCCCGGCAGGTGGTCCTGCGCGTGGTCGAACATGCTCGGGTTGTCGTTGGCGGTGCGGATGCCGGCGGTGATGCCGTCGCCGTCCCGTACCGGGTCGATCAGCAGGGCGTTGCTCGGGGCGGTGCGTCCGACGTCCTTCGCGTCGACCGTCGCCGGTACGGCCGGGACGTCGTCGGAGGAGACGGGCGGGCTGCCGCGCCGCTTGGTGCGGATGAACGCGTACGTCTCGGAGGAGAGGTAGCCCACCGTCATGCGGGCCTCGCCGATCTCCCGGCCGTCGATCAGGAAACGCATGCCGTACGTGACCGAGCGGGCCGGGCGGTCCGCGGTGACCTCCATGGTCAGCTCGGCCGGCTCACCGGAGTGCGCGGTGAACAGGCCGGGCAGGCGCATCGACCAGGACTGGAGGACGAACTTGGTGTCGTCGTCGACACCGAGGTGGCGGTGGGCGCCGTAGGTCTCGGCCTGGCGGGCGCACTCCAGGAGCAGGACCGGGTCGAGGACCGTGTGGCCGAGGTGGTCGGTGAAGTAGGCGTGGGAGGAGGGGAGCTGTGCGCCGGCGAGGAAGCGCTGCTCGTCCACCGGCGAGGTGTCGGTGAGGAAGACTTCCGACAGGGCCCGGCGGTGCAGCAGACGGCGGTCGACGGACCGGACGAACTCGAGCATCATGGGCGGGTGACCCCTCTCTCAACAGCGATGAGAGGAAGCTAGACACCCCCGCTTTCGCCCCACTGTCTCCCCCTGAAAGCCCCCTGACACCTGGGGCTCGCCGCGCCCATCCGCGGGCAGCCGCCCGCCGCCCATCCGCGGGCAGCCGCCCGCCGCGCCCATCCGTCTGCCGCCCCTCCGCGGGCAGCCGCCCGCCGCGCCCATCCGTCTGCCGCCCCTCCGCGGGCAGTCGTGCCGCTGGGGCGGCACGGGTGGGCGCGACGGCACCCGGCAAGCGCCGGGCCGCGCGACCCACCCCTGGCCGGCACCAACGCGGGGCACTCCCCACGGCGCCGGGCCGCGCAGACACCGCCGGCCCACGCCCACGCACGGGCACCCGGATCAGTCGGAGCGGACGCTTCGTTCGGGTGCCGGCAACGAAACGGTGACCGCCAGCCCTTCCCCCGGCGCCGTCACCACCCCCACCTCACCCCCGTGCGCCCGCACAACCCCCTGCACGATCGCCATCCCCAGCCCACTCCCCGCACCCCCACCCGCCCGGAAGAACCGGTCGAACACCCGAGCCGCGTCCTCCGCCGAAAGCCCCGGCCCCTCGTCCGCCACGGACACCCGCACCACCCCGTCGTCCGCCCGCGACACCCCCAACCGCACCGGCACATCCGCAGGCGTGTGCGTCCGTACGTTGCCCAGCAGATTCCCCAGCACCTGCCGCAACCCCGCCTCGTCCGCCCGCACCAGCACGGAACCGTCCGCGTCCACCGACACCGCCCGCTCCGGCTGCTGCACCCGCAGATCCTCCGCCGCGTCCCGCACCAGCCGGCACACGTCCACGTTCCGCAGCCGCAGTTCGGGACGCTGGTCCAGCCGGGCCAGGACCAGCAGTTCGTCCACGAGCCGGCCCATCCGGTCGGACTCGGCCATCATCCGGTCCCAGGCCCGCTTCCGCTCGGTCGGCTCCCGCAGCATCCCCCGCTCGTACAGCTGGAGATAGCCGCGTATCGCGGACAGCGGCGTACGCAGCTCGTGCGAGGCGTCGGCGACGAACCGCCGCAGCTGCGCCGCGCTGCGCTCCCGCGTGCGATACGCCGACTCCACCTGCTGGAGCATGGAGTTGAGCGCCAGCCGCAGCTGCTCCACCTCGAGGATCGGGTCCCGGCTGGACGGCACCCGCCGGGTCAGATCGCCCTCCGCGATCGCCGAGGAGGTCTCCACCATGTCCTCCAGCGGCCGCATCCGGCGCCGCACGCTGACCATGGTCAGGCAGGCCAGCAGCAGCAACAGCAGGGTGCCGATCGTCAGATCGAACTTGACCACCTTGGCGACGCCGTCGTGCACCGCCTCGGTGGAGGTGGCGATCAGGACGCACGTGCCGTCCGCCAGCCGGGCCGCGGTGACGCGGTAGACGGCGCCGCGCACGGTGACGTCGTGCGGTTCCGGGTCCTCGATCAGGCTGCGCGGGTCGCCCACCGCGTCCGTCAGGTCGTGCTGTGCCTCGGTCGGTTCGAAGCCCAGGATGCCGACGGGCTCCCCCCGGGTGTCGACGGCGGCGAAGATCGAGTCGGGGTCGTCCTCCCGGTTCCAGTCCGGGTCCACCCGGTCCCGGAAGAAGCTCAGCACGCTCAACGAGTCGATCTGGCGCAGCGTCAGCTGCGAGCCGTCGAGGGAGTCCCGGGTCCGGGTCAGCTCCGTGTCGATGTGGTCGAGCAGGTAGTACCGCATGCCCAGCACGCTCACCACCGTCGCCGCCACGATGCCGAGGGCCAGCAGCACCACGTTCGCCAGTGTCAGCTGCCCGCGCAGCGAGTGGATGCCCCGGCCCCGGCCGGGCTTCCGCAGCCTCACGTCAGGCCGTACCCGACGCCGCGCCGGGTGGTGATCACCGGCGGGCCCAGGGTGTCGAGTTTGCGCCGCAGATAGCTGATGTAGGTCTCCACGACGGTCGACTCGGCCGGCGTGTGCTCGTACTGCCAGACGTGGCGCAGCAGTTGCTCCTTGGGCACGATCCGGCCCGCGTTGCGCACCAGGAACCGCAGCAGCGCGTACTCGGTGGGGGTCAGCTCGACCGAACGGCCCGCGCGGCGCACCGAGTACGTCGTCTCGTCCAGCTCCAGGTCGCCGTGGCGCAGCGGGGCCCGCTGCGGCAGCACGTCGGCGGGGCGGGTGCGGCGCAGTACGGCCGTGACGCGGGCGACCACCTCGTCGATGTTGAACGGCTTGGTGATGTAGTCGTCGCCGAAGCCGAGCGCGCCGACGACCTCGGCGGGCGCGTCCCGCGCGGTGAGGAAGACCAGCGCCATCTCGGGGCGCCGCGCGCGTAGTTCGCGGCCCAGGGCGCGGCCGTCGCCGTCCGGCAGCATGACGTCGAGGAGGGCGGCGTCGGGGCGGGTGTGCTCGGTCAGGGCGAGCGCCTCGCGGACCGTGCCCGCGGTCATGACCTCGAAGCGGTGGTAGCGCAGGGCGATGGCGAGGACGTCCGCGATGCTCTCCTCGTCCTCCACGACCAGCACGGTGCCGGGAGCTGTCGTCATGCCCCCAGTATCGGCGCGCGCACCGCCCGCCGTGCCGGTCCGCGCTTTGGAGTTCCTTGAGAGTCCGGCGCCGGTCGTGTTCCCACGCGGGTGCCGCCGTCGATTCTGCTGCCCAGGACCTGGGGGACCGACCGAGCGACCAAGGAGTGAACGTGGCGGTATTGGCACGCTGGTGCTATCGGCATCGGCTGGTGGTCCTGTTGCTGTGGGTGGGGGCGCTGCTCGGACTGGGGGTTTCGGCGAGCGGCGCGGGGACGAACTACGCGGAGGTCTTCTCGCTTCCGGACACCGACTCCAAGCGGGCGTACGACCTGATGGAGCGGGCGTTCCCGGAGCGCGCCGGCGACACCGACACCGTGGTGTGGAAGGTCGACGAGGGCTCCGTGCGCGACGACTCGGTGCGGTCCCGGATCGAGCCGGCGCTGAGGGAGATCGGGCGCATGGAGGGCGTCGGAGCCGTCACCGATCCGTACGGCGCGCAGGGCGCGGCGCAGATCAGCCGGGACGGGCGGATCGCCTACGCGCAGGTCACGTTCGCCGAGCAGGCGGACGCCGTGCCGAAGGAGCTGGTCCAGGACGTCGTCGACACCGCGCGGGACGCCGCCGGCGACGGGCTCCAGGTGGAGCTGGGCGGCCAGGCCATCACCCGGGTCCAGGAGCCGCCGACGGGCACGGCCGAGCTGGTCGGCATCCTGGCCGCGGCGATCGTGCTGTTCGTGGCCTTCGGGTCGCTGTTCGCGATGCTGCTGCCCATCGTGGTCGCCGTCTTCGGCGTCGGCACCGGCATGTTCGGCACCCAGCTGCTCAGCCACGTCACCGACGTGCCCGAACTCGCCTCGCTGCTCTCCACGTTGATCGGTCTCGGCGTCGGCATCGACTACGCCCTGTTCATCGTCACCCGGCACCGGCGCGGCATCCTGCGCGGCGCCGACCCGGAGGAGGCGGCCGTCACCGCCCTCAACACCTCCGGCCGGGCCGTGCTGTTCGCGGGCGGCACGGTGTGCATCGCGCTCGCCGGGATGCTGGTGACGAACCTGCGGTTCCTGGACGGTGTGGTCATCGGCACCTCGCTGACCGTCGTCCTGAGCGTGCTCGCCGCCGTCACCCTGCTGCCCGCGCTGCTCGGGCTGCTCGGCCCCCGGGTGCTCAGCCGCCGCCAGCGCCGCAGGCTCGCGGCCAAGGGCCCGGAGACCGAGGCGGTGAGCGGTCTCGCGGCGCGCTGGTCCGCCTCGGTGGAGCGCCGCCCGCGGTCCGTGGCGGCCCTGGCCGTCGTGCTGATGGCGGCGCTCGCGATCCCGCTGCTGTCGCTGCGCCTGGGCACCGTGGACCAGGGCAACGACGACGCCTCGACGACCACCAGGAAGGCGTACGACCTGCTCGCCGAGGGCTTCGGGCCCGGCTTCAACGGCCCCCTCCAGGTGGTCGTGGACGGCGAGGCGTCCGACGGCCTGGTGACCGTCCTGGAGCGGACCGAGGGCGTCGCGCAGGTCGCCGCCGTGCCGCCGGCGAACGGCGTGACCGTCATCCAGGTCGTGCCCACCACCTCCCCGCAGGACGAGGAGACGGACCGGCTCATCGACACCCTGCGCGACGACGTCATCCCGGCCGCGGGCGTCGAGGCCCACGTCGGCGGGGTGACCGCGGTGTCCAAGGACTTCGCGACGGTGACCGGCGACCGGCTGCCGCTGTTCATCGGCACGATCATCGGCCTCGGCTTCCTGCTCCTGCTGCTCGCGTTCCGTTCCCTGGTGGTGCCGTTGACGGCCGCCCTGATGAACCTGCTCGCGGCGGCGGCCTCGTTCGGCGTCCTGGTGGCGATCTTCCAGTGGGGCTACGGCCTGGACCTGCTCGGCCTCGGCAAGGAGGGCCCCATCGCCTCCTTCCTGCCGATCATCATGCTGTCGCTGCTGTTCGGGCTCTCCATGGACTACCAGGTGTTCCTGGTGAGCCGGATGCACGAGGAATGGGTGCACACCCGGGACAACGCCCGAGCGGTGCGCGTCGGCCTCGCGGAGACCAGCCGGGTCATCAACTCCGCGGCCCTGATCATGGTCTGTGTCTTCCTCGCCTTCGTGCTCAGCGGCGACTACGGCGCGGCCATGGCGGGCGTGGGACTGGCCGCCGCGGTCGCCCTGGACGCGTTCATCCTGCGTACGGCACTGGTCCCGGCGGTGATGCATCTGCTCGGCCGGTCCAACTGGTGGCTCCCGGCCGGTCTGGAGAAGCGGCTGCCGCATCTGGCGGTCGAACCGAAGGAGGACGCCCTGCCCGAGCCCGCCGAGGCCCCGGACCCGCAGGGTGCCGCCTCGGTCGTCCACGGCTTCGTCCGCGATGCCGACGGCGAACCCGTGGAGAGTGCGGCCGTCACGCTGCTCACCACCGGCGGACGCCAGCTGGACCGGGTCGTCTCCCTCGCCGACGGGGCGTACATCGTCTCGGTGCCGGCCCCGGGAACCTATCTGCTGGCGGTCACGGCGAGCCGGTACGGCTCCCGCGCGGCGCACGTGACCGTGGTGGACGGCCCGCTCGTGCACGACGTGGAGCTCACACCGGGTGAGGTGGACGTGGTCAACTGACGGTGTCGGGGCGTCCGCCGTCGGCGGGCGCCCCCTTCTTCGCCGGGTCCGGGAGCGCCTTCGTCATTCCGGGAAGGAACTCCGTGAACAGCTCGTGCACCTCCCGCACCAGCGGCCGCAGCACCCGGAAGCGGGCCAGGGCGATGCCCCGCGCGGTGAGCCGGGCGCCGCGCTCGGCGAGGCGGTAGCTGCGCTCCCGGCCCTCGGTGCGGTCGAAGATCCAGTACAGGACGAGCCCCATCTGGGACAGCCACATCAACTCGGGCAGGATGTCCCGCAGTTCCTGCGGCACCTTCGTCTTCGTCCCGGCGAGCACCGCGCGGTGGACGCTGATCGCCTCCTCGCGCGCGTGCTCCGACTCCGGCGAGAACGGGCTGAGCGGGCTGTCCGGGTCGGCGGCGTTCTTGAAGAACTGCACCGCGAACTCGTGGTACGGCCCGGCGATGTCCAGCCATGCCTTCAGCACCCCGGAGAGCCGTGCCTCCAGGTCCGTCTCCCGTTCCAGGACCTCCCGGGTCGCCACCTGGTGCTCGGCGGCGATCCGGTCGTAGAAGCCCTGGATCAGGTGCTCCTTGCCCTCGAAGTAGTAGTACGCGTTGCCGACGGAGACCCCGGCCTCCTTGGCGATGGCCCGCATGGTCGTCTTGTCGTACCCGCGCTCCTGGAACAGCCGCATGGCCGTCTGGAGGATCAGCGCGCGGGTCTGCTCGGACTTGCTGGGGGTGGCGCCGTCGTCGGGGCCGTCGTTCTTCGCGGACACGGAAAGAGAGCCTAACGCCAGGGATCAGGTGCTCCGGGCCGCGGTGCCGCAGGTGCCCGTGGCGCAGCCCGGCGGGGCGTAGCTCCAGCCGTCGCGCGGATCGTACGTCCAGCCGTCGCCCCGGCGGTACACCCCGCCGCCCCACCCGGACACCGCCCCGCGCCACTTGGCGGCGGCCAGCACCGCGCCCTTGGCGAGCAGGAGGCCGGACGGGGTGCTCAGCCGGTGGGCCAGGCGCCGGTGCTCCCGCAGCGCCCACAGCGTGACGATCCAGGCCCCGGCGCCCCGGTACACCTGCCCGCCGTCCCCCACGACGGTGATCTCCTCCAGCGTGGAGCCGTGGTCGAGGCCGGGGAACCGGGTCCGCGCCGCCTCGGACGCCGCCGGGACCAGTTCCAGGGGGACCAGCTGCGGCTGGCGGACCAGCCAGTCCCGTACGAAGGCGCACAGGGAGCACTCGGCGTCGTAGAGCACGGTGAGCCGGCGGACCGGGACGCGCGCGGCGCCCCGGTCCTCGTAGGTGGCCGTCACGCCGCTCACGCCCCGGCCGTCGGGGCCACCCAGCCCTGCGGCGGCACCGGCGGCAGCTGCTCCCGCTCCATCACCCCGCGCCGCCGGATCTTGTTGAGCACGTACACGTTGCCCAGGTGCATCACGCCCAGCACCAGCAGCACCACGCCGAGCTTGGTCGACAGGGCCTCGAAGATGCCGCGGGTGTCGGTGATCGTCTCGTCGTCGCTCAGATACAGCGCGACGAACCCGAGGTTGACGAGGTAGAAGCCGACCACCAGGAGGTGGTTGACGGCGTCGGCGAGCTTCTCGTTGCCGTGCAGCACGTCGGAGAGGAAGATCCGCCCGTTCCTGCTGAGCGTACGAGCCACCCAGACGGTCAGGCCGATGCTGACGACGAGGTAGATGACGTAGGCGATGACCGTACGGTCCATGTCCCCCAGCCCTTCTTGAACGCGTTCAAAACGCTGACAGGGGAGACTCTAGACCCTTCTTTTGAACATGTTCAACTCGGGTGCCGCATTCCGCCGGGACAAACGCCGGAGGGCCCCGTCTCCGGCGGAGACGGGGCCCTCACGGACGTACGGCGACGTGCCTCAGTAGCGGCGCGTGATCAGCGCACGCTTCACTTCCGCGATCGCCTTCGTGACCTCGATGCCGCGCGGGCAGGCGTCCGTGCAGTTGAAGGTCGTGCGGCAGCGCCACACGCCGTCGCGGTCGTTGAGGATCTCCAGCCGCTGCTCGCCGGCCTCGTCACGCGAGTCGAAGATGAAGCGGTGGGCGTTCACGATGGCGGCCGGACCGAAGTACTGGCCGTCGTTCCAGAACACCGGGCACGACGTGGTGCAGGCGGCGCACAGGATGCACTTCGTCGTGTCGTCGAAGCGCTCGCGGTCCTCGGCGGACTGGAGGCGCTCCCGCGTCGGCTCGTTGGTGTCCTTCGTGATCAGGAAGGGCATCACGTCCCGGTACGCCTGGAAGAACGGCTCCATGTCCACGACCAGGTCCTTCAGGACCGTGAGGCCCTTGATGGCCTCGATCGTGATCGGCTTCTCGGGGTTGATGTCCTTGATCAGCGTCTTGCACGCCAGGCGGTTCTTGCCGTTGATCCGCATGGCGTCCGAACCGCAGATGCCGTGGGCGCAGGAACGGCGGAAGGTCAGCGTGCCGTCCAGATCCCACTTGATCTTGTGCAGACCGTCGAGGACGCGCTCCTTGGGGTCGATCTCCAGCTGGAAGTCTTCCCAGGTCGCCTCCGCCGAGACCTCCGGGTTGAACCGGCGGATCCGGAAGGTGACGGTGATGTAGGGGGAGTCGGCGAAACCGGGCTCGGGGGAACCGGCCGCGTCCGCCTTGTCCAGAACAGGGGTAGCCATCAGTACTTACGCTCCATCGGCTGGTAGCGGGTCTGGACGACCGGCTTGTAGTCCAGACGGACGGACTCGGTGCCGTCGGCGCCCACCTCGCGGTACGCCATCGTGTGGCGCATGAAGTTGACGTCGTCGCGGTTCGGGTAGTCCTCGCGGTAGTGACCGCCGCGGGACTCCTTGCGGGCCAGCGCCGAGACGGCCATGACCTCCGCCAGGTCGAGCAGGTTGCCCAGCTCGACGGCCTCCAGCAGGTCGGTGTTGAACCGCTTGCCCTTGTCCTGGATGGCGACGTTCTTGTAGCGCTCGCGCAGCTCGGCGATCTTCTCGACCGCCGTCTTGATCGTCTGCTCGGTGCGGAACACCATGACGTTGGCGTCCATGGTCTCCTGGAGCTCGCGGCGGATCTCGGCCACCCGCTCGTTGCCGGTGGAGGACCGCAGCCGCTCGATCTGCTCGACGACGAGGGACTCCGGGTTCTCCGGCAGCTCGACGAAGTCGGCGGTCTGCGAGTACTCCGCGGCGGCGATGCCCGCCCGCTTGCCGAACACGTTGATGTCCAGCAGCGAGTTGGTGCCCAGACGGTTGGCGCCGTGCACCGACACGCAGGCCACCTCGCCGGCCGCGTACAGGCCCGGCACGACGGTGGTGTTGTCCGCCAGGACCTCACCCTCGACGTTGGTCGGGATGCCGCCCATCGCGTAGTGCGCGGTGGGCTGGATCGGGATCGGATCCGTGTACGGCTCGATGCCGAGGTAGGTCCGCGCGAACTCGGTGATGTCGGGCAGCTTGGCGTCCAGCTGCTCCGGCGGGAGGTGGGTGAGGTCCAGGTAGACGTGGTCGCCCTCGGGACCGCAGCCGCGGCCCTCGCGGATCTCCGTGTAGATGGAGCGCGAGACGACGTCACGCGAGGCGAGGTCCTTCATGACCGGCGCGTACTTCTCCATGAAGCGCTCGCCGTCCTTGTTGCGAAGGATGCCGCCCTCACCGCGGGCGCCCTCCGTCAGCAGGATGCCCATGCGCCAGATGCCGGTCGGGTGGAACTGGAAGAACTCCATGTCCTCCAGCGGCAGCCCGCGCCGGTACACGGCGGCCTGGCCGTCACCGGTCAGCGTGTGCGCGTTGGACGTCACCTTGAAGAACTTGCCGGTGCCGCCGGACGCGTAGATCACGGCCTTCGCCTGGAAGACGTGGATCTCGCCGGTGGCCAGCTCGTAGGCGACCACACCGGCCGACTTCTTGACGCCGTCGACCTCGGTGATCAGCTGGTCCAGGACGTAGAACTCGTTGAAGAACTCCACGCCCTCCTTGACGCAGTTCTGGTACAGCGTCTGGAGGATCATGTGGCCGGTGCGGTCGGCCGCGTAGCAGGAGCGGCGGACCGGGGCCTCGCCGTGGTTGCGGCTGTGACCGCCGAAGCGGCGCTGGTCGATGGTGCCGTTCGGGGTGCGGTTGAACGGCAGGCCCATCTTCTCCAGGTCGAGGACGGAGTCGATGGCCTCCTTCGCCAGGATCTCGGCGGCGTCCTGGTCGACCAGGTAGTCACCGCCCTTGACCGTGTCGAAGGTGTGCCACTCCCAGTTGTCCTCCTCCACGTTGGCCAGCGCGGCGGCCATGCCGCCCTGCGCGGCGCCCGTGTGGGAGCGGGTGGGGTAGAGCTTGGTCAGCACGGCGGTGCGGCTGCGCTTGGTCGCCTCGATGGCGGCCCGCATACCGGCGCCACCGGCGCCGACGATGACGGTGTCGTACTTGTGGATCTTCATGATTCTCGCAGCCCCGTGCCTAGCGGATGTTCGGGTCGAAGGTGAAGATCACCAGCGTGCCCAGCAGGATGGTGAACACCGTGGCGGTGTAGAGCAGGCCCTTGAGCCACAGCCGGGTGTTCGGCCGCTCCGCGTAGTCGTTGATGACCGTGCGCAGGCCGTTGGCGCCGTGCAGCATGGCGAGCCACAGCATCAGCAGGTCCCAGACCTGCCAGAACGGCGAGGCCCAGCGGCCGGCCACGAAGGCGAAGCCGATCTTGGAGACGCCGCCGTCCAACACCAGCTGGATCAGCAGGTGGCCGAGGACGAGGACGACCAGCACGACACCGGACAGGCGCATGAACAGCCAGGCGGCCAGCTCGAAGTTGCCCCGGGTGGTCTTCGGGGTCTTCTTGGTCCGCTTGCGCGGGGGCTCGATGACCGGCGCCGGGTTGTCGACGGAGTACAGGGACGCTCCCTCGACGGGGCCGATGCCCGAGGCGGTGGTTTCAGTCGTGGACATTGGCGTCAGCTCCCGAACAGTTCACGAGCGGCGTGGCCGAGCACGGGGTAGATGGCCCCGATCATCAGCACGGCCCACAGGGCGACGACGGTCCAGAGCATCTGCTTCTGGTAGCGGGCGCCCTTGACCCAGAAGTCGACGGCGATGACGCGCAGACCGTTGAGCGCGTGGAACAGGATGGCGGCGACGAGGCCGTACTCCAGCAGCGCGACGATCGGCGTCTTGTACGTGGCCACGACCTCGTCGTAGGCCTCGGGGGACACCCGCACGAGGGCGGTGTCCAGCACGTGAACGAACAGGAAGAAGAAAATGAGGACGCCGGTGACTCGGTGAGCCACCCAGGACCACATTCCTTCCCGGCCGCGGTACAGCGTTCCAGCCGGCACGGAAATTTCCTCCGGGAGCGGGGATTGGGGCCGCGCCGGCTTTCCTTGTCGGTCGGGCCCGGCCGGGTACGGTCCACCGGCCCCCAGCATCGTAGCGACGGTTGCCTGCGGCGCTTACGGGGGGCCTGCCGGTGTGATCAAACTTGCACTCAAAGGGGTGCGGGGCGCCTCTCGGCGGCTACCGGGGTGGGGCTTTGTCACGTTCGCCGGGTGCGGGCCCGTCCGTGGCCGGTCGCGCAGTTCCCCGCGCCCCCAGGGCGTCGAGCAACCGTTCCCTGGCCAGGCGGCGGAGTTGGTCGGCTGCTACGACACGCTCGTCTTCCGGATCGTTTGCCAATCGTGACCGGATGTCCGTCAGGACGCGGTCCAGGGCTTCTTCCTCGGGGACCCCGTCCAGGGCGATGACGAAGACGTGGCCGAACTTTTCCTCGTACGCCGTGTGGGCCGCGGTCAGGGCCGTGTGGGCGGCGGAGTAGGTGTCGGCGGGGAGGGCGGGGAGGGCCTCCGCCGCCAGGGCCTCCGTCAGTTCCTTGGGGGAGAGGTCGTACGTCGCCTCGTCGGAGGCCGCCAGCAGGGACGCCAGGTCCGGGTAGGGGCGGTGGCCGGAGAGGCGCAGGGCCCAGCGAAGGCTGCGCAGGCAGCCCAGAAGGGCGCGTTCGGCGTCCTCGGCGGGAGCGGTGTTGAAGTGCTCCAGCGCGGACGGTGTGCCGGGCGCGCCGCGGGACTGTCCGGGTATGGCGACTCGGCCGGGGAGGTCTGGGAGACGGTGCGCAGGCAGCGTGGGTCCTCGTGGGCGTCGCGTGTATGTCGGTGGTAGATGCTGTGAGAGTTCTGACGTCACGTTATCGAGTGAGTCCGAGACGTGTCCGATCGGTACCCCGAATTCACCCGAACGGCAGAGTTTGAGAGCCGCTCGTCGACACCCCTCACCCGGATGGGTCGTACGTTGGGCTGTGTGAGTCAGCACAGGCAGCACAGGCAGCACAGGCGCCGCACGGTGGCGGCGGCGGTGAGGCGGCGACGGGTGCTGATCGTGGCCGTCACCGCGGGCGCGCTGGTGGCGGCGTCCGGCGTGAGCCTCGGCCTCTGGGCGACCTCCGACGACGACGGCTCCCCCGCGGGCTCGACGGCGGCGACGTCGGCGGAGAGCCCCGGCGGCTCCGACGAGGGCGCGGGCACGGCACGGGGGGAGAGCCCGAGTCCGAGCCCCAGCCGCACCTACCCGCTCTCGCAGGCGCCGCGCACCATACCCGCCGTCCGCGACCACACCGCCGAGCGCGGCCCCGGCTGGCGCCCCGCGCGGGACCACCGCGTGGTCGTGGACGATCCCGCGCTGGCCGACGAGGGGCGTCTGATAGCCGGCGAGCTGGGACTGACGTACGCGGGGGAGAAGGACGACCGGCGCGACGGCGACCTGCTGCTCGTCCTGAACCGCGACGAGGGCGCGAACCCCGAGTCGTACGCGATGACCGTGCGGGGCGGACGGGTGACCGTCAGCGCCCCCGGCGAGGCGGGCGTGTTCTACGGCACCCGCACGCTGAAGCAGGAGATACGCGGCACCGGAACCGCCCCCGAGGGCGTGGTGCGGGACGAGCCCGCCAAGGAGCGGCGCGGGCTGATGCTGGACATGGCGCGCAAGTACTACACGGCCGACTGGATCGAGGACCGGATCCGCGAGCTCGGCGATCTGAAGTACAACGAGATCGGCCTGCACTTCTCCGACGACCAGGGCTTCCGCATCGAGTCCGACTCGCACCCGGAGATCGTGTCCGAGGAGCACCTGACGAAGGCACAGGTGAAGGAGATCATCGACCTCGCGGAGAGCCGGCACATCACCGTCGTCCCCGAGATCGACTCGCCCGGACACCTGGGCGCCGTCATCGCGGCCCACCCGGACCTCCAGCTGCGCGACGCGAACGGCGCCGCCGTGCGCGGCGCGATCGACATCTCCAAGGCCGGGTCCGCCGAGATCGTCGACGACCTGCTGAACGAGTACGCCGGGCTCTTCCCCGGCGGTCAGTGGCACCTCGGCGGCGACGAGTACCAGGCGCTGGTGGTGTCCGACCCCGAGGCGTCCTTCCCGGGCCTCGCCGCCGCCGCGCGGGAGAGGTACGGCTCCGGCGCGACCGTGGAGGACCTGACCACAGGCTGGCTCAACGACCGGGCCGCCACCGTCCGCGCCCACGACCGCACGCCCCGCGCCTGGAACGACGGGTTCTTCCGGGGCGGGTCGGTGCGGGCCGACAGGGACATCCGGGTCGCCTACTGGACCGGCAAGGAGATCGGCGCCCGGCCGCCCGTGGAGTATCTGAGCGAGGGCCGCGACGTCATCAACTACAACGACGAGTTCCTCTACTACGTGCTCGGCGAGCCCCTGACCTTCGTCTATCCGACCGGCGAGCGGATCTACGAGCAGTGGACCCCGCGGGTGCTGCGCGGCACCACCGCCGTCCCGGAGCGGTACGACGACCAGATCCTCGGCGGGTCCTTCGCCATCTGGGGCGACATCCCCAGCGCCCAGACCCAGGAGCAGGTCGCGGCCGGGATCCGGCTGCCGCTGGCGGCGACCGTCCAGAAGCTCTGGGACCCGGACCGGCCGGACGTGTCCTGGGCGGAGTTCCGGAACCTGGCGGACGAGCTGGACTGACCGCCTCCGCCGCAGGTCCGTGCCGGTCCCTGCCGGGGGACGGATTGCCGCATACGGCTGCGAACCCTCGCAGGACTGTGGTGGTGTTCTGAACGAGCCGAAGGACCATCGCACCGGGGGGAAAACCAGCACATGGGCTACTGGGGGTATTTCGTCGTGGGCCGCGGGGAGCGGCCGCTCGCCGAACTGGAGACGCTGGCCGGCGCCGCCGCGGGCATGACCCTGCACACCTCGGCGCCGGACGGCTGGCAGGTGTGGGAGTACCCGAGCGGTCAGGGCGACATCGGGAACATGAACGACCTCGCCCGGGAGACCGGCGCGCCCGCGCTGTTCGGGTACGTCATGGACAGTGACTGCGTGGTCGTGGAGGCGGCGTCGCCGGAGAGCGGGGCGTGGACGACCTGCCTGGCGCGGGACCGCATGGCCGGCTACCTCGAGGGGCAGGGGGAGGGACTCACGGTCGACGACTACTTCCTGGAGCCCTCCGACGCCGCCGAGCGGGCCGTGTTCTGGGCCGAGGAGGCGGGACGAGTCGCCTCCGCCGAGCAGGTGGCCGAGGTGCTGACCGCCGACCCCGACCCGATGGCCGAAAAGCTCTTCTTCCGTCTGCTGGACCGGCTCGGAGTGGTGCCCCTGTGACACTCCGGGGCTGTCGCACGCAGTAAGGGGAGATGCGGGCTCCGTGAGGGATGGGGCACGTGAGGGCCTCGTCGGGGGCCCGCGGACATTCCTTGAGGAGGCGTGGATGAGCCTGGTGGAACTGATCGCGCAGGCCGACGAGCGCGGGCTGACCGTGAGCGGACTGGCTTGTTTGGATCGGTGCGTGCCCCTGCTGGGCGGCGACGACGAGGTGCTGCGGCCGCTGTGGGCGAGCCTCGCGGAGAACGCGGCCGTCGGCGACTGGGCGGAGCGGCTGGAGCAGACGCGCGGCAAGCTGGACGCGGCGCCCGGTGACGGGGACGAGGCCGTGGCGCTCGCACGCCGGATGCTCGCCGCCGCCCCCGCCGAGCGGTCCGCCGCCGCGCTGCGGGAGTGGGCCGACGACTGCTCCGTCGCCGCGCTGCGGATCCACCGGCTGCTGGACGGCGCCGACGACGACTCCGGCCTCGCCGGCGCCCGCCGCGAGGACCGCCCCGAGGGTCTGTCACCCCTGCTCGCCGCCGAACTGCGCCGCCAGGTCACGGTCCTGGAACTCCTCGCCGCCCACGGCCCGACGGGTCTGCGCGGGGCGCTGGAGGTGTCGACGGAGGGCCGGCGGGTGCTCCGTGCCGCGGTGTCCCGCCGCAGCCGCAGGGACAGCTGAGGCGACGTAGCATCCCGCACGCCTCCTGTGACCGTTCCGGGGCGGTCGTGCGGGGGTTGGGAGAACCGCCGGGATCCGGGTGACGAAACGCTTCTCCGGGGCGCTTACCAGGATGTGACGAGTGCGACGAGCGTGACGACCCAGCAGGAGACCAGGCCCTCCGCCGCGACCAAGCCGGTCCGGTGGGCGGCGGACGCGGTGGCGGCGATGCGCGAAGGGGCGCGCCTGCGCCTCGATTACTCGGCCCGCAGTCTGTGGAGCGTCGACCGGATGATCGAGGACATACGCCAGGAGGCGGCCCCGTTCGCCGCCGTGGAACTGGTGCTGCGCGGATTCGGCGCCTACGCCGGTGAGGTGATCGCCCGTCAGACCGGCGGCGAGTGGTGGGCCTCGGGCGGCGACCACTGGGTCCGCACCCCCGACGGCCGCCTCTGGGACCCGATCGACGAGGCCCGCCGCTGCTACACGGGCGACGGATCCCTGCGCCTGCTGTGCCGCGACGCGTCCGACGGGGCACCACGCTCCTGACGTGCGACGGCCGGGGTCCCCGCGCGGGGACCCCGGCCGTCGTCGTACCGGTGGCGCCGTGTTACGGCGTCAGCGTCTGGCCCAGCCGTACGTCCGCGGCCAGGCCGAGGGTGCCCTTGCCGAAGACGTACGAGTCGCCGTAGCCGAGGCCCGAGCTGTTGCTCGGCAGGTAGAGGACCACGCCGTCCGACGTGTCCTCGCCGTCGGCGCCGACCGTCAGGTCCGCGCGGCCGTAGCCGGACAGGTCGGTCAGGGACACCGCGGAACCCAACCGGTCACCGGACTCCGTCGATCCGGGGATGCCGGAGGTGTCCTGGGAGACGCCGATGGCGCCCGTGCCGGTCAGGCCGGAGGAGCTGCCGCGGAACAGGAGAGCCTGTCCGGCGTCCTTCTGGTTGGTGCCGCTGCGGGTGAGGTCCTCGCCGGGGGCGCCGACCAGGGCGTCCGCGTAGCCGTCGCGGTTGAAGTCGCCCGCCGAGACCGAGGTGCCCAGCGCGTCGCCGGACTCGTTGCCGCCGGGGACGCCGGAGGTGTCCTGGTGGATGGTCCGCATGCCGGTGGTGGTGAACCCGGAGGACGTGCCCAGCACCATGGTGATCCGCCCGCCCGGCGTCGAACCGCCGGCCTCGGCGGCCACCGGCTGGCCGATGACGATGTCGTCGTAGCCGTTGCCGTTGAAGTCGCCCGCGGCGATGGAGCGCCCGCCCTTGACGGAGATGACGCCGGCCTTGGTCAGACCGGACGCGGAGCCCGCGAAGCGGACGACCCGGCCGATACCACCGGTGTCGCGGTAGTTGAGGGCGACGTCCGCGTAGCCGTCCCGGTTGAAGTCGCCGGCCGCGGCGTCGAGGTACGCCACCGCGCCCGTGGCCGAGGTCAGCGTGCCGTACTTGGTGGCGCCGCCGGTGTGCCGGGCGTTCCAGTTGCCGCCACCGCCGGTGCCGGCCGCGAACACGTCCGCCTTGCCGTCGCCGTTGAAGTCGCCGACGGCGACCGTGCTGCCGAGCTTGGCGCCGGTCTGGGTGACACCCGTGGTCGTGTACGAGAAGCCGGTGTTGAGGGCCGGGCCGTACATCACCACGACGCCGCCGCGGTCGGTGTCGCCGTCGGTGTCGTTCTCGCCGGGCACGCCGATCGCGAGGTCCGCGTGGCCGTCGCCGTTGACGTCGCCCCAGGCGGTGGAGGTGCCGAAGCCGTCACCGGACTCGTTGGAGCCGGGGACGCCGGAGCTGCTCTGGGTGAGCGTCTTCCTCGCGGCGGTGACCGGGCCGTTCTCCCCGCCCGGGATCACCGTCAGGCTGCCGCCGCTGGAGGCCTTCGGGGTCCCGGCGACCAGGTCGGCGAGGCCGTCCCGGTTGTAGTCCGAGGTGGCCAGGGCGTGCGAGACGCCGGGGGCCGCGGCGAGCGCGGCGATCAGGGACAGCTTCGGGTACAGGTTCGCGCCGGGGCAGGCCGTGTAGTTGGTGTCCCGGTGGCCGAAGACCCGCGGCAGGGTGACCGAGTCACCCTTGTCGATCTTGTTGCCGCTGACGCCGGCCTCCGTGCCGGAGGTCAGCGTGACCTTGCCGGTCGGGTCGATGCCGTACATGCCGAACTTCCAGGCGACGACCCGCGCGATCGAGTCCAGCGCGGCCCGGCTCGGGTGCGCGCTCTCGAAGTTGCCGATGTACGAGATGCCGAGCGTGTCGGTGTTGAAGCCGACGTCGTGCGCGCCGACCACCGGCAGGTCCATGCCGCCGCTGCGGCCCTCGAAGATCTGTCCGCAGCGGTCGACGACGAAGTTGTAGCCGAGGTCGTAGTAGCCGCGCGCGAAGTGCTCCTGCTGGATGGAGCGCATCCGGGCGCGCGAGTCGGCGCAGGACACGCTGTTGTCGCTGTCGACGCCGGTGTGGTGGACGACGGCGGCCTTGATCTCGGTGCCGTAGCTCGGCGTGCCGTCGTAGTCCGTGGACGCGCCCCACTCGGCCTGCGTGATGATCGGCGGCTTCACGACCGTCGAGGGGCGGGGCTCGGGGACGGTGGGCGTCGGCTCGGGGGACGCCGTCGGGGACGCGGTGTCCGTGACGGTCTCCGACGGGGTGCCGGTCGGCTCCGTGGACGCCGTGTCGGTGGCCGTCGCGGTGACGGGCGGCTCCGAGGGCGTCTCCGTCGTCTGCGTCTCCGTCGCCCCGGGGGTCGCCGGCGCGGTGGTCTCCGCGGTGAACGCGGCCGGTTCCATGGACGCGACGGTCGGCGCGCCCTTCGGGTCCGTGCCCGGGTCGAGCAGCTTGACGTCCATACCGGCCGGCTGGCCGGCCGCCTGGCTGCCGTCGGCGTTCACGACGCGGACCTCGACGCCGTCGGAGTCGTCGGTCCACACCGAGGCCGTGCCGCCGCGGGTCGCCGCCCGCTCGCCCTCCGCGCCGTCGGCCTGGTTCGGCTCGTCCTCCAGCCGCTGCCAGCCGGACCACTTGCCGGTCTCCAGGTCCCGGGTGCGCACCTCGGGCGTGCCCTTGACCTCCGCCTCCGGGTTGTCCCAGGTCACCAGCACCGCGCTGAAGCGTTCCGTGGTCTGCCGGTCGAGACCCCGGCGGCCCGCGCCCCGGTTCTCCAGCTTCAGCGTGTGAACGCTCGGCTTGCGGGCCTTCGTCCCGGTGTCCGGCGCGGACGACGGACCGGCCACCGCGTACGTGACGACACCCGCGCCACTGAGCACCACGGCTCCTACGGTCAGCCAGGCCCGCCGTTTCAGGCTGAGCGGCTTGTACGCATGGGTCCTGCGAGGACTCAACTACCCCACCCCTAGAAAAGAACACGGACACCACCTGTCACACAGGTGGCACTCATCCAGCGCCGAGCCCTGGCCAAACGTCACACGTGGCGTCACCGGACCCGTACATCCGTCGAGAGGCCTTCACGGACGTACGAGACGCCGAAAAGTTGTATGTGCGCGGTGAGTTGACCGTGTGGGGATCACCACGTCCGTCACCCGTGATGATCACGGACCCACGGCCGCTTGGTCTGCTGGGGGAACCCGAGCGGGCTCCCCGCGGACCGAGTGGAGGGGCGGTGTCCCATGGGGGCGGCGGACGAGCGGGTGCCGGGCGCGGGAGAGATGCGGCCGTACGCGGCGGCCTTCGTCGCCCGGGTGACCGCCCACAGCCGGCTGCCGCTGGACTACTCCGTGGCCAGCCTGCGCCTGGTCGACGCCCTGGTCGACGGCCTGCGCAAGGGCGGTGCGGACCGCGAGGGGGCGCGGGAGACACTGTTCGCGCTCGGTGCCTACGTCGGTGAGGTGCTCGTACGCCGTGCGGGCGGGGCGTGGGTGGACTTCGACGAGGGGCAGCGCGCCTACTTCGGCCAGCCGGTCGGGGTCCGGATGCCCGACGGCCGGATCTGGAACCCGGTCGGCAAGGTGCACAACCGGTTCGAGGCGGGGGGCCCGCAGGAGTCGCTGCGGACCTTCTACCTGGTGCTGCACGGGCGGGCCCGGGGGGCCGCCGCCTGATGACCGAACAGACCGATATGGGGGATCTCCGTCGTGGGGAAGCGTGACGGACGCGGGAAGCGTGACGGACGTGGGGAGCGGAACCGGCGCGGGGGCCGGAACGGACGGGGGAGCGGACCGGGCGGCCGGTCCGGCGCCGGCGGACGGCGCTGGACGCGGACCGTGCCGGCCGGACTCGCCTTCGCGGCGGTGATGGTCGCCTCGGGAGCCGCGGTGGCCTACTACCAGGACCGGCACGGTCCCGCGGCGGGCGACGCCCCGGTGCACGCCGGGGACACGCTGGAGGGCAACGCGACGGACACCGGCGCGGAGCGGACGGCCGGCGCCTCGGACGGTCCCGAGCCCTCCTCCTCGCCGGCCCCGTCCTCGTCCTCGTCCTCCCCGGCCCCGAGCACGTCCGCCTCCGCCTCCGCCTCCCCGTCGCTCACGGAGACCGACATCCCGGCCACCGGCCCCGGCACCTTCACCACCGCGCGGGCCGACGGCAGCGTCGCCGGTACGGGCAGCCGGACGCGGCGCTACAAGGTGCTGGTCGAGGACGGCGTCGACGTGTCGGCGAGCGCGGCCGCGGCCGAGGTCTCCGCGGTCCTCGCCGACCGCAGGGGCTGGACCCGCGACGGGGTGAACTCCTTCCAGCTCGTCAGCTCGGGCTCGTACGACTTCGTCGTGAAGATCGCCACGCCGGGCACCACCGACCGCATCTGCGGTGCCGCGGGCCTGCTGACGCGCGGCGAGGTCAACTGCAGCGTGGGCACGGACGTGGTGGTCAACCTCAAGCGGTGGGTGCTGGGATCGCCCCAGTTCGACGGGCCGATCGGCGAGTACCGCGCGCTGATCGTCAACCACGAGGTCGGCCACCGCATCGGACACGGCCATGAGGGCTGCCCGGGGCCCGGACGCCCGGCCCCGGCGATGATGCAGCAGATCAAGGGACTGCAAGGCTGCGTCGCCAACGCCTGGCCCTACGACCGGGACGGCACCTACCTGGGCGGACCCGCCGTTCCCTGACGGCAACCGCGGCGGCCCCGGATGTGGCGCACGGGGCGGGTGACGAGCTGTGACACTTTCGTGGCGCCGGACGCTGATGACCTTGGGGGTGTGGGCACTGCCGGATGTGCTCACTCCAAGCGACAGCGGTGCACTACGCGCTCGGTACGGACGAGGACAGTTCTTGGGCCACGGAGGGGAACCCCGCCGCGCACAGGCGTACGACGGGGAACTGGGCGCGGCCGTCGCGCGGGCCCAGAAGGGCGACGAGGCCGCCTTCGCCGTGGCCTACCGGCTCGTGCAGCCCGGACTGCTCACCTATGTGCGCGGTCTCGTCGGGGACGACGCCGAGGACGTGATGTCGGACGCCTGGCTGGAGATAGCCCGCGACCTGGGCAGGTTCAAGGGCGACGGAGCCGGGTTCCGGGGCTGGACGGCGACCATCGCCCGGCACCGGGCGCTGGACCATCTGCGCCGGCAGCGGGTCCGGCCCCGGCCCTCCACCCTGGAACAGGACGTGCTGGACCTGCCCGGTCCACAGAGCACCTACGACCAGGCCATGGAGGCCATGTCCACCGAGTACGCCCTGGAGCTGGTCGGCGGGCTGCCGCGGGACCAGGCCGAGGCGGTGCTGCTGCGCGTGGTCGTCGGCCTCGACGGGCCCGCCGCGGCCCGCGTCCTCGGCAAGCGGCCGGGCGCGGTGCGGACGGCCGCGTACCGGGGTCTGAAGCGCCTGGCGAAGCAGCTGGGCGTCGATGGTGTGACGGATGAGGCGTCGCGGACGCTGGGTGAGTCGACATGAACATCGGCCGGGACGGCGGCCACGGCGGGCCGCGCGGCGGCTCCCGGCCCGGTCCGGGCGGACCCGGCGGCCCACGTCGGCCCCCGCGGGCCGACGGCTGAACAGGCCGGACATGCGGAACGTATCCGTCGGTCCGGGCGGCACCGGCTTCGCTGGTGGACCGCACGGGCGCGGCGGGCCGATCGGATCGTGCGGGCCGCGGGTATCAAGTGGAACGAGCAGGGACGGGAACGGACATGGGTGAACGGCAGGACGACGGCGGGCCGGCCGGCCGTCGGCGTGTGCACCCTGAGGGCGCGCCGCCCGGCCGGGCCGGTGCGGGGCCCGTCCCCGGCGGGCGCCGGGTCGTCGACGCCGCCGGCCTGGAGGCGCTGCTCGCCGCCGCGCTGATCCGCGACGGTGTGGACGCCGGCGCCGAGCAGCGGGCCGTCGCCGCGTTCCTGGCGGCCCGGGACTCGGGGGCGCATGGCGCGCGCACCCGGCGCCGGGACGACTGGCGGGCGCGTCGGCGGCTCGGCAGCCACTCGCTGAAGGCCACACTCACCGCGCTGGTGGCCGGCCTCACCCTCAGCGGGGTCGCGGTCGCCGGCATCGGCGCGACGGGCTCCTCCGACGGCCCGTCGGAGGACGTCGAGCGCACCCACGTCCCGTCGCCCGGCACCACCGCCCCGCCCGGGGCCGGCTCGGCCGGTTCCGACCCCGGCTCCGGCCGGCCGGAGCGTCCCGGCACCGCCGGCGACACCGAGGCGCGGTGCCGCGCGTACGAGCAGGTCCGGGACCGCGGCAAGGCGCTGGACTCGACGGCCTGGAAGCGGCTCACGGAGCTGGCGGGCGGCGCGGCGAAGGTCGACGCCTACTGCGCCGAGCGGCTGGCGGAGGCCGGCACCGGGACCGATGCCGGGACCGGTGCCGAGACCGGGACCGATGCCGAGGAGCGGCCCGGCAGCACCCGGCCGCCCGAGAGGAACGACAACGGTCCGGACGACCGGTCCGGAAACACCCCCACCGGCAACGCGAGCGACAACACCGCGCGCACCTCGGGCAACGACACGGGCGGCGTTCCGGACACCACGGGCAACGACGCGGCCGGTACTCCGGGCACTACGGGCAGCAGTGCGGACAACGGCTCGGCGAACGCCTCGGACAACAGCACGGGACAGCAAGAGAACCCGGGCGCGAACAACCGGTGACGCACGTCTGAGGCCCGTGTGACCAGGGGAAACAATGAACTCCGCGCGTTGAGGCGGGCTCGCGCCGCTGCCGCCGAGGCAACGGCCGAGGCCGCCACCCCCCACAGGAGAGGCCCCGGCCGTCGCGCGGCACGGGCCGCGCGGCGACCCGTACTTCCTACAGCGTCGTGAGTGCGGTTTCTGTCACACCCTCGATGTCACGGATCAGTTGCATCTTGGACGGGCGTGGACGGGAGAGGATTCAGGCCGTAACGTGCCTTTCGCGCCAGGCCGCCAAGGACAAACGACCACAAGAACCACTGGCGGCCTCGAGACCGCAACCACCGATTGAGCAACCACGACGGCGAGAACCCGGCCCGCGAGAGCGGCGCCGGCTTGGGCGCAGAAGGGCGCACGCGGGTGCTGGGGGACGACGCGGAGCTGACCGCCGCGGTGCGTGCGGCACAGGACGGGGACGAGACCGCGTTCCGGACTGTGTACCGCGCCGTGCACCCGCGGCTGCTGGGATACGTACGCACACTGGTGGGCGAGCCCGACGCCGAGGACGTGACGTCCGAGGCCTGGCTCCAGATAGCCCGTGACCTGGAGCGCTTCACCGGCGACGCGGACCGGTTCCGCGGCTGGGCCGCCCGCATCGCCCGCAACCGCGCGCTGGACCACATACGGATGCGCGGGCGCCGCCCGGCGATCGGCGGCGACGAGACGGAGCTGACCGGGCGGGCCGCCGAGTCCGACACCGCCGGGGAGGCCATCGAGGCGCTGGCCACCGACAGCGCGTTCTCCCTCATCTCCCGGCTGCCGCAGGACCAGGCCGAGGCCGTCGTGCTGCGCGTGGTCGTGGGCCTCGACGCCAAGTCCGCCGCCGAGACGCTGGGCAAGCGCCCGGGTGCCGTACGGACGGCCGCGCACCGTGGCCTGAAACGCCTGGCCGAGCTGCTCGGCGGCGATCCGGAGGCGCATCCGGAATCCGTCGGTGGGCTCGACGCCGTACCTCCCCAGAGAGAACCACGCCGTCGTACGGTGACGTCCGCGAGTGTGACGCAGATGCGAGCGCGGACGCAGAAGGACATGTGATGGCCGACGAGCAGTACAGGTGGCTGGACCGCGGGACTGCGGAGCGTTTACTGCGCGGAGAGCCCCCCGAAGCTGCCGATCCCGCCGCTCGTGACCAGGCCCGACGGCTCGCCGGAGCACTCCGCGCGCTGTCTGCGCCGCCCCCTTCGCCCGACGAGGAGCTCCCCGGTGAGGCGGCCGCCCTGGCCGCCTTCCGCAAGCTGCGTGAGGAACGGGAGGGTCGGGCGGAGCCTGCCCCGGGCACCGGCCAGTTGGCCGGAACCCGACCGTCCGACATCGGTCCGGTCCAGATCGGCGCCCCGCGCGGTGAACGTTCCGGAACGTCGGACGGACCCCGGCGGACGGGCCCCCTGCGATTCGGACTGGCCGCCGCGCTGGTCGCCGCCATGGTCGGTGGCGCCGCGGTCCTGGCCGGAACCGGCGTCCTGTCGACGCCGTCCGACGGCTCCGATCCGGCCGCCTCCGTCACGGCCACCGGCACACATCCCGAACGCCCCCTGCTGTCACAGCCGCCGAAGGGCGGCGCCCCGGGCGGGGTCACGCCCGAGGGAGGGGCGGATTCCGGCGGGGAGCCGGGCGGCGACGGATCGGGTGCGCCGGGGAAGCCCGGCTCGGACACCGGTGACCGCGCGGCCCGCGCCGCACGTGGCGGGAAGCAGACCGCCGCGGCCTGTAGGGCGTGGCGCGACGGCAAGGAACTGAACGACGAGCGCGAGCGGCTCCTCGAGGAGGCGGCGGGCGGCTCGTCCCGTGTGGGCGCATACTGCGAGGGCGTGCTGTCGTCGTCCGGTACGTCCGGTACGTCTGATACGTCCGGTGGACCCGACACGCGCGCCACCCCCGACACCTCTGCTTCGTCCGAAGCGGACGGCGCCGACGAGGGAGCCCGCGAGGGCAACGGCCAGGGAAAGCCCGACGGCAAGAGCAAACGTCAGGGGCAGGGGCAGCCGCAGGGCACGGCTCCGGGCGAGGCCGCAAACAAGGGCAACAACGGCGACGGCGGCAAGAAGAACCAGTGAACGGCCGCTGACCTGCGTTTTTGTTGAGCGCTGAAGTTTCCTCCCCGACGGGTGTGACACTTTCGGCCCTCGTGGCGCAGTAATGAGTGAGCCGACTGGTCATCGGCTGTCGCACGGAGCCGGGGTTCCCCCCGTACCCACGGCTCGTGCAATGGCGGGGGGGGGGGGGGGGGCCCCCCCCCCCCCCCCCCCCCCCCCCCCCCCCCCCCCAACACACCCCCACCACCCCCCCCCCCCCCCCCCCCCCCCCCCACCCCCCCAACCCCCCCCCCCCCCCCCCCCCCCCCCCCGCGCCCCGTCTCACCAGTGCACGACGACCTTGTCGCCGTTCCGCACCTGCCCGTACAGCCGGGCGATCGCTTCCTCGTCCCGTACGTTGACGCAGCCGTGCGAGGCACCGGCGTAGCCCCGCGCGGCGAAGTCGGCGGAGAAGTGCACCGCCTGGCCGCCGCTGAAGAACATGGCGTACGGCATGGGCGAGTCGTAGAGCGTGGACACATGGTGCCGGGACTTCCAGTAGACCTGGAACACACCCTCGCGGGTCGGCGTGTATTCGGAACCGAAGCGGACCGGCATCGTCGACACCGTCCGCCCGTCGATCATCCAGCGCAGCGTGCGGCTCGACTTGCTGATGCACAGCACCCGGCCGGTCCGGCAGCGCGCGTCCGGCGCGTCGGCCGGCTGGCCGCCCATCAGATACAGCTCCCATCTGCCCGGCTCGCGCGTCATGTCGAGCAGCCGCCGCCAGGTCGCGGAGTCGGTCACCCCGGTCCTCGGCAGCCCGCGCTTGCCCTGGAAGCCCCGGACCGCCTCTTCCGTCGCCGCGTCGTACGTCCCCGTCGGCCCGTGGAAGATCCAGGCGATCTGGCGCAGCCGGGCCTGAAGTTCGCGTACGTCGCGCCCGGAGTCACCGGGCGACCACAGCACGCGCGGGGCAGGGGCGGACGGAAGGGAGGGCTTCCCGTCGCCGTCCGGAGTCCGTGACGGCGGCACGGACGGCGAAGCGGACGGCGTCCGTCCCGGCACCTCGATCCGCACCGGCGACCGGCGCTCCCCGTCCGCACCGGCGGGCTGCACCGTGCACCCCGCCGCGCCGCCCGCCAGGGCGACCAGCGCCCCGAGAGCCGCGATCCCCTTGCTCCCCATGCCCGTACTACGCACACCGGCCCCCCGTCGTCTCATCGGCCCGCGCCCGGGCGTCACCTGAGATGTTCCCCGGACGTGACCGCCGCCGAACAAAGGGGCATGGTGGTGAGTGACCGGAAGACGACCGCCGAGGTGGTGCTGTGAGCGGGGTCCCACCGAGGCTGTGAGGAAGGTCCCAGCGTGCGCCCCTCCACCGGGCCGCACGCGCACCGCTACAGTCCGTCGAAGGGTCGGCCTGTACTGACGAGTAAGTGACGGGTACCGGGCGAGCAAGTCGAGCAACGCTGCTCAGCGGGAGGCAACACACCATGGCGCGCGAGTCGGAGTCCGGACTGCCCATCGAACCGGTCTACGGACCGGATGCCCTCGAGGGCTGGGACCCGGCCGGGAAGCTGGGCGAGCCGGGAGCGTACCCCTTCACCCGGGGCGTGTACCCGACGATGTACACCGGCCGGCCCTGGACGATGCGCCAGTACGCCGGTTTCGGCACGGCGACGGAGTCCAACGCCCGCTACCGCGATCTGATCGCCCACGGCACGATGGGCCTGTCGGTCGCCTTCGACCTGCCCACCCAGATGGGCCACGACTCCGACGCCCCGATCGCGCACGGCGAGGTCGGCAAGGTGGGCGTCGCCATCGACTCGGTGGACGACATGCGGGTGCTGTTCGGCGGGATCCCGCTGGACAAGGTCTCGACGTCGATGACGATCAACGCCCCCGCCGCGCTGCTGCTCCTCCTCTACCAACTGGTCGCCGAGGAGCAGGGAGTTCCGGCGGACAAGCTCACCGGCACGATCCAGAACGACGTGCTGAAGGAGTACATCGCGCGGGGCACGTACATCTTCCCGCCCAAGCCGTCCCTGCGGCTGATCGCCGACATCTTCAAGTACTGCAAGGCCGAGATCCCGAAGTGGAACACGATCTCGATCTCCGGCTACCACATGGCCGAGGCGGGCGCGTCCCCCGCGCAGGAGATCGCGTTCACCCTCGCGGACGGCATCGAGTACGTCCGCACGGCGGTAGCGGCCGGCATGGACGTCGACGACTTCGCGCCCCGGCTGTCCTTCTTCTTCGTGGCCCGTACGACGATCCTGGAGGAGGTCGCCAAGTTCCGCGCGGCCCGCAGGATCTGGGCCCGGGTGATGAAGGAGGAGTTCGGCGCGAAGAACCCCAAGTCGCTGATGCTGCGCTTCCACACGCAGACGGCCGGGGTGCAGCTGACGGCCCAGCAGCCCGAGGTGAACCTGGTCCGCGTCGCCGTCCAGGGGCTCGGCGCGGTCCTCGGCGGCACCCAGTCGCTGCACACCAACTCCTTCGACGAGGCGATCGCCCTCCCGACGGACAAGAGCGCGCGGCTCGCCCTCCGTACGCAGCAGGTCCTCGCCTACGAGACGGACGTGACGGCGACCGTCGACCCGTTCGCCGGCTCCTACGTCATCGAGAGGATGACGGACGACGTGGAGGCGGCGGCGCTGGAGCTGATGGCGAAGGTCGAGGACCTCGGCGGCGCGGTCAACGCCATCGAGCACGGCTTCCAGAAGAACGAGATCGAGCGCAGCGCCTACCGCATCGCCCAGGAGACCGATTCCGGCGAGCGCGTCGTGGTCGGCGTCAACCGCTTCCAGCTCGACGAGGAGGAGCCGTACGAACCCCTCCGCGTCGACCCGGCCATCGAGGCCCAGCAGGCCGAACGCCTGGCGAAACTCCGCGCGGAGCGCGACCAGCAGGCGGTGGACTCGGCCCTGGCGTCCCTGAAGAAGGCGGCGGAGGGCGAGGACAACGTCCTGTACCCGATGAAGGAGGCCCTGAAGGCCAGGGCGACGGTGGGCGAGGTCTGCAACGCGCTGCGGGAGGTCTGGGGGACCTACGTCCCGAGCGACGCGTTCTGAGTCACCGTCTCGCAGGTTGAGCCTCTCTGGCGGGAGTGTCGTACCCCCGTGCGACACTCCCTCCATGTTCGGCGTCATCGACCTTCCCACCTATCTGGCAGGCCTCGTCCTCATCGTCCTGCTGCCCGGGCCCAACTCCCTTTACGTCCTCTCCGTCGCCGCCCGCCGGGGTGTGCGGGACGGGTACACGGCGGCCGCCGGTGTGTGGTGCGGGGACACCGTGCTGATGACGCTCTCGGCCGCCGGGGTCGCCTCCCTGCTCCAGGCCAACGCCGTGCTGTTCGGCATCGTGAAGTACGCGGGCGCCGGATATCTGTCGTGGCTGGCGATCGGGATGCTGCGGGCCGCGTGGGGGATGTGGCGGACGCGGCGGGACAAGGACGTGACCGAGGCCCCCGCCGCCGTCGCGCCCGGTGAGCGTCCGTTCCGCCGGGCCCTCGTCGTCAGTCTCCTCAACCCCAAGGCGATCCTGTTCTTCATCGCCTTCTTCGTGCAGTTCGTCGACCCGGGCTACGCCTACCCGGCGCTCTCCTTCGTCGTCCTGGGCACCCTCGCCCAGATCGCCAGCGTCCTCTACCTCAGCGCGCTGATATTCGGCGGCACCCGGCTCGCCGCCGCCTTCCGGCGCCGCAGGCGCCTGTCCGCGGGGGCCACCTCGGCGGCCGGCGCCCTGTTCCTGGGCTTCGCGGCGAAGCTTTCGCTCACGAGCGCGTAGGCGGACACCCCTGGGGGTCAGCGACCGCCGAACCGGGACAGGTACTCCGGGAGCCCGGCCGGCGTGTCCCCGGCCCAGCCGACGTAGCCGTCCGGGCGGACGAGGAACAGCCCCGTCCCGTAGGCCGCGTGCGCCGGCCCGCGCACCGACCGTACGCCGGCGGGCGGTTCGGGGGCGGTGTCCGTGCCCAGGGCGAGCAGGGTCCAGTGCGGGCCCCGGAACGCGTCGAAGAGCCGTACGCCCGCCACCGTGGCGTCCGGGGCCCGGTCGCCCGCGCGCACCGGCCCGGGTGCCGTACGGGTCTCCGCGGTGAGCGGGGACCCGGGGTAGCCCAGGCCCAGTTGCCGGGTGGCCCCGCCGCGCCTGGTCTCACCCCGGTGGACGCTGGTGGACAGACCGAGCATCTGCGCCGCGATCGGCCGCCGCTCCTCCTCGTACGTGTCCAGCAGCGACGCGTCCGCCCCGTCGCGCAGCACCGCGCCCAGCTTCCAGCCCAGGTTGTAGGCGTCCTGGACGCTGGTGTTGAGGCCCTGGCCGCCGGCGGGGGAGTGCACGTGTGCCGCGTCGCCCGCGAGGAGGACCCGGCCGGCCCGGAACCTGTCGGCGAGGGCGGCCCGCGGGCGGAAGTCCGAGGCCCAGCACACCTCCGTGACGTCCTGGGCGGAGAGGTGGGACCGGTCGGCCACGACCCGTCGCACGCCGTCGAGGGAGAGGTCGACCGCACTCCCCTCCGGGAAGCGCGCGACCAGCTGGAAGTCCTCCGTCCCGGCGAGCGGGCAGATCGCGAGGAGGTCCGAGTCGCCCTCGCGCGGCGGGAAGATGTGCCAGTTCTCCCGGTCGAGGCCGGTGATCCGCACGTCCGCCACCAGGGTCGGACCGGGGTCCAGCTCCTCCCCGGTCATGTCGATGTCGACCGCCCGGCGCACGGCGGAGCGGCCCCCGTCCGCGGCGACGAGATACCGGGCGCGCACCGGGCCGCCGGAGGCGAAGTGCGCGGTCACCCCCTCCGCGTCCTGGGTCACGCCGGTGACCTCGCGGCCGAAGGCGACCTTGCCGCCGAGCTCCTCCAGCCGCTCCAGCAGGATCCGCTGGGTGCGCCACTGCGGCACCATCCAGGGCCTGTTGTACGGCGAGTCCTCGCTCGCCTCTGCCGGGTCGAACATGTGGTGCTCGCCGAGCCGCTCGCCGTCGCGCCAGAGCATCCCGACCGGGTAGCCGCCGCCCGCCGCGTGGATCGCGTCCAGCACGCCCAGGTCGTCGAAGACCTCCATGGTGCGCGGCTGGATCCCCTTGCCGCGCGAGCCGGGGAACAGCTCGTCCGCCCGTTCCACCACCAGGGCGGGGACCCCGCGCCGGGCCAGGTCGATGCCGAGGGCGAGGCCGGTCGGGCCGGCGCCCACGACCAGTACATGGGTGTCGCTCATGAGCCATCTCCTTAACGTTGTTAAGTGACGATGCTCGAAAGCGTCCCCCTAACGGTGTTAAGTTGTCAACCGTGAGCACGGAACGACGCGCCCCGCTGGATCGCCGACGAGTCGCCGACACGGCGCTCGGGCTGCTGAACGAGGTGGGCCTGGACGGCCTGACCCTGCGCGTCATCGCCAGGGAACTGGACGTCAAGGCGCCCGCTCTCTACTGGCACTTCAAGGACAAGCAGGCGCTGCTCGACGAGATGGCGACGGAGATGTACCGCCGGATGGTCGCCCGGGGGTCACTTGCCCCCGACGACACCTGGCAGGAGCGGCTGCTCAAGGCCAACCGGGGCCTGCGCACGACGCTGCTCGCCTACCGCGACGGCGCGAAGGTGTTCAGCGGCTCACGCTTCACCGGCATCGAGCACGCCGAGCAGATGGAGGACACCCTGCGCCTGCTGACGGCCGCCGGTTTCACCCTCCCCCGGGCGGCCCGCGCGCTCAATACGACGTATCTCTACACCCTCGGCTTCGTCACCGAGGAACAGGGCGTCCAGCCGCTGCCCGGCGAACGCCGGGAGGGCTACGACGTGGAGGAACGCGCCCGCGCGATGGCCGCCTACCCCCTGTCGGCCCAGGCCGGAAGGGAACTGTTCGAGAACTACGACCAGCACTTCGAGGAGGGCCTCGACCTGCTGATCGCGGGAATCGAGGCCCGGCACGGGACGGGCTGAGCCCGGGAGTTCAGGAGGCGCGCAGGAAGGCCGAGAGGGACGCCTTGCCGAGGTAGGTGAAGCGGGTGTCGCCGGTGAGGTGCTTGTCCAGGGCTTCCTTGATGCCCGGCCACTTGGGGTCGCCGAAGTCGTCCAGGACGACGATCCCGCCGGGCGCGGCGATCTCCTCCGCCCATTCCAGGTCCTTCGCGACGCCCTCGGCCGAGTGGTCGCCGTCGACGACGATCACGCCGTAGCGGCGGTCCGAGACGGCCGCGCGGGTCTCGGGGTCCTCGGAGAAGCCCCGCTGGATCCGGGCGGCCACGCCCGCCGGACCGGCCAGGGCGAGGTTCGTACGGACCGCGTGCTCGTCGACGGGCGTGCCGGAGGGGTCGGAGCGTCGCGGGGTGCCGGGCTGGAGCTGCACCCCGGCGAACGGGTCGACGATCGTCACGCTCGGACTGCGGCCGTCGCGCTCCAGCATCCTGATCAGCCCGGCGGAGAACATGCCGTAGAGGGTGCCGATCTCCAGGATCTCGTCGTTCGGCGGGTCCAGCAGCGGGATCGTGCCGAGCTTGCCGCAGATGTTCATGGTGCCGCCGGCGATCCGGCCGGTCCCCAGGGACTCCAGCGCGACCAGCAGCCGGTACGCCCCGGCGATGTTGCGGACGGCGGCGTCCCGGTCCCCGGCGAGCTCCGCCACCTCGGACCGCAGCCGGTCCAGCGGGCCGGGGCTCACGATCCGGGACAGCCCGCGGCCGGACGAGCCGAGCAGCAGGTCGAGGGTGAGCTGCTGGCGCTTCACCACCTCGGCCGCGTCCCGGAGCGCCTCTCTGCCCGCCGCGTCTGCGGCGGCCGCCGCGCGCAGGCGGCGGTCGATGCGCTGGTCGATGAGGTCGGCGACCGGACGCAGCAGACGCCGGGACGCGGAACTGGTCAGCAGGGCACGGCTGTTCATGAACCGGAGGCCTCAATCCGTTGGGAGCAGGGCGAGAGTGGTGCGGTTCGTGGTGGAGAACAGGCTAGGTGCGCGGCCGCCGCAGGGAGGGGTACGGAGTTGAGCGGCACGCAAACAAACGGCGAACTCCGTATGGCGCCCACGGGGTGCGGGCGCCGAACGGGTCAGCCGAGCAGCCGCCGCAGGTTCAGCTTCCCCCACAGCAGGCTGGTGCCGAACGACAGCACCATGACCGCGACCACGAGACCGGCCAGCAGCAGGCCCGCCACGGGCCCGCTCAGATCCGGCGACACCAGCGGGGTGACGATCTCCTCGACGAACAGCACATGCACCATGTAGGCGCCGAGCGCGGCGTTGGCCAGCGTCTTCAGCAGCGGCCGCCGCTTCTCGGGGACGCGGATCCTGCTGATCAGGAGCAGGACGCAGATGCTCATGGCGGCGACGAACAGATGCGCGTTGGGCATCACGTAGTGGATCTGGGTGTTGTACCAGAGGGCGCCCGCCATGGTGAGCGGCAGCACCACGTACAGCGGCCACCGCTTGCGTACGACCCCGGCCGGGAGGGCGAACAGCAGCGCGCCGCCGACCGCGTACACGAGGGAGTAGGTGCCGAATCCCCAGGCCACCGGCGCCATCTCGCGGTCCGTCAGCTCGGCGACCGTGGTCAGCACGCTCGGCAGGACCGCGATGCCGAGCAGCGCCGCGCCCAGCCCCCAGGGCCGCTTGCCCGCCTTGATCAGCATCGCGAAGGCGAGCAGCATGATGATCGGGATGTAGTTGTACATGAACCACAGGTGGTACGCGGGCTGCACGGAGCCGAAGAGGGAGTGCTCCGCCAGCTCGGTCATCGGCCGGTCGTTGCGGTCCCGCAGCCATGCCCAGACCAGGTACACCGCCGTCCAGGCGAAGAGGGGCACGGTGTTGCGGACGACCCGCTGCCACATGCGGGCGCCGTCGCGCGGGGGCGCGCCGACGAGGACGGCCCAGCCGGCTATGGCGAAGTACATGGGGACGGCGAACGGGTTGATCGCCTCGGCCACATGGCCCGCCCAGTACGAACCGGCGCCGTTGTCCGGGTCGTTGCCGGTGGCGCGGATGAACTGGGCGCCGACGTGGCCCAGCATGATGGTGGCGGAGCAGATCAGCCGCATCAGATCGATGTCGAAGCGGTGTTCGCGCGCGGGGGCGGCGGTCTGTTCCTGGGCGGGGCTGCCCTGTTGCTGCGGCAGGCGTACGGCGATGTGGTTCGGCACCGCGCAACTGTCCGCCGGTGTGGTGTACGGGAGTTGACGGGCGGGTGGCACATGTGTGGCCGACGCGTCTCGGTTGGTGCGCGTGGGGCGGCTGGGTGGGGGGGTGTTACGCAGCCCGGCGATGGCGGGGTGCCGGTGCGCCCACCCGTGCCGCCCTGCGGCACGACTGCCCGCAACTGCGAGCTACTTCCTGCGGGTTCCCCGGCGTACCGCTCGGCCCACGACCCGCTTCGCTCGGCCCGCCTGGATCCTCGCCCTGGTGCGCGGGGTGCTGCCGGGCAGTCCCAGTTCGGCCAGGCGGAGTTCGGGGAAGTAGTAGGCGGGCGTGTCCGAGAGGTGGGCGCGCAGCCAGTCCGCCGTGGGCTCCCGCAGCGCCGGGTACGTCTTCGGCTGCATGCAGAAGCCGATCGCCCGCACCAGGGGCGACAGCGTCTCCGGGGCCGGCCCGACCACGGCCGGGGTCTGCTCGCGCTCCAGATCGGGCACCAGGTGGTCGACCACGGCCAGCGGGACGCGGTTGCTGTTCGGGTAGGGGCGCAGGCGCCCCATCACCAGCCCGGTCCCGACCCGGGCGACGGGCACGTCGTAGTAGGCGGAGGCGGTCACCATCGCCGTGGAGAAGCAGCCGACGACGAGTTCGGGACGGCAGCGGTCGTACAGCGTCTCGGCCAGCAGCGGGGCGTCCAGCACGGTGAGCCGCACCCCCGCGTCCGCCGCCGCCTTGCTCAGCGCCGCCGAGTAGCCGGCGGGCGCGGTCGGATGCGGCTTGAAGACGATCGACCGGTGCCCGGCCCGTACCGCCCCGGTGAGCATACGGACGTGCAGGTCCTCCTCCTCCCGGTCGCTCAGGATGTTGATCGCCGCCAGGTACTGGCCGAGGAGCACGGCCGTCGGCGCCTCCTCGACGACGGGCGCCAGCCGGGGGTCGTCCGCCGCCTCCAGGGAGATCTCGTCGAGCACGCGCCGGAACGCGTCGTCCGGCACGATCTCGGGCCGCACGCCGTACTCGGACAGCAGCAGCGGTCGCAGACCGGGGATCAGGTCGAGGTGGAGCAGCCGCCGGATGCGGCGCGCGATGGTCAGCGGCAGCTTCTCCCGCGTCGGGCCGTAGCTCATCAGGCCGTCGGCGTACACGTCGACGGCGGCCTCGGAGAAGATCGCCGCCAGCGCGCGGGCCGGGTTGGCCTGGATCGACTCGACGGCGAGCTCGATCATGTCCGTCTCGTCGATGTCCCACAGCAGCCGGAACGCCCGCTGCCACAGCGCCGTGTCGTTTCCGCGCGGACCCCAGTTGCTCGGGTGGTACGGGCTGATCGCCTCGTTCCAGCCGACCACCGAGTCGAACCGGCCGGCCAGCGGCTCGTAGCCGTGCATCTCGTCCAGCCGCAGCGCCGTCTCCGGTACGGCGGCGTTGTTGGAGACCAGCAGGACGCGCCGGGCGGCGCCGCGCGGTCCGTACAGGCCGGCGTCCAGCGCCGCGGCGAGGGTGGCCGCTCCGTAGAGGGTCGAGACCTGGAAGATCTGGGTCGTGTGGGGCATGGATCAGGCAGCCTTCCGCCCGTCACGCAGGCGGCTGAGCAACCTGCTCCGAGAGCTGTCGATGGTCTTGAGGGTCTCCTCCAGCGCCTCCTCGGGCATCCGCTGGAGCGCGGCCCGGGTCTCGCGCCGGAGCCGCTGGGCCGCCGAGGGCTCGTACTCGTTCACCTTGCCGATGTGGAACGCGATCATGGCGCAGTAGGTGCGTACGGCCTTGAGGAGGAAGCGGTCGGCCTCCCGGTCCTGCTGCACGTCCCGCAGCAGCGCGTCGTACGCCGGGATGAAGTCCAGCTGACGGGAGTCCTTGATCTGGGTGAGCGAGGTGGCCACACCCCGCCGGTAGAACACCCCGTGCAGACCCAGGGACGCGTACGTACGGGCCTTCAGGTGCAGCCGCCAGATCCACAACCGGTCCTCCGCCGTGCGGAGTTCCGTCGCGAAGCGCATGCCGCCGTCGTCGAAGAGGTGCCGGCGGTAGATCCCGGCCCAGACGAAGGGGTAGTCGACCATGGTCTCGGTGTCGGCGGGCGTGATCCCGTCCCGTGGGTCCATCACGGCGTTGCGCACCTGGGCCGGGGGCCGCTTGATCACCCGATCGGTGCCGGTGGCCTGGACGTGGTCGGTGCGCGCGAAGTCGCAGCCGAGCTCCTCCATGGCCCGCACCATCCCCGCGAGGTGACGCGGCCCGTACCAGTCGTCGCCGTCGAGAAACGTGACGAAGTCGCCCTCGGCCGCGTCGATGCCGCTGTTGCGGGCCTGCGCGATGCCCATGTTCGTCTCGTGCCGGATCACCCGCGCGCCCGGGAGTTTCTCCGCCCACCGGTCGATCACCCAGGGCGTGGCGTCCGTGGAGCAGTCGTCGACGAGCAGGAACTCGAAGTCCGGGTGCGCGTTGCCGGCGAGACTGCGCAGAGTGCTCTCGGCGAACGCCTCCACATTGTGCATCGGGACGACAACGGACAGTTTGGGCACGTGGTTCTCTCTTTCGGGGCTCGAAGCGACGGTGGTGCGTGGGCTCATGTCCGGCCGAAGGTCTCCCCGAGTTCGTCGAGGTTCGACCGAGTGGTCTCCCACAGGAGCTTCTGCGCGCCGTGCACGTCCGCCACGGCTGCCGCGTGGTCGTCGAGGACGGCCGCCGCCCGCTCCCTGAGCCGGGAGCCGAGCCCCCGGTCGTGCACGGACAGCCCCCACTCCCCGCGGCCGATGTCGGACAGGAAGTAGGCGAGCTTCGGATGGGAGACGAGGCTGAGGATCGGTGTGCCGCAGCCGAACGGGATCATCCCCGCGTGCCCGCGCATCCCGATCACCAGCCGCGACCGGCCGTACAGCTCACGGATCGCGTCGTTCGTCATGTCGTACAGCTGCTCCACGGGCAGCGCGATGCCGTGCTCCCGGCGCAGGTCGTGCACGAACTTCTCGTCGGCGGGCATATGGGCCGCGTACCGTACGGCGGCCCGCTCCCGCAGGCCCTTCAGCGCGATGGCCATCTGGGCGAGGAAATGGCCGTAGTCGTGGCCGAAGCGCAGCCCGGCGCGGTCATAGGCGCAGTTGACCAGGACGGTGTCGGCGCGCTCCACCGGGTCCTGCCATCCCGGCACGAGGTAGCGCGCCACGGTGGTCGGACAGGGCTGGTAGCGCACCCGGTCGCGCAGCTCCTCGGGGAGCAGCTCGCGGACCCGGTCGATCGAGCCGTGGTTGCGCAGCCCGAAGAACGCCGACCGTTCGACGAGGACCCGCAGGCTCTCGGCGAACCGGCCACGGCGGTAGAGCTGCCCGTCGAACACGTTGTAGCCGACCGCGAACACCGCCAGCGGCGCCGTCAGCCGGGACAGCAGACCGTCCGGGACGTTCCACTGCCAGTGGCTGTTGCCGTTGGGGGAGGTGTCCGGCAGGAACAGCCCGCCGCCGCCCACGACCACCCCGCGCCGCGCGTTCAGCTCCTCCAGCGCGGCCTCGTCGACCAGCCGGTGCACCGGCTGCTGGTGCCAGCGGCGCGGGCCGGTGTCGGCGTCGAAGCACATGCGCACGGCCTCGGGCAGGACCTTGTCGCCCGCGTTCTCCTGACCCTCGGCGAACAGCGCCACATGCGCCAGCTGCTCCCCGGCGGGCGCGGGCTCCGGACCCTCCTCCGGCTCCTCCGCGCGGGTACGGACGTACCAGCTGTGACAGCCGGAGTCGGTGGGGTCGGCCTCCAGACCCGCGCGGGCGTAGGCGTGCGCGTCCGCGTCCCGCCCGCACAGCCACGCCAGCCGCGCGAGCTGGGCGAAGGCACGCGGGGCGACATCGGGGGAGGCCGCCGCCAGCAGCAGCCGGGCCTCGGCCTCGTCGTAGCGCGACACCGCCATCAGGCAGACGCCGAGCGTCTCCTGGCAGCGCGGCGCGTCCAGCCGGTCGCCGACCACCGGGGCGAGGACGTCGACGGCCTCGTCGTAACGGCCCTGCCGCCGGTACACGTCGGCGACCGTACGGGCGAGGTCGAGCGAGGGACGCGCCTGGAGCAGGGGCGGCGCGAGGTGCGCCAGGAGGTCGGGGTGCTTCTCACCCGGGAGGGCGCAGTACGCGGCCCGGAACTCCTCGTCGCCCATCTCGAAGCGGCTGCGCGCCTCGACGGCCGGACCGTATCCGGGCTCGTCGAACGGGCCGGTGAAGTGCAGGACCGCGACGTGCGGGGGCACCGGCGTGTCGTCGTGGAGCCGCCGGGTGAGGAAGTCGTAGCGTGCGTCGACCGGCGTCAGGACACCCTCGGGCAACGCGTCCGTCCCGGCCGCCGCGTCGTCCGCGTCGGCGCGCTGGACGACCAGCAGACCGTCCGGCAGGACCGTACGCCGCTCACGCCCGTCCGCGTCGCACAGCACCTGCGGCACGGCGCCCACCCCGTGCCGCATCCGCAGCAGCTCGCCGATGTCCCCCAGCACCACCATGGACGGGGCGAACGCGACGACGGTGTCGTAGCCCTCGAGCCGGAAGACGTCACTCCGGCCGTCCGACCGGCGCGTGACCACGCGCGGGTGCAGCCGGCGCAGCGCGTCGAACGAGGAGTCCGGCAGCCCCGGGTGCAGCACCACGAAGTCCTCGCACACACCCGGGTTGGTGAGCGCCAGGCTGCGCAGCAGCGTGGGCAGGGCGGGCAGGCCGTCGGTGTCGGTGTGGACGGCGAAGGCGATCCGGCGTCTGCCGGTCACGGTGCTCCGGTCGTCCGCGGAGGAGGCGGAGGTGTGGGTCATCGCAGGGCGATCCTCATCTTGCTGTCGTCGACGTGCGTCGCGCGGTCCATGACCCACTCGGCCTCCGCCGGCCGCAGCCGGCCGGGCTTGTCGAAGCCGATGAGGTCCAGGCGGGGGCTGACGTCCAGGAAGTCCAGCAGCCGCAGGACGGTGAACGCGGTGCTGGTCCCCGTGTCCCAGCCGCCCTCGCCCAGCAGCGCCGGGTCGCTCAGCGGCCGGCGCAGGGACGCGTCACCGATGTGCTCCTGCGCCCCGGCGACGAGCCGCTGCCGGGTGGCGCGCCGCCACCCGGCGGCCGGGTCGCCGAACACCAGCCGGATGCCGGCCCGCTGCGTCCATGCGGGGCCGTCCCACGGGGCGTCGCCCCGCAGCGTGACGGCGTGCAGGCCGGTGCGCTCACCGGTGCCCTCCGCCCGGAGGCGGAAGGAGTCGCAGCGCACCACCAGGTCGTAACCGTCGATCTCGGCGCCCAGCCCGCTCCCGGCGACCTCGGAGGCGTTCGACACCAGGCACACGGTCCGCCCCGCCACCAGGCCGCGCAGCCCGCCGACCCCGACCGGGGTGCTCCCGCCGAGCAGCGGGTCGGGCATCCCGGACCGCTCGACGAGCCGCCGGTAGGTGCCGTACAGGTCCAGCAGACGCCGTACGGACGGGTCGCCCATGCCGTGCTCGGCGACCCGTTCCCGTACGTGGGCGGCGAACTCCGGCGCCGCGACGGTGGTGGGCCGGCCGGTCAGGTCGCGCAGCGCGGCGCCGGATCCGGGGAACAGCGCGGCGGCCTCCTCCAGGCACGCCCGTCGGCGCCGCAGCGTGTCGATCCTGCGGGTGATCTCCGCGGCCGGCTCGCCGTCCCCTGTCAGCGTGAGGTGGCGCTCGTAGCACTCCAGTGCCTCGTCACCGCGTCCCAGCCCGTCCAGTGCCCGCCCGCGCAGCCGCCACGCGCCCTTGGACCGCTGCCGGATCTCGGTCGACGTCTCGGCGATGCCCAGGGCCAGGGCGAGTCCGCGGTCCCCGCCGGTCTCCAGGGCGCGCTCGCCGACCTGGAGCAGGGCGTCGAAGGAATCGGGCGACGGGGTGTCGAGGGAGGTGGTGAGGACGCCTATCGCCTGGGTGAGGCGGATGTCCCGGACGGTGGGGCGGCCGTCCCGCGCCGCGAGGTACTCACCGCACAGGCGCAGGCCACGGGCGTACAGGTCCCGCCTGGCGGCCTCCTTCTGCCGGGTCGTGAACAGTCCCGCCAGGGGGTTCGTCATGCTTCCACCGTCCTCCGATCGGAGGCCCGAGAGTGCCGTAGTACGGCGGTTCGCCAGTTGCCTTTGGGTGGACGTGCGGTGAACAGTCGGCCTCCAGCGTTCGGCTTCGGTGTCGTACGGTTTCTTCGCCCCCGCCGCCCCTTCCCGTCCCGAACCTGGGGCTCCGCCCCAGACCCCGCTCCTCAAACGCCGGAGGGGCTGAAATCAGCGCCGGACCGCCTTCTTCAGGGCCCGCGCTCGGCGTACCACCCGCCGCGCCGTGGCGTTGCGGGGGAGGAACGCCAGGCGTTTCGGGATGCCCCCGGGGAGGCCCAGGGACGTGAGGCGTTTGCGGCGGAACCAGTGGCGGGTACGTGGGCCGAAGTGGCGGGCGAGGTAACGCTCGGCGGCCGGGCGCAGCGGTGGGTGGATCTGCGGCTGCATGGTGAAGCCGAGCGCGGCGACCAGGTCGTTCAGCTCGTCGGCGGGAAGGGCGTCCGGGGCGCCGTCGGCCTCCAGGTCCGGCAGCAGCGCGTCGGCCAGGACCGCCGGGACCCGGTCGCCGTTCTGGTAGGGCGTCAGCCGCTCCAGCAGCCGCTCGGTGCCGGTGCGGGCGACCGGCAGGCCGTAGAGCGCGGACGCGGTGAACAGCGCCGTGGAGTAGCAGCCCACGACCAGCGCGGGCCGGGACCTCTCGTACAGCACCTCCGCGAGGACGGGGGTGTCGAGCACGGTGAGGTCCACCCCGAGCCTCTCCGCCTCGGTCTCCAGCGCGCGGCTGTGACGGACCGGCGCGGCGGGGTGCGGCTTGAAGACGACCGTGCGGTGGCCGCGTTCGACCGCCCCCCGCAGCATCCGCAGGTGCAGGTCCTGCTCCTCCTTGAAGGAGAGGACGCCGAGCGCCGACAGGCACTGGCCCAGCAGCAGCGCCGAGTCGTCCGGCAGCTCGGGCAACTCCGGTGCGGCCTCCGACAGTTCACCGACCGCCTTCAGGAAGGCCTCCGTCGGCACCACACGCGCCGGCACGTCGAACTCGGTCAGCAGCAAAGGGGTCAGGCCCGGCACCAGGTCCAGATGGAGCAGCTGCCGTACCCGCGTGCCCACCAGCGGGTCGAGCTTCTTGCGGGTGGGACCGTAACTCCTCATCCCGTCGGCGTGGACGTGGATCGGGGCCCCGGTGAACACCTGGGCCACCGCGAGGGCGGGAGGCACCGCGAGGGACTCCAGGACCAGCTCCACACGGTCGTCGCCGAGCCCCCACAGCCGCCGCAGATGGCGCTCCAGGAGCGGGACGTCCTCGGACCTCGGCGTCCACGCGGCCGGATGGAACGGGCGAATGGCCTCGTTCCAGGAGAGCACGTCGTCGAAGTGGTCGCGCAGCGGCGCGAAGCCCGGCATCTCGTCCGGCGCCGGCCCGGCCTCCGGGACCGCGGAGGCGTCGCAGACCAGCAGCACCCGCCGCTCCGCCTCCGCGAAGCAGTCGGACTCGATCGCGGCCGCCAGCGTGGCCACGCCGTACAGCGACGAGACGCAGAAGATCTGGGTGGTACGGGACATCACGCGGCCCCCTTCCCCGCGCCGGCCCGGCGCCGCAGCCGCCGCAGCCGGGCGGATCGATCCATGTCCATGGCGCCCAGAGCCTCCTCGAGCAGGTCCTGCGGCAGCCGCCCGAGTGCCGCCGCGCTCATCGACCGCAGCCGCCCGGCCACGGCCGGTTCGAACTTGTCCTCCTCGGCCAGGTGATGGGCGATGATCGCGCAGTACTGCCGCACCGCCTTGGGCAGCAGCCGGTCGGCGTCCCGGTCCGCCGCCGTCTCCTCGACGATCTGGTCGAAGGCGCGGATGAAGTCGAGCTGGCGGACGTCGCCGATCCGAGTGAGGGAGGAGGCGACCCCACGCCGGTAGAACACCCCCAGCAGGTTGACCACGGCGAACGACTCCGCCTCCCGGTGCAGCCGCCACGTCCACGGCCGGTCCTCGGCCGTGCGCAGCCCCTCGGTGAAGTGCAGCAACCCCCGCTCCAGCAGCCGCCGGTGATAGATGCCGGCCCAGACGGACACGTAGTCCACCGAGGTCGTCCGGTCCGCGGGAAGGATCGCGTCCCGCGGGTTCAGCACCTCGTCGCGCAGGCCGACCGGCACCCGGTGCACGGACCGGGCGCGCCCGGTCACCCGCACCTGGTCGGTGCGGACGAAGTCGCAGCCCAACCGCTCGATGGACGCGACCAGTTCGGGCAGATGGCCGGGAGCGAGCCAGTCGTCGCCGTCCAGGAACGCCAGGTACTCGCCGCGCGCCGCGTCCAGCCCGGTGTTGCGCGCGGTGGCGATCCCCTCATTCTTGTCGTGACGGATGTAGCGCACCCGCGCCACGTCCGAGAGGTCCTCGGCCGCACGCTCGAGAAGCGCCGGCGTCTCGTCTTCGGAATGGTCGTCGACCAGAACGAACTCGAAATCCGGCCGGGCGTTCGCGCGAAGACTTCTGAGGGTGTCCGGGGCGTATTGCCGGACGTTGCAGAACGGGACGATCACGGAAAGCTTTGGCACCCGCAGAACATTAGGAGACCAGCCCGGCCGGACAACTTTCCGATGACCGTACACGGGGTGAACTCCGTGTGTCGGTACGGTGTATCACGCCTACGTACCGGCCTTCCGCGAGCTGGTTCGGCTTGCGGTGGGGTGTTGTTAACTTTTCGTTGATTCACGGTTGGGCCATACCTAGAATTCGCTTCCTAGCGTCTTCGACGTGCCAGCAAGTGCAACGAAGCCCCTCAGGGTCGCGGTCCTCGCGGATTCCGACACCCGGTGGAAATGGGGCGCGCTCACCGCCGACCGCGTCACGCCGCGGGAAATCCGCCTGGACGGATTTCTGCTGCGGGGACGCGCCACCCCCACCGCCCGCCAGCTCGGCGAGGTCGGCGTCCCCGCGGACTCGCTCCGCGAGGTCACCGCCGTCGAGTTCCTGCGCGCGATGCGCGAGGAGTCGTACGACGTCCTCGTGCTCGCCCTGGTCGGCGGCGGTGTGCAGGCGATGCTGCACGGACTCAAGCGGGTCTGGGAGGACCGGCCCGACCGGCCCGTCGTCGTCACCGGATACGTCGGTGTCGTCTACGAGAAGCTCGCCGACGGCCTGCTGCTGCGCCACGGCGCCGACCTGGTGCTCGCCAACTCCCGCCAGGACGCGGACCGCTTCCGCGCCGTGTACGAGGGAGTGGGCGCCGACGCCGGCTCGGTGACCGAGGTCGCGCTGCCGTTCCTCGGCGGGGACGCCTACACCGGCGAACACGAGCCCTACACGGTGGTGTTCGCCGCCCAGCCCTCCGTCCCGGACAGCCGCAGGGACCGTACGTACCTGCTGAACCGGCTGGTGCAGCACGCCCGTCGGCACCCGGAGCGCGAGGTGCTGCTGAAGCTGCGCTCCAAGCCCGGCGAGCACACCACGCACATCGAGGAACTGCCCTACCAGAAGCTCGCCCAGCGACAGGACCTCCCGTCCAACTTCCGCCTGGTCTACGGGCACATGGGCGAGGTCCTCGACCGGACCGACCTCCTCGTCACCATCAGCTCCACGGCCGCGCTGGAGTCGCTGCACCGCCGCATCCCCACCGTGGTCCTCACCGACCTCGGCATCCGGGAGGCCCTCGGCAACCACCACTTCGTCGGCTCCGGCTGCCTCGCCTCCTGGGACCAGCTCGACGAGGGACACCGCCCGCAGCCCGACGAGGACTGGGTGGCCCGGCAGGGCGTCGCCTCGGACGGCTCGTACGGGACGGCCTTCGACGCCGCCCGCGAGCGCATCGCCAAGCTGCTCGGCCGCAGCGGTGGCCTCCCGCCGCTGACGCCGTACTACACGCCCGTCACCGCGCCCGGCTATCTGCCCGGCATCCTCGCCCGCCACCACCTCGGCCCGGACGGCACCCCGCTGCCCGGCGCGCCCGCCGCCGACAAGGAGCCCGGACCGGTCCGGCAGATCGTGCGCCGGGCGGCGCGCGGCGCCTACCGGCACGGCGTGCAGCGCGTGGCCCCGGTGATCCGGCGGATGGGCGAGCTGTGACCGCCCCGAACCCCGCTCAAGGAGCTGATCCCATGTCCCACCCGCCGACGGTGCGCCGCGTGCTCGCCGTGATCCCCGCGCGCGGCGGCTCCAAGGGCGTGCCCGCGAAGAACCTCGCCCCCGTCGGCGGCGTCCCCCTGGTGGCGCGTGCCGTGCGCGAGTGCCTCGCCGCCCGGTACGTCACGGACGTCGTCGTCTCCACCGACGACCGGGCCATCGCGGCCGCCGCGCGGCAGGCCGGCGCCGAGGTCGTGCTGCGGCCCGCCGCCATCGCCGGTGACACCGCCACCTCCGAGGCCGCCGTCCTGCACGCGATGGACACCCACGAGGCCCTCCACGGCGCCCCCGTGGACGTCGTCCTCCTCGTCCAGTGCACCAGCCCCTTCCTGGTCCGCGAGGACATCGACGGAGTGGCCGCCGCGGTCGCCGAACAGCACGCCGACACGGCGGTGACGGTCGCCCCGTTCCACGGCTTCATCTGGCGCGACGCGCCGGACGAGCCCACCGTCTCCGCCCCGGCGCCCGCACCCGCCACCGAACAGCCGGCCTCCACGCCCGGCGGCCGTGGGGCGGCCGCCGACGCCGCCGCCGGGCGTTCCGTCTCGACCGCCACCGCAGGCGACCGGAGGGCCGCCCCGATCGCCGATGCCGACGCGGCCACGGAAGGCGGCGTCGCCCTGACTGCCCCCGGCACCGACGGGGGCGCGGACACCGCCTCGGCCGCCGCCGGGCGTTCCGTCTCGACCGCCACCGCAGGCGGCCGGGGGGCCGTCCCGATCGCCGACGACGCGGACGCGGCCACGGAGGGCGGCGTCGCCCTGACTGCCCCCGGCACCGACGGGGGCGCGGACACCGTCGCGGCCGCCGCCGGGCGCTCCGTCTCGACCGCCGCAGCCGGCGGCTGGGGGGCCGCGGACGCGGCCACGGAGGGCGGCGTCGCCCCGACGGCCCTCGGTGCCGAAGGGGGCGCGGACACCGTCCCGGCCGCCGCCGGCGCGTCCGCCACCGACCCGGGCGCGGGCGCCGACGCGACCGCCGACGGTGGTGGCTACGGCGTCAACCACGACAAGTCGTTCCGCCCCCGCCGTCAGGACCGCCCCCAGGACCTCCTGGAGACCGGCGCCGCCTACGCCATGGACGCGGCGGGCTTCCGCGAGCACCGGCACCGGTTCTTCGGGCGCACCGAACTCGTGCGCACCGACCCGGCCCGGGTCCTGGAGATCGACGACCCGCACGACCTCGCCCGCGCCCGTGCCCTCGCGCCGCTCTTCGACGCGACCCGGCCCGGCGCCCTCCCGACCGCCGACGACATCGACGCGGTCGTCCTCGACTTCGACGGCACCCAGACCGACGACCGGGTGCTGATCGACTCCAGTGGACAGGAGTTCGTCGCCGTGCACCGCGGCGACGGACTCGGCATCGCCGCCCTGCGCAGGAGCGGCCTGAGGCTCCTCGTCCTGTCCACCGAGCAGAACCCGGTCGTCGCCGCCCGCGCACGCAAGCTCAAGCTCCCCGTGCTGCACGGCATCGACCGCAAGGACCTCGCACTCAAGCAGTGGTGCGAGGAACAGGGCATCGCGCCCGAGCGCGTGCTCTACGTCGGCAACGACGTCAATGACCTCCCGTGCTTCGCCCTCGTCGGCTGGCCCGTGGCGGTCGCGAGCGCCCACGACGTCGTACGCGGCGCCGCACGCGCGGTCACCACCCTCCCCGGCGGTGACGGCGCGATCCGGGAGATCGCCGGCTGGATCCTCGGCCCCTCCCTCGATTCCCTCCCCAAGTAAGGAAAACCCCGGACATGAGCACCAACTCCCGCATCCGCACCCTCGGTTCCCGCGAGGCCGGCCCCGGCCGCCCCGTCTACGTCACCGGCGAGATCGGCATCAACCACAACGGCGACATCGAGAACGCGTTCAAGCTGATCGACGCCGCCGCCGAGGCCGGCTGCGACGCCGTCAAGTTCCAGAAGCGCACCCCCGAGATCTGCACCCCGCGCGACCAGTGGGACATCGAGCGCGACACCCCCTGGGGCCGGATGACGTACATCGACTACCGCCACCGCGTGGAGTTCGGCGAGGACGAGTACCGCCAGATCGACGAGTACTGCAAGGAGAAGGGCATCGCCTGGTTCGCCTCCCCGTGGGACACCGAGGCCGTCGCCTTCCTCGAGAAGTTCGACGTGCCCGCCCACAAGGTGGCCTCCGCCTCCCTCACGGACGACGAGCTGCTGCGCGCCCTGCGCGCCACCGGCCGCACGATCATCCTCTCCACCGGCATGTCCACCCCGAAGCAGATCCGCCACGCCGTCGAGGTCCTGGGCAGCGACAACATCCTGCTCTGCCACGCCACCTCCACCTACCCGGCGAAGGCGGAGGAGCTCAACCTCCGCGTGATCAACACCCTCCAGCAGGAGTACCCGAACGTCCCGATCGGCTACTCCGGCCACGAGACCGGCCTCCAGACCACCCTCGCCGCCGTCGCCCTGGGCGCCGTCTTCGTCGAGCGCCACATCACCCTCGACCGCGCCATGTGGGGCTCCGACCAGGCCGCCTCCGTCGAGCCGCAGGGCCTGACCCGCCTGGTCCGCGACATCCGCACCATCGAGGCCTCCCTCGGCGACGGCGTCAAGAAGGTCTACGACTCCGAGCTGGGCCCGATGAAGAAGCTGCGCCGCGTCACCGGCGTGGTCGCCGAGGCGGAGATCGCCACGGCCGCCGGCGAGCCCGTCACCGTCTGAACCCCGCATTCCCATCCCACCCTTACGACGACGGGAACGGTCGTACGTCGATGAGCCCCCGCGCCGGCCGGTCCGGCCCCCACACTCTCGCCTTCGTCGAGAGCCCGGTACAACTGCTGAACGTGCTGGAGTGGGCGCACGCGCATGCGCCCGGCGTGGGGCTCACCCTCGTGGTGCTGTCCCCGGTCGACCCCATGACCCGCGGCCAGCTGCGCCGCATGGCCGAACTGGCCCGCGAGGAGGGCCACGAGGTCCGCTGGGAGGAGGCCCGCGGGGGAGCGGGCGCCCCGTTCCAGACGGTCGGCGGCCTCGCCGCCCCGCTCCGCCGGGCCGCCCGCGTCGTCCTCGGCGACCCCTTCTCCCGGTACGTCCAGCTGCTGCTGACGATCACCCGGGCCCCCGAGGTCGTCGTCGTCGACGACGGCACGGCCACCATGGAGTTCGTCGGCCAGCTGGCCCGCGGCGAACGCCTGGTGCGCTGGCACCGCAAGGGCGGCCGCCCCGGCCCCCGGGACCTCGTCCTCGCCCCCGTGTCCGCCGCCGCCCGGCGCCGGCTCACCCCCGGTGAGAAGCGCACGGTGGAGGTCTTCACCTCGATGCCGATGGAGGACACCCCGCCGGGAGTCACCGTCAGCGCCCACACCTTCGCCTGGACCCGGGACCGCTTCGGCCCGCCCCGCGTCACCCAGGGCGCCGACATGGTGGGCACGTCCCTGGTGGAGACCGGCGTGGTGGACGCCGACGCCTATCTGGAGGCCGTACGCGCCCTGGTCGGGACCCACGGCGCCAAGCGCTACTTCGCCCACCGCCGCGAGAGCACGGAGAAGCTCCACCGGCTCGCGGTCGAGACGGGACTGGAGATCGTCCGCCCGGAGCTCCCCCTGGAGCTCATCGCCCGCCGCGGCCCCATCGGCCGTACGATCCTCAGCTTCCCCTCCACGGTCGTCCACACCCTGCCCCTCGCCCTCGCCGGCACCGGCGTGCGCGTCGCGGTGTGCGACATAGACCCGTCCTGGCTGACGGAGAAGGCGTCCCCCCGCGCCCAGGGCTTCCTGTCCAACGTCACGGAAACGGCCAAGGACGCCCACCACCTCCGCACCGCCCCGGCGGTCTGAGCGCCTCCTGCCGGGAGCCGGCGGCGTCCGCCAAATGAACCGGTCCGCGTGGCTTCGGCCGAGCGTGGTAACCGTGAGGGTGGGACGGGTTTCGGAGCCATGCCGTGGTGTGTGATCGACATCACGGCCCGGCAGGCCATCGGCCTATACCCTCGCAAAGAGGCCGTGAGTGTACCCACCTCGATGGACAGCTATGCGTAGGGCAGCCAGTTTTTCTCCCCCCACGGGCTGATTTTTCTTGATCGGGGGTCAGTGGACGGCTCCGGCGCCCTACTCTTCAAAGGGTGAAGCCACTGATGTCACTGGAGTCCGAGATCGATCTCCCCGGGGGAGCGGTGCTCCCCGGCGCGCTGCCCGAGGCCCTGCGCGCAGAACTCGTGGCGTTCCGACGCGACCTGCACATGCACCCGGAACTCGGTCACCAGGAGTTCCGCACCACCGCCGCGATCAAGGAACGTCTCGAGCGGGCCGGTCTGAAGCCCCGCGTCCTCTCCGGCGGCACCGGCCTGATCTGTGACATCGGGACCGACGGCGAGGCCGGCACGGACTCCGCGATGCTCGCCCTGCGCGCCGACATCGACGGCCTGCCCATCCCGGACATGAAGGCGGACTGCCCGTACCGCTCCACCGTCCCCGACCGCGCCCACGCCTGCGGCCACGACGTGCACACCACCGTGGTGCTCGGCACCGGCCTGGTCCTCGCCGAACTGCACCGCCAGGGCCTGCTGCCCCGCCCCGTGCGGCTGATCTTCCAGCCCGCCGAGGAGGTGCTGCCCGGCGGCGCGGCCGAGGTCATCGAGGACGGCGGGCTCGACGGCATCGGCCGGATCCTCGCCGTGCACTGCGACCCCCGCGTGGACGCCGGGCGGATCGGGCTGCGCCAGGGCGCCATCACCTCCGCCTGCGACCGGCTGGAGATCGCGCTCGACGGCCCCGGCGGCCACACCGCCCGCCCGCATCTGACCACCGACCTGGTCACCGCCGCCGCCCGCGTCGTCACCGACGTCCCCGCCCTGGTCGGCCGGCGGGTCGACAGCCGCAGCGGACTCGCCGTCACCTGGGGCCGGGTCGAGTCCGGTCACGCGCCCAACGTCATCCCGCAGCACGCCGAGCTGTCCGGCACGGTTCGCTGCCTGGACCTGGAGACCTGGCGGCAGGCCCCCGACCTCGTCGTCGCCGCCATCGACGAGGTGGCCAACCTGCACCGCGCCAAGTCGGAGATCACCTACGTGCGCGGCGTCCCGCCGGTCGTCAACGAGGCCGGCGCCACCGAACTGCTGCGCGACGCCATGATCGCCCGGCGCGGGGTGGACTCCGTCGAGGGCACCGAGCAGAGCCTCGGCGGCGAGGACTTCTCCTGGTACCTGGAGCGCGTCCCCGGCGCCATGGCCCGCCTCGGCGTCCGCACCCCCGGCGAGCGCACCGTCCGCGACCTCCACCAGGGCGACTTCGACGTCGACGAACACGCCATCACCGTAGGAGTGGAACTCTTCACAGCGGCAGCCCTCCTGGACGCCCTGCGCTAACCGCAACCAGCCCCTCCGGCCAAATTCAGCCCCTCCGGCGTTTGAGGAGCGGGGGTCCGGGGGCGGAGCCCCCGGGGTCGGGACGGGAAGGGGCGGCGGGGGCGAAAACCCCTGACCGAACCCGCCCCACAGGCCCCACCCGTCCCCACCGTCACCCCACCCACCCCCTCCGTTTGCGCACCGCGCAGCCGCACGGCAGCGTGGGCCGCGTGCAACCACGCGTCCCGCCCCGATCCGCCCGGTTCGGGCAACTACGGCCCCCTGGTTCACAAGGCCGTAACCGGCCATCGGCACGAATGGATAACGGCCCCGCATGACCCCGTTCCCAGGAGTGTCTACGCGCGTTAATGTGCGCCGAACCGAGCACCCGCTGCGGGGCTTTGGAGAATGGGGAACTTCAGATGCGTCGGATATCCAAACTGACCCGCGTCGCGGTGGGGGTCGCCTCGCTCGCACTCGCCGCCACCGCCTGCGGCGGAACCAGCAGTGACAGCGGCGACAGCGGCGGCTCCAAGGAAGACCTCGGTCTCGCCATCGCCTACGACATCGGCGGCAAGGGCGACCAGTCCTTCAACGACGCCGCCTTCGCCGGTCTGACCAAGGCCAAGGACGAGTTCGGCTACAAGACCGCCGACGTCGAGCCCACCGAGGGCGAGACCGACGCGGACAAGGAGCAGCGCCTCGCCTCGCTGGCGAAGCAGGGCTACAACCCCGTCATCGGCGTGGGCTTCGCCTACGGTCCCGCCATGGAGGCCGTGGCCGCGAAGTACCCGGACACCACCTTCGGCATCGTCGACTCCGTGGTCGAGGGCGACAACGTCGCCTCCCTCGTCTTCGCCGAGGAGCAGGCCTCGTACCTCGCCGGTGTCGCCGCCGCCAAGGCCACCAAGACCAACACCGTCGGCTTCGTGGGCGGTGTGGACATCCCGCTGATCCACAAGTTCCAGGCCGGGTACGAGCAGGGCGTGAAGGAGACCAACCCCAAGGTCAAGGTGATCTCGCAGTACCTGACGCAGACCGCGGAGGAGGGCGGCTTCTCCAGCCCGGACAAGGGCAAGGCCGCCGCCGAGGGCCAGATCGAGAAGAACGCCGACGTCGTCTACCAGGCGGCCGGTCTCTCCGGTCAGGGCGTGATCGAGGCCGCCGCCAAGGCGAAGGTCTGGGCGATCGGTGTCGACTCCGACCAGTACCAGCAGGAAGCCCTCGCCGCGTACAAGGACTACATCCTCACCTCCGCCCTCAAGGACGTCGGCGGCGCGGTGTACGCCCTGGCCAAGTCCGTCCAGGACGACAAGCCGCTGACCGGCACCCAGGTCTTCGACCTCAAGGTGAACGGCGTCGGCCTCTCGGAGAGCAACCCGAAGATGGCCGAGGTCGCCGGCCTGACGGACGCCGTGGCCGAGGCCAAGGAAGGCATCACCAGCGGCTCCATCAAGGTCAAGACGGAGTAGCGGAACCCGGCGGACCCTTGTTGGACCCCTGCGGACCCTTGTGGAGCGGGCGGGCACCCTCGGTGCCCGCCCGCTCCGCCGTCTCCGTCTCCGCTCACCCACGGCCACCCCGCGTTCGCGACCGGCAACGCCTTGACCACGGCTGGGCGCCGTGTTGGCCACGGCCGGATAACAAGGTGGACAGAAGGGGTTTTCAGGCAGGTCTACGCGCGTTAATCTGCGGCAAAGCCAGCGCCGCAGCTGAACACGTCCCGGCGCTTGTACGACTAGGAGCACCACACATGCGCCGGATTTCCCGGATCACGGTCGCAGGCGCAGCGACCGCCTCCCTGGCCCTCGCCCTCTCCGCCTGCGGCGGCACCTCCACCTCCTCGAGCTCCTCGGAGTCGAAGGGTGACAAGGGCCTCGCCATCGCGTACGACGTCGGCGGCAGGGGCGACCAGTCCTTCAACGACGCCGCGTTCGCCGGCCTGAAGCAGGCCAAGGACGAGTTCGGCTACGAGACCGCCGACGTCGAGCCCACCGACGGCGAGACGGACGCCGACAAGGAGCAGCGCCTGGTCTCGCTGGCGAAGCAGGGCTACAACCCGGTCGTCGGTGTCGGCTACGCCTACGCCGCCGCCGTCAAGGGTGCCGCGGAGAAGTACCCGGACACCACCTTCGGCATCGTCGACGACGCCACCATCGAGGCGGACAACGTCGCCGACCTGGTCTTCTCCGAGGAGCAGGCCTCGTACCTGGCCGGTGTCGCCGCCGCCAAGAGCACCAAGACGAACACGGTCGGCTTCGTGGGCGGTGTGGACATCCCGCTGATCCACAAGTTCCAGGCCGGCTTCGAGCAGGGCGTGAAGGACACCGACCCCAAGGTCAAGGTGATCTCGCAGTACCTGACGCAGACGGCCGAGGAGGGCGGCTTCTCCAGCCCGGACAAGGGCAAGAGCGCCGCCGAGGGCCAGATCGAGAAGAAGGCCGACGTGGTCTACGCGGCCGCCGGTCTGTCCGGTCAGGGTGTCATCGAGGCCGCCGCCGCCAACAAGGTGTGGGCGATCGGTGTCGACTCCGACCAGTACAAGCAGGAAGCCCTCGCGAAGTACAAGGACTCGATCCTCACCTCGGCGATGAAGGACGTCGCCAAGGCGGTGTACAACCTGGCGAAGTCGGTCGAGGACGGCACGCCCGCGACCGGTATCGTCAAGGGCGATCTGAAGACGGGTGAGGTGAGCCTGTCGAACTCCAACCCGAAGTTCGCGGACGACGCCGAGCTCCAGAAAGCCATCGAGACGGCCAAGGAGAAGATCATCAGCGGCGAGATCAAGGTCAAGTCGAGCTGAGGCAATCCACCCCTGACCAACCCGGGGTCGCGTCCGCTCGACGGGGTGCGAGGAGCCAGGCTCCTCGCACCCCGTCGGCCAGGTGCGCCACCCCTTTGTATGCCGTAGGGGCGCTACGCGCGTAGACGGCCCCCGTCCCCAGGAGAGTGCGTCATCAACGCGTCCAGCAGCCCTCCGGCCGGAGCGGCGGTCCACGATTCGGTGACCGCCGTCGAGCTCGCCGGGATCACCAAGCGCTTCCCGGGTGTCGTGGCCAACCACGACATCCGTCTCACCGTCCGCAAGGGCACGGTCCACGCCCTCGTCGGCGAGAACGGTGCCGGCAAGTCGACCCTGATGAAGATCCTCTACGGCATGCAGAAGCCGGACGAGGGCACCATCACCGTCCACGGCGAGCAGGTGAGCTTCTCGTCGCCCGCCGACGCCATCGTCCGCGGCATCGGCATGGTGCACCAGCACTTCATGCTGGCCGACAACCTCACCGTCCTCGAGAACGTCGTCCTCGGCAGCGAGAAGCTCTACGGCATCGGCGCGAAGGCCCGGCGCAAGATCAAGGAACTCTCCGACCGCTACGGCCTCGGCGTCCGCCCCGACGTCCTGGTCGAGGAGCTCGGCGTCGCCGCCCGCCAGCGCGTGGAGATCCTCAAGGTCCTCTACCGCGGCGCCACCACCCTGATCCTCGACGAGCCCACCGCCGTCCTCGTCCCGCAGGAGGTCGACGCCCTCTTCGACAACCTGCGCGAGCTGAAGGCCGAGGGCCTGTCGGTCATCTTCATCTCCCACAAGCTGGGCGAGGTCCTCTCCGTCGCCGACGAGATCACCGTCATCCGCCGCGGCACGACGGTCGGTACGGCCGTGCCCGCCGAGACGACCCCGCGTCAGCTCGCCGAGCTGATGGTGGGCAGCGAGCTGCCGACGCCCGAGACGGCGGAGTCCACGGTCACCGACCGCCCCGTCATCACCGTCGACAAGCTGCGCCTGGCGGCCCCCGGCGGCAAGGCGCTGCTCGACGACATCACCTTCACCATCCACGAGGGCGAGGTCCTGGGCATCGCCGGCGTCGAGGGCAACGGCCAGACCGAACTGGTCGACGCCCTCATCGGCCTCCGGCACGCCGACTCCGGCGTCATCCGGCTGGCCGACGAGGAGATCACCGCCTGGCCCACCCGCCGCCGCCGCGAGCAGGGCATCGGCTACATCCCCGAGGACCGCCACCGCCACGGCCTGCTCCTGGAGGCCCCCCTCTGGGAGAACCGCATCCTCGGCCACGTCACGGAGAAGCCCAACGCCAAGGGCGTCTGGCTGGACCCGAAGGGCGCCCAGGAGGACACCCGCCGGATCGTCCAGGCGTACGACGTCCGCACCCCCGGCATCGACGTCACCGCGGCCTCCCTGTCCGGCGGCAACCAGCAGAAGCTGATCGTCGGCCGCGAGATGAGCCACAAGCCGCGCTTCCTGATCGCCGCCCACCCCACCCGCGGTGTGGACGTCGGCGCGCAGGCCGCCATCTGGGACCACATCCGCGAGGCCCGCCGCGAGGGCCTGGCCGTGCTGCTGATCTCCGCCGACCTGGACGAGCTCATCGGCCTGTCCGACACCCTCCGGGTGATCTACGACGGCAAGCTGGTCGCGGACGCCGACCCGGCCACCATCACCCCGGAGGAACTCGGCACCGCCATGACCGGCGCCGCCGAGGGCCACCTCGAACACGAAGAAACCCCCGAGACCCCGGACGACACGAGGAAGTCCCCCGAGTCCCCGGAAGACGAGGCCCGCTGATGAAGAAGTTCGACAAGGAGCGCGTGCTCCTCGCGGTGGCCGGACCGGTCATCGCGCTCGCCGTGGCCTTCGTGCTCAGCGCGATCGTCCTGATCGCCTCCGGGAAGAGCCCGGTCGAACCATTCGCGATCATGTTCGAGCAGGCAGGCTTCTCCGACATCCAGGTCCTGATCGTCAACCAGGCCTCGATGTACTACATCGCCGCCCTGGCGGTCGCCATCGGCTTCCGGATGAACCTGTTCAACATCGGCGTCGACGGTCAGTACCAGCTCGGCGCCTTCATGGCCGCCGTCGTCGGCGCGCACGCGAACCTGCCCGCCTTCGTGCAGATCCCGCTGCTGCTCCTGACGGCCGTGTTCACCGGCGCCTTCTGGGCCGGTGTCGCCGGTGTCCTCAAGGTCACCCGCGGCGTCAGCGAGGTCGTCGCCACGATCATGCTCAACGCGATCGCCACCTCGCTCATCGTCTACATGTGGAAGCCGGACGTCTTCGGCGTCAAGGTCGGCAACAACAACACCACCGGCGAGATGCACGAGTCCGGCTGGATCCCCGGCATCGACATGGGCGCCGCCGGCGAGATCTACGGCCTGGTGATCCTCGCCGTACTCCTCGGCATCGGCTACTGGGTCGTCCTCAACCGCACCCGCTTCGGCTTCGACCTGCGCGCCTCCGGCGCCTCCGAGTCCGCCGCCGCGGCCAGCGGTGTCAGCCCCCGGCGCATGGTCCTGACCGCCATGCTGCTCTCCGGCGCCATCGCCGGACTCGCGGGCCTGCCGATCCTGCTCGGCGACACCCACACCTACAGCCTCAACTTCCCCACCGGCATCGGCTTCCTCGGCATCGGCATCGCCCTGCTCGGCCGCAACAGCCCCGTCGGCATCGCCTTCGCCGCCCTGCTGTGGGCCTGGCTCGACAAGGCCAGCCCCGAGCTGGACTTCCACGGTTACGACAAGGAGATCGCGGTCATCATGCAGGGCCTGATCGTCCTCTCGGTCGTCGTCTCCTACGAGGCCGTCCGCGAGTGGGGCCTGCGCCGCCAGCAGCGCCGGGTCGGCGCGGAGCTCGCCGCCGGTCACGTCCTGGGCGCCGACAACAACACGAAGGAGGTGGCCGGCCGATGACCGCTCCGACCACAGCGACCGACGTCAACCAGCCGTCGCTCGAGCACGCACCGCCGACCGGCCGCCGCATGTCGTGGCCCGTACTGCTCCTGGTCATCGCCGGAGCCCTGGCGCTCACCTCGATCGTCCGCCTCGTCACCGGCGCGGACGGCATCACCAACGTCAGCCAGATGTCCACCGCCCTCCAGCTCGCCGTCCCGATCGGCCTCGCCGGTCTCGGCGGTCTGTGGGCGGAGCGCGCGGGCGTCGTCAACATCGGCCTCGAAGGCATGATGATCCTGGGCACCTGGTTCGGCGCCTGGGCCGGTTTCCAGTGGGGCCCGTGGACCGGCGTCCTCGTCGGACTCATCGGCGGCGCGCTCGGCGGCCTGCTGCACGCGATCGTCACCATCACCTTCAACGTCAACCACATCGTCTCCGGTGTGGCCATCAACATCCTCGCCCTCGGCGCCACCCGCTACCTCGCCCCGCTGGCCTTCGAGGGCCACCAGGGCGGCTCCGCCAAGCAGTCCCCGGCGGTCGACTCCCTCGGCCACTTCACCGTGCCGGGCCTGTCCGACGGACTGAGCGACCTCAACGACAAGGGCTGGTTCTTCATCTCCGACATCGCCGGCCTGCTCGGCGGACTGGTCACCAACGTCTCGTGGCTGACCCTGATCGCCGTCGCGCTCGTCCCCGCCACCTGGTGGATCCTGTGGCGCACGGCGTTCGGCCTGCGGCTGCGCTCCTGCGGTGAGAACCCGATCGCCGCGGAGTCCCTCGGCGTCAACGTCTACAAGTACAAGTACCTCGCCGTGATCATCTCCGGCGCCCTGGCCGGCCTCGGCGGCGTCTTCCTCTCCATCGTGGCGAACCCGTTCTACCTGGAGGGCCAGACCAGCGGCCGCGGCTACATCGGCCTCGCCGCGATGATCTTCGGCAACTGGATGCCGGGCGGCCTCGCCATCGGCGCCGGCCTCTTCGGCTACACCGACAGCCTCAACCTGCGCGGCGGCTCCGCCAACGTGCACGCCCTGCTGCTGCTCGGCGCGCTGCTGCTGGTCATCGGGGCGATCTGGCTGGCCATCCGCAAGAAGTACGTCCACGCGGTGATCACCCTGATCGTCGGCGCCCTCGTCTGGGCCTGGTACGCCGGCACCAACGAGGTCCCGAACCAGGTCGTCTCCGCCACGCCGTACGTCATCACCCTCGTCGTCCTCGCCCTCTCCGCCCAGCGGCTGCGCATGCCGAAGGCGGACGGCATGCCGTACCGGAAGGGGCAGGGCAAGTGACCGCGTCCGGGGCCACCGCGGCCGACGTCGACTGGGAGGCGCTGCGCGCCGTGGCACGGGACGCCATGTCCCACGCCTACGCCCCCTACTCGGGCTACCCGGTCGGCGTGGCCGCCCTGGTCGACGACGGACGCACGGTCTCCGGCTGCAACGTCGAGAACGCGTCGTACGGGCTCGGGCTGTGCGCCGAGTGCGGACTGGTCTCGGAGCTCCAGCGCACCGGGGGCGGCCGGCTCACCCACTTCACCTGCGTGGACGGCGACGGCGAGATCCTCGTCCCGTGCGGCCGCTGCCGCCAGCTGCTGTACGAGTTCGGCGGTGCCGGCCTGCTGCTGGAGACCCCCGAGGGGATCCTGCCGCTGTCCGAGATGCTGCCGCAGGCCTTCGGCCCGCAGTACCTCACCAAGTAATTCCCCCGCGGCCCTTAGGGCCTGCTGCGAAAGTCCCGCCTGCCGGGCGACGCCATGCACGCACTCTCGCCGCACCGGGCCCTGAGCCAAGTACGTCCAGTACGAGACTCAGGGCCCGGCACGGCGAGAGCACGCACCTGACGCCGCCCGGCCCGCCCTCCGGGCGGACGACGGGACTTTCGCAGCAGGCCCTAGGACGACTGCCGATACCGTCGTTCGAAGGGGCCGCACCCTTCGCACCCCCGGGAGGAACCCCAGCCATGGCCATGGACGCCATCTCCGTCATCCGCGCCAAGCGGGACCGCGGCGAACTCAGCGACGAGCAGATCGACTGGGTCATCGACGCGTACACCCGCGGGGAGGTCGCCGACGAGCAGATGTCCGCGCTCGCCATGGCGATCCTGCTCAACGGCATGAACCGCCGCGAGATCGCCCGCTGGACGGCCGCGATGATCGCCTCCGGCGAGCGCATGGACTTCTCGTCCCTGTCCCGCCCCACCGCCGACAAGCACTCCACGGGCGGTGTCGGCGACAAGATCACCCTTCCGCTGGCCCCGCTGGTCGCGGCCTGCGGCGCGGCCGTCCCCCAGCTGTCCGGCCGCGGCCTCGGCCACACCGGCGGCACCCTCGACAAGCTGGAGTCGATCCCCGGCTGGCGCGCCCTGCTCTCCAACGAGGAGATGCTGTCCGTCCTGGACACCACCGGCGCGGTGATCTGCGCGGCCGGCGACGGACTGGCCCCCGCCGACAAGAAGCTGTACGCGCTCCGGGACGTCACCGGCACGGTCGAGGCGATCCCGCTCATCGCCTCCTCGATCATGTCGAAGAAGATCGCCGAGGGCACCGGCTCCCTGGTCCTGGACGTGAAGGTCGGCACCGGCGCCTTCATGAAGACGCTCGACGACGCCCGTGAACTGGCCCGCACCATGGTCGGACTGGGCACCGACTCCGGCGTGAAGACGGTCGCCCTCCTGACCGACATGTCCGCCCCCCTCGGCCTGACCGTCGGCAACGCCCTCGAAGTCCGCGAGTCGGTCGAGGTCCTGGCGGGCGGCGGCCCCTCCGACGTCGTCGAGCTGACCCTCGCCCTGGCCCGCGAGATGCTGGACGCGGCCGGCCTGAAGGACGCCGACCCGGCGCGGGCCCTCGCCGACGGCTCCGCGATGGACGTCTGGCGCCGCATGATCACGGCCCAGGGCGGCGACCCCGACGCGGAGCTGCCCACGTCGAAGGAACAGCACGTGATCAAGGCCCCGTCGTCCGGCGTCCTGACCCGCCTCGACGCCTACGACATCGGTGTCGCCGCCTGGCGCCTCGGCGCGGGCCGCGCCCGCAAGGAGGACCCGGTCCAGGCGGGCGCCGGCGTGGAACTCCACGCCAAGCCCGGCGACCGCGTCACCGAGGGCCAGCCCCTCCTCACCCTCCACACGGACACCCCGGAACGCTTCGACTACGCGCTCCAGGCCGTGACGGGCTCGTACGACATCGAGGCCCCCGGCACGGAGTTCACGGCCACCCCGGTGGTGCTGGAACGCATCGCCTGACCTGCGGCTTCCCCGATCGGATGAACGGGACCGGTGGACTCCCACCGGTCCCGTTCTCCCGCTCGCCGTCACCCCAGCAGCGCCGCGACCACCACCAGCACCGGCACGGACAGCACCGTGGAGACCAGGATCGCCTCCCGGGCCAGTTTCTCGCCCACCCGGTAGCTGCTCGCGTAGGTGAAGAGGTTCTGGGCGGCCGGGAGGGCCGAGGTCACCACCACGTCGAGGAGGTGGGCGCCGCGCAGGCCGAAGACGCCCACCGCCAGGGCCCACGCCGCCAGGGGCTGACCCACCGCCTTCAGTCCCACGGCGAGGAGGACCGCTCCCCGGTCACCGCCCCGCAGGGGCAGGGTGCTGCCGCGCAGCGAGATGCCGAAGGCGAGGAGCACGGCGGGAACCGCCATGTTGCCGATCAGGGTCACCGGGTCCCACACCGGGCCTGGTATCTCCACTCCCGCCGCCGACACCGCCACCCCCGCCAGCGACCCCACCGCGATCGGATTGCGCAACGGTGTCAGCAGCCGACGCCACAGCGGCTGCTTCCCGCCCGCCGTCGACAGGTCGAGGATCGTCAGCGCGACCGGTGTGACCCCGACCAGCTGGAACAGCAGCACCGGCGCCACCAGGGAGGCGTCCCCCAGCACATACACCGCGATCGGGATGCCCAGGTTGCCGGAGTTGACGTAGCTGGAGCACAGGGCGCCGATGGTGGTGCGGCCCACGCCCCAGCCGCGCACGACACCCACCGCGACGAAGACGCCCGCCACCGCCGCCGTGCTCAGCGCGGTGACCAGCAGCCGGCTGGAGAACACCACCGACAGGTCGGCCCGGGCGAGCGTGGTGAACAGCAGCGCCGGGGACGCCACATGGAAGGCGAGCTTCGTCAGCACCTCACGGCCCTGTGCGCCGAGATGCCCCCCGCGGCCGATGACATAGCCGACGCCGATGACGACGGCGATCACCAAGAAGCCGCTCAGCACCCCCTGCACGGCGGCTCCTCGCGGGGGAGCACGACACCGGACAGCAGGGGCGGGGAAGATCTGTGGCGCATACAGCCAACACTCCGGGGAAGGCCGTGCCCCGGTCAATGTGATCCGTACGGCGCCGGGTCCCGCGCACGCGCACCGGCCCCGCGCGATGAGTTACGCGCCCCCGGCCGGTCTATGGATCGTGGACGCCATGACACCGCCCGTACTCGTGCTCAGCGGCCCTCTCACCAGGGACGAGGTGAGCGGGCCCTGCGACGCGCTTCGGGCACTGCTGGACGCCGGTGGCGGCGGATCGGGCCGCGTGGTCGTGTGCGACGTGGCGGGACTGGGGCCGCCCGGGCTCGCCGCCGTGAACCTGCTCGCACGGCTGGAGCTCACGGCCCGGCGGGCCGGGGGCCGGATACGGCTGCGTGACCCCTCCCCGGCCCTATGCGCCCTGCTCGACCTGGTCGGACTCCGCTTCGAGATGGAGGGGCAGCCCGAACAGCGGGAACCACCGCTTGGTGTCGAGGAAGCAGTGGAACCCGGTGATCCGGTCGTCTGATATCTCCAGCACCTGGACCGCCCACGGCGTGTACCCGCCGGCCTCCGGATCGGGCTTGTACTGCGCGAACCCCGGCAGGCCGTTGACCTCGACCGGCACCAGCCGCGAGTTCGCGCAGGGGGCGCCGAGCGTCGTCATGAAGCCCGTGATGTCCTCGGAACCGGTGAGCCACAGGTCGAACGGCGGCATCGTCATGATGGCGTCCTCGTGCAGCAGCGCGGTCAGCGCCGACATGTCGTACCCCTCGAACGCCGCGACATAGCGCTCGAGCAGCTTCTGCTGCTCCTCGTCCAGCGGGTCGGAGACCGACGCGTCGGCGCCCGGCTGCTGCCGCTCGGCGAGCGTCGCCCGGGCCCGCTGCAGCGCGCTGTTGACCGAGGCGACCGACGTGTCCAGCAGCTCGGCGACCTCGCTCGCCTTCCAGGCCAGCACCTCGCGCAGGATCAGCACCGCCCGCTGCTTCGCCGGCAGCTGTTGCAGCGCGGCCATGAACGCGAGCCGCACGGACTCCTTGGCGACCGCCGCCTCCGCCGGGTCGGCGGGCGTGGGCAGCACGCGGGAGTCGGGCATCGGCTCCAGCCAGGTGTTGTCCGGGCGGGGCGCCAGCGCGGCCTGCGCGAGCGGGGTGGACTCCGTGAGATCCATCGGCCGGGCCCGCTTGTTGCCCGCGGTCAGCATGTCCAGACAGACGTTGGTCGCGATGCGGTAGAGCCAGGAGCGCAGGCTGGAGCGGCCCTCGAACTTCTCGAAGCTGCGCCACGCGCGGATCATCGTGTCCTGCACCGCGTCCTCCGCTTCGAAGGAGGAACCCAGCATCCGGTAGCAGTACCCGGTCAGTTCGACCCGGTACTGCTCCAGCCTGGCGTCCAGGTCGGTCGTCGTCGCGGCGCCGTTCGTCATTGTCCACCCACCCCAAGTGGTGTCGTCGTGGTCCACCACTTCGGAAGCTACCGCAGCCCACTGACAACGGCCCGCCGTAGGAATGAAGGCGCAGGTCAGGGGTGCTGGTGCGTCCCTGGGGGCTGCGCCCCCAGACCCCCCTTCGGCCCTTCGGGCCTCGTCCTCAAACGCCGGACGGGCTGAACTACTCAGCCCCTCCGGCGTTTGAGGAGCGGGGTCTGGGGCGGAGCCCCAGGTCGGGACGGGAAGGGGCGGCGGGGGCGAAACCCGCTCAGGCCGGCCGGGCCACGGCCCGCGCCGCCGCCCGCGTGCCCGCGAGGGTGATCGCCGCCACCCCGGCCACCGCCACCAGCCCGACCCCCACCGTCCCGGCCCAGCCCCCCGCGTGGAACGCCACCGCCCCCACCGTGCTCCCCGCACTGGACCCGACGTAATACGCGGACTGGTACAGCGCGGAAGCCTGCGCCCGCCCCTCCGTCGCGGTCTTGCCCACCGCGGAGGACGCCACCGCGTGCCCCGCGAAGAACCCCGCCGTGATCAGCACCAGCCCCAGCAGCACCACCGGCAGTGACCCCGCCAGCGACAGCACCAGCCCCGCCGCGGTCGTCCCACCGCCCGCGTACAGCGCGCCCCGCCGGCCCAGCCGCCCCACCAGGCGCCCCGCCGCCGACGCGGAGACCGTGCCCACCAGGTACACCAGGAAGATCGAGCCGACGATGCCCTGCGGCAGCGAGAACGGCGCCTCGGTCAGCCGGTAGCCGATCACCGTGTACACACCGCCGAACACCGTCATGAACAGCGCGCCGATCGCGTACAGGCGCCGCAGCAGCGGGTTGGCCAGATGGCCCCGGACCGTGCGCACCAGCACACCCGGCCGCAGCGAGCCCGCCCGGAAGTGCCGGGGCGCCGGCAGCAGCAGCCGGAACGCCACCGCGCACGCCACGGCGACCGCACCGATCACCCCGACGGCGACGCGCCAGCCCCACTCCTGCGCCACCCAGCCGGTGATCACCCGGCCGCTCATCCCGCCGACACTGTTGCCGGCCACGAACAGCCCGATCGCGGTCACCAGCGCCTTGGGCGTGACCTCCTCCGCGAGATACGCGGTCGCCGACGCCGGCAGCCCCGCCAGCGCCGCGCCCTGGAGCGCCCGCAGTGCCACCAGCGCGCCCAGCGACGGCGCGAAGGGCACCAGCAGGCCGAGGGTCACCGCGACGGCCAGGGACGCCGTCATGACCGTACGCCGTCCATAGCGCTCCGACAGCGCGCTCATCGGCAGGACGAAGAGCGCCAGACCACCGGTGGCCGCCGCCACCGTCCAGCTGGCGTCCCCCGCGCTCACCGCGAAGTCGCCGGAGATCAGCGGCAGCAGGGCCTGGGTGGAGTACAGCAGCGCGAAGGTCGCGACACCCGCGAGGAACAGGGCGAGACTCATCCGGCGGTAACCGGGTCCGCCCGGCGACATCCGGGACTCGGAGACGGTCCCGGAGGCGGGCGGGGTCGAGGGAACGGATGCGACGGCGCCCACGCTGGTGGACGCCCCGGTACTGGCGGGAGTCATGCCTCGAAGCTATGTACGGCCCCTCTCATCCGTCCAATGCATGGAATCGTCATAATCGTTCCCATGGTGCATCAGCAGAGGTCAGCGAGTCGGCTGTCACAGAGCAGTGACACACGAGACATGGACGACATGTCGATACTGCTGGCGCCCCGCCTCGCCTACTTCGCCGGCGTCGCCCGGACCGAGCACGTCACGCGCGCCGCCCAGGAGTTGCAGGTCCCGCAGTCCACCCTGTCCCGGGCGATGGTCCGCCTCGAAGAGGACCTGGGCGTCGACCTGTTCGCCCGCCACGGCCGCACGGTCTCCCTCACCCCCGCCGGCCGCACCTTCCTCGCCTCCGTCGAACGCGCCCTCGCCGAGGTCGAACGCGCCGCCGACGAGGTGCGTGCCGACGCCGACCCCGCCACCGGCAAGGTCGCCTTCGGCTTCCTGCACACCATGGGCGCCGAGACCGTGCCGGGCCTGTTGCACGCCTTCCGCGCCGACCATCCGCGCGTCCGCTTCAGCCTCGTCCAGAACTACGGCGAGGCCATGCTGGAGGGCCTCCGCGCGGGCGAACTCGACCTGTGCCTGACCTCGCCGGTGCCCGACGCCCCCGACCTCGTCGCCCGCCGCCTCGACGAGCAGAAGCTGCGCCTGGTCGTCCCCGTGGACCACCGCCTCGCCGGCCGTCGCCGCGTCCGCCTCGCCGAGGCCGCCGACGAGACCTTCGTGACCCTCGAACCCGGCTACGGTCTCCGCCGCATCACCGACGACCTCTGCGCCCAGGCGGGCTTCAAACCCCGTATCGCCTTCGAGGGCGAGGAAGCCGAAACCCTGCGCGGCCTGGTGGCCGCGGGCCTGGGCGTGGCTCTCCTCCCCCCGCCCCCGTTCCCCCGCCCGGGAGTAGTGGAACTGACGGTCACGGCCCCCAGAGCAGCGAGAGAAATCGGAGTGGCCTGGCTGGCCGGCCACCCGGACACACCCCCGGTAGCAGCCTTCAAGAAGTTCCTCCTCAGCAAGAGGGGCACCTTGCTGCCGACTTGAGGAGGCGCAACTTGCTGCCGGCGCTGGGGCAACACCCTCAGGGGCGCGGGGAACTGCGCGACCAGCCACAACGCACCCGCACCCGCCGTCAGGCAGAACTACCGCCGCAAAGACTCCCCGAACCCGGCAGCAAGCGGCATCCGCAACCCCAACGGCGGAGGCGCCGCCAACGCATCCCGCACGGGCCGCGACAACGCCCGCCCGAACAACACCCCCATAACGAAGTCCTCGGCCAGCGCCAGCACTTCGTCCCGGTACTGCCGCAACCCATGCCCGTCCGCGTGGACTTCGAACCGGCACACCTCCCGGTTCGCCTTCTTCGCCCGCGCCGCCAGCCGGAACGACAACTCGGGATCGCACCGCGCGTCATTCGTGCCGTGCACGATCAACACGTGCCGTCCGGCGAGCTGCTTCACCGGTTCGGGTGGCGCCGCCACATCCTCCTCCGGCAGCCAGGGGGCCAGCGCCACCACGGAGTTGACGGCCTCGTGGCCCCCCGCGCGGAGCGCGGCCCTGCCGCCCATGCCGAGACCGACGAGGCACACGGGGACGTCCCCGTAGCGCCGTACGGCCTCGTCGGCGGCCCACGCGGCGTCGCGCGCGAGATGCGCCTCGCTGCCGTTCCAGCCCCGGAAGCGGTAGTGGACGACATGGGCGGCGAGGCTCCGGTCCCGGCCCGCGCGGGTGAGCCGGCGTCCCAGGGCTCGTACGGAGGCGGTCGCCATCATGGGGGACGGTCTTCGGCTGGAGACCTCCTCGCCGCCGGGGAGCAGCAGCACCACACCGCTCACCGCCGTCGGCTCCGGGCCGAGCGCCCTCCCCAGCCGGGCCATGCGAACCGGCGTCGCTTGCTGTGCCATGACAGAACATTCTCAGAAGCGGCGGTGTACTCGAGCCGTCCGTGCGGTCACCGTTACGTATCGACGCCTTCGTCCACCGAGTGATCTACGCGCGTAGGAGTTAGAGTGCGAAAATGACGAGCCAGACCATCGCGAACGCCCCGACGGCGGACCGGATCCGCCGGGCGCCCAAGGTTCTGCTGCACGACCACCTCGACGGCGGGCTGCGCCCCGGCACCGTCGTCGACCTGGCCCGCGCGAACGGGTACCTCCAGCTCCCCGAGACCGACCCCGACAAGCTCGGTCTGTGGTTCCGGGAGGCCGCCGACTCCGGTTCCCTGGAGCGGTACCTGGAGACGTTCTCGCACACCGTCGGGGTCATGCAGACCCGCGACGCCCTCGTCCGGGTCGCCGCCGAGTGCGCCGAGGACCTCGCCGAGGACGGTGTCGTCTACGCCGAGGTGCGCTACGCCCCCGAGCAGCACCTCGAGGGCGGGCTGACCCTCGAGGAGGTCGTCGAGGCGGTCAACGAGGGCTTCCGGCAGGGCGAGCGGCGCGCCAGGGAGAACGGCCACCGCATCCGGGTCGGCGCGCTGCTCACCGCGATGCGGCACGCCGCCCGCGCGCTGGAGATCGCCGAACTCGCCAACCGCTACCGGGACCTGGGCGTCGTCGGCTTCGACATCGCGGGCGCCGAGGCCGGCTACCCGCCCACCCGGCACCTCGACGCCTTCGAGTACCTGAAGCGGGAGAACAACCACTTCACCATCCACGCGGGTGAGGCGTTCGGGCTGCCGTCCATCTGGCAGGCCCTCCAGTGGTGCGGCGCCGACCGGCTCGGACACGGGGTGCGCATCATCGACGACATCCAGGTTCACGACGACGGCACGGTGACGCTCGGCCGTCTCGCCTCCTACGTCCGGGACAAGCGCATCCCGCTGGAGCTGTGCCCGAGCTCCAACCTCCAGACCGGTGCGGCCGCCTCGTACGCGGAGCACCCGATCGGGCTGCTGCGGCGGCTCCATTTCCGGGCCACCGTTAATACGGACAACCGTCTGATGTCCCACACCAGCATGAGCCGGGAATTCGAGCACCTGGTCGAGGCATTCGGTTACACGCTCGACGACATGCAGTGGTTCTCCGTCAATGCGATGAAATCAGCGTTCATTCCTTTCGATGAACGACTGGCTATGATCAATGACGTCATCAAGCCCGGATATGCCGAGCTGAAATCCGAATGGCTGTTCCGTCAGACGGCTTCCACCAGCGGTTCTTCGGACACGGCGAGCTGACGGACGCGTCCGCGGGAAACGTGGACCCGGGCGGCGTTCACAATCCGTCCGCATTTCGATGTTTGCGGCGGGAGCGGCCGCGTGTTTACGGTCGCGGTACCGCTCACTCCCCGTTTCCCATTTTTCGAGGACGCATTTCATGAAGCAGTCTGCTGCCAAGACCCTCGGTGTCGCCGCTCTGGGTGCCGCCTTCGCCGCCGTCGGCGCCGGCGCCGCCCACGCGGCCCCGGCCGTTCCGGACGCCGCCCCGGCGCTGGACACCGTCAACCGGGCCGTGCCGGCGGAGAAGCTGGCCGGTGCGGTACCGGGCTCCGACCGGGCGCTGGAGACGGGCCAGGAGCTGGCCGGCACCGGCATGGCGACCGCGCAGCCGGTCGCCGGGCAGGTCGGCCCCCAGGTCCCGGCCTCCGGTCTGCTCGGCGGCCTGCCCGTGGAGCAGCTGCCCACCCAGGGCGTCACCCTGAACGGGGTCCCGCTCGGCGGCTGACCCGCTGGTCCAAGCGTGCCGACGGGGCGCGACCCGGAACCGGGTCGCGCCCCGTCGTCGTACGCGGAGGACGGTGCTACGGCGTCACCAGGCCGCCCGTGCCTTGTCCTCCGAGGGCAACAGGACCCACAGCGCTATGTACAGCAGGAACTGCGGGCCCGGCAGCAGACACGAGAGCAGGAAGAGCACCCGCATCGTGGTCGCGGAGGTGCCGAAGCGCCGTGCCAGCGCGGCACACACTCCGCCGATCATGCGGTCGTTGGTGGGGCGGGCGAGACGGCGGCTCATCGCGGCTCCTTCGTGAGCGGTGCGAGGCATCCCGACTGGCTGCCTCCATGCACTCCACGTTACGGAGACGAAGGGGGCAAAGCGTCGCTCCACGGGGCGATCCCGACCCTGGGAATCGTCGGGGTCCTACCCTGAGTCGGCTCCTCCGTGAGAACGGCCGTGACGGACCGCCGTACCACCCGGCGGCGCAGCCGGGCACGGGCCGCCGGCACCACGGCCGCGTGCGCGAGCGCCGCGCCCGCCGTGTTCAGCAGCAGCGAGTCGACGTCCACCACCTGGCCCGGCACCGCCGTCTGCAACATCTCGATGGCCAGCGACACCAGCGCGGTCGCCGCCGTCGTGCGGATCAGCGAGCCCAGCCGCGAGACCGCCAGCCTGCCCCCCGCCGCCGGCAGCAGCACACCCAGCGGCGCGAGCAGCGCCAGCCCCTCACAGACCCGGCGGACACCCGTCGTCCAGCCCATCGCGAAGTCGCCCCGGATGCCGTCGAACGGCCGCAGGTTGGCGGGCATCACCCAGGGAACGTCCAGGGGGCGCAGCGTGTACCAGGCGACGAACGCGAGATACGCGGCCAGGAGGAGACCTCCTGTCACACGGATACGGGTCGCGGCGGTGCCGCCGATGAAGCCTTGACGCTGCACGACCCCCTAGACGCGGCCTTCGGCACGATCGGTTCCGGGATGTCACCCGTTCACCGGGTGAGGCATGCGCCACAGTGGAGGCTCACCCGCCGGTGGTCTCCGAGGACGGCGGTTCCTTCTCGTCCGGACGGGACCGGACCTCGTCCGTGCACTGGTAGCGGCGCGGCCGGGCGTCGTCGGGGCCGCCCAGGATCACCGATCCGTCGCCCTCGGCCGCCGCCGAGTCGGAGAAGGTGCACACGATCTGCGCGAGCCCGGCGGAGGTGAGGCTTCCGGGCGCGGTGCTCAGCCGCAGCGTGTCCTCCGGGTCCCCGGGCCGCGGACCGCCCACGGTCGTCCCGCGCCGTACGCGCGTGCCGTACCCCGCCTGTTGCTCGGCGGCCGACGGCTCCCGCGACAACTCGTCCAGCAGCCCCTGCGCCACCAGCACGCGCCGCGAGTCCGCCGCCCCGTCCGGTACCCGTACCGTCCGGTCGACGGCCACCAGCGACGAGCCGCACAGCAGGAACACCTGCACCGGCAGCCCGCGGCCCGCCTGCGTGGACACCTCCGGCTCGGTCGGCGAGCAGCTGACCCGTGAGGGTGCCGGACCGAAGTCGGTCGGCACCTCCGTGGCCCGTATCCCGCACCCGGCGAGCAGCGCCCCGAGGGCCCCCGCCGCCAGCAGTGCCGGCACCCGGCGTGCGGCACTCCGTCGCATGTTCATCAGGCGTCCCCCTCGGCGCCCTCGTCCTCGGTGTCGCCGCTCTTCTCCGAGGGGCTCTGCGCGGACACGTCCCGCGGCAGTCGCAGGGTGAACACGGCACCGCCCTCCGGGGAGTTGGCCGCGGTGATCTCGCCGCCGTGGATATGGGCGTTCTCCAGCGCGATGGACAGCCCCAGACCGCTGCCCTCGGAACGCGGCCGGGAGGCACTCGCCTTGTAGAACCGGTCGAAGACGTGCGGCAGGACCTCCTCGGGGATGCCCGGCCCGTGGTCGCGCACCTCGATGACCACCACGCCCCCGTCCCCGGCGCCCTCCTCGCCCTCGGCGACGGACTCCCGCACCGCCACCCGCACCGGCGAACCGCCGTGCTTGAGCGCGTTGCCGATGAGGTTCGCCAGGATCACGTCCAGCCGGCGCGGGTCGATCCGCGCGTGGATGCCCCGCTCGGCGTCCAGGTCGACCGCGTCCAGCCAGGCCCGCGCGTCGATGCAGGCGGTGATCTGGTCGGCGATGTCGACGTCGTCGAGGACCAGCCGGGCGGTGCCCGCGTCGAAGCGGGTGACCTCCATCAGGTTCTCCACCAGGTCGTTCAGTCGCCGGGTCTCGCTCACCACCAGCCGCACGGCGGGCTCGATCATCGGGTCGATGCCGCCGCCCTCGAACTCGAGCTCCTCCTCCAGGACCTCGGTCACCGCCGTGATCGCGGTCAGCGGCGTACGCAGCTCATGGCTCATGTCCGCCACGAACCTGCGGGACGCCTCGTCCCGCGCGGCCATGTCCGCCACTCGCTTCTCCAGCGCCTCCGCCGCCTTGTTGAACGTCCGGGAGAGATCCGCCAGTTCGTCGGTGCCCGACACCCTCAGCCGGGTGTCCAGCTTGCCCTCCCCGAGCCGCCGGGCGGCCACCCCGAGCCGCTGCACCGGCTTCAGCACCGTCGTGGCCGCCGCGTGCGCGAGCAGCGCGGCCCCTATCAGCGCGAGTGCCGTGGCGATCCCCAGCGACCAGGCCAGCGAGTTGAGGTCCTTCGCCTCCGGCTCCAGCGACTTCAGCATGTAGCCGGTCGGCCCGCCGCCGATCACCCGCGTCCCCGCCACCAGATACGGCGTGTCGCCGTCGACGATCCGCTGCCAGTACAGATGGTGCGGGTACTTGTTGTTCGACGTGATCTTCTGCCGCTCGGTCACCGCCTCGCGCAGCGAGACCGGCACATCCCGGAGCGAGAAGCCGTTCAGCCCGCCGGAACTGCCGTACACCGTCCGCCCGTCGGGGTCCTCGGCGACCAGCAGCACGGTGAACCGCTGGCTGCTGTTCGCCATCTGGCCCGCCGTGCGCTGAAGTTCGTCCTGCGTGGGGTGCTCGGGCAGCGAACCCGCCCGGTTCTGCATCTCCTGCTCGAAGGCGCGCAGCACCGATTCCTGGGCGCGGTTCAGCACCGACTCACGGTTCAGCCAGTACGCGATCCCCGACGCGGACACCGCGGCGGTGAGCGCCACCAGCCCGAACACCACGACCAGCCGCAGCCGCAGGCTGGTGAAGCGCAGCCGTGACCAGACTCCCTTGCGCGCCGCGGACCAGCCGCGGCTCCCCCCTTGGTGCTCCTGTGTCACTGAGGCGGGTCCAGCCGGTAGCCGACACCGCGCACGGTACGGATCAGCGTCGGGGACGACGGGACGTCCTCGACCTTGGCGCGCAGCCGCTGGACACAGGCGTCCACCAGACGCGAGTCGCCCAGGTAGTCGTGCTCCCACACCAGCCGCAGCAGCTGCTGCCGGGACAGCGCCTGCCCGGGCCGCCGGCTCAGCTCGAGGAGCAGCCGCAGCTCGGTGGGCGTCAGCTGGAGGTCCTCGCCGTTCTTCGTCACCGTCATCGCCGAACGGTCGATGACCAGGCTGCCGAAGGTCGCCGAGTCACTGGACTCCCGCTCCCCGCGGCGCAGCACCGCCCGGATCCGGGCGTCCAGCACCCGGCCCTGCACCGGTTTGACGACGTAGTCGTCGGCGCCGGACTCCAGCCCGACCACCACGTCGATGTCGTCGTTGCGCGCGGTCAGCAGGATGATCGGCAACTGGTCCGTGCGCCGGATGCGCCGGCACACCTCGAACCCGTCGATGCCGGGCAGCATCACATCGAGCACGATCAGATCCGGCCGCTGCTCGCGCAACAGCTTCAGACCGTCCTCACCACTGGCAGCGGTCGCCACCCGGTGGCCCTGGCGCGTCAGTGAGAGCTCCAGGGCCGTGCGGATGGCGTCGTCGTCCTCGATCAGCAACAGGGAAGGCACGGGCTCATTCTGGCCCATGGAGGGCTCCCTGTTCGACCCGTGGACGGCAGATGCCCATTGGGCCCGGATACGTGCCGCTACGTGCACGGACGCCTGTGAAGGATCTGTGGACCCACCGTGATCGACTCCTGTGACACGTCTGTGACAGTCGGCTGACACGGCGATGAAGGTCCCCCGGCAAGCTTTTCGGCACAAGCACAACAGCAGGACAGAACACCGGAAGTCCACGACGGGGGGCGCGAGATGAACACGCTGCACGGCACCAGCACCAGCGCAGTGATCACGCGTCTGCACGACGTGCACCGGGGTTCCGAGAAGTCCGGTGCCGTGAGCGGGCGGGGGTGCGCTCGCGGCGCCGGGCGTCAGCACACCGCGATCATGACGGTGGTTGACGCGCCCACGGGGGACACGAACGGGGGGACCGCGTACGGGGAGGGCTCGGGGGAGCGTCGCTCGCTGACGGAGGTGGAGTTCACCGCCTACGTCCAGGAGCGCCGCGCCTCCCTGTACGCCACCGCGTACCACCTGACCGGCGACCGCTACGAGGCCGAGGACCTGCTCCAGAGCGCGCTGTTCTCGACCTACCGGGCGTGGGACCGGATCAGTGACAAGGCCGCGGTCGGCGGCTACCTCCGCCGCACCATGACCAACCTGCACATCAGCGCGTGGCGCCGCCGCAAGCTGAACGAGTACCCGACCGAGGAACTGCCGGAGACGGCCGGTGACACGGACGCGATGCGCGGCACCGAGCTGCGCGCGGTCCTGTGGCAGGCGCTGGCCCGGCTGCCCGAGCTCCAGCGCACCATGCTGGTCCTGCGCTACTACGAGGGCCGCACGGACCCGGAGATCGCGGACATCCTCGGCATCAGTGTCGGCACGGTGAAGTCGAGCATCTGGCGGTCGCTCCGCCGGCTGCGCGAGGACGAGGTCCTCAGCTTCGGCCGTGACGAGGAGAACGCCTTCGGCGAACTGGTCGCCTGAAGGTTCGGGGGGGAACCGGGGTCGGGGGATCCGGGAATCGGGGGAGTTCCGGGAGCCCGGGATCTGGGGGGATCACGGGGGAGGGATAACGGGGGAACCATGGGGACGCCGGGGGGCGTCACCGTGACAAACGGGGGACCGAGGGGGGAAGCACGAGGGGTCACGGGGGACCCTGCGGATCCGGGGGAGCGAGAGGGATCCACGGGGAGCACGGGGGAGTGCGAAACAGCGGGACTGGAGGGGCCGGGGGGCCCGACCAGTCCCGCCTTTCGTATGCGCGTCCAGCCGCGGGAACTAGGCCGGTGTGCTCGTGTTCTTCGGCGTCGGCCGGCCGGCGACCGCCGCCGCCGCGAGGCGGCTCAGCGCCTCGTCCCGGTCGCAGGCGTACGCCCCCAGCGCCGTCTGACGGGCGATGATCGACCGCTCCAGCCGCATCAGCCGCCAGCCCCTGCGCAGCAGGAACGGCACCGACTTGCGGCCCTCCTTGAGGTCCCGCAGGAACCGCCGCCGGAAGGTGCGCACCGGACCCCGGCTCAGACACAGGGCGTCCGCCAGCAGCCCCAGCTCACGGCAGCGGTCCACGATCTCCGCGGCGAAGACGCCCTCGGCGACGAACAGCGGCGTGCCGCCGATGTCGACGGTGTCCTCCCCGGTGCGCGCGCTGAGCGAGATGTCGTAGACGGGCACCTGCGTACTGCGCGTACGGCACAGCCGGTCGATCGCGGCGACGGCGGTGTCCGCGTCCCAGGAGCCGGGATGGTCCCAGTCGATGTCGGAGGAGCCCGCCACCAGCGGCAGCGTCGGGTCGTCGCCCTCCTTGTAGAAGTCGTCGAGGCGCAGCACCGGGAGGCCGGAGCGGGCCGCGAGAAGGGACTTGCCGGAGCCGGAGGGGCCGCAGAGCAGCACGACTCGCGCGGATATGGGCGACTGGGAACTCACGGGACACCAGTCTGAGGCATCATCCGGGCGGGGTACGACCCCGGTGCACGGCTTTGAAGCACGCATCACACATCCACTACGCTGCGCGTCGATCCGATCACTCAGCGAAGGTGACAGGTGGCACAGCGATGGCCCGACACAAGGCACCCAGGACGCCGAACGCCCGACGCGCCCTGGCCGTCCTCGCGACCGCGGGAGTGGCCCTCGGGGCCGGTACGGCGACGGCGGCGGCCGCGGACTCCGGCTCGCTGCTCGACAGCACCGGTCAGGTCGCCGGCACGGTCGCGGACCTCAAGCCCAACCCCCTCGCCGGCACGGGCGTGGACCCGCTCGACAACGGCGTCGGCGCCCAGGTCGCCGACTTCCGGCCGGTGGACTCCCGGGAGGTGACCGGTCCGGTCGCCCAGGCGCCGTCGGTCGGCGGCGTTCCCGTGGCCGGCGCGGCGACGGAGACGCTGCGCGGCTGACACCGGAGGGTCCCGAACGGGCAACGGAGCGCCGTACCCCTCCCGGACGGAGGTGGGGTACGGCGCTCCGGCTGTGGGGGCGTCGGTCAGTACGCGGAGCCCGACGCGCCCAGCGAACCCGTCGGGTGCCAGACCGTCTTGGTCTCCAGGAACGCCGTCATGCGGTCCGTGCCGGGGGTCGCCGACCAGTCGTCCACAGGCTGTGGACGAAGAACGCGCTTGAGGTTGTCCGCCGCCGCGATCTCCAGCTCCTTCGCCAGCGCCTCGTCGGCGCCCGCGAGGTCGATCGCGTTGACGTCCTGGTGCGCGGCGAGCGGCGCGGCGATCTCCGCCGTACGGCCGGAGAGGACGTTGACCACACCGCCGGGGAGGTCGGAGGTGGCCAGGACCTCGCCGAGGGAGAGGGCGGGGAGCGGGGACCTCTCGGACGCCACCACGACCGCCGTGTTGCCCGTCGCGATCACCGGGGCGACCACCGAGACCAGGCCCAGGAAGGACGACTCCTGCGGGGCCAGTACGGCGACCACACCGGTCGGTTCCGGGGAGGACAGGTTGAAGAAGGGGCCCGCGACCGGGTTGCCGCCGCCGACCACCTGGGCGATCTTGTCGGTCCAGCCCGCGTACCAGACCCAGCGGTCGATCGCCGCGTCCACCTGGAGGCCCGCCTTGGACTTCGACAGCCCCTCGGCGGCGGCGACCTCCGCGACGTACTGGTCACGGCGGCCCTCGAGCATCTCCGCGATCCGGTACAGGATCTGGCCGCGGTTGTACGCCGTCGCGCCGGACCAGCCGCCGAACGCCTTGCGCGCGGCGACCACCGCGTCACGGGCGTCCTTGCGGGAGGACAGCGGGGCGTTGGCCAGCCAGTTGTTCTTCGGGTCCGTCACCTCGTACACCCGGCCGCTCTCGGAACGCGGGAACTTCCCGCCGACGTACAGCTTGTAGGTCTTGAAGACGCTCAGGCGGTTCTGGTCAGACATCGAGGTACGCCTCCAGGCCGTGGCGGCCGCCCTCGCGGCCGAAGCCCGACTCCTTGTAGCCGCCGAACGGCGAGGTCGGGTCGAACTTGTTGAACGTGTTGGACCAGATCACACCCGCGCGGAGCTTGCCCGCGACCGCGAGGATCCGTGAGCCCTTCTCCGTCCAGATGCCCGCCGACAGGCCGTACGGCGTGTTGTTGGCCTTGGCGACCGCCTCGTCCGGCGTACGGAAGGTGAGGACGGACAGCACCGGGCCGAAGATCTCGTCGCGGGCGACGGTGTGCGCCTGGGTGACGTTCGTGAAGAGCGTCGGGGCGAACCAGTAGCCGTTCTCCGGGATGTCGCACGCCGGGGACCAGCGCTCGGCGCCCTCCGCCTCGCCCTGCTCGGCCAGCGCGGTGATCCGGGCCAGCTGCTCGGCGGAGTTGATCGCGCCGATGTCGGTGTTCTTGTCCAGCGGGTCGCCGAGACGGAGCGTGGTCAGGCGGCGCTTGAGGGAGTCGAGGAGCTCGTCGTGGATCGACTCCTGGACGAGCAGGCGCGAGCCCGCGCAGCAGACCTGGCCCTGGTTGAAGAAGATGCCGTTGACGATGCCCTCGACGGCCTGGTCGATCGGGGCGTCGTCGAAGACGATGTTGGCGCCCTTGCCGCCCAGTTCGAGGGTCAGCTTCTTGCGGGTGCCCGCGACCGTGCGCGCGATCTCCTTGCCGACGGCGGTCGAGCCGGTGAACGCGACCTTGTTCACGTCGGGGTGGGCGATCAGCGCGGCGCCCGTGCGGCCGTCGCCGGTGATGATGTTGACGACGCCCTTGGGGAGCCCGGCCTGGCGGCAGATGTCCGCGAAGAAGAGCGCGGAGAGCGGGGTCGTCTCGGCCGGCTTCAGGACCACCGTGTTGCCGGTGGCGAGGGCCGGGGCGATCTTCCACGCCAGCATCAGGAGCGGGAAGTTCCAGGGGATGACCTGGCCCGCGACGCCGAGGGGACGCGGGTTCGCGCCGTAGCCGGCGTGGTCGAGCTTGTCCGCCCAGCCCGCGTAGTAGAAGAAGTGCGCCGCGACCAGGGGGAGGTCCGCGTCGCGGGTCTCCCTGATCGGCTTGCCGTTGTCGAGGGTCTCGAGGACGGCCAGCTCGCGGCTGCGCTCCTGGATGATCCGGGCGATGCGGAAGAGGTACTTCGCGCGCTCGGAGCCGGGCAGCGCCGACCACTTCTCGAACGCCTTGCGGGCGGCCTTCACCGCGCGGTCGACGTCCGCCTCACCGGCCTCGGCGACCTCGGAGAGGACCTCCTCGGTGGCGGGGGAGACGGTCTTGAAGACCTTGCCGTCGGCGGCCTCGGTGAACTCGCCGTCGACGAACAGGCCGTACGACGGGGCGATGTCGACGATCGAGCGGGACTCGGGCGCCGGTGCGTACTCGAATGCGGATGACCGCTTGTCCATGGTCATGGTGATCAGTCCACCGTCACGTAGTCGGGGCCGGAGTAACGGCCGGTGGCCAGCTTCTGGCGCTGCATCAGCAGGTCGTTGAGCAGCGAGGAGGCGCCGAAGCGGAACCAGTGGTTGTCCAGCCAGTCCTCGCCCGCGGTCTCGTTGACCAGGACCAGGAACTTGATGGCGTCCTTGGACGTGCGGATGCCGCCGGCCGGCTTCACACCGACCTGGACGCCGGTCTGGGCGCGGAAGTCGCGGACCGCCTCCAGCATGAGGAGGGTGTTCGCGGGGGTCGCGTTGACGGCGACCTTGCCGGTCGAGGTCTTGATGAAGTCGGCCCCGGCCAGCATGCCGAGCCAGCTCGCCCGGCGGATGTTGTCGTACGTCGACAGCTCGCCCGTCTCGAAGATGACCTTGAGGCGGGCGCTCGTCCCGCAGGCCTCCTTCACGGCGGTGATCTCGTCGTACACCTTCATGTAGTTCCCCGCGAGGAACGCCCCGCGGTCGATGACCATGTCGATCTCGTCCGCACCGGCGGCGACGGCCTCGCGGACGTCCGCCAGCTTCACGGCGATCGCGGCGCGGCCGGCCGGGAAGGCGGTGGCGACGGAGGCGACCTTGACGTCGGATCCGGCGACGGCCTCCTTCGCCGTGGCCACCATGTCGGGGTAGACGCAGACCGCGGCCGTGGCGGGCGTGGTGCGGTCGGTCGGGTCGGGACGGACCGCCTTCGCGCCGAGCGCCCGGACCTTGCCCGGGGTGTCCGCGCCTTCGAGCGTCGTCAGGTCGACCATCGAGATGGCGAGGTCGATGGCGTACGCCTTCGCGGTCGTCTTGATCGAACGGGTGCCGAGGGAGGCGGCGCGCGCCTCCAGGCCGACCGCGTCGACGCCGGGCAGCCCGTGGAGGAAGCGGCGCAGCGTGCTGTCGGACGCGGTGACGTCGCTGAGAGCGTTTGGTGCAGTGGTGGGCATGGTCACCAGACGAGCATATCTACGCGCGTAGCGGCTGTACAGCCCTCGGGCTCGTCCCGTGCGGGCTCCGCCCGTGGTGGAGCCCCCTCGGCCGTCGTGCAGAATCGGGAGCATGACGACCCCCGAGCACGACTCGCCCGACCCGGAGCCCACGAAGCCCACCGGGTCCGCGGCACCCCAGTACCAGGACCGGATCTACCGCTCGCCCGCGGCCCTCGTCGGCGGTGTGCTGCTGCTCGCCATCATCGGATGGCTCGGCATCGACGCGGTGGTCGCCGGAGAGGGCCGTACCCCCTGGCTGGCCCTCGCCACCATGCTCCTCCTGGTGCCCCTGGTCGTCGCCTACACCCTGCGCCCCGCCGTGTACGTGAACGACGACCGGCTGCGCGTCCGCAACCCGTTCCGCATGATCGTGCTGCCCTGGGGGCAGGTCGCCTCGCTGCGGTCCGGTTTCTCCAACGAGGTCTTCGCCGAGTCCGGCGCGAAGTACCAGCTGTGGGCCCTGCCGGTCTCGGTGCGGGCCCGCGGCAAGGCGGCCCGGCAGGAGGCGCGGGCGGCGCGGGCCGCCGAGCGCGGGGACTCGGGCGGTCCGGGCGGTCGCGGTGGGCTCGGGCCCGGAGGGGTCCCCGCGGGGCCTCGGCGGCCCGAGAGCGACCGTGCGATGGACGAGATGCGTGAGCTGCACGAGCGGCGGCAGTCGGAAGCGGCGGCGCAGGGTGAGGTGACCGTGCGGTGGGCCTACGAGATCGTGGGGCCGGCTGTCGCGGGCGCGGTGCTGCTGGCGGTTCTGCTGGCTGTGTAGTTGTGCGGGGCGCGGTTTTCCGCGCCCCGCGTGGGTTTCGGCTCAGATGCCGGCCGCCCGGGACAGGTCCCGCTTGATCGCCTCCAGGAGGGCCGTCGCCTTGGTGCGGGCCGTGGGGAGGTCGGACCTCGCGGCCACCGGGACCACCACCTCCAGGTAGCACTTCAGCTTCGGTTCCGTGCCGCTGGGGCGGACGACGACCCGGGCGCCGTCCAGGGTGTAGCGGAGGCCGTCGGTGGGCGGGAGCCGGTCCGTGCCCTCGGTCAGGTCCTCGGCCCCGGTGATGCGCAGGCCGGCCAGCTCCGTGGGCGGCTGGTCGCGCAGGCGGCGCATCGCGTCCGCGATGAGGGAGAGGTCCTGCACGCGGACCGAGAGCTGGTCGGTGGCGTGCAGGCCGTGCTCCACGGCGAGGTCGTCGAGGAGGTCGAGGAGGGTGCGGCCCTCGGCCTTCAGCACGGAGGCCAGTTCCGTGAGGAGGAGGGCCGCCGTGATGCCGTCCTTGTCGCGTACGCCGTCCGGGTCCACGCAGTAGCCGAGGGCCTCCTCGTAGCCGTAGCGCAGGCCCTCGACCCGGGCGATCCACTTGAAGCCGGTGAGGGTCTCCTCGTGGGGCAGGCCGGCCTTCTCGGCGATGCGGCCGAGGAGGGTCGAGGACACGATCGACTCCGCGAACGTGCCGGTCGCTCCGCGGCGGACCAGGTGGGCGGCGAGCAGCGCGCCGACCTCGTCACCGCGCAGCATCCGCCAGTCGGCGCCGTCCTTGACGGCGGCGGCGCAGCGGTCGGCGTCGGGGTCGTTGGCGATGACCAGGTCGGGGCCGGTCTCGCGGGCCTTCGCGAAGGCGAGGTCCATCGCGCCGGGCTCCTCCGGGTTGGGGAACGCGACGGTCGGGAATTCGGGGTCGGGGTCCGCCTGCTCGGTGACGAGGACGGGGGCGGGGAAGCCCGCGCGTTCGAACGCGGCGAGGAGGGTGTCCTTGCCGACGCCGTGCATCGCCGTGTAGACGGTGCGGGCGGTGCGGGGGGAGTCCTTGGACAGGACCGCGTCCGTGCGGGCGAGGTAGGCGTCCAGGACGGTGCCGTCGAGGGTCTCCCAGCCTTCGGTGGGGCGGGGGACCGTGGTGAGGGAGGCCACGGCCGCGATCTCGGCGGCGATCTCCGCGTCGGCCGGGGGGACGATCTGGGAGCCGTCGCCCAGGTACACCTTGTAGCCGTTGTCGCGGGGCGGGTTGTGGCTGGCGGTGACCTCCACTCCGGCCACGGCGCCGAGGTGCCTTATGGCGAAGGCGAGGACGGGGGTGGGGAGGGGGCGGTCGAGGACGGCGGCGCGCAGGCCGGCGCCCGTCATGACGGCGGCGGTGTCCTCGGCGAAGTCGCGGGACTTGTGGCGGGCGTCGTAGCCGATGACGACGAGGCCGTCGGTGTGGCCCTGCTTGATGAGGTACGCGGCGAGGCCGGCGGCGGCGCGGATGACGACGGTGCGGTTCATGCGCATCGGGCCTGCGCCGAGTTCGCCGCGCAGGCCGGCGGTGCCGAACTGGAGGGTGCCGCTGAAGCGGGCGGTGAGTTCGGCGTGGTCGCCGGCGTCGATGAGGCGGGCGAGTTCCTCGCGGGTGTCGGGGTCGGGGTCCTCGGCGAGCCACGCCTGGGCCTGTGCGATGAGGGCGTCGTCGTGCACGGTGGTCGACCTCTCTCGGTGGTCGTCTGTCAGGGTTTCACGGGGTGCGGTTCGGTGCCTGTGCGGCGCCTACGGCGGGTGGGTGGGGCGGGGCCGGGGCGGGGGCGTCCGTCCTCGGACTGGCGCGAATCACGTCTCCTGGAGGGCTACGGGGCGCGGACGCGCCAGCCACTGCGGGCGGCCACCCCCGCCCCGTCCCCTCCCGCCGTACGCGGCAATCCGCCGCTGGGGCGCCGCGGCCACTGCGTCCCCGCCTTCCGCGGGCAGCCGTCTGCCGCCCATCCGCGGGCAGTCGTGCCGCTGGGGCGGCACGGGTGGGCGCGACGGCACCCCGTAGGCGCCGGGCTGCGCGAACACCCCCCGGCCCACACCAGCGCAGGGCACCCGTACCGCGCCGGGCCACGCGACCAACCCCCGGTCCGCACCAACGCGGGGCACCCCACAACGCACCGAACCGAACGCGGCGCACCCGCAAAGGCACGGCACCGGGCCGAACGCCGCGCACGCCGACGCGTGGGACCACCCACCGACTTCCGCTCGCCGCCTACAGGCGACCAAGCACCTGCGCCAGCAGAGACCCCATCCGCGTAGCGGAATCCCGCCCCGCCTGAAGGACCTCCTCGTGATTGAGAGGCTCCCCCGTCATCCCCGCCGCCAGATTCGTGACCAGCGAGATCCCCAGCACCTCCGCCCCCGCCTCCCGAGCGGCAATCGCCTCGAGAACCGTCGACATGCCGACGAGATCCGCACCGATCACCCGAGCCATCCGGATCTCCGCCGGAGTCTCGTAGTGCGGCCCGGGGAACTGGGCGTAGACGCCCTCCTCCAGGGTCGGGTCGATCTCCTTGCACAGGGCACGGAGGCGCGGCGAGTAGAGGTCGGTCAGGTCGACGAAGTTCGCGCCGACGATCGGCGACGTCGCCGTCAGATTGATGTGGTCGCTGATCAGGACCGGCTGGCCGGGACGCATCCCCGCCCGCAGGCCCCCGCAGCCGTTCGTCAGGACGAGCGTCTTCGCGCCCGCGGCCACGGCCGTACGGACGCCGTGGGCGACGGCGGCGACCCCGCGGCCCTCGTAGTAGTGGGTGCGGCCCAGGAACACCAGGGCCCGCTTCGCACCGATGGCGTACGAGCGGATCTTGCCGCCGTGGCCCTCGACCGCCGGCGGCGGGAAGCCGGGCAGCTCGGTGACCTGGAACTCGGCCTCGGGCGTGCCGAGGGCGTCCACGGCCGGGGCCCAGCCGGAGCCCATCACGAGGGCGACGTCGTGGGTCTCGGCGCCCGTCAGTTCGCGCAGGCGCGCGGCGGCGGCGTCGGCTGCGGCGTGGGGGTCGCCCTGGATGTCGTCCGGAAGAAAAGATGCGTTCACGCGATGAGGGTAGCCCGTAATCGCCTACGCGCGTAGATGTCGAGGGCGACGGGTTGGCGATCGTTGTCTTGTCGTTTCCGACGGGACGGCCTCAGCAGGGACGCTTGCGGAGCTCCATCACATAGTCGTGGGGCGCTCCCGCGGACTCGGCCGCGTCCGCGATCTCGCCCAGGTAGCGGGCCGAGGGGAGGCCGCCCTCGTAGCTGTTGAGGACGTACGTCCAGGCCCGTTCCTCGCCGTCCAGGGTGTGGACGCGGACCCGGGTGCGGCGGTAGAGGTCCAGGCCGCCCGCGCCCTCCCAGCGGTCCAGGGACTCCTCGTCCATCGGGGCGATGTCGTACAGGGCCACGAAGACCTGCGAGATCGGGTCCTCGACCAGCGTCGCGAGCGCGCCCTCCCAGCCCATGTGCTCGCCACCGAACGTCAGTCGCCATCCGTTCAGCCAGCCGGTGGCGCGCAGCGGCGAGTGAGGGGCGCGGCGGGACATCAGCCGCGCGTCGAGATTGGCGGCGTACGCGGCGTAGAGCGACATGGGGGAAGGGTACGGCAGCGGGAACGGGAGCCACTCCGGTAACAGGGGGGCCACGGCTGAGGCCCCCGGGCGGTCGCACGGTGAGGTGTGCGGGACAATGGAGTACGTGACTCGGATCGTGATCATCGGTGGCGGACCCGGCGGATACGAAGCGGCGCTGGTCGCCGCTCAGCTCGGCGCGGAGGTGACCGTCGTCGACTGCGACGGTCTGGGCGGGGCGTCGGTGCTGACCGACTGCGTGCCGTCGAAGACCCTGATCGCGACGGCCGAGGTGATGACCACCTTCGACTCCTCCTACGAGGAGCTGGGCATCATCGTCGCCGACGACACGCCGCCCCTGGAGCAGGCCGCCCGGGTGGTCGGCGTGGACCTGGGCAAGGTCAACCGGCGTGTGAAGCGGCTCGCACTGGCCCAGTCGCACGACATCACCGCGTCCGTGACCCGGGCCGGCGCGCGCGTGCTGCGCGGCCGGGGCCGGCTGGAGGGCATGCAGGCCCTCGACGGCTCGCGGAAGGTCGTGGTGCGCGCCGCGGACGGAACCGAGGAGACGCTCACGGCGGACGCCGTGCTGATCGCGACCGGCGGGCACCCGCGCGAGCTGCCGGACGCCCGCCCCGACGGCGAGCGGATCCTGAACTGGACCCAGGTGTACGACCTGAACGAGCTCCCCGAGGAGCTCATCGTGGTCGGATCCGGTGTCACCGGTGCCGAGTTCGCCGGCGCCTACCAGGCGCTCGGGTCGAAGGTGACGCTGGTGTCGTCGCGCGACCGGGTGCTGCCGGGCGAGGACCCGGACGCCGCCGCCGTGCTGGAGGACGTCTTCCGGCGGCGCGGCATGAACGTCATGTCGCGCTCGCGGGCGCAGTCCGTGAAGCGGGTCGGGGACCGGGTGGAGGTGACGCTCGCCGACGGCCGCGTCATCACCGGGTCGCACTGCCTGATGGCCGTGGGCGCCATCCCGAACTCCGAGGGCATGGGCCTGGAGGAGGCCGGGGTCAGGCTGCGGGAGTCGGGCCACATCTGGACCGACAAGGTCTCGAGGACGACGGCCCCCGGCGTCTACGCCGCCGGTGACGTCACCGGTGTCTTCGCGCTCGCCTCGGTGGCGGCGATGCAGGGACGTATCGCCATGTACCACTTCCTGGGCGACGCGGTGGCCCCGCTGAACCTCAAGACGGTCTCGTCGAACGTCTTCACCGACCCCGAGATCGCCACCGTCGGCTACTCCCAGGCGGATGTCGACGCCGGCAAGATCGACGCCCGTGTGGTGAAGCTGCCGCTGCTGCGCAACCCGCGCGCGAAGATGCAGGGCATCCGCGACGGCTTCGTCAAGATCTTCTGCCGTCCGGGCACCGGCATCGTGGTGGGCGGCGTGGTCGTGGCGCCGCGCGCCTCGGAACTCATCCACCCCATCTCGATCGCGGTCGACAACAATCTGACGGTGGAACAGATCGCGAACGCCTTCACGGTCTACCCCTCGCTGTCGGGCTCGATCGCCGAGGTGGCACGGCAGTTGCACACGCGCAAGGCGGGCGGGGAGGCCTGACGGCCGGAAACGGCTCCCCGTCGGTCACGGGGCGTCGCCGCCCATGCCCCCGCCCTATACCACTTGCGGTGGGCCCGTGCGAACAACTTCTGCTATTCAGCGCAAACTGCTGAAAGCAGACGGTCGCTGGCGTTACTGTCAGTTTCGTGTTCGCTGCAGAACGTCGTCAATTGATCCTCGAAATGGTGCGAGCGAATGGGGCCGTGTCGCTCCGTGAGCTCGCCCGCGTCGTCCAGACCTCCGAAGTGACCGTACGGCGGGACGTGCGCGCACTGGAGGCAGAAGGACTCCTCGACCGCCGGCACGGCGGTGCGGTACTGCCGGGCGGTTTCACGCGAGAGTCCGGTTTCCCGCAGAAGTCACATCTCGCGACCGCCGAGAAGACCGCGATCGCCGACCTCGCCGCGAACTTCGTGGAAGAGGGCGAGGCGATCGTGGTCGGGGCGGGTACCACCACGCAGGAGCTGGCCCGCCGGCTGGCCCGGGTGCCCGGCCTGACGGTCGTCACCAACTCCCTGCTGGTCGCCCAGGCGTTGGCCCATGCCAACCGGGTGGAGGTCGTGATGACCGGCGGTACGCTCCGCGGCTCCAACTACGCCCTCGTCGGCAGTGGTGCCGAGCAGTCCCTTCAGGGGCTGCGGGTGTCGCGGGCGTTCCTCTCCGGGAGCGGGCTCACCGCCGAGCGCGGGCTGTCCACGTCCAACATGCTGTCGGCGTCGGTCGACCGGGCGCTGGTGCAGGCCGCGGCGGAGGTGGTGGTCCTCGCGGACCACACCAAACTCGGGACGGACACGATGTTCCAGACGGTGCCTACGGATCTGATCACGCGGTTGGTGACGGATGAGCCGCCCTCGCATGACGATCGGGCGGGTACGGAGTTGCAGGCGCTGGCGGATCAGGGTGTGCAGATCGCTGTTGCCGGGGCGGGGGGTGAGGGGGGTTCTTCGCCTTCGGCGGGGCGTCAGCGCCGGGATGTCCCTCTTCCCGGGCCGCGGCGGCAGGGGCCGGCGCTTCGTACGGCGGCTGTGGCGCTGGGGGCGGGGGACGCGGTGCAGGGGGGTGAGCGGGCGGCTCGGGTGGCGGATCTTCGTCGCCGGTGAGCGGACGGGAACGGGGGCTTGGGCAGCCCCGGCGCCTGCGGGGTGCTCCCGCGTGGCCGTGGGCCGGGGTGGGCTCGCGCCCGGGGCGCCTCCGGCGTTCGCGGGGCCCGGCGCTGTGCGAGTGCCCCGGCGTTGGTGTGGGGCGGGGGGTGTTCGCGTGGCCCGGCGCCGTGCGGGATGCTTGCTCCGCGTGGGTGCGGGCCGGGGGTGGGTCGCGCGGCCCGGCGCTTGCGGGGTGCCGTCGCGCCCACCCGTGCCGCCCCAGCGGCACGACTGCCCGCGGAGAGCGGCGGGCGGACGCGGGGGCCGCACCCCAGGCGGCGGATTGCCGCCGACGGCGGGGAGGGGACGGGGCGGGGGTGGCCGCCCGCAGTGGCTGGCGCGTCCGCGCCCTCAGCCCCTCCAAGGAACGTGATGCGCGCCAGTCCGAGGACGGACACCCCCGACCCGGCCCCGTCCCACCCACCAACCGTGGGCGCTACACCAGCCCCCACCGAACCGAAAGTGGCGCCGCAGGCATAAAACCCAAGCCCCACCGAACCGAAAGCGGCGCCGCAGGCACAAGACCCGCACCCCCATCGGGGGCGATCAGCGGCGCCGCAGGCGTCAGACGTGTCAGTCCTTGATTTCGCAGATCGCCGCGCCGGACGTGACCGAGGCGCCGACCTCCGCGCTCAGGCCCTTGACCGTGCCCGACCGGTGCGCGTTGATGGGCTGTTCCATCTTCATGGCCTCCAGGACGACGACCAGGTCGCCCTCCTTGACCTCCTGCCCCTCCTCCACGGCGATCTTCACGATCGTGCCCTGCATCGGAGAGGCGAGCGTGTCACCCGAGGCCACCGGCCCGGACTTCTTCGCCGCCCGCCGCTTCGGCTTGGCGCCCGCCGCCAGACCCGTACGGGCCAGCGACATGCCAAGCGACGCAGGCAGGGAAACCTCCAGCCGCTTGCCGCCGACCTCGACGACGACCGTCTCGCGGTCGGCCTCCTCCTCCGCCCCCGCGTCCACAGCCGCGGCGAACGGCTTGATCTCGTTGACGAACTCCGTCTCGATCCACCGGGTGTGGACCGTGAACGGATCGGCCGAACCGGTGAGTTCGGGAGCGAACGCCGGATCCCGCACCACCGCGCGGTGGAACGGGATCGCGGTGGCCATGCCCTCCACCTGGAACTCCTCCAGGGCGCGCGCGGCGCGCTGGAGGGCCTCGGCGCGGGTGCGCCCGGTGACGATCAGCTTGGCCAGCAGGGAGTCCCAGGCCGGGCCGATCACGCTGCCGGACTCCACGCCCGCGTCCAGCCGCACGCCCGGCCCCGACGGCGCGTCGAAGCGGGTGACGGTACCGGGAGCCGGCAGGAAGTTCCGCCCCGGGTCCTCACCGTTGATACGGAACTCGAACGAGTGACCCCGCAGCACCGGGTCGTCGTACCCCAGCTCCTCACCGTCCGCGATGCGGAACATCTCCCGCACCAGGTCGATACCGGCGACCTCCTCGGTCACCGGGTGCTCCACCTGGAGACGCGTGTTGACCTCGAGGAAGGAGATCGTCCCGTCGAGCCCGACGAGGAACTCCACGGTGCCCGCACCGACGTACCCGGCCTCCTTCAGGATCGCCTTCGACGCCGAGTACAGCTCGGCGACCTGCTCCTCGGACAGGAACGGCGCCGGAGCCTCCTCCACCAGCTTCTGGTGCCGCCGCTGGAGCGAGCAGTCACGGGTGGACACCACGACCACGTTGCCGTACTTGTCGGCCAGGCACTGCGTCTCCACGTGCCGCGGCTTGTCCAGGTAACGCTCGACGAAGCACTCACCCCGGCCGAACGCGGCAACGGCCTCACGCACGGCCGAGTCGTACAGCTCGGGAACCTCTTCCAGCGTCCGCGCGACCTTCAGACCACGCCCGCCACCACCGAACGCGGCCTTGATCGCGATCGGCAGCCCGTGTTCCTCCGCGAAGGCGACGACCTCCTCGGCACCGCTCACCGGATCGGGCGTACCCGCCACCAGCGGAGCGCCCGCGCGCTGGGCGATGTGACGGGCGGCGACCTTGTCGCCGAGGTCGCGGATGGCCTGCGGCGGCGGGCCGATCCAGATCAGGTCCGCGTCCAGCACAGCCTGGGCGAAGTCGGCGTTCTCGGAGAGGAAGCCGTAGCCGGGGTGGATGGCGTCGGCGCCCGACTCCCGCGCGGCCTTCAGCACCTTGTCGATGTCGAGGTAACTGGTGGCCGGAGTGTCACCGCCCAGGGCGAACGCCTCATCCGCGGCGCGGACATGCAGAGCGTCCCGGTCCGGGTCGGCATAGACGGCAACGCTCGCGATTCCGGCATCCCGGCAGGCCCGGGCCACGCGGACAGCGATTTCGCCACGGTTGGCGATGAGCACCTTGCGCACGATTGAGGCTCCCTCCTTGAAACAAGCCGAGTTTAGGGACAGCCGACACGGCGCATCGACCCGTCCCCAGTGGTGAGCTTGCCCACACGGAGCGTGATACGAGGCTCGCTCGACCCGCGAAATCCCTTGTCGCACCTCGCCTACGCAGGACTCCTCCCCGAAACCCTAGCCGTCCTGTGTGGTCAAGGTCTCTGTGAGAGCGTGCTGCGGCCCACTGGGTTTCTTTGTGGAGTCCCTACGAATGGCCCAATGATTCTTTGCCATCCGCAGAACCCTTGTACCGAGGTTTACCCGTTAGTAGCCTTCGCGTCGGCCCGAACATACTCGGGGTAACCACAGTCGTGCTCGAAAGTGGGTGGGGGCCGGTGGTGCGCAGACCGGTGGCGTGGGTCGTGGCGCTCGTACTGTTCGCGGAGGCGTTCGGCATCGCGGCGCTGAACTGGTTCCTCGGCGTCGTCGTCGACCGGCAGGACATGTCCCTGGCCGGTCTCGACCCGCACATGATGTCCACGTCGGCGAAGGCCGGCGGCGTCGTCTTCGGTCTCTACTTCGCGCTGTGCGGCCTGGTGGCCCTGCTGGTGGCGCTGCGCGACCGGGCGCCCGCCGGGCTCGGCCGGGTGGTGCTGATCAGCGCCGCGGTCGTGCACGCGCTGCTGGGCGCGTTCACTTGGGGGCTGGTCGGCTGGGCCGCGTTCCTCTACATGGTGGGCGTGTTCGGGCTCGTCGTACTGCTGCTGATGACGTACGACGGCCGTCCGGAGCAGCCGGCCGATGCCGCGTCCGGCGCCGCTCCCGAGGGCGGCGCCGGTGGTGACGGCTCCCCGGTCACGCCTCCGGCGGCGCCCACAGCTCCGTGATGCCGACGCCGAGGTCGGCGAGGAGACGCCGCACCAGGGGCAGGCTGATGCCGATCACATTGCCGTGGTCGCCGTCGATGCCGTCGATGAACGGGGCCGAGAGGCCGTCCAGGGTGAACGCCCCGGCGACGTGGAGCGGTTCGCCGGAGGCGACGTAGGCGGCGACCTCCTCGTCGGTGGGTTCGCCGAAGCGGACGACGGTGGAGGCGGTGGCGGAGGCGTAACGGCCGCTGATGGTGTCGTAGACGCAGTGGCCCGTCTGGAGCGTGCCCGCGCGGCCCCGCATGGTCTTCCAGCGCGCCGTGGCCTCCTCGGCGTCCGCGGGCTTGCCGAGGGCCTGGCCGTCCAGTTCCAGGACCGAGTCGCAGCCGATCACCAGCGCGCCCTTGACCTCGGGTTTCGCGGCGACGACGGACGCCTTGGCCTCGGCCAGGGCGAGCGCCAGATCGGCGGGGGTGGGGGCGTGGACGGCGTCCTCGTCGACCCCGCTGACGATCACCTCGGGGTCCAGCCCGGCCTGCCGGAGCAGTCCGAGCCGGGCGGGGGACTGGGAGGCGAGTACGAGTCGGCGGCGCGGCTGATCTGTCATGCGGTCAGCGTATCCACGCCGCCCGGATGCCTCACCTCACGCCGATCACGAGCATGGCGAGCACCATGGCCAGCGCCATGAGAACGCTCAGCCGCCGCAGCATGTTCTGCGTGTCCCGCAGTTCCTTGGGCGGCTCGTTCTCGGGGTCGGACCACAGCATGCCACTAGCGTGCGGCTGAGCCGGGAGGGGGCGCCTGAGTACGGGTACTCAAGTTGGGGCGCGGGGTGCGGGCCGCAGGTGTCGTGCGCGGTTCCCCGCGCCCCCTGGGCGGGTCGTCGCCGTCAGCTCGGCCAGTAGGTGCGTGTCCAGGACGCCGGGCCCGGGTGGGGCAGGTGGTGGGCGGCGATGCGGGACGGGTCGGACCACGAGTCGCGGGGAGTGGGCGCGCCGGGCGGCACGGCGGACGCCGCCGCGGCGCGCGCCCGGACCACCGCCAGTGCGGCGGCCAGCTCCTCGGGGGTGGGGTTGCCCCGTACGACCTTGATCACGTCGGCTCCTTACAGGACAGGGCTCAGAGGGGGATGTTGCCGTGCTTCTTCGGGGGCAGGGATTCCCGCTTCGTACGCAGTTGACGCAGGCCCCGGACGATGTGCCGGCGGGTCTCGGAGGGCATGATCACCGCGTCGACGTAGCCGCGCTCGGCCGCGACGTAGGGGTTGAGGAGGGCGTCCTCGTACTCCTGCATCAGGCGGGCGCGGGTCGCCTCGGCGTCGTCCGCGTCGGCGATGGTGCGGCGGTGCAGGATGTTGACGGCGCCCTGCGCGCCCATGACGGCGATCTGGGCGGTGGGCCAGGCCAGGTTGAGGTCGGCGCCCAGGTGCTTGGAGCCCATGACGTCGTACGCGCCGCCGAACGCCTTGCGGGTGATCACGGTGATCAGCGGGACCGTGGCCTCGGCGTAGGCGAAGATCAGCTTGGCGCCGCGGCGGATGATGCCGTCGTGCTCCTGGTCGACGCCGGGCAGGAAGCCGGGGACGTCGACGAAGGTGATCACCGGGATGTTGAAGGCGTCGCAGGTCCGCACGAAGCGGGCGGCCTTCTCGGAGGCGGTGATGTCCAGGCAGCCGGCGAACTGCATCGGCTGGTTGGCGACGATGCCCACGGGACGGCCCTCGACGCGGCCGTAGCCGGTGAGGATGTTCGGCGCGAACAGCGGCTGCGTCTCGAAGAACTCGGCGTCGTCGAGGACGTGCTCGATGACGGTGTGCATGTCGTACGGCTGGTTCGCCGAGTCCGGGACGATCGTGTCGAGCTCCAGGTCCTCGTCGGTGACCGTCAGGTCCGCCTCCTCGGGGAAGGACGGGGGCTCGGAGAGGTTGTTGGAGGGGAGGTAGGACAGCAGCTGCTTGACGTACTCGATCGCGTCCTTCTCGTCGCCGGCCATGTGGTGGGCCACGCCGGAGGTCGCGTTGTGGGTGCGGGCGCCGCCGAGCTCCTCGAAGCCGACGTCCTCGCCGGTGACGGTCTTGATGACGTCCGGACCGGTGATGAACATGTGGGACGTCTGGTCGACCATGATCGTGAAGTCGGTGATCGCGGGGGAGTAGACCGCGCCGCCCGCGCAGGGGCCGACGACCAGGCTGATCTGGGGGATCACGCCGGAGGCGTGGGTGTTGCGGCGGAAGATCTCGCCGTACGCGCCGAGGGAGGCCACGCCCTCCTGGATGCGGGCGCCGCCGGAGTCGTTGATGCCGATGACGGGGCAGCCGGTCTTGAGCGCGAAGTCCATGACCTTGACGATCTTCTGGCCGTAGACCTCGCCGAGGGCGCCGCCGAAGACGGTGAAGTCCTGGGAGAAGACGGCGACCGGGCGGCCGTCGACGGTGCCGTAGCCCGTGACGACGCCGTCGCCGTAGGGGCGGTTGGCGTCGAGGCCGAAGTTGGTGGAGCGGTGCCGGGCGAACTCGTCCAGTTCGACGAAGGAGCCCTCGTCGAGCAGGAGACCGATCCGTTCACGGGCCGTCAGCTTGCCCTTGGCGTGCTGCTTTTCGACGGCGCGTGCGGAGCCGGCGTGCGTCGCCTCTTCGATACGACGCTGGAGATCCGCGAGCTTGCCCGCGGTCGTGTGAATGTCAGGCTGCTGGTCTTCCGGCTCGGACATCGGGATGCGGCTCCCTGCCTGCTCAAAAGGGGGGACGGTTACTCATCCGTAGCGTAGTGGGGGGCCTCCGTATCGGCAGTGCGGTGTTTCCCACACCTAGTGTGGGTTGCATGACGCCCCGAGATGCCTCTGAATTCCCCGACAACCGGTGGTCCGACCTGGACCGTCCGCCGCTGAACGCCACCGCCCTGCGGCGGGGGCTGGTGCGGTCGGGCGGGCTGTGGCGGCAGATCGACGTGGTGCAGCGCACCGGGTCCACCAACTCCGACCTTGTCGCTCGCGCCGGTGAGGGGAGGCTGGAGGAGGGGGCCGTGCTCGTCGCGGAGGAGCAGACCGCCGCCCGGGGGCGGCTCGACCGGCGGTGGACGGCGCCGGCCCGGTCGGGGCTGTTCTTCTCCGTACTGCTGCGGCCCGCCGAGGTGCCGGTGGCGCGGTGGGGGTGGCTGCCGCTGCTCACGGGGGTCGCGGTGGCGACCGGGTTGTCCCGGGCCGCCGGGGTCGATACGGCGCTGAAGTGGCCGAACGACCTGCTGGTCACCGTCGGGGGCGAGGAGCGCAAGGCGGGCGGGATCCTGGCGGAGCGGGCCGGTGAGGACGGGGTGGTGATCGGTGTGGGCATCAACGTCACCCTGCGGGCGGACGAGCTGCCGGTACCGACTGCGGGGTCGCTGGCGCTGGCCGGGGCGGTGAGCACGGATCGGGATCCGTTGTTGCGGGGGGTGCTGCGGGCGCTGGAGGAGTGGTACGGGCGGTGGCGTGCGGCGGGAGGTGACGCCGGGGCGTGCGGTCTCCAGGAGACCTATGCGGCGGGGTGCGCGACGCTCGGGCGGGTGGTGCGGGCGGAGTTGCCGGGGGATCGGGCGCTGGTGGGCGAGGCGGTCGCGGTGGACGGGGACGGGCGGCTGGTGCTGGCCACGGGGGAGGGCGTGCAGGAGCCGGTGGGCGCGGGGGACATCGTTCACTTGCGCGCGGGGTGATGCGCGTTGCGCTCCGGTGGGTGGGTCGGGGCCGGGCCGGGGGTGTCCGTCCTCGGACTGGCGCGAGGGGGTGCGCGTCTGAACGCCGCCGGCCCCGGTGGGTGGGTCGGGGCCGCGCCGGGGGTGTCCGTCCTCGGACTGGCGCGAATCACGTTTCTTGGAAGGCGCGCGGCGCGGACGCGCCAGCCACTGCGGGCGGCCACCCCCGCCCCGTCCCCTCCGCGCCGTACGCGGCTACCCGTCTCCGCCGGTTGCGGACAGCCGCCTGACCGCCATCCGCGGGCACTCGTGCCGCTGGGGCGGCACGGGTGGGCGCGACGGCACCCCGCAAGCGCCGGGCCGCGCGAACACCTCCCGGCCCACACCAGTGCAGGGCACCCGTACGGCGCCGGGCCGCGTGGCCAACCCGGCCCACACCAACGCCGGGGCACCCGCACCGCGCCGGACAGCGCGACCAACCCCCGGCCCACACAAGGGCAACCCAGATCACCGCACCCCCCGGCCCAACCTAACGGAGTGAGCTGGCGCACACCTGCCGTAGAGTTGAGCCCGGTCGATACCTGGCCATGGCAGATCGGAAGGGCACGCGTGACCGTCGACGACTCGGGCTCCACGGACGCGCAGGGCGCCGGCGAGGATCCGCTTGCTCTGCGCCTCGAACAGCTCATCCTGGGCGCCGAACGCCGTTACACACCGTTCCAGGCGGCCCGCAGCGCCGGCGTCACCATGGAACTGGCCACCCGCTTCTGGCGGGCGATGGGTTTCGCCGACGTCGGCCAGGCCAAGGCCCTCACCGAGGCGGACGTACTCGCACTGCGCCGCCTCGCCGGTCTCGTGGAGGCGGGCCTGCTCAGCGAGGCCATGGCGGTCCAGGTCGCCCGGTCCACCGGACAGACCACCGCACGGCTGGCCGAGTGGCAGATCGACTCGTTCCTGGAGGGGCTGACCGAGCCGCCCGAGCCGGGCATGACCCGTACCGAGGTCACGTATCCGATCGTCGAGCTGCTCCTGCCCGAGCTGGAGGAGTTCCTCGTGTACGTCTGGCGGCGGCAGCTCGCCGCCTCCGCCGGTCGGGTCGTACAGGGCGCCGACGACGAGGAGATGGTCGACCGGCGGCTGGCCGTCGCCTTCGCGGACCTCGTGGGGTTCACCCGGCTGACCCGGCGGATGGAGGAGGAGGAGCTCGGCGAGCTCGTCGAGGCCTTCGAGACCACCGCCGCCGATCTGGTCGCCGCGCGCGGCGGGCGGCTCATCAAGACGCTGGGCGACGAGGTGCTCTACGCCGCCGACGACGCCGGCGTCGCCGCCGAGATCGCGATGCGGCTGATCGAGACCATGGCGAACGACGAGACCATGCCGGAGCTGCGGGTCGGCATGGCGTTCGGCACGGTGACCACCCGGATGGGTGATGTCTTCGGTACGACCGTGAATCTCGCCTCCCGGCTCACCTCCATAGCCCCCCGCGACGCCGTGCTCGTCGACAGCGCGTTCGCCGAGGAGCTGATCCGCACCGGTGACGCACCCGCCTCCGAGGCGGCGGCGGCCGAGGCGGTGGCCGCCGCGGAGAAGGAGGGCGAGGAGCCGCCGAGCTATCGGTTCGCGCTCCAGCCGATGTGGCAGCGGCCCGTCCGTGGTCTCGGTGTGGTGGAGCCCTGGCTGCTCACGCGCCGGAACGGGGTTTCTGCTTCCTCTTCCTCCTAGTCCCGGTCGCCGCCCACACAGAGGCCGATGATCGGTATGCACAGGCCCGGGTTCGGGGCGGGGTCGTCCGGCTGGGGTGGTGGTGCCGGGGCGCGGGTGGTCGGTGGTGGGTTCCTAGGGGCGCTTGGTGAGGTGTCCGGGGGTGGTGGGTCGGGGGTTCGGGTCGGTGGGTTCCCGGAGGGTGCCTTCGAGGGGTCTGGCGTGTCCGGGGGTGTGATGGAGGGCTGCCGTGGAGTGGTCGGGGACGACGGCTCCGGGGTGGGGAGTGGTGTCGGGTTCTTGGCGCCCAGGGCCGTGGGGGAGGACGGGCTCGCCTCGGGGGTGGGGCCGGGGGGCCTGCTCGTCGTGGGGGAGCCGGAGGGCGTGCCGGTGTCGGTGTGCGGGACGGGGCGGGGGCCGGTCTCCGCGCCGATGTCCGTGCCGCCGCCCTGGGTGGCCGCCAGACGGACCAGGGTCGCGGCGCCCGCGGCGAGCGCCAGGCTGCCGGCCGCCAGCAGGATCCTGCGGGGGCGGGGCTTGCGGTGGCGGCCCCGGAGGTGGAGTGCGCGGCCGGGCCGTGTCGGTGGCTCGTCGGTCGGTCTGCTCGGTGTCATCGCGAATCCCTCCCCTGCGTGCGCGCCCCCAACGCGCCGCGGTGTGCGCACGCTATGCGCTGCCGTGGGCGGTGGGGCCCGAGTCCGGGGGGTTGTCACTCGAACGGGTGGACGGGGGGTGACGAGGGAACCGGGCGTACGCCCTTTTCGCCGGTGGGCGTCGGCTGCCATGATCGGGGCGAGGGAAGTTAACCCGCGTTAACCGGAGGGTGTCGATGAGTGAGGAACGGTTCGGGGAGTTCGTGCTGGTGCGCCGGCATGAGCGGGGGCATGTCGCGGAGCTCGTCCTCGACCGGCCCAAGGCCATGAACGCCGTGTCGACCGAGATGGCCCGCTCCGTCGCCGGCGCCTGCGCGGCGCTGGGGGAGGACCGGGACGTGCGGGTGGTGGTGCTGAGCTCCTCGCACGAGCGGGCGTTCTGTGTGGGGGCCGATCTGAAGGAGCGGAATTCCTTCAGCGACGCCGATCTGGTGCGTCAGCGGCCGGTGGCCCGCGGGGCCTACACGGGGGTGCTCCAGCTGCCGGTGCCCACGGTGGCGGCGGTGCACGGGTTCGCGCTGGGTGGCGGGTTCGAGCTGGCGCTGTCGTGCGACGTGATCGTGGCGGACCGTACGGCGGTCATGGGGCTGCCGGAGGTGTCCGTCGGGGTGATCCCGGGCGGGGGCGGTACGCAGTTGCTGCCCCGGCGGGTGGGGGCGGCGCGGGCAGCCGAGCTGATCTTCACGGCGCGGCGGGTCGAGGCCGCCGAGGCCCGGGAGCTGGGGCTGGTCGACGAGCTGGTGGAGGAGGGGCGGGACCGGGAGGAGGCGCTGGCCATGGCGTCCCGGATCGCAGCGAACTCGCCGGTGGGGCTGCGGGCCGCCAAGCGGGCCCTGCGGTTGGGGCACGGGCTGGATCTGGCCGCCGGGCTGGAGGTCGAGGACGCCGCCTGGCGGTCGGTGGCGTTCTCGGGGGACAGGGCGGAAGGGGTGGCCGCGTTCAACGAGAAGCGCAGGCCGGAGTGGCCCGGAGAGTAGGCCCCGTTCGCTCCGTTAATGTCCCGATCGGTCCTGAATCTTCCTAACCTGGAGAGATGGGTGAGGAGAGCCGGCTGGCGGCCGTGGTGGCGCTGGCTCAGGGCATGGCCGCCGCGCACAGTTCACGGGACGCCTGGCGGGCCGCGGCCGGTGGGGCCCGCCGGGCGCTGGGCGGGAGCTTCGCGGCGCTGTCCGTGTGGGAGCGGGAGCTCGGACGGCTGCGGGTGCTGGTGAACGTCGGAGAGCTGGCCGAGGGGGAGGAGGAGTTCCCCGAGGACGAGTCCTATCCGGTGTACCAGTTCGCCGAGATCACCGAGTTCCTGCACGAGCGGTGGGCGGGGGGTGGTGAGCCCGACGCCTGGGTGGAGACGGCCCAGGGGCCGGCGGAGGGCGGCGCCGGGTACTGCCATCAGCGGGTCGCGGCGCTCCGCAGGCGTGGGCGCGGGTGCTGTGTGGTCGCCCCGATCGTGCTGCACGGGCGGGCGTGGGGCGAGCTGTATGTCGCCCGGCCGGCCGGGGTGGCGGTCTTCGGGCGCGCGGACGCCGACTTCGCCACGGTCCTGGCCGCCGTCGTGGCCGCGGGGATCGCGCAGACCGAGCGGCTGGAGGAGGCCCGGCGGCTGGCGTTCACGGACTCGCTGACCGGGCTGGCCAACCGGCGGGCGGTGGACGCCCGGCTCGACGAGGCGGTGGAGCGTCATCGGCGGGACGGGGCCGTCGTCAGCCTGGTGGTGTGCGATCTGAACGGGCTGAAGCGGGTCAACGACACACAGGGCCATGCCGTGGGGGACCGGCTCCTTGAGCGGTTCGGGAGCGTGCTGTCGCTGTGCGGGGCCATGCTGCCGGGCGCCCTGGCGGCGCGGCTCGGCGGGGACGAGTTCTGTCTGCTGGTGGTGGGCCCGCCGGCCGACGAGGTCGTCAAGGCGGCCGACGAGGTGTGCCGCCGGGCCGTGGAACTGGGGCTCGGGGACGGCGTCGCGTGCGGGGTGGCGTCCACCGAGGACCCCATCGGGCCGGTGCGCTCCGCCCGCCGGCTGTTCCGGCTGGCCGACGCCGCCCAGTACCGGGCCAAGGCGGAGCGCGCCGCCCACCCCGTCGTGGCCGGGCGGGAGGGGCCGGACGACCCCGTCGTACGGCTCGCGGACGAGCCCTCGCGGGAGCCGGACGGGGAGCGCCGCCGGTTCCGGGGGCGACACGCGCCGTAGAGAGAGGTAAGGGGTGAGGCGGGAGTCCGGTGGTGACATCTTCGAATTCACTGCGTACGCTCCTGAATATGGATATGCACACTGTGGTGGTGGGGACGTCCGGCGTGACCGGGGCCGACGTGCTCGCCGTGGCGCGCGGCGGCGCCCGCGTCGAACTGTCCGCCGAGGCGGTGGCCGCCCTCGCCGCGTCCCGCGGGATCGTGGACGCCCTGGCCGCCAAGCCCGACCCCGTGTACGGGGTGAGCACCGGCTTCGGGGCCCTGGCGACCCGGCACATCAGCCCGGAGCTGCGGGCCCAGTTGCAGCGCAACATCGTCCGCTCGCACGCCGCCGGGATGGGGCCGCGCGTGGAGCGGGAGGTCGTACGGGCGCTGATGTTCCTGCGGCTGAAGACCGTCTGCTCCGGACGCACCGGCGTCCGGCCCGAGGTGGCGCAGGCCATGGCCGACGTGCTGAACGCCGGGATCACCCCGGTCGTGCACGAGTACGGCTCCCTGGGCTGCTCCGGTGATCTGGCCCCGCTGTCCCACTGCGCCCTCACGCTGATGGGCGAGGGGGACGCGGAGGGACCCGACGGCGGCGTGCGGCCGGCCGGTGAACTGCTCGCCGAGCACGGCATCCGGCCCGTCGTCCTGCGCGAGAAGGAAGGGCTCGCCCTCCTCAACGGCACCGACGGCATGCTCGGCATGCTGATCATGGCCCTCGCCGACCTGGACACCCTCTACAAGTCCGCCGACGTCACGGCCGCCCTGAGTCTCGAGGCGCTGCTCGGCACCGACAAGGTGCTCGCGCCCGAGCTGCACGCCATCCGCCCGCACCCCGGACAGGCCGCCAGCGCCGCCAACATGCTGGCCGTGCTGAAGGGTTCGGGGCTGACGGGGCATCACCAGGACGACGCCCCCCGCGTCCAGGACGCCTACTCGGTGCGCTGCGCCCCGCAGGTCGCCGGCGCCGGACGGGACACCCTGGCCCACGCCCGGCTGGTCGCCGAGCGCGAACTCGCCGCGGCCGTCGACAATCCGGTGGTCCTGCCGGACGGGCGGGTGGAGTCCAACGGCAACTTCCACGGGGCCCCGGTCGCGTATGTGCTGGACTTCCTCGCCATCGCGGTCGCCGACCTCGCCTCCATCGCCGAGCGCCGCACCGACCGGCTGCTGGACAAGAACCGCAGCCACGGGCTGCCGCCGTTCCTCGCCGACGACGCCGGTGTCGACTCCGGCCTGATGATCGCCCAGTACACGCAGGCCGCCCTGGTCAGCGAGTTGAAGCGGCTCGCCGTACCGGCGTCGGTTGACTCCATCCCGTCCTCCGCGATGCAGGAGGACCACGTCTCCATGGGCTGGTCGGCGGCGCGCAAGCTGCGTACGGCCGTCGACAACCTCACCCGGGTCGTGGCTGTGGAGCTGTACGCGGCGACCCGTGCCGTGGAACTGCGCGAGGGGCTGACCCCCGCGCCGGCCACGCGGGCGGTCATCGAGGCCGCCCGGGAGGCGGGTGTCGGAGGCCCCGGCCCGGACCGCCACCTCGCCCCCGACCTCGCGGCGGCGGACGCGTTCGTGCGGGACGGGAGGCTGGTCGCGGCCGTGGAGACGGTCACCGGCCCGCTGAACTGAACGCCCGGGGCCCGGCGGCCGGTCCGCCGGGCCCGGCGCGGAGTCCGGGGCGGCACTGAGGACGGGCCGTCAGGGACTCAGGTGTTCCCGCCGCACCGAGTAGACGACGAAACCGGCGCCGAGGGCGAGGCAGGTCGTGCCGCCCACGATGTACGGGGTGCTGTCGAAGCTGCCGGTGTCCGCCAGGCGGACGTCCCCGCTCGCGCCGTCGACCGAGGTCGACACGACTCTCGCCTGCTGCGTGACCTGCGGCGACGGACTCGCCGAGACCGCGTCCGCCACCGGTGTGTGAGAGGTCGCGTTCGCGGACGGGACGAACCACAGGGCGCACAGCAGGGTGCCCGCGGCGGTGGCGGTCAGCAACGGACGGAGCGCGGATGACACGGAATATCGATCCCCTTGTGGCGCTGGCGAATTGGCCGTGTGGGGCGATGTTAGTGAAAGGCGCGGGTCACAGGAAAGTCACGGGAGCTCGGCACCGTACGCTCCGGGCATGAGCACTCCAGAGACATCACGGTTTGTACGGCTTCGGGTGGAACTCCTGGTCGAAGTCGACGACGAGGACGCGGTGACCAAGGCCGCGCTGAGCAGGATCGCGGACGACGGGGAGATGCCGGACGCGGAGCGGGCACACGCCGAGAGCGCTGTGACGGAGGACACCGCGGAGGCCCTCGCCCATCTCGTGGACCCGTTCGCCCTGGTGGGCGAGGTTCCGGGCGTGGAGCTGCTCCAGGCCTCCTGGAGCAGTGAGGAGATCGAGTACGACCCGGACTCGCCGGAATGGGACCTCGACGAGGATGATGACGACGAGGCCTACGACGACGAGGGCGAGTCGGACAGGGCCGGCTGACACGGCTTGGGGAAATCGTGACCCCGGGCGGCAACCGCGGCCCGGGGTCACGGCGTCTCAAGCGGCGCACGGACCGAGACCCGTACCGTCCGCACCGGCGGACGTGGTGAGCCCCACATTCGCGGGCCATGGGGAACGGGGGCACCCGGTCGTAGCGTTGAACGTTGTGGACGAGCTGTCGGCTCCGGCCGGGGGCTCGTGGGGTTGGGAAATCGGCGACGATGGAGAAGCGTGTGATGACGGACGGTAAGCGGCGCAGGGGTCTGGCGGCCGCGTCCGCTCTGCTCGGCGGAGTGCTGGTGCTCTCGGCGTGTTCGGGGGGTGACGACGAGGCCTCGGCCGGTGACAACGGCAAGGACACGTCGCAGGCCCAGGTCGACGAGGCGGCGGCCAAGAAGTCCTCCGAGGCGCAGATCAAGATCACGCCGAAGGACGGCTCGACCAACGCCTCCATCAACAACTCCGCCGCCGTGACCGTGGCCAAGGGCACGCTCACCGAGGTGAAGATGACCACCGCCGACGGCACCGCCGTCGCCGGTGAGATATCCGCCGACAAGAAGACCTGGAAGCCCAGCGCCCAGCTGGAGCGGGCCACCACCTACAAGCTGTCGGCCACCGCCGAGGACTCCGAGGGCCTCGCCGCCCACGAGAACGCGTCGTTCACCACGGTCTCCCAGGCCAACAGCTTCATCGGCAACTTCACCCCGGACGACGGCACCACCGTCGGCGTCGGCATGCCGGTGTCGATCAACTTCGACAAGGCGATCACCAACAAGGCCGCGGTGCAGAAGGGCGTCACCGTCTCCTCCAGCAGCGGCCAGGAGGTGGCCTGCCACTGGTTCAACGCCAACCGCATGGACTGCCGGCCCGACGAGTACTGGCAGGAGGGCTCCACCGTCACCCTGAAGCTCGCGCTCGACGGCGTCGAGGGCGCCGAGGGTGTCTACGGTGTCCAGCAGAAGTCGGTCACCTTCAAGATCGGCCGCAACCAGGTCACGTACGTCGACGCCAAGACCAAGCAGATGAAGGTCACGCAGGACGGCAAGACCATCCGCACCATCCCGATCTCCGCCGGGGCGCCCGAGAACAAGACGTACGAGGGCCAGATGGTGATCTCCGAGAAGTTCAAGGAGACCCGGATGAACGGCGCGACGGTCGGCTTCACCGACGACGACGGCAAGGGCGAGTACGACATCAAGGACGTGCCGCACGCCATGCGTCTGAGCACCTCCGGCACCTTCATCCACGGCAACTACTGGGGCGCCAAGTCCATCTTCGGCAGCGTCAACACCAGCCACGGCTGTGTGGGCCTCCAGGACGCCAAGGGAGCCGACGACCCGAACATGCCGGGCGCCTGGTTCTACGACAACTCGATGATCGGTGACGTGGTCGTCGTCCAGAACACCGGCGACAAGACCATCGCCCCGGACAACGGCCTCAACGGCTGGAACATGAGCTGGGAGCAGTGGAAGGCGGGCTCGGCGGTCTGACGCCGGCCGCGCACGCGCGCCGCACCCCACCACACCCGACCGATGCCGCCGTCCGCCCCTTCGGGGAGCGGGCGGCGGCATCGGCGTTCCCGGCGGCGCGGGGTGCCCCGGGGTCTTCTCATGCGGCTCTTATCCCGGGCTCAACCCTTCATCACGGACCGTGCCTAGCTTGCGGCCATGTTCTTCACCTATCTGAGGCGCGAGCTGCGCCGCCGCAGAAAGGCGGCCCTCGTCGTCGCCTCCGGCCTGGCACTCGGCATCGCGCTGGTCGTCGTGGTCAACTCCGTCTCCTCCGGCATGGGCAAGGCCCAGGAGAAGGTCCTCCAGTCCCTGTACGGGCTCGGCACGGACATGACGGTCACCAAGGCCGCCGAGTCCACCACGACCGCCGAGCGCCCCCGTTTCCGCTTCGACGCCCAGGACGACGGCTCCGGCGAGGAGCAGAGCAGCGACCGCGTCATGGTGCAGGGCTTCCAGACCCTGGCGAGCTCCACCGTGGACAAGGTCGGCGAACAGGACGGCGTCGCCGACGCGGTGGGCGGGCTGAGCCTCCAAGTCGTCAAGGTCAGCGGAGAGTTCACACGGGGTCAGTTCAAGCAGGACGGCCAGGGCGGCGGTCCCGGTGCCGCCCAGCCCTCACCGCAGGGCCGGGTCCAGGGCGGCGGCGCCGACTTCGACGTCAACAGCTACTCCGTCTACGGCACCGACGTCACCGAGCCCGCTCTCGGCCCGCTGACCTCCTCCGAGATCACCAGCGGACGCACCTTCGAGACGACGGAGACCGACGCGAAGGTCGCCGTCGCCGACTCCGCCTACGCCAAGGAGAAGAAGCTCGAAACGGGTGACACCGTCACCGTCAAGGGCACGAAGTACAAGGTCATCGGCATCGCCACCGCCTCCAGCGGGGACGCGGCGGCCAACCTGTACGTGCCGCTGAAGCAGGCGCAGACCCTCGCCGACGCCAAGGACAAGGTCACCACGATCTACGTCAAGGCGACCGACTCGCAGCAGATCGACAGCGTCAAGTCCGGTATCCAGAAGAACATTTCCGGTACGACCGTCACCACCTCCGCCGACCTCGCGGACACCGTCTCCGGCTCCCTGTCCACCGCCTCCTCGCTCGCCGCGGGCGTCGGCAAGTGGCTGTCGGTCGTGGTGCTCGTGGCCGCGTTCCTCGTCGCCGGTCTGCTCACCTCCTCGGCGGTGTCCCGCCGGGTGCGCGAGTTCGGCACGCTCAAGGCGCTGGGCTGGAAGTCCGGCCGGGTGACCCGGCAGGTGGTCGGCGAGTCCATGGTCCACGGTCTGGTCGGCGGCGCCCTCGGCATCGCGCTCGGCCTGGCGGGCGCGTACGCCGTGACCGCCGTCAGCCCCACCCTGGAGGCACAGCTCGGCGGCGGGGGCGGCGGCACGGGCGGACCCGGGGGAGGCGGCGGCCGGATGCTGGTCGGGCCCGGGCAGCAGGCCGCCGACAGGACCCTCGACGTCGCGCTCACCGCGCCCGTCAGCCTCACCACCCTCGCCCTCGCCGTCGGCCTCGCCGTGACCGGCGGTCTCGTCGCCGGCGCCTTCGGCGGCTGGCGCGCCTCCCGGCTGCGGCCGGCCGACGCGCTCCGCCGCGTCGAGTAACGCCCGCCCCGCACCGACCCCGGGGCCCGCCCGCGGCGGACGGGCCCCAACCTCGTACGCGATCCAGGAGCAGACCCATGTACGAACTCAGAGGCGTCACCCGGCGCTACACGCGCGGCAAGGAGACCGTCCACGCCCTCGACGGAGTGGACCTGACCATCCCCGACGGGGACCGGCTGGTCATCCAGGGACCCACGGGCGGCGGCAAGTCCACGCTGCTCCAGATGCTCGGCGGGCTGGACCGGCCCAGCTCCGGGGAGATCGTCCTCGACGGCACCGACCTGGCCAAGCTGCCCGAGGCCCGGCTCACCCGGGTCCGCAGCGAGAGCATCGGCTTCGTCTTCCAGTCGTTCAACCTGATCCCGACACTCACCGCGCAGGAGAACGTCGAGACCGCGCTCGTCCCCCTCGGGGTGAAGGCCAAGGAGCGGCGGGAGAAGGCCGCCGAGGCGCTGGAGTCGGTCGGCCTGGGCGAGCGGCTCGGACATCTGCCCGGCGAGATGTCCGGCGGTCAGCAGCAGCGGGTGGCCATCGCGCGGGCGCTGGTGAAGGAGCCGAAGGTGCTGCTCGCCGACGAACCCACCGGGAACCTCGACGAGTCGATGCGCGACGAGATCATGGACGTACTCATCCGCATGTGGAAGGAGCTGGGGCTGACCTTCGTCATGGTCACCCATGACTCGGCGATCGCGAGGCGGGCCCCGCGACTGGCGACCATCCGCAAGGGCCGGATCACTGTGAAGGAGAACACCCGAACCTGACCGCGAAAGCGTCAACCACGCGATTGTGTAACGGAGTTCCGGCGGAGGCGTTACAGCCGTCCGTCGACTTCGGCACCCTTTCCGGCGTCCCTTGAGGCGCTTGATCACCCCTCGGCATACTGCGTGATCCGGGGGGTGCGCGCATGCGTACGAGACCACCCCCGGCCGGGTGACACCGAGTTCGCCCGGGGACCTCGCTAGGGGGAACCTTGCGCAGACAAGTGAAAAGAGCGTGCGCGGCCACGGTCGCCACGGCGGCCGCCGTGGCGCTCGCGGCGGGCATGGCCGGCCCCGCGTCGGCGAACGGGGAGCAGGGCGCGACCACCGCCCCGGACTCGAAGGCGGCGGCCTCGCCGAAGGCCAAGCACCGGATCACACTGATCACCGGCGACCGGGTCGCGGTGGACGCCAAGGGCCGCGTGGTCGGCCTGGAGCGCGCCGAGGGCCGGGAGCACATACCCGTCCAGGTCCGCAGGGCCGGCGGACACACCCTCGTGCTGCCGGCGGACGCCGCCCGGCTGATCGCGACCGGCAAACTGGACCAGCGGCTCTTCGACGTCACCGAGCTGAACAAGGCCACGAACCGCGGCTCCCAGAAGCGGGGCCTGAAGGTCATCGTCGGCTACCAGGGCACCGCACAGGCAGCCAAGGCCGACGTGCGCGACGCCGGCACGGTCCGCCGGACCCTGAAGTCCCTGAACGCGGACGCGGTGCAGACTCCGCACGAGGAGGCGCCGGAGCTGTGGGACGCCGTCACCAACGGCGACCGCACCGCCTCCGGCGTCGCCCACGTCTGGCTCGACGGCGTCCGCAGGGCGAGCCTCGACAAGTCGGTGGCGCAGATCGGCACCCCCAAGGCGTGGGCGGCCGGCTACGACGGCAAGGGCGTCAGGATCGCCGTCCTGGACACCGGGGTCGACGCCACCCATCCGGACCTCAAGGGCCAGGTGACCGAGTCCAAGAACTTCACCTCGGCGGCCACCGCCGGCGACAAGGTCGGCCACGGCACCCACGTCGCGTCCATCGCGGCCGGCACGGGCGCCAAGTCGAAGGGCAAGTACAAGGGCGTCGCGCCCGGCGCCAAGATCCTCAACGGCAAGGTCCTCGACGACTCCGGCTTCGGTGACGACTCCGGCATCCTCGCGGGCATGGAGTGGGCGGCCGCGCAGGGCGCCGACGTCGTCAACATGAGCCTGGGCGGAGGTGACACGCCGGAGGTCGACCCGCTGGAGGCGGCGGTCAACAAGCTGTCCGCGGAGAAGGGCATCCTGTTCGCCATCGCGGCCGGCAACGAGGGCCCGCGGTCGATCGGTTCGCCCGGCAGCGCGGACGCCGCCCTCACCGTCGGCGCCGTCGACGACAAGGACAAGCTCGCCGACTTCTCCTCCACCGGCCCGCGCGTCGGCGACGGCGCCATCAAGCCGGACGTCACCGCTCCCGGCGTGGACATCACCGCCGCCTCGGCGAAGGGCAACGACATCGCCAAGGAGGTCGGCGAGAACCCGGCCGGCTACATGTCCATCTCCGGTACGTCGATGGCGACCCCGCATGTCGCGGGCGCGGCGGCGATCCTGAAGCAGCAGCACCCGGAGTGGACCTACACGGAGCTGAAGGGCGCGCTCACCGGCTCCACCAAGGACGGCAAGTACACGCCGTTCGAGCAGGGCTCGGGCCGGATCCAGGTCGACAAGGCGGTCAAGCAGACCGTGATCGCCGAACCGGTGTCGCTGAGCTTCGGTGTGCAGCAGTGGCCGCACACCGACGACAAGCCGGTCACCAAGCAGCTCACGTACCGCAACCTCGGCACCAAGGACGTCACGCTGAAGCTGACGTCGACCGCCACCGGCCCCAAGGGCAAGGCGGCCCCGGCCGGCTTCTTCACCCTGGGCGCCACGACGGTCACGGTCCCCGCGGGCGGCAAGGCCTCCGTGGACCTCACCGTCGACACCCGGCTGGGCGGCACCCTCGACGGCGCCTACTCGGCGTACGTGGTCGCGACGGGCGGCGGGCAGACCGTGCGCACGGCGGCCGCGGTGGAGCGCGAGGTCGAGTCGTACGACGTGACGCTGAAGTTCATCGACCGGGCGGGCAAGCCGGCCGGGAACTACGTCGCCAGTCTGGCCGGCCTCTCCGGACTGGGCGCCGGCCAGTGGTACCAGCCCTACGACGCCGACGGCACCGTCACCGTCCGCGTGCCCAAGGGCGGCTACGTCCTGGACACCGGGATCTTCGTCAGCGCCGACCCGGAGAAGTACGAGGGCGCCGACTGGCTCGCCCAGCCCAAGCTGAGCGTCACCAAGAAGACGACGATCACGCTGGACGCCCGCAAGGCCAAGCCGGTGAGCATCAGCGTGCCGGACAAGGCGGTCAAGCCGGAGTTCGCCTCCGCCGACTACACCGTCGAGACGGACGACTCGACCAACGGGTTCGGCTGGTGGCTGGAGTCGTACGACAACTTCCGCTCCGCGCACCTCGGTCCGGAGATCACCGACGGCTCCCTGAGCCAGCAGTGGGACGCCCACTGGAGCAAGGGCGCCAAGGAGCAGTACGACACCGTCGTCGGCGGCAAGGTCAAGAAGCTCGCCACCGGCTACACCCGGCACTACAAGGCGGGCGAGCTCGCCACGGTGAAGGTCGGCATGGGCGCGGCGGCGAGCGGCAAGAAGGGCGCCGTCAGCGCCCTGGGCCAGCTGCCCGGCAGCTCCAGCGGCTCCTCGATCGGCATTCCGCAGGGCCTGCCCGGCACCCGCACGCTGCACCTGTCCACCTCGGGCGGGGTGAAGTGGGACCTCGACTTCGAGCAGCAGGGCGGTGTCGACGCGGAGGGCTGGCCGGTCTCCGAGGCCGGCTACTTCATCGGCGCCGGCAAGGCCTACAAGGCCGGCAAGTCGTACGCGGAGACCGTGAACACGGCCGTCTTCGGGCCGCGCGTCACCTCGGACTACGGCATCTTCCGTGACGGCAACAGCATCTCCGGGCTGCTCCCGCTGTTCGCCGACGGCAAGGGCCACGTCGGCTCCTCGCTGCACACCTCGGCCACCACCAGCCTCTACCGCAACGGCAAGAAGGTCGGCTCGCACGACGACCCGCTGCTCGGCGAGAAGGAGTTCAAGGTCCCGTCCGGGGACGCCTCCTACAAGCTGACCACCTCGGTCAAGCGCAGCGCCAAGGTCGCCGCCGCGTCCACGCGGATCGACGCGACCTGGACGTTCCGCTCCAAGAAGACCACCGACATAGAGCAGCTGCCCGTCTCCACGGCCCGCTTCGACGCGGCCACCGGCCTGGACAGCAAGGTGACGGCCGGCAAGAAGGTCACCGTCCCGGTCGTCGTGGAGGGCGCCGCCAAGGGCAAGAATCTCAAGTCCCTGTCGGTGTACGTCTCCTACGACAGCGGCAAGACCTGGAAGAAGACCACGGTCAAGAGCGGGAAGATCACCGTCAAGAACCCCGCGAAGGGGAAGGCCATCTCCTTCCGCGCCAAGATCGCCGACAAGAAGGGCAACACGTCGACGATCTCGATCCACAACGCGTACTACGGCAAGTAGCCCGCTGAGCGAACGGCCCGCCGGAAGCACTGCTTCCGGCGGGCCGTTCCGCGTATCAGGCGGCGGGCGCGGAGGTCCCGGACCGCGTCGTGTCCGCGCTCCAGCTGCCCAGCAGCCGCAGCGCCTCCGCCGACGGCGTGTCCGGCTCCGCGAAGTACGTGACCAGCGACTGCCCGCAGTCGTCACCGGCCGGGCGGAACGACTCCCAGAGCAGCGTCAGTTCCCCGACCAGGGGGTGCCTGAGCCGCTTCACGCCGTGGCTCTTCTCCTTGACGTCGTGCGCCGCCCACAGCCTGCGGAACTCCTCGCTCTTGACGGAGAGCTCGCCGACCAGCGAGGACAGCTGGGGGTCGTCCGGGTGGAGGCCCGCGTCCATCCGCAGATAGGCGACCATGTCGGACGCCTTCTGGTCCCACTCCACGAACAGCTCCCGCTGGTCCGGGTGCAGGAACACCAGCCGCGCCCAGTTCCGCTCCTGCGCCGGAAGCTTCCCCCAGTCCCCGAAGACCGCCGCCGCCATCCGGTTCCAGGCGAGGATCTCCGAGCGCCGGCCCACGACGTACGCCGGGACCGTGTCCATCGACTCCAGCAGGTGCCGCAGCGCCGGGCGGGCCTGCTGGGTCCTGGCCACCGGCTTCTTCCGCCGCAGCTTCGGCTTCGCCAGATGCGTGAGGTGGGACCGCTCGGCGTCGGTGAGGCGCAGGGCCCGCGCGATCGAGTCCAGCACCTCCGCCGACACGTTCTGCCCGTTGCCCTGCTCCAGGCGCGTGTAGTACGCCACGGACACCCCGGCGAGCTGCGCCAGCTCCTCGCGGCGCAGGCCCGGCACCCGGCGGTGGCGGCCGAAGTCCGGCAGACCCACGTCCTCCGGCTTCAGCCGGGCCCGCCGGGTCCGCAGGAACTCGCTCAGTTCCGCTCGCGGGTCGAGGCCGCCGCTCGCGGGGCCGGCCGGTTGGGTGTGCTGCTCGTCCATGCCTCCAGTATTCCCCGTCGTACGCACACCATCCTGTCCCCGCCAGTGGTACGCACAGCCAACGTAGGCAAAGCCGTGGTCTGGGTGAGCCGCGGCCGTTGTCGCAGGCTGGAGGCCGTTCCCGGTCGCACTGAAGGCAGCGGCCGGGTGCACCGCCTCACGAGGAGAACCCCCGCATGACCACTGTTGCCGCGTACGCCGCACCCGCCGCCAAGGCTCCGCTGGAGCGGACGACCATCGAGCGGCGCGAGGTCGGCGAGCACGACGTACTGATCGACATCAAGTTCGCCGGCATCTGCCATTCCGACATCCACCAGGCCCGTGAGGGCTGGGGCGAGGCGATCTTCCCGATGGTCCCCGGCCACGAGATCGCCGGAGTGGTGTCCGAGGTCGGCCCCGGCGTCACCCGGTTCCGGGTCGGTGACCGCGTGGGCGTCGGCTGCATGGTCGACTCCTGCCGCGAGTGCGAGAACTGCAAGGCCGGCCGTGAGCAGTACTGCGTCAAGGGCAACGTCCCGACGTACAACGGCATCGGCAAGGACGGCGAGCCCACCTACGGCGGCTACTCGCAGAAGGTCGTCGTCGACGAGGACTTCGTCGTCCGCATCCCCGACGGCCTCTCCCTCGACGTCGCCGCGCCGCTGCTGTGCGCCGGCATCACCCTCTACTCCCCGCTGAAGCGCTTCGGTGCCGGCCCCGGCAAGAAGGTCGCGATCGTCGGCCTGGGCGGCCTCGGCCACATGGGCGTCAAGATCGCGCACGCGCTGGGCGCCGAGGTGACGGTGCTGTCGCAGTCCCTGCGCAAGAAGGACGACGGCCTGAAGCTGGGCGCCGACCACTACCACGCCACCAGCGACCCGAAGACCTTCGAGGAGCTGGCCGGCACCTTCGACCTGATCGTCTCCACGGTCTCGGCCCCGCTGGACTTCGGCGCCTACCTGTCGCTGCTGAGGACCGAGGGCACGCTGGCCAACGTCGGCGCCCCCGAGGAGCCCATCTCCCTGAACCTCTTCTCGGTGATCGGCGGCGGCAAGACCCTCGCCGGTTCCATGATCGGCGGCATCGCCGAGACACAGGAGATGCTGGACTTCTGCGCCGAGCACGGCCTCGGCGCGGAGATCGAGCTGATCGGCGCGGCCGAGATCAACGACGCCTACGAGCGGGTGCTGAACAGCGACGTCCGCTACCGCTTCGTGATCGACACGGCAACGATCTGACACCCGGCGCCGCCCTCCCGGTCACACTCCCGCGGTCCGTTCCGTCATATCGCCGAACGACACGGAACGTACGCGGTACGAGAGGAACGGGAGAAGCGGCCATGACATCACTCATCCTGGTCACCGGCGGTACGGGCACCCTGGGCGGCCATGTCGTCCCGCTGCTGCGGGCGGCGGGCCACGAGGTGCGGATCCTCACCCGGAGTGCCCGGCCGCCGGCCGACGGCGTCTCGTACGTCACCGGTGATCTGCTGACCGGCGAGGGCGTCGAGGCGGCCGTCGCCGGAGCGGGGACGGTGCTCCACCTGGCGGGCGGGCCCAAGGGCGACGACGAGGCGACCCGCACACTGGTGCGGGCCGCCTCGAAGGCCGGCACCGGTCATCTCGTCCTCATCTCCGTCGTCGGCGCGGACCGGGTCCCGCTGGCGTGGATGCGCGGCAAGCTGGAGTCCGAGCGGGCCGTCGCGGAGTCGGGCATCCCGTGGACCACCCTGCGGGCGGCGCAGTTCCACGACCTGATGCTGACCGTGGTGGAGAAGATGACCAGGCTGCCGGTCCTGCCGGTCCCGCGCGGCCTGCGCCTCCAGCCGGTCGACTCCGCCGAGGTGGCGGCCCGCCTGGCGGAACTCACCCTGGGCCGGCCCTCGGGCCTGGTCCCCGACATGACCGGCCCCCGCCTGTACGACCTCGCCTCCCTGGCCCGGCCGTACCTCGCCCTCCGGGGCAGGCGCCGTCCCACCCTTCCCGTCCCGCTTCCGGGCAAGGCGGGCCGCGCCTACCGGGCCGGCGCGAACCTGACCCTGGAAGGGGCGCGGGTGGGCGAGCGGACCTGGGAGGACTTCCTGGCGGAGCGGCAGCTCTCGGCGGCTTGAGCGGCCTCCCCGCCGGCCGGCTACCTCCCGTCGCCGAACGTCCAGACGGCGTCGTCGCCCGGGCCCACCGTGAGCACCGACCGGCCGATCCGCTCCGTGTGCCGCGCCTCCACGGGCGCGTTCAGCGACATCCGGACCTGGCGCAGACCCGCCTCGTCGCGCGGGACGACGTCGAAGCGGAGCGTGGTGCCGCCGCCCCGGGCCACGAGGCCACCGCCCGCCACGGTCCGCACGGCGAAGCCGCCGGCCCGCAGCAGCGGCACCGTGTCGGCGAGGTCGCCCTCGGTGACGGCGAGGCGGACGTACGTCACGTCACGCATCATGCGGTCGCGGTAGTCGTCGGACAGATAGCGCTCCCGGCCCACGTCACCGGGGTGGGCGGCCGGCTCGGTGTTGCTGCGCGGGTCGGCGAAGTACTCCGGCAGGTACTCCATCCCCCACGCGTTGAAGCCGTCGTACTCGGTGGTGGTGAGGACGGCGTCGAACCAGGGCACGGGCACGCCGTCGCCGAAGTCACGGGTCTGACGGAACGCGACGGGGTCCACGACGCCGAGGTCCCGCAGCCGCTCGGTCACGGCCGGCAGGTCACCGGCCCGCTCGGTGGAGACCCCCAGCCCCGCGGAGCCCAGGAGTCCGTCCGGGCCGGGCAGATCGCCGACCCCGAAGAGCTCCACATACGTCTCCCGGCCCATCAGATAGCGGCCCGTCCAGACCTGGCCGTCGGCCCCGGTCGTGGTCCGCACCTGGAAGTTGGCGAAGTCGCGCAGATAGGCGGAGTGCTCGATGGCGTCGGCGGTCTCCCGGTCGAGCACCCCGAAGGCGTGGTTGTAGTACAGCGACTGCCCGTCGGGCGGCGACTCGCCCTCCTCGGCCCCTGCCGTCCCGGTGCCGGCCCCGACGGTCCCGGCGAGGGTGATGGCGAGGACGACGACGGTCCGTAACACTCCGCGAAGCGACATGCACCGATCGTAGGACCGCGCGCCCCGAATCCGCTCAGGTTTTCGGTTTGTGCGGGTGGCCGGCCGGGGTCCGTGCCGTGGTGCTCAGTGCGGGAGGGTCGCCGGGCTGCCGCCGTTCGCCTCGTAGCCGGCCACCGCCAGGGCGCGGTAGACGGCGAACTCGGCGGCCGGGTCGGGGGAGAGGGTCCAGGGGAGGGCGCCGACATGGCCGTCGACGTGTATGAGCTGGCTCATGGCCTCCGCCCAGCGCTCGCCGCGGACCAGGAAGAAGATCAGCAGGTGCCGCACATGAGCCGACATCGGGTCGTCCGGGCGGGCCGAGTGCACCGCGTGCAGCGCGCCGTGGATCGCCTTGGTGACGACCTCGCTCTGGTAGAAGCCCGCGACCAGGTGCACCTCGGGCAGGTGCTCGAACACCGCGAACAACGGCATGGCGGCGAGGAGGGAGCCCTGGGGAGCCCGGGCCGCCGCCGCCTCGGCGAAGGAGTACGCCTGCTGCCGCGAGCCGTGCCACTTCTCGCACCAGTAGTGCAGCGCGGCCAGATGTGCCCCCATGTGCGCCGGGGCCCGGTCCAGGATCTTCAGCCAGACCTGCTCGAAGTCCTGCTGGGAGTAACCGAGTCCACGCGCCACCGACAGCTCCACGATGTACGGGACCGGGTCACCGGGGGCCAGCAGCGCCGCCTCGGCGCACGCGGCCTTCGCCTCCTCCATGATGATCCGGAACTCGTCCGTCCCCGGCGCCGCCGTCCGCCACGCCTGCTGCACCAGGAACTCGGCGTGCACCGCCGCCCCGCCCGCGTCCTTGGGCGCCTCGGTCCGCCACACCCGCAGCCACTGACCGCCCGGCGCCTCGCTCACCCCGCCGGGCCGCTGGGCCAGCTCCAGCGAGGCCGCGCCCGCGAAGGCCTGGACGCGCTGCCAGCGCAGCTCGCCCTCCGCGTCCGTACCCGCCAGCAGCTGCTGCGCCGCGCGGTAGTCCTGCGTGCGCTGCACCAGGTCCAGAACGTCCAGCAGGTCCTGGTCGGGCCCCGGCATGCGGACGTCCAACTCCTCCTCGAGGGCGAAGCCGTAGTTCGCCGGGTCCGCCGCGTCCGGGTGGCCGGCGGGGACCTGCATGATCGTCCCGCGACTGCGCCTGACGAACGGCAGCACAACGACGCCGAGCATGACGAGCGCGATCAGGACCCAGAGAATCTCCATGTCACAAGCGAACCAGACCACGACGACAATTGGCCAACCCGGTGCCGGACCCTGTGGAAAACTCCCGGAACCGGCCCGCCGGGTCCGTTCCGCCCGCTCCGCGTCCGCCATCCGCACCGTGCGCGCACTACCCTCGGTGCCCATGAGCGACAGGCACATCAGTCAGCACTTCGAGACGCTCGCGATCCACGCGGGCAACACCGCCGACCCCCTGACGGGCGCGGTCGTCCCGCCGATCTACCAGGTGTCCACCTACAAGCAGGACGGTGTCGGCGGTCTGCGCGGCGGCTACGAGTACAGCCGCAGCGCCAATCCGACCAGGACCGCCCTGGAGGAGAACCTCGCCGCCCTGGAGGGCGGCCGCCGCGGCCTCGCGTTCGCGTCCGGACTGGCGGCCGAGGACTGCCTGTTGCGTACGCTGCTCAGCCCCGGCGACCACGTGGTGATCCCGAACGACGCGTACGGCGGCACGTTCCGCCTCTTCGCCAAGGTCGTCGCCCGCTGGGGTGTGGAGTGGTCGGTGGCCGACACCTCCGACCCGGCCGCCGTCCGGGCCGCCCTCACCCCGAAGACCAAGGCCGTATGGGTCGAGACCCCCTCCAACCCGCTGCTCGGCATCACCGACATCGCCGCCGTCGCCCAGGTCGCCCGGGACGCGGGCGCCCGCCTCGTCGTCGACAACACCTTCGCCACGCCGTACCTCCAGCAGCCGCTCGCGCTCGGCGCGGACGTCGTCGTGCACTCCCTGACCAAGTACATGGGCGGCCACTCGGACGTCGTCGGCGGTGCCCTGATCACCGGCGACGCGGAGCTGGGCGAGGAGCTGGCCTTCCACCAGAACGCGATGGGCGCGGTCGCCGGCCCCTTCGACTCCTGGCTGGTGCTGCGCGGCACCAAGACCCTCTCGGTCCGCATGGACCGGCACAGCGAGAACGCCACGCGGGTCGCCGACATGCTGACCCGCCACCCGCGCGTGACGAGCGTCCTGTACCCGGGGCTGCCGGACCACCCCGGTCACGAGGTCGCCGCCAAGCAGATGCGGGCCTTCGGCGGCATGGTCTCCTTCCGTGTGGAGGGCGGCGAGCAGGCGGCCGTCGAGGTCTGCAACCGGGCCCGGGTGTTCACGCTCGGCGAGTCCCTGGGCGGCGTGGAGTCGCTGATCGAGCACCCCGGGCGGATGACGCACGCGTCCGCGGCCGGTTCCGCGCTCGAGGTCCCCGCCGACCTGGTGCGCCTGTCCGTGGGCATCGAGAACGTCGACGACCTGCTCGAGGACCTCCAGCAGGCGCTCGGCGCGTAACGGTCACCATCCCGTCAGCGGTGGAGTCGTCTCCGACGGCGGCTCCACCCAGGGACGGGCGGTCACCACCCACACCACGAACGCCACTGACACCGCCAGCAACAGCAGCCACATCGCGCGGCGGGCGAGCGTCCGGCGGCGCAGGATGCGGGCCCCGCGCCGCACGGCGTCCGCGTGGAGCTCGGGCGGCACGGGCGGCGGCGACCGCTCCAGCATCCGCCGTACGGTCGCCTCACGCTTCATCAGGGTCATGAGGGCACCGCCTTGACGCCGCCCACCGCGGGGGCCGGTCTCGGGGGCGGGCGCAGGACGGTGGCCATCGCGCGGTTGAAGAGGGTTCGTACGCGCTCCGCGGGCAGGCCGAGCAGCGCCGCGGTCTGTTCCTCGGCGATGCCCTCGTGCAGGCGCAGCACCAGGACCAGGCGTTCCTGCGGTGTGAGCCGGGCCAGCGGCCCCTCGGGGCGGCGGTCGCGGAAGTGGAGCAGTCCGCCCCAGCGGTGCCAGGTGCCGTTCGCGAAGCGGGTCGCCAGGTGCTGGCGGGTGTGGTTGTAGGGGTCCTCACCGTGCAGCCGGTCCCAGGACGCGTAGGTGTGGGCCAGGGCGAGGGTGAGCAGGCGCCGTGCGCGCGGGTTGTCGGCGCGGGGTTCGGCGGTGAGGAGTGTCGCGGTGTGCAGCAGGCGGGTGCCCGCGCCGGCGACGTACGCCGCGAATTCGCGGGCGCGGAGTTCGTTCTGGGACGTGTGCCGTGGTCGCAACCGCGCCTCCCGTCGCCCCTGAGAGCCCTGGCTCTCATATCAGGCCAGGGTGCGCCTCTTGGTCAAGAGATGTGCACGCGCGAGCGGCAGCGGATTGTTTCCGCCCCCGCCGCCCCTTCCCGTCCCGTCCCCGGGGGCGCCGCCCCCGGACCCCCGCTCCTCAAACGCCGGAGGGGCTGACACGCAGCCCGTCCGGCGTTTGAGGACGAGGCCCGGAGGGCCGAAGGGGGTCTGGGGGCGCAGCCCCCAGGGCTCAGGAGTCCACCCGTTCCTGCGTGGACATCCGAGAAGACAGCGCACCGTTGAAGCGCGTCAACAGCGCGCAGAACGCCTCGCGCTCCTCCGGCGCCCAGTCGTGTGTCAGCTCGGCCATCAACTGACGCCGTGAGGAGCGCACTTCCTCCAGGCGTGACTGCCCGCGCGGGGACAGCTGGAGAACGACCGCGCGTCCGTCCTCCGGGTGCGAGGTCCGTTTGACGAGGCCGGTGTCCACGAGCGGAGCCACCTGCCGGGTGACCGTCGAGGAGTCGATGCCCATGCTCGCGGCGAGCGCCTTGACGCCCATCGGGCCTTCCTTGTCCAGGCGGTTGAGCAGCAGGTATGCGGCGCGGTCCATCGAGTTGCGCACCTGGCCGACCCCGCCGAGCCGCGTCTGTTCGGCACGGCGGGCGAACAACGCCACCTCGTGCTGCAGCGTGTCGAGAAGACCGGTGTCACCGACGGCCGTCAGGTCCGTCCTCATGTCCGTCGACATGTCGGGTGTTGTGGGCATGGCCGGAGGCTCACTTCGTGGAGGGCTGCTAATTGGGGGACAGGGTACGCGGCCGGACGGCGGGCCGTACCGGCGCTGCGCAAAGCCGAGTCCGCGGGTTGGTCACACCGGTCGCCGCCGTCTGTGAACTGCGATGCTGGAGTCATGAGCTACAGCACGGCTGACTCCTTGCGGACCGTCACGCTCGACGATGTGCGCGGAGCCCAGAAGATGCTCTCGGGCGTGGCTCGGACGACCGCCCTGGAGGGCAGCAGGCACCTGTCCCGGCGGATCGGCGCACCGGTGCACCTGAAGTGCGAGAACCTCCAGCGGACGGGGTCGTTCAAGCTGCGCGGCGCGTATGTGCGGATCGCCGGGCTGCTGCCCGAGGAGCGGGCCGCCGGTGTGGTCGCGGCGAGCGCCGGCAACCACGCGCAGGGGGTCGCGCTGGCGTCGTCGCTGCTCGGGGTGCGGTCCACGGTGTTCATGCCGAAGGGCGCCCCGCTGCCGAAGATCAGCGCGACCCGGGAGTACGGCGCCGAGGTGCGCCTGCACGGCCAGGTGGTCGACGAGACGCTGGCCGCCGCGACGGAGTACGCGTACGAGACGGGTGCGGTGTTCATCCACCCGTTCGACCACCCGGACATCATCGCGGGCCAGGGCACGGTGGGGCTGGAGATCCTGGAGCAGTGCCCCGAGGTGCGCACGATCGTCGTCGGGGTCGGCGGGGGCGGGCTGGCCGCCGGGATCGCGGTGGCGGTGAAGGCGCTGCGGCCCGATGTGCGGATCGTCGGGGTGCAGGCGGCGGGCGCGGCGGCCTATCCGCCCTCGCTGGCGGCCGGGCGGCCGGTGTCGGTGCGCAACCCGGTGACGATGGCCGACGGGATCAAGGTCGGGCGGCCCGGTGACGTGCCGTTCGGGATCGTCGGCGAGCTGGTGGACGAGGTGTGCACGGTCACCGAGGACGAGCTGTCGGCCGCGCTGCTGCTCTGTCTGGAGCGGGCCAAGCTGGTCGTCGAGCCGGCCGGGGCGAGCCCGGTGGCGGCGCTGCTGAGCCGGCCCGGCGCGTTCGAGGGTCCGGTCGTCGCGGTGCTGTCCGGGGGCAACGTGGATCCGGTGCTGATGGAGCGGGTGCTGCGGCACGGCATGGCCGCGCAGGGCCGCTACCTGGCCGTACGGCTGCGTCTGACGGACCGGCCGGGCGCCCTCGCCTCGCTTCTCGGGGCGTTGTCAGTGGCCGACGCTAACGTCCTCGATGTGAGCCACGTACGGACCGATCCGCGGCTCGGGCTCACGGAGGCGGAGGTGGAGCTGCACCTGGAGACGAAGGGCCCGGCGCACTGCATCGAGGTCAACCAGGCCCTGCGCGAGGCGGGTTACACCGTCATGGACTGACACCGGACGCGGTGTCACTCCTTCGGGCAATCCCATTGTGAGACGCGATACATCGCGTTATGGTGTGTCGGAAATCCGAGCACGCCATTGCGCGCGAACCTAGGCTTTTCCGAAGAATCACGATGACGTGGAGACTCATATGCCAGGCGCCATCTATGCCGAAGGTCTGGTCAAGACCTTCGGGAACGTAAGGGCACTGGACGGCGTCGACCTCGAGGTCCCCGAGGGCACCGTCCTGGGCCTGCTCGGGCCGAACGGCGCGGGCAAGACCACCACCGTCCGCTGCCTGACGACCCTGCTGCGGCCCGACAGCGGAAGGGCGGTCGTCGCCGGCCTCGACGTGCTGAAGCAGCCCGACGCCGTACGCCGTTCCATCGGCCTGTCCGGCCAGTTCGCCGCCGTCGACGAGTATCTGACCGGCCGCGAGAACCTCCAGATGGTCGGACAGCTCTACCAGATGAAGGCGAAGGCCGCGAAGACCCGCGCGGACGAGCTGCTGGAGCAGTTCAACCTCGCGGACGCCGCCGACCGCACCGCCAAGACCTACTCCGGAGGCATGCGCCGCCGTCTCGACCTCGCCGCCGCGCTGGTCGTCTCGCCGCCCGTGATGTTCATGGACGAGCCGACGACCGGCCTCGACCCGCGCAACCGCCAGCAGCTCTGGGAGGTGATCAAGCAGCTCGTCTCCGGCGGTACGACACTGCTGCTCACCACCCAGTACCTGGAGGAGGCCGACCACCTGGCGCACGACATCGCGGTCGTCGACCACGGCCGGGTCATCGCCCAGGGCACCTCCGACCAGCTCAAGGCCCGTACGGGCGGTGAGCGCGTCGAGGTCGTGGTGCACGAGCGCGAGGACATCCCGTCCGCCTCCGCGCTCCTCGACAAGTACAGCCTGCGCGGCGCCGGCAAGGGCGACACCACGGTCGAGGACCACATGCGCAAGATCACCACACCGGTCTCCGGCGGCGCGAAGCTCCTCGCCGAGATCATCCGCGACCTCGACACCCACGGGATCGAGATCGACGACATCGGTCTGCGCCGCCCCACCCTCGACGACGTCTTCCTCTCCCTCACCGGGCATGTCGCGGAGGTCAAGGAAGAGAACGACGACACCGCGCGGGACGCCAAGGGACGCGGCCACCGCCAGGACAAGGAGACCGCGAAATGAGTGCCGTCACCGACACCGTCCGGGTCACGGCACCCGGCAACCCCATCGGCCAGTCGATCCGGGACTCCCTGGTCGTCGCCAAACGCAATCTGATCCGCATGGCCCGGATCCCCGAAGTGGTCATCTTCGGCCTCATCCAGCCCATCATGTTCGTGGTGCTGTTCTCGTACGTGTTCGGCGGCTCCATGGACATCGGCGGCAGCACGAGTCCGGAGGTCTACCGCGAGTTCCTGATGGCGGGCATCTTCGCGCAGACCGTCACCTTCGCCACCGCCGGAGCCGGCGCGGGCATCGCCGAGGACATGCACAAGGGGCTCATCGACCGCTTCCGCTCCCTGCCCATGGCACGCGGCGCGGTGCTCACCGGCCGCACCCTCGCCGACATGGTGCAGACGGCGCTCACCCTGCTCGTGCTCGCCGTCGTCGCCCTCCTGGTCGGCTGGCGCACCCACACCAGCATCGGCGAGGTACTCGGCGCGTTCGCCCTGCTGCTCCTCACCGGTTACGCGTTCACCTGGATCGGCGCGGTCATCGGCCTGTCGGTCCGCACGCCGGAGGCGGCCACCTCCGGCGGACTGGTCTGGCTCTTCCCGGTGACCTTCGTGTCGAACGCGTTCGTGGACTCCAGCAACATGACGCCCTGGCTGCGCCACATCGCCGACTGGAACCCGTTCAGCGCCACCGTCCAGGCCTGCCGGGAGCTCTTCGGCAACCCCGGGGTCTCCACCTCGGACGCCTGGCCCATGCAGCACCCGGTGTGGGCGTCGCTGATCTACTCGGTCCTGATCATCGTGTTCTTCCGCACCCTCGCCGTGCGCAAGTACCGCTCGGCGGCGGCATGACGAAGCCCCCGGCACCGCGTGCGGTGCCGGGGGCCCGTCGGGGACTCGCGGGGGCGGGTCAGCCGTCGTACGGCTTGGCGTCGAGGATCTTCACCGAGGCCTTCTTGCCGTTCGGCAGCTCGTACTCCGCGTCCTCGCCGACCTTGTGGCCCATGACGCCCGAGCCCAGCGGGGACTGCGGCGAGTAGGTCTCGATGTCGGAACTCGCGTACTCGCGCGAGGCCAGCAGGAAGGTCAGCGTGTCGTCCTCGTCGCCGTCGAAGGCGATGGTCACGACCATGCCGGGCGCGACGGCGCCGTCGGCCGCCGGGGCCTCGCCGACCTTGGCGTTCTCGAGGAGCTGGGTGAGCTGGCGCACACGGAGCTCCTGCTTGCCCTGCTCCTCCTTGGCCGCGTGGTACCCGCCGTTCTCCCGCAGGTCGCCCTCCTCGCGCGCGGCGGCGATCTTGGCGGCGATCTCCGTGCGCGCGGGACCAGTAAGGTGCGCAAGCTCGTCCTTGAGCTTGTTGTACGCCTCCTGGGTCAGCCAGGTGACGTTCTCGCTGGTCTGGGTCACAGGTGCTCCTCGTAGGTACTGGGAATACAAAGCATCGCCCTACCCAGAAGGATGGTCCTCCAGAGATGGGCGAAACCACGAGCCTAACAATTGAGTGCCCGCAGGGGGAGGACATAAGCCACCGGACTCACGTAAGCGCAGGTCAGTGGCGAGGTATTCCCCGCGGTGTCAGGCGATGTCAGTCCGCGTGGCAGCCGACGAGCTCGGCCGTGGTGCCCGGGGAGGTCGTGCGCAGCGTGACGACCTCGTCGACGCGCGTGGCGTCCTTGTCGAAGCGGAAGTCGGCGCGGCCCACCTCGGCGCCGTCCTCGGCCTGGGAGCGGACCGTGCAGTAGCCGGAGACCCCCGCGTCCTTGTGCACCTCCAGGTGCACCTTCACGGAGTCCTCGGCGGTGTCGAAACCGATCACCTCGGCGCTGATCTCGTTCTGGGCGACGTAGTGGTAGCCGAACCAGCCGACCAGTCCGAGCAGCAGCACCGACAGCACGGCGCCGACGATCTTGAGCGTGCGGTCGGCACGCTGGTCCGAGGAGCGGCCGTAGCGGCCCTCGGGCAGCCGCGTGCTCGACGTGCTCATGATCGTCTCCTCGGCAGGAGGGGACCGGCGTCCCCTGGCGTTTCCCGGAACGGAACTCCGGAATTATTCGTCCCCCGATTCGGTCACTATAGAAGCCTGCGACTGCGCCGCCGCACTGAGGGCGCCTAACGACTTGAGGATTGAGTCTTGACTGACCAGCTGCGACTGATGGCCGTCCACGCCCACCCCGACGACGAGTCGAGCAAGGGCGCGGCCACCATGGCGAAGTACGTGTCCGAGGGGGTGGACGTGCTGGTGGTGACCTGCACGGGCGGGGAGCGCGGCTCCATCCTCAACCCGAAACTTCAGGGTGACGCGTACATCGAGGAACACATCCACGAGGTGCGCAAGAAGGAGATGGACGAGGCCCGGGAGATTCTCGGCGTGAAGCAGGAGTGGCTCGGGTTCGTCGACTCCGGGCTGCCCGAGGGCGACCCGCTGCCGCCGCTGCCGGAGGGCTGCTTCGCCCTGGAGGACGTGGACAAGGCGGCCGGCGAGCTGGTGCGCAAGATCCGTGCCTTCCGCCCCCAGGTGATCACCACCTATGACGAGAACGGCGGTTACCCGCACCCCGACCACATCATGACCCACAAGATCACGATGGTGGCGTTCGAGGGCGCGGCGGACACCGGGAAGTACCCGGAGGAGGAGTACGGCCCGGCGTACCAGCCGCTGAAGGTGTACTACAACCAGGGCTTCAACCGGCCCCGCACCGAGGCGCTGCACCAGGCGATGCTGGACCGCGGGCTGGAGTCGCCGTACGGGGACTGGCTCAAGCGCTGGAGCGAGTTCGAGCGCAAGGAGCGCACGCTCACCACGCATGTGCCCTGCGCGGACTTCTTCGAGATCCGTGACAAGGCGCTGATCGCGCACGCCACGCAGATCGACCCCGACGGGGGCTGGTTCCGGGTGCCGATGGATCTCCAGAAGGAGGTCTGGCCCACGGAGGAGTACGAGCTGGCGAAGTCTCTCGTCGATACCTCCCTCCCCGAGGACGACCTCTTCGCGGGCATCCGGGACAATGCCTGACATGAGCGCAAGCGCAAGCCTGGCAATGACCCACCTGGTGCCTCTGGCGAAGGAACTCGACGAGGACAAGGTGACCCCTGGTGTTCTCGGGTTCATCGTGTTCGCGGTGATGGCTCTGGCGGTGTGGGGGCTGATGAAGTCGATGAACCGGCACATGGGGCGGGTGGACTTCGTGGAGTCCTCGGACCCCGGGGCCCGCGAGTCCGCGGAGAAGCAGGGCTGAGCCCTGCCGCTCACTGCGGCCGCCGCGCCGCCCCACTGCGGGCAGTCGTGCCGCTGGGGCGGCACGGGTGGGCGCAGCGGCACCCCGTAAGCGCCGGGCTGCGCGAATCCCCCGGTCCGCAGCGACGCCGGGTGCCGGCTGCAGGGTGGTTGTGCCCACCCGTTCCGCCCCAGCGGAACGACTGCCCACAACCACCCGGCCCGCTGGAACGGCTGACCGCAACCACCGGGCCGTTGGAACGGCTGGCTGGGACCACCGGGCCGTTGGGACGGCTGGTCGGGACCACCCTGGCCGTTGGGACGGCTGGTCGGGACCACCCTGGCCGTTGGGACGGCTGGTCGGGACCACCCTGGCCGTTGGCACCGCTGGCTGGGACCGGCGCGGGTTACGGTTTTTCGGTTATCTGTACGCCCATTACCTCGCGGGCGTGGCGGCTGGGGACCATGCCCAGGTGCCAGGCCTGCCAGCCCGCCTCCAGGCTCACGCCCCGCTCCAGGAGGAGCTGGTACGCCTCCACGCAGTCGGCCAGCTTCCCGTCGCGCAGGTCGTGCCGGGCCCGGCCCAGCTGGGACAGCTCCTCCTGGGCCACCGCCGTACCGACCTCCGTGCCGCCCGGCGCCGCGTACGGCAGCAGCGTGCAGCGCAGGAAGCGCGCCCAGTCCTCGCCGCGCCGGTCGCCGTAGGACACGAACAGGGTCACCGCCTCGTCGCACAGCGCGAGCGCCTGCTGCGTGCGCGCGTTGCCCGCGTCGACGACCGCCAGCTCCAGACAGGTCCACGCCTCCCCGTGCGCGACCCCGATGCGCTGGAAGTCGGCGTGGGCGTCCACCAGCAGCTGGCGGGCGAAGCCCGAGTTGCGCAGCGACCCCGTCTGGGCCGCCCGCTGGTCCCGGGTCACTCGCGCCGAGTGGTGCCGGGCACAGGCCAGGCCGTACACGTCCCGCATCCGGGAGAACATCGTGCGGGCGCGTTCCAGCTCGCGCACCGCCCGGTCCAGGTCCCCGGTCTCCTCCAGCGCCTGGCCCAGGTAGTACAGCGTCCACGCCTCGCCCCGCGCGTCCTCGTTGTCCCGGTGCCGGGCGGCGGCCCGGCGCAGGTCCTCCACCGCCGGCGAGGCGTCCCCGTCCACCAGCCGGGCCCGCGCCAGCTCGGTCAGCGCCCACGCCTCCCCGCGGGCGTCGCGGGTACGGCCGTACAGCTCCAGGGCGGTGCGCAGCTCGGTCTCCGCGCGCGGGACGTCGCCCCTGCGCAGGTTCAGCTGGCCCAGCTGGAAGTGCGCCCACGCCTGCCCGTGCACGGACTCGCCCGCGCGGTGCAGCACCAGTGACTCGGTGAGCAGGTCCAGCGCCTCGGACAGCCTGGCCCGGTCCCGTTCGACCGCCGCCAGCGCGTGCATCGTCCAGGCGCGGTCGGTGGCCAGTTCGGGCGCGGCCTGGAGATCCAGGGCCTCCCGCAGCTTCGCCGACGCCTCCGTCAGGTTGCCCTGGTGGTGCAGTGTGATGCCGAGCGAGGTCAGGGCGCGGGCCGCGCCCGCGTTGTGCTGCGCCTCCCGGTACAGGTCCACCACCGAGGTCAGCGTCGTCCGCGCCTTGTCCAGCTCGCCCAGCTGACGTGCCGCGATACCCGTGCGCCACTGCACCGAGCGCACCAGCAGCCCCTCGTCCACGGCCTGCGCCAGCTCGTTGATCTCCCCGAGCCGGTAGAGGTCGCCGCGCAGCAGGCAGTAGTCGCACAGCGCGCCGAGCAGGTTCAGCACCGCCCGCTGGTCGACGCCCTCCGCGTGCCGCAGCGCCGCCGTGATGAAGCTGGACTCGTCGTCGAGCCAGCGCAGCGCCTCGTCCAGCGAGGTGAAGCCGTACGGGCTGAAGCGGTCCGAGCGGGTCGACATGTTGCCGTCGACCAGCCGCAGCACCGAGTCGGCCAGCTCGGCGTAGTTCACGATCAGCCGCTCCTGCGCCGCCGTGCGCTCGGCCGGGTCCTCCTCGTCGAGGAGCCGGGCCAGGGCGAAGGCGCGGACGAGGTCGTGCAGCCGGTAACGGCTGTGCCGTACGCGGTCGATCAGGCCGGCGCGATTCAGCGCGGTCAGGTGCCGGGTGGCCTCCGCCTCGTCGGTGGCGAGGAGGGCCGCCGCGGCGGCGGCGCCCAGCGAGGCCCGGCCGGCCAGGGCCAGCCGGCGCAGCAGCCGCCGTCCGGTCTCCGGCTGGTCGGTGTAGCGCAGCCACAGGGCGCGCTCGACCGGCTCGACGGGTCCGTAGGCGCCCAGGTCCGTGGCGAGGGCCAGCGGCGAGCGCGGGCCCAGGGCGGCACCGGCGACGCGCAGCGCCAGCGGCAGGCCCCCGCACAGCTCACGGACCCGCTCGGCGGACTCGGCGTCGTACGGGCCCGAGGAGTCCTGCGCGGCGGCCGTCAGGAGTTCCTCCGCACCGGCGGGGTCCAGCGGCTCCACGGGCAGCTGGTACACCCGGGCGGGCAGATCGTCGGGCAGGCCCAGGGGCGCCCGGGAGGTGACCAGGACCAGGCTGTCGGACCGCTCCGGGATCAGGGTGCGGACCTGCTGCGGGTCGGAGGCGTCGTCCAGGACGATCGTGACCGGCATGCCGGTCAGATGCTGGTGGTACAGCTCGCTCAGCCGCTTGAGCTGCTGGTCGGGGGAGGAGCGCTCACGGAACAGCAGCTGCTCGCGGGGCGCCCCGAGCCGGTTCAGCAGGTGCAGCAGCGCGTCCCGGGTGGACAGCGGGGGCTCGCCCGGGCTGTCGCCGCGCAGGTCGACGACGCAGGCCCCGCGGAAGTGGTCCTTCAGGTCGTGTGTGGCGCGCACCGCGAGGGTCGTGCGGCCGCTGCCGGACGTGCCGTGCAGCACGACCACGGTCGGCTGGGTCTCCGTACTCGCGCGGGCCGCCTGCACCCACTGCCGGATCCGCGCCATCTCCTGCCGTCGGCCCGCGAACGGGCCGAGCGGTTCGGGGAGTTGGCCGAAGGACTGCTCCAGCACGTTGCGGCCGCGGGCCGCCGCGCTCTTGTCCGCGCCGCGCAGCCGCGGTCCCGCCTGCTTCGGCCCGGTGGACGCGGCCAGTACCCGCTGCTGGTCCAGGAAGGGGCGGATCCCCCGTACCTCCAGGGCGGTCAGCCACTGGAGCCGCAACTGTTCGGGCCCGCCCGGCTGGCTGACCGCGCCCGCCCGGTGATGGGCGGCGGGCACATGGGAGCCGGCCACCTTCACCACGGTGGTCGCCGCACCGACGACCCCGACGGTCACGCCCGCGCCCAGCGCCGTCCCGGTCCCGGTGCCGAGCGCCATGTCGGCGACGACGGCGGCCACTCCGGCCACTCCCGCGACGAGCAGCGGGGTCCCGGCGCCCTCGCGGGCGTAGCGCTGCCGGAAGGTGAGCTGCCCGGCCTCGGCCTCGTCCAGGGCGCGGGTGTACGCCGCGTACTCCTCGGCCGACGTCTCCGCCATCGCGTCCAGCGCGCCGCGCGCCCGCGCGAGCAGCACCTTGCCGTCCGTGCGCCCGCCCGACCGGCGCACCTCCTCCTCCACGGCCCGCGCCAACAGCCGCTCGGCGTCCGACCGATGACTGTCCCGCATGTCATGTCCCCCTCCGGCGGCAACTCCTTTGCCCACGAGTGTCCTTCGTACGGGCCGTCAGCGCGAGGGGGCGACGATCAACGGTCGCGTCGGCACTATCTCTTCACACGCCCGCGGACCGCGAGGGCAGCGAGCCCGAGCAGGGCCGGCTCGACGACACGCGAGGTCATCTCGATGTAGGTGCCCGCGGTGGTCAGGTCCTGCCCGGAGGAGCGGAAGACCACCGAGTTGATGACGACCCGCAGCGACTTCTCGAAGCGCTCGGTCGACAGCCGACTGCCGTACGACCCCCGGGGGTTCGCCGGATCCGGCTTCTCGGTGGTCAGGGTGACGCTGTCGCCGGTGACCCGGCCGGTGCTCACCGGCTCGGGGTCGTCCTGGGGCAGACCCCACAGCATCATCGCCAGCACGGTGCCGACGACGGCCAGCAGCAGCCACCCGAGGGCCCGTGCCGCCCGCAGGCCGTACCCGGAGACCGCCCAGTACAGGGCGAGGAGGGTCCGCTCGCCCGGGGGTGTCTCGGTGTCGTGGCGGCGCATCTCCATCTCGCCGTAGTAGAAGTCGGCCGCGCCCGGCTCGTTCTTGCCGTCCTCGAGCGCCTTGCGCAGCTGCCGGTACACCGGAGCCAGCACCGCCGGTTCCCATACGTCCGTGCCGTCCGGCGCGCTCGTCCAGCCCTCCGCGCCCTGCCGTCCGGCGCGCCAGTGGTGCTCCTCGGCCAGGGTCCGTCGGCGGGTCCAGCGGACCGGCCGCCGGCCGACCCGGCGCAGCCCCGGGGGCGGCAGCGCGAGCGGGCACCGTCCGTCGAGCTTCAGCTGGTCGAGATGGACGGTCTCCACGAACAGGCAGCCGGTCAGGTCCACATCGGTCAGGACCAGGTACGCGGCGTCCGCGCCCCGCAGGGAGGTGACGCGCACGCGGGGATCGGACAGACCCGGTTCGGGTATCTCCTCGCCGTCCACGACGAACGGGCGGGACCGGCCGGCGATGCCCACCGGGAACTGGAGCACGGCATCACTGCCGTCGACCTCGGCGTGGCGGAGCCGCAGCGCCGCGGTCGATCCCCAACGCGTCCGCCGGCAGCGCACGGACTCCGCCGCCGCCTCGATCGTCACGGCGGAGTGGAACTCCGCGTCGGACAGGTCCAGCAGTCCGGGGAGCACCAGCGGACCCAGCACCGCCGTACGCTGGAACGTCGCCTTCCGGAAGGTGATGTCGCCGCCGATCCCGTTCCCGCCGAACTCGGCGTCACCGCCGATCGTCGCCCCGGAGAACCCGGCGCCCTCGGTGAAGCGCGTGCCGATGAACGAGACGTCCTCGCCCAGGGTCGCCGACTCGAAGCGCGCCTGCCGTTCGAACTCGGCGCCGTCGAACCAGGCCGTGCGCGCGAGCCGGGCCTTGTCGAACAGGGCGTCGTGCCGGAACACGGCCCCGTCGAACCAGGCCCGCCCCGCCACGTCCGCCTCGCCGAAGAGCGCCGGCCCGTGGAATTCGGCCCTGCCGAACGTGACGTCCCCGCCGACGACCAGCCCCCGGAACACGGCACTCCCGCCGATCGTCACGGCCGTGCACCCGAGGTCGCCGTCGATTCTGGCCTGGAGGAACCAGGCCTCGCCGCGGACGACCACGTCGTCGAACCGGGCGTCGCGGCCGACGGTCGCCTCGCCGAACCTGAGGTCCCGCTCGAACACGGACCCGTCGAAGGAGACGCCGCCGCCGAACCGTGCTCCGCCGAGGGAGCAGTCGCCCGTGAAGTCCACCTCGTGGAACCGCGCGTCACCGCCGAACTCCGCCTCGTCGAGCAGGACGCGCCCCAAGCGGTGCCGTCCGGTCGCGGGATCGGTGAGGGCGGCGAGCAGCTCGTCCAGCAGGTCCTGTGCGAACCGCGTTCCCCGGTGGTCGAGATCGGCACCGGGCTCCAGGCCGGCCAGGTACGCGGCGCGGCTCTCCTCGGTGAGATGGGCGAGGCAGAGTCCGTACGGTTCGACCCGCCGGCCACGGCAACCGGGGCCGCACCGCGGCCAGTCGGGGGCTTCGAAGGGTGGCGAGGTGATGGTCGTACTCCTGTGGCAGCCGGGGGACGTCGTCGCGGACGGGATTCACATGGTGTAGAGGGTGACGACCTTGCGGTCCGTGCCGTTCGGGCGGTCGACCCTCGCCTCCAGCAGCCATCTCCCGGGCCCGCCTCTCAGCTCCGCCCGGAACCGGCCCGTCGGGTCGGGGGCGAAGACGACCTGCTCCTCGGCCCGGTTCCCGATGCGCCGCATGACGGCCCGCGGATTGCGCTCCGCCAGATTGACGCCCAGGACGGCGGCCTCGAACGGCCGGCCGGCGACGGCCTCCGAGGGGGCGTGCAGGGCGATCCTTTCGTCACCGGCGAGCATGCCGGTCACGGCGGTGCCCTTCCTGATGGCGGCGAGTTTTCCGCCCAGCGCCTCGGCGCCGGCCATGGCGGCGTGCCGGGCGTCGGTCCACAGCATGTGGTCCGGATCGTCCAGGGCCCACTCGGCGACGGCGGAATCCCGGGGCACCGTACCGTCGCCGGGCCCGAGCACGTCGCCGTCCTCGGCGAGGCGCAGCCCGTCCGGTGAGAGCCCGACGGCGTGGACGGTCGGGTGAGCGGTGCTCCCCACGGAGTACACCTCGTACGGGAGCCGGCCGCCGGCGTCGGTGCGCCGGTGGGCCTCGCGCGCCGCGTGGAACCGCCCGTGGAAGGAGAAGGCGTCCGCGACGAGTTCGCCGGGCAGGCCGGGCACGGGGTACCGGCGGTCGGTGAGGGTCCGTGGACGGCTCTTCCCCGAGACGCGGACGGCTTCGTGGACCGGCAGCATCTGGGCCACGGACGGCAGGCCGAGGGCGAGGTCGCGGAGGGCCTCGTTCAGGGGGCTCGCGTCGTCCCCGGTCGCGTGGCCGGTCAGCAGCCGGACGGTCCGGGCGAAGCCCTGGTGGGGTGTGCCCAGGGTGACCAGTGTCCTGGCCGTCTCCCGGCCGCCCAGGCACTCCAGGTAGTAACGGCCGGCCAGACCGCCCGTGGAGTGGCAGACGAGGACGACCCCCGGGTCGTCCGGGCGGTCCGGGAAGAACCTGTCGACCTGCTCGCTCCACCGGGTGAGTTCCCGCTCCACCCGCGCCTTCAGCCGCTCGGCGACGAGCCGGTGGGACAGCCGCCAGTCGTAGGCGAAGGGAACGAACTGACCCGGGACCGGATCACCGAGCGCCGCGCGGATGTCGGGGTGACCCATGCAGGAGAGCAGACCCGGCATCGAGTCCGGTGCCATGATCAACTCCTCGGCCGCCAGCCGGAACCGCTCCTCGGGCGGCTCGTCACCGAGACCCGGCGGAAGGGCGATCTCCGCCAGCGCCCGGGAGGAGGGCCGGGACCGGAGCAGGGCGTCGCTGCACCCGGCCCACACGTCCCTGCCGTCCCGGGTCAGCCGGCTGCCGAGAAAACCGGGTACGAAGACCACGAGGTCGTGCTCCACTGCCTTGCTCCTCCTGCCTGGTTGTCGTCCGGCCGTACGGGCTTCCCGCGGGCGTCACCCGGACGCGGCGGGGCCCGGCTCGAAGAAGGAGTGCGGCAGCCGGATCAGATCACACCGGTCATTGCCCTGGAGCGCCACCACCAGGCCCTCCGGGTCCGGTGCGGCGTCCGCCGCGTGCACGGCGTACCCGCGCCACGGGACACCCTCCCCGTGCAGCCACGCCCTGGCCCGCACGTCCCACACCCGCGGTGCCGTCCACTCGCCGCAGACCAGCAGCACGGGCCGCTCCGGGGGGCCCGCGAACACCAGCGACGTCACCGCGGGGAGCTCGCCCGGCAGCCGCTCCGGCGGTTTGCCGTACCCGGCCGAGCAGTCCTTCACATGGACCCCGCCGTCCACCCAGGCCAGCAGGGGGAAGGACTCCTCGTCCTCGGGGTCGTACAGCTCTCCCAGCGCCAGATGGGAGGGGAACACGTCGGGGACGCGGTGCGCGTGTCTCGGGCGCTCCCCGTCGTGCTCCCACAGCCGGATCTCGTCACCGAGGTCGGCGGCCAGCCAGTACGTCCCGTCCCGCATGGACCGGGCGTCGAGGTCGCAGCAGCGCAGCCCGGCCGGTGTCGGCTCGCCCGTGCGCCAGCCGCGGGAAGCGTCGACGGGCATGTCCCCGTGGACGACGCGCCCTTCGTCCGGCACATAGATCCGCAGCCGGGTCCCGGCACCGTCGACGACCAGGCCCAGGGACGGGACCTCCTCCCCGGCGTCCCCGCCGAGCGTGAGGTCGTGCCGCGCCTCGACGGTCAGGTCCTCGGACAGGCGCCACATCCGTACGGTGCGTTCCGCCGCCGCGACCACGATCCAGGCGCCCGCCGCGTACACCGCGTCGACGGCGGTCACCAGCTTCAGATGGGTGAGCTCGGTGGCCGGGCGGGTCGCCGGGTCGCCGGGGCCGGGCCGGGACACCCGGATCCGGTCGTCCCAGGTGCGGCAGAGCAGCGGCGGTCCGTCCGGTGCCGCGGCCAGGGCGACGGCGGGTCTCTGGTTGCTCGGGCGCCGCTGTGTGCCGCGCCCGGCCGCGAGCGCGGGACCCACGTCGAGCATGCGGATGTCGGGGCCGTCGGCCACGGCGAGCAGTCCCTGGCCGTGGGGCTCGAAGGCCATCGCCTGGTCCCGGGGCGCGGTCATCCGGAACGCCGCCTCCCGTTCCTCGTCCTCCACCGCCCACACCCGGACCGTGACCTCCTCGTAGCCGGCGAGGAGCAGGTCGTCGCCGTGGCGGCCGAAGACGAGCCCGCGCGCCGAGGAGTCGAATTGACGTACGAGCTCCACGGTGGGCGGGGCGACGGGGGCGGCGTCGTCCGTCCCGCAGCGCCAGACCCGCACCCGGCTCCCGTCGGCGACCGCGATCCAGCCGTACCGCCGGCCCCCGGGCGCGGACACCGGCGCGGCGGTCGCCGCGGCGGCGAGCGCGGGAGCCCCGAGTCCGCCCAGGTCCAGGACCTCCGCGAGCAGCCCGCCGGATCCGGCCGTGCCGCGGTCGACCTCGAGCAGCGCCGCCCGGTCCCCGGCGACCAGGGCGAACAGGCGGGGCCCCATGGGGAGCGCGGCGAGCCGTTCGACGTCGATCATGCGGATGTCCGTCAGCGGTGTGCCGAGCCGGCGCATGCCGCCCTTCCAGGACCACATCCACATCCGCTGCCCGTCGGCCGCCAGGACGACCGTCTCCGACGCCCGCTCGGCGGCGGCCAGGGCGCCCACGGCGCCGCCCCAGCGGTAGACGTGGTCGGGCAGCCGGGAGGCGGAGCGCCAGAAGTGGACGGCCCGGTCGTCGCGGGCGATCGTGGTCCAGTGGGGTCCGGCGCCCACCTCCCGCACCTCGGTGAGGGCGGTCCCGCGCTCGCCGGACGTCTCCCCGGTCCGACGGGTCAGCAGCCGTTTGCCCGACTCCGGGTGCAGGACGAGGATCTCGCCGCGCCCGCCCGCGGTCAGCGTGTCGTCGGCCACCAGTTCCGCCGCCCCCGTACCGGCCCGCCAGCTCAGCGTTCTCGCCCCGCCCAGCGGGGCGGCACGACGCCACTCCAGGGGATCGGGCGGCATGTCGGTCCAGTACTCCTGCCAGGGCAGGAACCCGTCGACGGCCGCCAGCGCCCGGTAGGTGGCGTCCCGGTGGCTGACGAACGCGGTCGCCCGCAGCAGGGCCTTGCGGGCCCGGGGCGAGGCCGAGTCGCGGAAGGCGCCCCCGACGCGCCCGTAGAGCGCCGCCCCGTCGCAGTCCCGGGCCAGGGTGGAGGCCAGCGGCAGCATCACGTCCGGGTCGGTGCGCAGCAGGAAGTCCGTGTCCTCGAAGAGCGCCCGCAGTTCCTCCGGCCCGACCTGGGCGGCATGGGCGCCGAGATAGGCGAGGGTGTAGGCGTCCGCCCCGGACCAGTCGGCGCCCGCCCGCGCGCGGAGCGCCGTCACCACTCTCCGGTGGGCGTCCTGGGTGTCGAGTCCGGCGCCGGTGAGGAAGAACTCGCCGTAGCTGGGATGGGCCAGCTGGTAGGTCGTCCCGTCGCCGTGCGGAGCGGTCTGGGAGGCGACGATGCCGCCGTTGGCGCTCCGGCACACATACTGGAGATCGCCCAGCGTGAGCTCTTCGCTGTCCGGATTCCGCAGGGCGTTGGCGAGGGACAGCCAGGTCCTGCCCGGTGCCGCCCCACGCCCCTGGACCACGGCCAGCGGGCGCAGCACCTCGTGGGCGCGCTCCGCGCCCCGCTGGGCGGTGAGGTGGTCGACCTCCTCGGCGAGCCGCCGGTGCAGGTCCATGCCGCCGGACGTCATCCAGGACGACAGCTCCGCCTCGGTGACGGTCCGGGGGCGGCGGGCGAGTTCCGTCGCGGCGAGACGGGCCACCAGGAACGAGCCGTGGCTGCCCGACGCGACGAGCCGGGCGGTCCAGTCACGGTCGGCGTCCCTCTCCCGGCCCCGGTACGGGGAGCCCTCCGTGTCGAGCACGGACAGCGCCATGGCCGCGATGCCGGCCCGCGCCTCCTCGTCGTCGCCCAGCACCAGGGGATCGACGGTCCGGTCCAGGGTGTCCAGCAGCGACTCCTCCTCGGCGGGTGCCGCGGTGCGTCTGCGGGGCTGCGGCCGCGTGCCCACGACCACCCGCACCCCCTCCAGTTCGGACAGGGGATTCAGCAGATGGCGCGCGATGTCGTGGGCCTGGTCCGGAAGCGCCTCGTCCAGGGCGTCGAAGATCAGGTTCAGGGAGCCCGCCCGGGTGACCAGGGCGTCGACGGCCGTGCGGCACTGCTCCGGGGTGACCGGTCCCCCGGGCAGCGGGGCCATGCCCTCGAACGGGGACAGCACGGTCCACAGAGCCGTGACCAGCGAGTGCACCGACTGCCCCTTGCAGCTCAGGGCGGCGTGCACGGTGCCGGGGCGCGGCAGCGTCGACGGGTCGAGTTCCGGGCCGAAGGTCTCCCGCCATTCCGGGAGCGAGGTCAGGGCCAGACGGCCGAGCAGGGCCGTCTTCCCCGTTCCCGCGAGGCCCGTCACCGCGAGGAGCCCCTTCGGATGGGTGTCCATCCAGCGCACCACCCTGCTCAGGGCCCGCTGCCGGCCGGCGAAGTGGCGGCTGAGGTGACTGCCCTCCTCGAGACCGAACTGAGCGGCGGCGTCCCACGGCGCGCGTCCCGTCAGCACGGCGGGTGTGTGCACCCGCCGCTCACTGTCCCGGAAGTGGGGGTTGTCCAGGAAGCTGTTGGGCAGCGACCGGACCTCGGTGCGGCCGGGGCGCTGCGCGGGCTCGTCGAGTCCGGAGGCCGCGGCCGCCGCGTCGATGCCGTCCAGCAGGTACGGCAGGGGCAGGTAGAGGACGGACGGCTCGAAGGGGCGGGCGTGGTCGGGCGCCACGAAGTCCGGATCGGCCAGGGCCTCCTCCAGCCATCTCACCCAACGGCCCTCGGGAACCTCCGCGTCGATCCCCGACGTCCCGATGACGACGAAGCCCGACTGCCGGTTTTGCCGCGCCCTGGACACGCTGTCCCGCTCCAGGTGCAGGGCCCGGCGCAGGGCCGCGGCGAGGTGGCTGTGCGAGGAGCAGGCGTCGACGATCAGCAGGGTGTCGGTCTCGCACCCGGGGTCCAGCAGCCGGTCCACGAGATCCGTCAGGGCGAGGGCGCGCTCCGGGGCGAAATCGCCGTCCTCCCAGGAGTCGGCGCAGGCGAGGAAGTAGCCGTCGTCCCCCCGGTGGATCCCGTGCCCGGTCCAGTAGAGGATCTTCCGCTCGGCGTCGTGGGCCAGGAAGTTCTCCAGCCCCTCCCACAGCTGCCGCCGCCCGGCTCCCGCGTCGTCGATGCGGACGCTCTCCCCGAACCCCAGCGAGCCGCGCGCCACCCGGGTGAACCGGTCGCGTACGTCCGCCACGTTCCTCAGCCGGAGCTGCTGCCGCGTGTCCGCGTCGGGGTGCGCGTAGTCGGACACGGCCACGGTGCCCACCAGGGACGAGGAGCGCCGTTCGGACTTGACCAACGCCAGGTGAACGCCCACATCACTCCGTATCATGACGAGGTCTCGCAGCTCTATGGCTTCAACGAAGCTTACTGAACGGGGTGTTGATAATGCGCCGGGACAGGTTCACCGTGATCGGCAGGGAGACCGGCTGTCACATCTTCGAGGGCGACGGGACCCGTCCCATCCGCGAGGACGACGTCCGCGTCAAGTACCGGGCGAAGCGCGTGGAGTTCCCCGAGGAGATCGGCGGCTGGCGGCACGCCATCCAGGCGGAGGAGCGGCGCAAGGAGGCCCTCGGTCTGCCGCACCGCTGGAACAACGACCGCTTCGCCGTGGAGCGGGTCGTCGTGACCCGCACCCATCTGGCCGAGGACCCCGTCGTCACCCTCACCCTCCAGGACGCCGACTACTTCGACTTCCTCACCACATCCCTCAATCTCGAACGCAAGCAGCAGAACGGTCTCACCCTGCGCAAGCAGTACCTGGAGAGCGAGGACCCGGTCCACGCCCCGGTGTGGATGAACTGCAGCTTCGGCGTCAACGTGGCGCTGGAGACCGGCAAGGACGGCAAGATGCTGTTCTCGCGGCGCAGCGCCCACGTGGCCGGCCCGAACAGCTCCCGGTGGAACTCCTCCGCCAACGAGGGCATGGCCCGCATGCACGACCTCCCCGAGGACGGCAGCCCGATCAGCCTGCACGCGGTGGCCCGGCGCGCCCTGTTCGAGGAGCTCGCCGTCCACGCCTCCGACGAGCTCGACCTGGAGCTCCTCGGCTTCGGCCTGGACCTGGACAACCACCAGTGGGCGGCCTTCTTCCGCGCGGTGCTGCCCGATCTCGACGAGGAGACCCTGCGGCTGCGCTGGACCCGGGGCGTCGCCGACAAGTGGGAGCACGACCGCTTCGAGTTCGTGCCCGCCGACCCCGTCTCCGTGCTCGGCTTCATGGCCGACGAGCCGGCGGAGCGGTGGACCCCGTGCGCCCCGGCCCTCTTCTACCTCGCCCTGGTGCGCGGCGCCGTCCGACGGGCCGACGGCGACCCCGCCGCACGCTTCGCGGTCGAGACGGCCGAGCAACAGGTCATGGAGGCCCGGGGGCTCTAGCGGGTCGGAGGACACGCGGGGGGTCGGGGCCCCGTCCGTTCCGCGGGGCGCGGCCGGGTGCGCGAGGATGGACGCATGGCGAACCGACTTGCGCAGGCCACGTCCCCCTACCTCCTCCAGCACGCCGACAATCCCGTCGACTGGTGGTCCTGGTCCGAGGAGGCCTTCGCCGAGGCGCGGCGGCGCGATGTGCCGGTGCTGCTGAGCGTCGGCTACTCGAGCTGCCACTGGTGCCATGTGATGGCGCACGAGTCCTTCGAGGACCAGGCCACCGCCGACGACATGAACGCGCACTTCGTCAGCGTCAAGGTGGACCGGGAGGAGCGCCCCGACGTCGACGCCGTCTACATGGAGGCGGTGCAGGCGGCGACCGGGCAGGGCGGCTGGCCGATGACCGTGTTCCTCACCCCCGACGCCGAGCCGTTCTACTTCGGTACGTACTTCCCGCCCGCCCCCCGGCACGGCATGCCGTCCTTCCGGCAGGTCCTCCAGGGCGTCCACCAGGCGTGGGCCGAGCGGCGCGGCGAGGTCGACGAGGTGGCGGGGAAGATCGCCCGGGACCTGGCGGGCCGGGAGCTCTCCTACGGTGACGACCGGGTGCCCGGCGAGCCCGAGCTGGCGCAGGCGCTGCTCGGGCTGACCAGGGAGTACGACCCGCAGCGCGGCGGATTCGGCGGGGCACCGAAGTTCCCGCCGTCCATGGTGATCGAGTTCCTGCTGCGGCACCACGCCCGCACCGGCGCCGAGGGCGCCCTCCAGATGGCGGCGGACACCTGCGAGCGCATGGCGCGCGGCGGGATGTACGACCAGCTCGGCGGCGGCTTCGCGCGGTACTCCGTCGACCGCGACTGGGTCGTGCCGCACTTCGAGAAGATGCTCTACGACAACGCGCTGCTGTGCCGGGCCTACGCCCACCTCTGGCGGTCCACCGGCTCCGAACTCGCCCGCCGGGTGGCGCTGGAGACCGCCGACTTCATGGTCCGCGAACTGCGCACCCCCGAGGGCGGTTTCGCCTCGGCGCTGGACGCCGACAGCGACGACGGCACGGGGCGGCACGTCGAGGGCGCGTACTACGTGTGGACGCCCGCGCAGCTGCGCGAGGTCCTCGGGGACGACGACGCGGAACTCGCCGCGCGGTACTTCGGGGTGACCGAGGAGGGCACCTTCGAGGAGGGCGCCTCGGTGCTGCAACTGCCGCAGCGGGACGAGGTGTTCGACGCCGGACGGATCGACGGCATCAAGGAGCGGCTGCTCGCGGCCCGTTCCGCGCGGCCGGCTCCCGGCCGGGACGACAAGGTGGTCGCCGCCTGGAACGGCCTCGCGATCGCCGCGCTCGCCGAGACCGGGGCCTACTTCGACCGGCCGGACCTGACGGAGGCCGCCGTCGCCGCCGGTGACCTGCTGGTACGGCTGCACCTGGACGACCAGGCCCGTATCGCCCGCACCAGCAAGGACGGCCGGGTCGGCGCCAACGCGGGGGTGCTGGAGGACTACGCCGACGTCGCCGAGGGCTTCCTGGCGCTGGCCTCGGTGACCGGCGAGGGCGTCTGGCTGGACTTCGCCGGACTGCTGCTCGACCACGTCCTGGCCCGCTTCACCGACCCCGAGTCGGGCGCGCTGTACGACACGGCGTCCGATGCGGAGCGGCTCATCCGGCGTCCCCAGGACCCGACCGACAACGCCGCCCCGTCCGGCTGGACCGCCGCCGCGGGCGCCCTGCTGAGCTATGCCGCGCACACCGGCAGCGAGCCGCATCGCACCGCCGCCGAACGGGCGCTGGGCGTGGTGAAGGCGCTGGGCCCGCGTGTCCCGAGGTTCGTCGGCTGGGGGCTCGCGGTCGCCGAGGCCCTGCTGGACGGTCCGCGGGAGATCGCGGTGGTCGGCCCGGCGCTGGACGACCCGGCCACGACCACCCTGCACCGCACGGCCCTCCTCGGTCCCGCCCCCGGCGCGGTGGTCGCCGTCGGTATCCCCGACAGCGACGAGTTCCCCCTACTCGCCGACCGCCCGTTGGTCCAGAACCAACCGGCCGCCTACGTCTGCCGCAACTTCACCTGCGACGCCCCCACAACAGACCCGGACCAACTTCAGACAACACTGGCCAACTGAAACCCCCTAGGGGCGCGGGGCTGTGTCGATATGCGGCTCCGCCGCGTGGGCGCGACCAGCCACAACGGCGCCGCAGTTCCCCACCACCGCACCCCTACGGCGCTCCAAAGTCAACGCCGCCCCGCGCGCAAAGCCAGCGCACGCTCAACAATCGCAACAAGTTGCTCATGATGCGCCCCCTTCCAGTACGCCCGCCCGCACGCCTCACACCGCGCGAACACGTCGTACGTGCGATGCGTCCCACCCTTCAACTGGTCCGCGACCTCCTCCTTCGTGGCCTGGCGCAACAGCCCGTTGCAGGCGGTGCACCGGCTCCACGGCCGCAGCTCGGGGTCGAACCGCTCCAGTACGTACGTGAGTTGCTCCTCGGGCCGGGTGCTGTAGACGAACGCCCCCGCCCACAGCTCACGCCGCCGCAGCAGCCCCCGGTCCCGGCTGAGCATCACCCGCTTCTCCGCCGCCGACCGCGCGGCCAGCGCCGGATCGCCGATGTCCGTCGACTCGTACGCCGTGTCGACGCCCAGCAGCCGCAGCCGGCGGGCCAGCGTGCCCAGGTGCACGTCGAGCAGGAAGCGCAGGGGAGCGCCGGGCACCCGCTGGGGGTGGGCGACGGCGCGTACGGTCACCGACTCGCCCGCGGCCGGGACATGCCCGGTCGGCACCTCGCGGCCGTCCACGAGCATCGCGCCCACCTCGGTCAGCGGGACTCCTAGGGACTCGACGACATGGCCGAGGCTGGAGACGCCGTCGGTGGCGGTCTTCGTGGCGCCGGTGGGGCGTGCCTGGGGGACGAAGAGCAGCAGTTCGGGGTCGAACTCGACGTGGATCTCGGGACCGTTCACCCGGCCAAGGATGTCATGTCCGGCGTCCGCCGCCTCAGGATTTCGCGGTGGGCAGGCCGTGCTCGAAGACGCCGAGGGCCCGGTCGACGATGTCGGCGAAGTCGTCCCGGTGGCTGTGCTCGGCCCAGTACTTCGTGGCCTCCAGCAGGCCGCCCATCAGGGACATCGTGTACACCCGCACCTCCAGGCCCTCCGGGTCGAGGCCGGTGCGCAGGGCGATCGCGTCGGCGAGCAGCCCTCCCGTGGCCGACAGGCCGTCCATGATCCGGGAGCGCACCGCGGGCACCTCGAGCATGAGCCGCGCCCGCAGCAGCGTCTCCTCGGGCTGCTCGGCCATCGCGAGAGCGATGGCGCGGCGCATCACGTACCGGATGGAGTCCAGCCACGGTTCGTCGGCGGGCCGGGAGGCGAGTTCGGCGAGCAGCGGCTCGTCGTACTCGTCGGTGAGGACGATGTCCTCCTTGGTGGGGAAGTAGCGGAAGACGGTCGACGGCGACACGTCGGCGCGTTCGGCGATCTGCTCGACCGTCGTGGCCTCGTACCCCTGCTCCCGGATCAGCGAGTAGGTCGCGGTGCGGATCGCCTCGCGGGTCTTGATCTTCTTCCGCTCGCGCAGCCCGGGGCGGGGCGGACCGGCGGGGGTGAGGGAGGATCGTGCGGCCGTCATGCTGGTCATTGTCGGGCATCCGCCTCCGCGGCGGCCATGTCACCCGGGCTGTCCTCCGGGGCCCGGCCCGCCGCGGTGTCCGGCAGGAACACGGCCGTGAGCAGCGCCGTCACCAGCGACGCGATGCCGCACACCACGAGCACCGTGCCCATCCCCTCCAGGTACGCGGCGTCGGCGGAGCGGGCGAGGGCGGGCAGATCCAGTTGCCCGGCGACGGCGTGCCCCCCGCTGAGCGACTCCCGGGCGGCCTCGGCGGCGGGCGCCGGCAGTCCACCGGTGTCGAGACGGTCGGCGTAGGTGTCGGCGACGAGGCTGCCGAGGAGGGCGATGCCGACGGCGCCGCCCACCTGGCGCAGCGTCATCAGCAGGGCGGAGCCGCTGCCGGCCGCGTCGGCGGGGATGCCGCCGAGCGCCGCGTCCATCGCGGGCACCATCGCCAGGCCGAAGCCGAGGCCGGCGATCGTCAGCCACAGCGCGGTGAACCCGTAGCCCGTGCTGGTCGAGGTCAGGGAGCCGAGGAGGGCGGCGAAGCACAGCACCACCAGCCCGGTGGAGACCACCGGGCGCGGGCCGAGCCGCCGTACCAAGGGGGTGCTCGCGCGTGCGGAGACCAGCAGGCCGCCCATCATCGGCAGCAGCCGCAGCCCGGTGCCGAAGGCGTCGCTGCCGCCGATCTCCTGGAGATACGTCGGCAGCAGGAACAGCAGCCCGGCGAAGACGAACGTGCCGAGCGTCGCGGACAGGACGTTGAAGAGGAAGACGCGCCGCCCCAGCAGGGCCAGGTCGAGCATGGGCCGTACGGCGCGCCGCTCGCGCACCACGAGCCCGGCCAGCAGCAGCGCCGACAGGGCGAACGAGCCGAGCACCCAGGCGCCGGTCCAGCCGCGCACCGGCCCCTCGATGATGCCGAAGACCAGCGCGCCGAGGCCGAGCGCGCTGAACGCCGTGGACAGCGCGTCGACCCTGGGGGAGGAGGGGTCCCGGGACTCGGGCAGCAGGAACAGGCAGGCGGCGATGCCGGCGGCGGCCATCGGGATGTTGATCAGGAAGATCGAGCCCCACCAGTAGTGGTCGAGCAGCAGCCCGCCGACGAGCGGGCCGAGCGGCATCCCGGCGGCCATGGAGGCGGTGACCGCGGCGACCGCCTTGCCGCGCTCCTCCTCGCCGAACATCGACGGCAGCACGGACAGTCCCAGCGGAATGACCAGCGCGGCCCCGAGACCCATCGCCGAGCGGGCCGCGACGACGAGTCCCGGCGCGTCGGTGAGGGCACCGGCCAGGGACCCGAGGAGGAACACGCAGAGCCCCACCACCAGCATGCGGCGCCGTCCGAACCGGTCGCCGAGCAGACCGGCGGGCAGCATCAGCGCCGCGAACACCACGATGTACGAGTCCACGATCCACTGGAGCTCACCGGTGCTCGCCTCCAACTGCGCGGCCATGGTCGGCAGCGCGACGTTGAGGATCGTCAGGTCGAAGCCGAGGGTGAGCATGCTCGCGACCAGGGCGCCCAGGGCCCACCAGCGGCGGGGGTCGGCGTGCGTGGAGTGCGGCGTGGTGACAGTGGCCATAAAATGAGAGTAACTCTCAAAAGAGTTGGACTGTCAATCCGCCGAAGGCATGAAAAAGGCCGCGGCGTCGAAGCCGCGGCCGGTCGGGACGGGGGAGCGCCTACGCGTGCTGGTACGCCACCAGCGAGATCCCGACGTAGTGCGCGATGAAGGCGGCCAGGGTGAACGAGTGGAAGACCTCGTGGAAGCCGAACCAGCGCGGGGACGGGTTGGGCTTCTTGATGCCGTAGATCACCCCGCCCGCGCTGTAGAGCAGCCCGCCGACGACCACCAGGACGAGTACCGCGATGCCGCCGGTGCGCATGAAGTCCGGCAGGAAGAAGACGGCCGCCCAGCCCATCGCGATGTAGCAGGGCGTGTAGAGCCAGCGCGGGGCGCCGACCCAGAAGACCCGGAAGACGATTCCCGCGGCCGCCGCCGCCCAGATGCCCCACAGCAGCCACCGGCCCTTGGAGTCGGGCAGCAGCAGGATGGTCAGCGGGGTGTAGGTGCCCGCGATGATCAGGAAGATGTTGGCGTGGTCGAGGCGGCGCAGCACCCCGTCCATCCGGGGGCTCCAGTTGCCCCGGTGGTAGAGCGCGCTCACGCCGAACAGCAGGCAGGCCGTGAGGGCGTAGACGCCGCACGCGAGGCGTCCGCGGGGCGAGTCGGCGAAGGCGGTGAGCGCCAGTCCGGCGACCAGGGCAGCGGGGAACATGCCGAGGTGCAGCCAGCCGCGGAGCTTGGGCTTGACGGGGTGCGGCAGGGAGGTCGCCACCGGGCCGGGGCCGTCGGCCGGCGGTTCCGTCGGGGCGTCGGGGGCGAACGCAGTCATGTCCCGCATCGTACCTACGGAACCGTAAGTTACGGCTCCCCGTGACGAATTGGGCCCCCCGAAGTGGCCATCATCTCACGCCGCCCCGCTGGGAAGTCACGCAAAGAAATCGTCACGTCCACCCAACGTGTGCGTAAAGGCGCACGAAAAACCGTGGTCATCGTCACGTTGCTCACCTGTGCGGCCCTCTGGACAGATGGGCGCTCACGTCGGATGATCAAATGAGTGCGGTCGACACCGGATGAGCGCCAAGCTCCCACCGTGAAGCATCCGGGTCGCAGCCCCCACGGGGCCTCCAAACAAAAAATCCCTCATTTAGGAGCAATCGTGGCGCGCGACATCGCGGCTCCCAGCGTCCCCACCACCCACCAGGGACTGATCTCCTGGGTCAACGAGATCGCAGACCTGACGCAGCCGGACCAGGTGGTCTGGTGCGACGGCTCAGAGGCCGAGTACGAGCGCCTGTGCGGGGAGCTCGTCGCCAAGGGCACCTTCCGGAAGCTCGACCCGATCAAGCGCCCCAACTCCTACTACGCGGCCTCCGACCCCACCGACGTCGCCCGCGTCGAGGACCGGACGTTCATCTGCTCCGAGAAGGAGGAGGACGCGGGTCCCACCAACCACTGGAAGGCCCCCGCCGAGATGCGGGACATCTTCCAGGGCGAGAAGGGCGTCTTCCGCGGCTCGATGAAGGGCCGCACCATGTACGTCGTGCCCTTCTGCATGGGCCCCCTCGGCTCGCCGCTGTCCGCCATCGGCGTCGAGATCACCGACTCCGCGTACGTCGCGGTCTCCATGCGCACCATGACCCGCATGGGCCGTCCGGTCCTGGACGAGCTCGGCTCCGACGGCTTCTTCGTCAAGGCCGTCCACTCGGTCGGCGCCCCGCTGGAGCCCGGCCAGGAGGACGTCCCCTGGCCCTGCAACCGGACCAAGTACATCTCCCACTTCCCCGAGGACCGCGAGATCTGGTCCTACGGCTCGGGCTACGGCGGCAACGCCCTGCTCGGCAAGAAGTGCTACGCCCTGCGCATCGCCTCCGTCATGGCCCGCGACGAGGGCTGGCTCGCCGAGCACATGCTCATCCTCAAGCTGACCCCGCCGCAGGGGGAGTCCAAGTACGTCGCCGCCGCCTTCCCGTCGGCCTGCGGCAAGACCAACCTCGCCATGCTGGAGCCCACCATCTCCGGCTGGACGGTCGAGACGATCGGCGACGACATCGCCTGGATGCGCTTCGGCGAGGACGGCCGCCTCTACGCCATCAACCCCGAGGCCGGCTTCTTCGGCGTCGCCCCCGGCACCGGTGAGCACACCAACGCCAACGCCATGAAGACCCTCTGGGGCAACTCGGTCTTCACCAACGTCGCCCTCACCGACGACGGCGACGTCTGGTGGGAGGGCATGACCGAGGAGACCCCGGCCCACCTCACCGACTGGAAGGGCAACGACTGGACCCCCGAGTCCGGCACGCCCGCCGCCCACCCCAACGCCCGCTTCACCACCCCCGCCGCGCAGTGCCCGATCATCGCGCCGGAGTGGGAGGACCCCAAGGGCGTGCCGATCTCCGCGATCCTCTTCGGCGGGCGCCGCGCCAGCGCCGTACCGCTGGTGACGGAGTCCTTCGACTGGAACCACGGCGTCTTCCTCGGCGCCAACGTGGCCAGTGAGAAGACCGCCGCCGCCGAGGGCAAGGTCGGCGAGCTGCGCCGCGACCCCTTCGCCATGCTGCCGTTCTGCGGCTACAACATGGGCGACTACATGGCGCACTGGATCGACGTGGCCAAGGACAAGGACCAGTCCAAGCTGCCGAAGATCTACTACGTCAACTGGTTCCGCAAGAACGACGAGGGCAAGTTCGTCTGGCCCGGCTTCGGAGAGAACTCCCGCGTCCTGAAGTGGATCGTGGAGCGCCTGGAGGGCAGGGCGGAGGGCGTCGAGACCCCGATCGGCGTGCTCCCGGCCAAGGCCGCGCTGGACACCGACGGCCTGGACCTGTCCGACGCCGACCTGGACTTCCTGCTCACCGTCGACAAGGAGGTGTGGCGCGAGGAGGCCGCCCTGGTCCCCGAGCACCTCAACACCTTCGGCGAGCACACGCCCAAGGAGCTGTGGGACGAGTACCGCGCCCTGGTGGAGCGCCTGGGCTGACGCCCGCACAGACTCCGCGGCCGGTCGCCACTCGGTTTGAGGATGCCCTGACCAGCGATCGTCACGCCACGACCGGCCGCGGAACACACCGGCGAGGCCCGCACAACGGCGTGCGGGACCCCGGGCCTGCCGTCGTCGCCTCCGCCCGCCCCGGCGGAATGGGCGACGGCAGGCCCTCGCCCATTCCCACCCACGGCGTGTCCCCCTTGCCCAAGTGATCTTCACGCCTGTTTCATGCTCTTCACGGGTGTCTCACCTCCCGCGTGAGACCCTCAAACACAGCCTGTGGGGGGCACAGTTGAATACAGCACACCGTCCCAGACGTCTGGCGGCCACCGTCCTCGCCGCCGCACTCGCCGGGACCGGACTCACCGTCGCCGTCGCGCCCGCGGCGCACGCGGCGGCTTCCGACAGCGTGGCCAAGCTGCCGTTCACCTCGTACTCGGCGCTGGCCGTCGACAACGTCCACCAGCGCGTCTTCCTCGCCGACGCCGCCGTGGGCTCGAGCTCCAACTACGGCCAGATCGCCGTCTACACCTTCCAGGGCGAGCGGATCTCCACCATCAACACCTCGTACCACGTCTCCGGACTGGCGCTCAGCGCCGACGCGAGCACGCTCTACGTCGGTGAGCGCTTCCGGATCTCCGCATACGACACGACCACGCTGGCCCTCAAGAGCGCGCCCAACGCGCCCACCGACAACTGCGGCCGCGAGGTCGTCGTCGCGGGTGGCAAGCCGTACTACACCTCGCAGTACACCAACTACCTGTCCGAGTGCGCCACGGCGACGAGCTACGTGGACAACATCACCAACGGCGGCTGGCAGCGCACCGGTTGGAACGACTCCGGCAAGCTCCTGCTGGAGGGCGGCCCGAACGGCACGTTCGTGATGGGCCAGGCGCTCAACTCCTCGGCGCCCAACCCGTTCGTCAGCGTCTTCGACGGCAGCGGCGAGACCCCCGTACGGAACGCCACCCGCCGGTTCGCCGACGACAGCGGCGCCAGCGCGCTGAACCTGAAGGACGTCGCCGTCTCCCCGGACGGCGCGAAGGTCGCTCTCGCCGACGCCTCCGCCGGCACCCGGCTGCTGAACGCCGGTGACCTGTCGGACGCGGCCCACGGCTACCGGCCCCTGCCCGCGGGCGCCACCGCCAGCTCGGTCGCCTTCAGCGGCGACGGCAAGTACGTCGCACGCGGCGCCTCGGCCACCGGCGCCACCCCCGACCTCCTGGTCCAGCCCGCCGACCCGAGGGACTCGACCGCCCCGCTGGAGTTCGTCTTCGAGGGCAGCCAGGACGGCGACCGGGTCGCGCCGCGCGGCACGGAGTGGTCCGCCGACGGCTCCCGGCTCTTCACGGTCACCACCAACGCGACCGGCACCCAGTACTGGCTGCACATCATCCAGCCCCCGGCCGTCCAGTACGACGTCCGCCTCGGCGAAACGTTCACCCACAGCCCCGCCCAGGCCGTCGCGGGCGAGCCGCTGTCGGTGCGGGGCCGGCTGGAGTACGACGGCCCCGCGCCCGCCGAGCCGCTGAAGGTCAAGGCGACCCGCACGGACGCGAACGGCACCCACGACCTGGGCACCTTCACCGTCAAGGAGGACGGCTCCTACACCGTCCTCGACGAGCCCGGCCTGGTCGGCGACGCCACCTACACCGTGTCCTACCTCGGTGACCTCACCCACCGCCCGGCCACCGACGTCACCCACACCGTGTCCGTCGGCAAGGCCCCCACCTCGATCGCGCTGACCGCCCCGGCGGAGGCATCGATGAGCTCCGGCGTCCGGATCACCGGCACCTTCACCGCGCAGGGCAGGGCCCTGCCGGACCGGGCGGTGCTGAAGGTGGAGCGCACCGACCGGCTCGGCACCGGCACCCTGTCGTCGGTGACGGTCGCCGCGGACGGCACCTTCACCATCGACGACATCCCGCGCACCCGGCGGGACACGACGTACACGGTGAGCTGGCCGGGCGACGACCTGCACCACGGCTCGACGGCCTCGGCGACGGTCCACGTCACACGCTGATCCGTCAGCTCCCGCCCCGGTCCTCCAGGTACCGGGTGTGGGTCTCCTGGCGGCGGGCCTCCGTGTCCCGGAGGGCCGCCGCCAGGACCTCGGCCTCCTGCCGCAGCAGACCGAGCTGCCGCTCCAGATGCCGCTCCGGCGGCTCCTGGCCCGGCGTCAGCCGCGTCCACCACCGCGCCCGTACATAACTGTCCACGGCCTCGGGCAGGTCCTGCCGCACCGCCCGGGACAGGGTGTGCAGACCCTCCGGGTTCTCGGCGAGCAGCTCGGTGGCCCAGCCCGGGTCCAGCAGCGCCGTCAGCAGGTCCGTCAGCTCGGTGAGCGGGCCCTCGACCGCCGGGGACAGCTCCACCTCCGCCAGATATCCGGTCAGCTTCTCGTAGTCGGCGCGCAGCTCGTCCAGTTGGGCCGACGGGTCGGGGAAGTCCGGCAGCGCGGGCCGCTCCGGCGGGGCGATCAGCGCGCCCGCGCCGTACAGCCCCACCACCACGACCGGCCAGTACGGGCCCGCCACCCCCGTGAAGGTCAGCGCGAGCCCGGCGAGCCCGCAGGCGCTGCCGGTGATGTTCTTCCGGGACTCCAGGTATCTACTGATAGCCACGGATCTCCTCGAAGGCACCGTCCAGCGAACCCTTCTGGGCGTCGAAGAGGCGGCCGCCGGTCAGGTCGGCGATGTGTTCCAGCTCGGACCGGTCGGAGTCGCCGAAGAGGATGGGGAAGACCGGCGTCCGGCGCCGCTCGCCGTCGAGCCCCGCGTAGAAGGCGTCGAACTCCTCCGCCTCGGCGCCCGCGGTGTTCTCGCCGTCCGTCATCAGCACGATCGACGTGAACGTGTCCTGCTCCGCCCCCAGATGGTCGTACGCCTTCTCCAGCGAGGTGTAGATGGCCGTGTCGCCCTCGGCGGTCAGCGCCTGGGTGTCCTTCCTGATCGCGGCCGGACCGGACCCCGGGTCGGCGGGGTCCACGACATGCGTCCGCACGCTCTTCACCTCCGAGCCGAACGGCATCAGCGTCACCTCCTCGCGCTCACGGAAGTCGCTGGTCAGGCCGGTGAGGGCGGACTTCAGACCGGCCAGGCGGTCACCCTCCATCGAGCCCGAGGTGTCCAGCACGTACACCGTCCGCGACGGGCGGCGCAGCTCGTTCTCGTAGGAGTCGAGCAGCCCGTCGGCGACGGAACGGCTGCCGGGGAACGGCAGCTCGCGCCGCCGGCCCGTGTCCAGGCCGGCCGCCGGAGGCACCGAGGCGACGACCGGCCGGCGCAGCGTGCGGTCGGTGATCAGCCGCTGGACGGCGTCCGAGCGCAGCGCCTCGGTCACCCGGCGCACGTCCTCGCGGGTGGCCGCGTCGGTCGAGGCGAGGGAGGACAGCGGATAGTCGGCGGTGACCACCCCGTCCTTCGGACGGATCACGGTCAGGCCCTTGAACCCCTTGAGTACGGACTCGTAGTTGAGGAGCGCGTCCACGTCACCGCGGCGGTTGTACGCGCTCGCCAGCCAGCCCGACGAACCCGAGGTCAGCTTCTGACCCTGGAAGAACTCCTTGAGCCGCGGCGTCGCCTTGGTCACGTCCGCGTCGGTGAGCGCGGACTGTGCCCCCGAGAGCGCCGAGGCGACCGAGATCAGGGTGGAGAAACCGGAGTTGGAGCGGGTCGGGTCGGTCATGCCGTAGGTGAGCTCCCCGTCCCGGACGGCCCGCTCGATCGCGGACCAGGTGACCTCCTCCGGCTTCCAGCCCAGCCGCTCCACGGTGGCCGTCCGGACGCCGATGGCGACGGGGCTCGTCATCACCGGTGTCTCCGAGACGACCTTCTCGGCCGCCTCCGGGCGCAGTCGCAGATAGTCGTTGGAGGACAGCCACACGGCGTCGTACCTGCCGTCCGTCTTCCCCGTGGCCAGCATGTCCACGGCGTCGAGCGTGCCGATCCAGGTCGGCCGGAGGGTGACCCCGGTGTCCTTCTCGATCCGCTCGAACACCGGCGTCATGTCGCTGAGTTCGCTGGAGGCCAGGACCCGCAGAGTGCCAGGCTCGGCGGCCTGCGGGTCCGTGTCCTTCCGCGGGTCCGGGTCGCCGGTGCACGCGGTCAGCAGGGCCGCGGCGGCGACGAGCACCGCGGTCAGGGGCCGGAGTCTCATCCGAGGCCCCCTTCCAGCGCGCCCTGCGCCCGGCTGCGCTCCAGATACGTGCCGGCGTGCCGCAGCTCGGAGGTCAGGTTCTCCACCGTCACCGCCATCGCCTCGGTCGCCTGCACCTTGTAGGTGTCGATGGCGTCGAGGGTGCGGTAGATCTGCTGGAACGCCGACCGCAGGGTCTCCGCCCCCACCGCCGGGTCGGCGGCGATGCGCTGGATCTCCCCGCTCTGCGTCGCCAGCATCTCCGCGTTGCCCCGTATCAGGTCCTCCGTGGTGCCGCGCAGCGCGTTGACCTGCTCGACCACCTTCTTCTGGTTGTCCAGCGCGGACGCCAGCATCACGGAGATCCGCAGCGCCGACACGGTGGTCGTGGCCGCCCGGTCCACGCCCTTGATCAGCTCCTCGTTGTTGCGGCGCACGACGTCCATGGCGAGGTAGCCCTGTGCGCACACGGCGAGCTGGGTCAGCAGGTCCTGGTGCTTCTGCCGGACGGGGAAGAGGACGTCGGCACGGAGCGAGTCCGCCTGCACGGGGTCCGTCGCCTCGACGCCGGCGATGTGCTGCTCCACGGCCGTGTCGAGGGCCTCCGTCAGCACGACGTACTCCTGGAGCTTGCCCATGGTCTCCCACAGCCGGACCCGCTCCGTCTGCAACGCGGCGTTGTCGCGGCGCAGTTCGTCCTGTCCGCCCCGCAGGGAGCCCACGATCCGGTTCAGGGTGCCCTGCGCGGAGGCGTACTTGGCGACGTGGTCGCGCAGCTTGTTGCCGCCCGGCAGCCGGGAGAGGAACTTGCGGCCCTTGCCCGCGGGCAGGTCCCGCGGATCCAGGTCCTCCACCACGCGCCGCAGCTCGACCAGCGACCCGGCGACCTGGGACTGCGCGTCCCCTCCCTTGTCGGGCAGGCTGCGGACCGTGCGCTCCAGCATGCGGTTGGACTGCGCGGTGGCGGTACGCATCTCACCGCCGCCCAGGGCGGTGATCTCGCCCACCTTGCCCGCGAACTCGGGCGAGCGGGCGTCGAGGGCGGCCAGCCCCTCCACGTACGCGGCGGCCTTGGCCGCCATGTCGGCGCGCACGGTGTCGTCGACGGGCACGAGACCGCCGGCCTTCTCCCGCGGCACCGGCTTGACGGGCTCGGGCGGCGAGAGGATGAAATCGCCGTCTGTGCTGCTGCTCATCTGCTGCTGTCCCCCTTATCCGCGCGCCCGTCGCGCCAGCTCGTGCAGCACCGCGGAGGTGGGCACGGGCGCCTGGCGGACGCCGGTCAGTCGCTGCTTGAGGTAGGCGGTACGGCCCACGGCGGCGGCCGAGAACTCGGCCACGTCACCCTGCGGGCGGAAGCCGTGCCGGACGGCCAGCTTGCGCAACGCCGGGTCGTTGCCCAGGAGTTCGGCCAGCTTCCGGCCGTTCTCGGTGAGCGGGACGACGGTGTGGTCGCTGTTGACCGTGGTGTCCGGGTAGAGGACGACGAGGTCGTCCGCGTTCTGCTGCTCGTCGAGGAGCGCGGCCACCTGGGACTCGTAGACGAGGACGAGCGGGTTTCCGGCACCGCTGGTGAAGTCCCGGAACGCCGCGTCCGTACCGGCCTGCTGGGCGCCCTGGACGCTGACCAGCTTGCGCATCAGGGGAGCGGTGCGCTCGATGTCGGCGTCGCTCGCGACCACCTTGCCGCCGTTGGCGACATAGGAGGCGGCGGCCAAGTACAGCGCACCCGAGTTGGAGCTCTCCGGGTCGGTGCTGGAGATGAAGAGGGTGCCGGTCAGCTCCCCGTACTTCCCGGCCCCCTTGAGCTGCTGCCAGGTGCGGTCCCGCTCGGCCGCGTCGAGGTAGGCCTCCATCTTCAGCGTGCCCGGGTTCTCCTCGTCGAGCTCGGCCAGCCCGTTCGCGGCCAGGACCTCGGCGGCCCCGCGACGGGACACCACGACGAGCGGCGAGTAGAACGGGCGCGGGAGCATCCCCCGTACCCCGTACTTCTCGGCCAGCTCGGCGGCGGGCGCACGGCTGGACGGGAACGCCAGGTCGTACCCCTCGAGGTCCAGCCCCTCCATGGCCCAGGACCCGGAGGTCTCGGCCTCGACGGTGTAGCCCTTGGCGGCGAGGGCCTCCACCACGTCCGGATCGGCGAAGAACTCCGCCTTCTCCGATCCGATCACCATGCGCACGGTCTTCGTTGCCGTGCCCGTTTCCCCGCTGTCCCTGCCCGCGACGACGGCGGCCGCCACGCCACCGATGAGCAGCACCGCGAGGACGATTCCCATAATCCTTCTCACGCCCGGAGCATCCCGCCGGAATCCAACGTTCCCAGGCGGCCCCGGTGAACGGCCGGTGTCCGACCGATACCGGTACGCAACGGGAACCAGCCACTCCGCGTGGCGTACGGCGTAACGGATACGGCGAGGGGTCGTTCTTAGAGGTGTACTTCTAAGAAGTACGTCTCTAAGTCTCTAGGAGAGCCCGGAGGCATCATGGCCCGCCCCGCAGCGCGCAGTCTGCCGAGACCGCCCGACATGTTCGACCGGGAGTGGGAATGGAGCGAGCTGACCGCCTTCGCGACGAATGACGGCGCGGGACCTCGGCTCGGCGTGGTGTCGGGCCGCCGCCGGCAGGGCAAGAGCTTCCTGCTTCAGGCCCTGGCGGACGCCACCGAGGGCTTCTACTACGCGGCGGTCGAGGCATCGGCCACCGAGTCCCTGCATTTGCTGGGCGACGCGGTCGCGCGCTTCACCGGTGCCACCGTCCCGCCCAGGCCGGCCAACTGGGACCAGGCTCTGGACATGCTCTTCGGACTCGCCAAGGACCGGCCGCTGCCCGTGGTGATCGACGAGTTCCCCTACCTCGTCCGGAACGCCCCCGCTCTCCCGTCCCAGTTGCAGGCCGCCCTCGGGGTGCGCTCCGAGCGCCACCGCACGGAGCGCCCCCGGATCCTGCTGTGCGGCAGCGCGATGTCGTTCATGGGCGGACTGCTCGCCGGCGCCTCCCCGCTCTACGGCCGGGCGGGCCTCGACCTCGTGGTCCACTCACTCGGCTTCCGTGAGGCCGCCGAGTTCTGGGGCATCCAGGACCCGCGGCTGGCGGTCCTCGTCCACGCGATCGTCGGCGGAACCCCCGCGTACCGGCGGGAGTTCGTCGACGACGACGTCCCCGACGGGCCCGACGACTTCGACGCCTGGGTCTGCCGGACCGTACTCAACCCCGCACGCCCGATCCACGGCGAGGCGCCCTTCCTGCTGGCCGCCGAGCCGGACCTGCGCAACCGATCGCTCTACCACTCGGTCCTGGCCGCGGTGGCCGGCGGCGACCGCACCAGCGGCGGCATCGCGAGCGCGGTGGGCCGCAAGGCCACGGACATCTCACTGCCCCTGACCGTCCTGCGGAACTGCGGCCTGCTGACCGCCGAGCCCGACGCCTTCCGCGCCAACCGCACCACCTACCACGTCGCGGAACCGCTGATCACCTTCCACCATGCCGTCGTACGCCCCGAGACGGCCCTGCTCAGCCGTCGCCGGGGAGCGGCCACGATGTGGCAGCACAGCAGGCCCACGTTCCTCAGCAAGGTCGTCGGCCCTCACTTCGAACGACTGTGCCGCGAGTGGGTCGAGTGGCACGCGGACCCCACGACCTTCGGGGGCATGCCGATCCAGGTCGCCGCCGGCACGGTCGCCGACCCGGTGAGCCGGACATCCCTCGAGGCCGATGTCGTGGTGCACGGGGCGATCGGCCAGGACCAGGGCATCCTGCTGTCCGTCGGCGAGGCCAAGTGGCACAAGGTCATGAACCTCGGACACCTCCAGCGCCTGCGCCGCATCCTGGACCTGCTGACGTCACGGGGCGTGGACACCAGCCGCGCCCGCCCCGCCTGCTACAGCGGCGCCGGCTTCGACCCGGACCTGCGCGCGGCCGAGAAGCGGGGCGAGGTCGTCCTCGTCGACCTGGAACGGCTGTACCACGGTTCCTGACGACCCCGCCCCCAGCTCGCACCACACGGTCTTGCTGCCGGGTGCGTGCGACACGCCCCACCTCAGCGACAGTGCGTCCAGGAGCGCGAGTCCTCGCCCCGACTCCTCGTCGGCGGACACGCTCGCACGCAGGACGGGCAGCGCACGCGGGTCGGGATCGGTGACCTCCAGGCGGGTACGTCCGTCGTCGTCGCACGACACCTGGACGGTGACGGGGACTCCCTCGCCGAGGTGCTGGATCACGTTCGTGACGAGTTCGCTCGCGCAGAGCTGGACGTCGGGGCCGTGGTCGCGCAGGGCGCGGCGTACGGCGGACAGGTCGGCCGGTGTGGCGAGCAGGTCGAGGGTCAGCGCCGGTCGCATCACGCGGCCTCCTTGCGGAGGGCGGCGGTCAGGGCCTGGGCGGTGAGGAGGTTGCAGTTGCCGAGCGCGATCAGGGGCCGGGTGGGGCAGCGGGAGGCGAAGGTCGGGAGGTCGACGCCGAGGGACGGCAGGGTGATGCCGTGCGCGGCGAGCGCCGCCCGCAACTCCTCGGCGCAGGCGTCGGCTTCGGTGGGGCTGTGCATGGGTGGTTCACGCCTTTCGGTGCTCTGTGTGACGAACCGCTCACACTGTGCCGCCGCCCGGCGTAGCGTGACAGCCCTTCGGCATCCCGGTCCTGAACTGCACGTATGCGGTGCGGCAGTTGGTAGCGGGCGGGAACGGCACACCAAGGACGGTGAACGATGGGGCAGCGCAAGGACATCGACGGCTCGACGGGCGTCCCGACCTTTTATGGCAGCGAGCTGCGCTGGAAACGGGAGGAGGCCGGGCTGACGCTCCAGCAACTCGTCGAGGGCAGCTTCTACGGTCCGAGTCACCTCAGCGAGATCGAGCGGGGGACGCGGAGGATGCCGGCGGAGCTGGCCGAGCATGTGGACAAGGTGCTCGGTACGGACGGGTTCTTCCGGCGGCGTTGTGAGGATGTGCGGAGGGCTAAGCGGCGGGGGCACGCGAGCTACTTCGAGCGTGTACTGGAGGCGGAGAAGCACGCGGAGACCATTGAGGAGTGGTGCCCGACGCTGATTCCGGGGCTGTTGCAGACGGAGGCGTATGCGCGGGCGGTGACCCGGTCCGCGCATCCTCTGGCGCCCGATGAGGAGGTGGAGGAGAAGGTGTCCGCACGGCTGGCGCGGGCTCAGCTCTTCGAGGACAACCACAAGACTCCGGAATACTGGGTGATCCTGCCCGAGTCGCTGCTGCGTCAGCCGATTCTGCCGCCAGAGCAGCATGCCGAACAGTTGGAGCGTGTGACGGAACTGGCGCGGCGCCATCGGATCGTTTCCCAGATCCTTCCGTGGAACTGCGGTCCGCACCCGCTGATGCTGGGCAGCGCCATGGTTATGACCTTCTCCGACGCTCCACCTCTGATCTACACGGAGGCGCAGTACAGCGGGGACACCATCGATGATCCGGGCCTCGTGAAGCAGTACCGCAAGGCATACGATCGGCTCAGGGCCGCCGCACTACCTCCAGAGGCGTCCCTCGCCCTGATTGAGCAAGCGGCTGAGGATGGCAGAAATGGCAAGCAACGGGATTGACTTGAGCACAGCCGTCTGGCGCAAGAGCACGTACAGCAACGGCGACGGCGGCAACTGCCTCGAAGTCTGCGATGCCCACACCGCCGTAGTCCCCGTCCGTGACTCCAAGGTCCCCCACGGTCCGGTCCTCACCATCACGGCCCCGGCCTGGACGTCGTTCGTCACGTCCCTCAAGTAGCCCTGGTCCGGCGAGCCCTTCAGTGACGTTCTTGCCGTCGCGCGCGCAGAGAGAATCATGAGCGTCATGGAAGTGTTTCCCCGGGCCGACGGTCGAGCGCGAGGACGTGGCTGAGTGTTCCGTCTCTCCCTGCGTTCGTGGTTGATCCTCGCCGTGCCCGTCGTGGGTGTGTTGGTACTGACGTATTCCGCTACAGCGTCCGAGCCGCGCGCATCCACGGCTTGGCAGGCCGCCGCCGAACCACTGCGGGACCGTCCGCTCCCCGACGGCGGTACGGCCCAGCTGTCGAAGTGCGGCGTGGACAATGTGCCGCGCCCGGCGCCACGGGGGAAGGGCGAGCAGAGCAAGGCCCCGAGTCTGGTGCTCACGAGTTATGGCTTCCACGACCCGGGTCCGAAGATGCCGGGCGAACCCAGCTTCACCGTCCATGCGGCCATCCGAACAGGCGACCGCCCCCTGGTGCTCGACGCACCGCTGGCCGAAGGGCGGGTCACGCTCGATCTCTACGGCCCCCACGGTGAGGGTGTCCGCGCTTCCGCCCGCGGTCTCACCGCGACTGTGGTGGACGGCGGTTACAAGGGCAAGCCTGTGGAGGTCCCGGCTTCCGGGAGTTTCCGTGTGGAGCCGGGCAAGGAGCTGCTCCTGGACGTGGAGTTGCCTGCCGGGGCCGTGTGCCCTGGCCACACCCTGGCCGACATCATCAACTGCTCGCCCGAGCACACCAATGACGCTGCGGACTGCCCGGTGCTGACCCTCACCCTCGCCGACCCGGCGATCCGTGCGTACCGCGCCGGGACGACGGGCGACAGCGCCGCCGCCTCTTTCAGCGACCGGCTTGTCGCGGTTTCCATGGAGCTGGAGGCCTCCCAGGTGTGAGCAAGCCCGTTCAGTGCTGGTTCACCGGAAGGACGGCCGCCGGGTCGCAGCGCTTCGGGCAGGCCAGCAGATAGACCTCGTTGCCGAGGAACAGCATGTAGGCGTCGTCCCAGATGCTGTAGGGCTGCACCGGAGCCCCGGGGCGGACGCCGAAACCCCAGTTCTCCGGAACCTGGCAGACGAACGCCATCTCCGCGCCGCACGCGCACCGGTAGTACTCGGGCTCCTGCGCCCAGGCCGCCGCACCACCCACCTTGAAATACGTGTCCTTGAAGGGCCGCAGGGTCAGGGGCAGGGCGCGTACGGCCGGTTCGGGCTCCGCCTCCGGAATCCCCGGGTCACGCTGGAGCAGCACCCGCCAGAACGAGCCCGGGAACGGCGGCTGCGGAGCCTCCCAGAACCGGGGCACGAGGCGGCCGTCGGCCGTGATCGGGTCGGACGCGTCGTGGTGGTGGGCGCAGTGGAAGACCGACAGGTGTTCTCCGCCGAAGAACTCGATGTCGTCAGGAAGATCCAGCTGGAAGAACAGCGCCATGCGCTCGCCGCAGAAGCACCGCGGCCACTCCTGGCCGTCGTCGAAGTAGGGCCACCCGCCCACCGAGTTCCGGGCCGGCCGGTTCAGGGGCTCGGTACCGATCTCGATCCCGTAATGGGGCGGCACCGCCCACTCCTCGCTCACCGGTCGGTGTCCAGTCGGGCTTCCAGGACGGTCCGGCGGATGCAGGGCCGGTCCCACAGGGCGAGGAGTTCGTTCGCGAGGTCGAGAAGCGGGAGCGGGTGCCGTTCGCCCCGCACCTCGATGTGGGCCGCCGACAGGCTCCGGGGGACGGCACCGGCGTCGAGCAGGACGCGCCAGTCCTCGGGACCGAGGCTCAGATACTCCAGACCCGTCAGCCCGGCGATCTCCAGGGGATCGGCGAGCGTGCCCGCGTCGGCGGTGAGGGTCCGCAGACGGGGAAGCCCGACGACCGGGGCGAGGCTGACCGGCTCGCCCTCCCGCCGGCCGATGCGGAGCACCTCCAGCTCGGGACGGGCGGCCTCCTCCACACTGCCCGGGCGGTGGATGCCCACCCGGGCCACCACCGGCGGGCCGTCCGTGTCACGGTCCAGGCGCCAGCCGTTGGGGCGGTTGATCACCATGTCGGTGAGGGAGTCGGCGCGCAGTCCGGCGCCGATGGTCCGCTCATGGTCGATCACGATGACCTGCCCCATGTGCCCGCCCGGGCCCGGTGTCAGGTCGATGGCCAGCCGGTCGCCGCCGCCGTTGTCGCCGAAGGCGATCCAGCCGGGCGAGCCGACGAGGCCCTGCACGGCGGCGTCCGGAGCGGTGACGGCGGCGTCGTCGGCAGCGAACTGCCAAGGGCAGGGACGGGACTGGGCGTCCGCGATGTAGAGCCCGTCCAGGGGGAACAGCTCACAGCCGACCGCGTCGCTGACGCGTTGCCGCGCCTCGTAATCGCCGCCCCAGTCCTCCCACCGCGCCCGGGTGACGCGGTAGAGGGCCTTGAGTTCGTCGGGCAGCGTGACACCGAGACGTGCCTCCGCCTCGGCGATCTCCTCCTCGGTGGCACCGATGGCGTCGGGGAGCCGCTCGCGAAGGGTCCGCTCCAGCAGCGCCGGGTCCGCCGACGGGGCCGGCACCGCGCCCCGCACCTCCTCGGGCAGCCGCCGCCAGGGCTCGGGAACGGCACCCTCGACCAGGAGCAGGGCTCCCAGAAAGGGGCTGGTGATCCCGTGTTCCACCGCGGGGCCCGAGTCGACGACATGGAGCAGCAGCCTCCCGTCCGGCGCCGTCTCCACCATGTACGACACGTTGCTCGCGCCGTCGGCCCTGAGGGCGTCCTGTACCCGTTCCACGGCGGTGAACTGGTCCTGCATGTCCGCCACCAGCAGGGCTCGCCCCGGCTCTGTGGACGGCTGCGGCGCGGGCATGGTCCAACCGCCGAGACCGATCTGGCCCATGAAGTAACCACCGGGCGCGGCAAGCTGCCCCGCGTGGGCATCCCGTACCAGCCGCACCAGCGGCTCCCAGGTCGCGAAGTCACGTATCGAGGACAACGGCGCTCACCCACTCGGTCGGTCATTGAAGGCGCTGCGATCCTAGGACCGGCCACTGACACACGGAGACCAGGAGATGAGCGATGGGCGTTCTGACCGACTACTTCCGCGCACCGAACGCCGCGGCGGTGGTGCGGGCGCTGGAGGAGGCGGAGGGCGGATCCCCGCTCTTCGTGGAACCCCCTCCGTTCGAAGGGGTTGAGGCCAAGGGCGTGGATCCGGCCGTGGTCCTGGGGCAGCTGGTCGCCGCCATCCGTCGGACCGAGTGGCGAGTGGACCTGGTGGACGGGACGACCGTGTGGCCGACCTCCCCGGCACCGGGTCCGGAGGGCCCAGAGACCGAGGACGACCCCTGGGCGACGGGCCCGTGGGTGTCGGAACTCCCGCCCCTGGTACGGGACACACTGGCCTGCGTACCCGACTCCGAAGTCCCCGAGGTCGTCGCCAGGTGGGTGCAGGCGGAGGAACTCCAGGGAGCGAGCATCGAGAACATGCAGCCCCTGGCGGAGGAGCTCTTCCGTCTCGCCGGACGGGCTCACGAGGCCGATGAGCAGCTCTACTGCTGGATGTCCCTCTGAGGCCGCCCCGCTGATAGGAGGCTGGCTCCATGTCGAATTCGTATGCCCAACCCATCCTCAGAACGACCGATCTCGCGGCAGCGATGCGCACCGTTGGGCAGTTGCTCGCCCTCGCCGACACGCGTGAGCTGGAGGTGGACTTCGAGGCGCGAGTCTCCTCGGTGCCCACGGCGACAGCCCTGATGGCACTGCTCCCGGACGCGGACTGGTGGGCTGAAGGAGACCGGAAGGGCTCGTCGGAGGCGGGAGACGACCCCTTGGCGCATCTCCCCGTCCGGATGCGGACGTGGGCGCTGTCGCCGGCCCTGGTGGATCCGCTCATCCAAACCATGGGCGGCGCCCCTGCCACGGTGCGGTGGGACTTCTCCGGCTGGCCGGAGGCACCCGAGGTGGGCCTCGGCGTCGGCGGGTACAGGGGCGCGTTCGTGACGCTGTGCCTGAACGCGCACGACCTCGACCTGGAGGAGCCCGCCACCGACCACACGGTGTTCGTGCACGTCAAGCAAATCGAGGCCGAACGTGCCCCGTGGCTGGCGGAGCAAGTCGGGCTACAGGTGATCGGCGACCTGGTGATGGCCCCTTACTGACGCGCTCGTGCGTGGTACGTTGCCTGCCGCCGTGCACTGCTGCGAACCGAGGAGGTGAGACCGATCAACGCTTTGACAGGTCGGGCCTCCCTCTCCCGCATGGCCTAGGGAGTGCCCGCAAAGGCATCCCGAAAGGCATGAGTCGTTATGCGTTTCATCTCTGAGGCGTCGTTCGACGGCGTCCGCGAACAGCTCTTCAACCTCGGTGAGATACCTGGCGTGTTGTGGACGCCGGAAGGTTCCGTCGCCACTCGCCCGCTCGTCCTGATGGGACACGGGGGCGGTCAGCACAAGAAAACCCCCGACATCCTGTCCCGTGCACGCCGCTTCGTCACCGAATGCGGTTTCGCGGTCGTGGCGGTCGACGTCCCCGCCCATGGCGACCGGCCGAAGGTCGAGGAGTACGACAGGATCGCGACCGAGAACCAGGCACGCGTGGAGGCCGGCGAAGAGCTGGCTCCGCTGATCGCCGAATTCCAGGCGCTCGTGGCCCGCCAAACCGTGCCGGAATGGCGGGCGGTCCTGGACTCGGTCCAGCGAATCGAGCACGTCGGCGCCGGTCCGGTGGGCTACTGGGGCGTCTCGCTGGGGTGCGGACTCGGTGTTCCGTTCATCGCCGCCGAACCGCGGGTCCGCGCGGCGGTACTGGGCTTGGGCGGGGCGCTCGCATCGGCCGAGGCCGCCGCGCGGATCACCATCCCCGTGGAGTTTCTGGTGCAGTGGGACGACGAGCGCGTGCCACGCGCCCAGAGCCTGGCGCTGTTCGACGCCTTGGCCTCATCCGAGAAGACGTTGCACGCCAACCCCGGCAAGCACGGGGAGATCCCGGACTACGAGCTGGAGAGCACGCTGAGATTCTTCACCCGACACCTCGGCTGACACCCCCGCCCACGGCCGGTGACGCGCCGATCGGGACCCGGATCCTGATCGGCGCGCTCAGCGAAACCGCGTCCGCCCCCTCAAGGGCCCGACACAGCCAGAGCGTGTCCCCCGAGCACCACGGCGACGATCAGGCACGCGACGGCGACGCCGACTGAGGTGCGCCGCGCCGGAGCAAACCGGCGCGGCAGGCAGGGAACCAGTACCGCACTGATCCAGGCGGCGGACACCAACCGGGGGAGCCAGGCCTCCGCACGGTCGTTGACCAGGTAACAGTGCTCGGCCCGCGGCCCGGTGACACCGAAGTAGAAGAGACAGTCGTTCCCGAAGTTCTCGGTCAGAAGGGCGGTGAATCCCCAGCACACGGTGGTGAGGACGGCTGCGGTCACCGCGACACCGAAGACCGAACAGCCTCCGGCGCCACGCGGCACGGCTGTCTCCATACTCCGGGCCTCCTCGCCGGACCAGGGCAGGAACTTCCAGCACCTGATCAGCACAAACGGTCAGGGTGGCCCGGCGACTGATACCAAGCCGCCACCACGATCCCGAAAAGTATCACTGCGGCGAAAACCGTCAATGCCAGTGGCGCCACGGTCACCACCAACCAGACGAACGGCTGCACATGGCGACCGAAGTGGCAGCTCGCCCAGGAGTTGAGCAGCAGCACCGTGGTCACAAAACCCGATCCCAGAAAGACCAGCCAGCCGACCAACCATGCGCCGGCGCTGTACTGCGGGCGGTTGGCCGCGAGAGAAGGCCGGACTTGCTCATGACGCATGATCTCGGTGTCACCGGACTGAGGTGCCGCCGCGGGAGCCGGGCTCGACTCCTCTTCCACGGCCGCCCAGTCGACAGAAATCCCCAGCGGCTCCCAGCCAGTCAGCTCGACCACACGCTGCACCCACATGCGGCAACCCTCCAATCGTAGGTTCCGAGTCCCGGTGCGACAGATCGACGACGAGGGCACCATCTGCAGCTGAAGCGATTGACTTGCTGAGCAAGGCCCAGGATTTGCTGGACATTGCCCACCACGTGCACGATGGCTTCGGCGTCAGCCGTGCGGTCCGCCAACTCCCCAGCCCTCCTCACATCGCCCGTGGGCATGCCGCGTGCGATGCGCAGCGCTTCCCGGCTGGAACGTCGGGTCAAGGTTGTACTCCGCGATACCGAAAGGCATGAATTCCTTGTCCGCAAGGACCCGGTACAAGAATTCAGAGGTCGACATTTCATACCTGGACCACTCGTCGGCATCACCTCGCGCGAGTATGCAATACTCACCCGGACGCTGTGCGTCGAGAAGCCAGCAGTACTGATCCGCCCATTCCGATGAAGCCCAGGTGACAAAACCATGGCCACCCGGCGTATAAGCCGGGTACGGCTCACCGTCTCTGCTTACCGAAAGACTTGCCCGCCATCGAACGAGCAGATTGAACATGGGGCCTTCCATGTTCCCGAGAAAGGAGACGGAGTCGCAGAACGCACCACCGCCAAAAGCTTCGCACAGCTCTTTGTAGTCCGCCGGCAGTGGAACCTGCAGTTCCCTTTCGACCGCGTCCCAGTCGACAGACCGCGCCGACGGCTCCCAGCCAGTGAAGTCGAGTAAACGTTGCACCCACATACGGCTACCTTTCATGGTGCGGCCATTCATCAGACTTGCGCCAGACCGCGTGCAGCGCGACGGAGCTCCGATCTCTTGCAGGACCATCATGGTCAGCCTCCGGAACCCACCCCCATGCGTGCCATGACGAGGACGCGGAGCGACCGGTCCCGTCGGAGACCATCCCAGCGCCCCCATTTGCTCGTTCAGGCCGTGCAGGTCGGCAGGAAGCCGACCTTCCGCGGCTGCAGCCACGGTATTCGCTACGAGCCCCACGTCACATCCTCGATCCGTTCAAGCGGCCCGGCTGGAACGTCGGGTCAAGGTTGTACTGCGCGATTCCGAAAGGTCTGAAATCCTCATCCGCAAGGACCCGGTAGAGGAATTCAGAAGTCGACACTTCATATGTGTGCCACTCGCCGACGTCACCTCGTACGAGAACGGAATATTGGCCAGGATGTCGCGCGTCCACAAGCCAGGCGTATTCATCGGCCCATTCGGTTGCCGCCCACACGATGACACCCTTTCCGCCCGGAGGGTAAATCGGGTATGTGTCATCGTTTTCACCGGTCGAAAGGGAGGCCCGCCACTGCGCGAGAAAGTCGAAGGACGGAGCTCCCGAAGGTGCGAAAAAGTAGACGGACTCACTGAAGGTGCCGCCACCGAAAGCCTCGATGAGCTCCTTGTAGTCCGCCGGCAGCGGAGCCTGCAACTCCTCTTCCACGGCCGCCCAGTCGACAGAAACTCCCAGCGGCTCCCAGCCAGTCAGCTCGATCACACGCTGCACCCACATGCGGCGGCCTTTCAATCGCTGGTGGCCGGGGATCATCACCGGCTGGTGACGTCCGGTCCGGCACTTCGTCAGAAGAGATCCTCGGTCTGTGAAGCGTGCTGACGGTGCATGGTGTGGCCCGGGGAGTTGTCGGACTCCCCGGGCCACACCTGTTACTCAGTGTGCGCTACGCAGTCCTCCTGCGTCAGTCGAAGAGAGCTTCACCCTTCGGCCCATGAGTAGTCCCAGAACAGTGAATCGAACTGGTCCACCTTGAGCAGGACTTCGATCCCCATTTCTCGCGGCAACAGGCAACCGCGAGCCCATGTGAAGTCGTCCGCTCCCATCCGGATTTCGACCTCCTCCGTGTCGTCGGAGATCTTGAGGTTCCAGAAGGATGCATCCCGCCCCATGGTCACCACCGAGAACTCAGGCTCGACCGCGACGATGAGGCACTCCTCTTCACAGTCGTTCCATGTGAAGATGGCTGACCCGCCTTCCGGGATTTTTCGGAAAACTTCCCGCACTTCCTGGAGTTCGATCGATCTCTTACTGTGAGAAGGACTCCATATTTCCACATCCACCGTCACGGATTTCGCCTCCTTCACTGACGGATGAACTTGCCCGCCAAACGAGTGTACGTACCGACGAGCCCGTTGGGACCGTAGACCTCGAGAGAGTCCAGGTCCAACTGCTGGGCATAGCCCGCCATGGAGTTCTTGCACCAGTTGCAGGTATCGCGGTCGGTGTAGATCTTGGCGTTGCCTCCGCTGAACCCTCGTTGGAGGGCCTGCGTGACCATGTCTCCCTCGGCGTGGTCCTCGTACGACGTCTGCGTCATACGGTTGCCCTTGCCCGGGAAGGGGATGGGCCGTTCGAACTTGCCGTTCATCCCGTAGATGGAGCCGCGTCCGCCGTCGAAGTCCATCCGGCCGAGCGTATGCGCCTTGGCGTTCTTGTGGATCGCCCTTGCCGCATCCTCTTCTGCGACGGACTTCATGTTCATGTCCTTGCGCATTTGCGCCAGTTCGGCTTGGACCTTGCAGTTGTCGTCGTTGTGGACGAGAACCGCCGCCGAGCCGACCACCACGAAGTATGTGTGCTGGCCGTCGACGGTGAGGTTGTGGACGCGCTGGGTCCTGTGGGTGTCGTCGATCGCGGTGATCTGGACCCAGGTGCCGGCGGCGGTCTGGAGCCACATGCCGGGCTCGAGGTCCTGAGCGTCGACCCACCTGCCGAAGTCGGGCAGCCAGAACGGGTGTTCGTCCGTTGCCGTGATCGTCTCGGGCTTGGCGTCGCCGTCCTTGCCGTCGGGGTCGACGGTGAGGGTGATCAGGTGCTTGACACCGCTGTGGTCGCGGGTGTCGGTGATCTCGCGCGCCTGGAGGTTCCCGGTCTCCGGGTCGGAGGCCAGGACGTACTCACCCTCCTTCAGGTCCTCGATGTTCTTCGTGGACCCGTCGGCCATGAGCACCTTGGTGCCAGGGACGAAGCTGTTCTTCGGTTTGACCTTGCAACTGCCGGCCTGCTTCTTCGGAGCGGGCTTGTCGGCCGTCTTCGTCGGCTTCGGCTTCGTCGCCTTGGGTTTGGCGCTGGGCGCGCTCTTGCCGCCACCCTTGACCGCGTCCGCGGCCTTCGCACCCTTCTTGGCGTACTTGGCCGCCGTCGCCGCCATGCCGATGCCGGGGATGGCCGCGGACATCGACAGTGCCGCGTCCGTGTAGTTGCCCTCGGCCGCGTACCAGATGCCGTTGGCGACGTCCGCCGCCTCGCCGATCACCGGGACCATGCCCGCCACGTCGAGGGCCGCGTGACCCACGTCGGAGAGGGAGATGTCGATGCCGAAGAGGTGGCCGTCGAGCTCCACGAAGGAGATCGGGTTGCCGCCGGCGAAGGCGTAGCGGTTGCCGGTGTACGGGTCGGTGGCCAGGCCCATGTCGTCCAGGGCACCGCCGTACATGTCACGGGTGAGGAAGCGGTTCAGGCCCGGGTCGTAGTTCCGGAAGCCCATGTCGTAGGTGCCGGAGCCGTCGTCGTACCGCTGCGCGTTGTAGCGGTAGTCGTTGTACTGCTCCTTGTCCGGGTTTGCCGCGTCCGGCTTGTCGGCGCCGGTGAACTGCTTCTCGTCGTCCGAGCCGTAGGCCGAGTAGCCGTAGGTGGCCCGAGTGGTGCCGTCCTCCTTCGTGATCGCCTCCACGTCACCCTTGGGGTGGTAGAGGTACTGCGAGTACTCGTGCGGAGCGGTGTCCTTGTGCTTGATCTGGGTGAGCTTCTGACCCCACGGGCTGTACTGGTAGGACTTGGTCGCCTTGCCGGCGACCTCCTCCCGCAGCACCTTCGACTCCATGCCCAGGTACGTGAACAGCGTCGTCTTGCCGTTCGTGCCGGAGGTGGTCTCCTGCGCGGTGCGGTCGAAGGCGTCGTACTGGTACGTCGTGGACCTGGCCGACGTGCCCGTGCCCGCCGTGTGCTTGGCGATGCGGTCGAAGCCGTCGTAGGTGTACTTCTCCTGCACCGAACCGTTGGACGAGACCGTGTCGAGGCGGCCCAGCGGGTCGTAGTTGTACGTGGAGGCGACCCCGGCCGCCGTCGTCTTCAGCAGACGATTGCGGTCGTACATCGACGTGGAGGTGACCCCGCCCACCGTCTGCTCGACGATGTTCGAGTTGCCGTCGTACCGGTACGTCTCCGTGCCCGCCGCGTCGCCGGTCCTGGTGACCTTGGCGATGCGGTCCTGCGGGTCGTAGGTGAAGGTCGAGACGGTGTCCAGGTAGTCCGCCGCGTTGTCGGCGTTCATGACCTTCGCCGTGTCCTTGGAGCGGTTCCCGTTCGGGTCGTACTCCAGGTCGTGCGAGGCGACCAGGGTGCCGCCGGACGTCCTCTCCACCTGCGACTTGACGGCGCCGTTGAGCCAGTACGCGTAGTCGACGGTGTTGCCGTTCGGCTTCGTCTGCTTCAGGGGCTGACCGCGGTCGGTGTAGGTGAACGTGGTGATCTGCTGGTTGCCCGCCGTCGGCGAGTCGGCGTTCGTGATCTTGTTGATCAGGTCGCGGACGTCGTACTCGGCCTTCGACCACGTCACGTCGTGGGTGGTCTCCAACGGGTTGCCGTTGATGTCGTAGGTGAGCGACGTCGTGTTCTTGACCGTCGCGCCCAGCTTCTCCTCGACCTTCGTGAGCTGGTTCAGCTCGTCGTAGGCCATCGTGTAGGCGTCGGCCTTCGCGCCCGGTGAGAGATCCTTGACCTCCGCCAGGAGACCGTTGACGTCGTACCGGTAGGTGAAGTCCTTCTTCTCGTTGTCCGTCTCACCCGTGTTCGAGCGGACCAGCTTCAGACCGTCGGCGACGACCGTGCCGTTCGCGGCATCGGTCAGCGTGACCTTCTGGGAGCCGGACTCCTTGAAGGAGTACGAACCCAGCGAGACCCACTCGCCCGACCGCTGCGTCTGGTCGACCGGCTTGGTGACCTCGCCGCCCGCGTGAGTGATCTTGAACGGCGCGTTGGTGGCCGCGCCGGTCACGTCGCCGTGCCGGACGAAGACCTCGTACGTGCCGTCCTGCGGGATGTTGAGCTGCCAGGTGAAGGTGTCCGAGCCCGTGCCCGTGGCGTTGGTGCGGACGTTGTAGCCCCACTGGCCGGTCGCCTGCGAGGCGTCCCAGTTTCCCTGCGTCGCCGTGTTGTTGACGTCGGTGGAGTCGACGACCACGACCTGGCTGCCGACCGGGATGCCGTCGTCGGAGCGTGCCTTCTGGTTGCCCGACGGGTAGAAGTCCCACGTCATCGTGCGCTGCGACGAGCCGCCGGCCGAGGTCAGCGTGTTGCGCGTCTGCTGGCCGAGGGCGTTGTAGTCGTAGGACGTGGTGATCTCGAACGGGTCCTTCGCGGACTTCGTCCACCCGTTGTCGTAGTAGGTGTACTCGGTGTCGTTGCGGACGCTCTGTCCCTCGGACGGCGGCGCGGAGACACGCTCCAGCTGACCGACCGAGTCGTAGAAGTAGAACGTCTTGTCCGGAGTGCCGTAGTTGGCGTCACCGGCGTCGAACGGGCTGAGCCGCTCCTTGACCCGGTTCAGCTTGTCGTAGACCGTCTCGACGGTGAAGTCGGTCGCGTCGTCGGTGGTCTCGACACCGCGGGGAGTGATCTCCTTCGTCTGGTTGCCCACCTCGTCGTACTCGAAGCGGGTCGTCCGGTGGGTGAGGGTGCCGGAGGCGTCCTTGGAGTACGGGACCTTGATCTCCTTGACCAGGCCGCGCCGGTCGAAGACCGTCTCCGTGGTGTTGCCCTCGGCGTCGGTCGCCCTGGGGGAGCGGCCGTCGAGGTCGTACTCGACGGTGGTGAACTTGCCGGCCGCGTCCGTCGTCCTCACGACCCGGTGGTTCAGGTCGTAGCTGTACTTCGTCGTGAAGTCGGCGGTGTCCGCGGTGGCGTTCTTCTTCGGGTCGACGACGGTGACCAGGTTGCCGACGTTGTCGTACTCGCTGGAGACCTTGTGGCCCTTGGCGTTGACGACCGAGACCGGCTGGTAGATCTCGTCGTAGGTGTAGGTCGTCGTGTAGTCGCCGACGGTGGCCGTCAGATTGCCCTTGGGCTCGGTGACGGTCTTGACGTTGCCGACCTTGTCGTACGTGGTGGTGGTGCGGCGCTCGTCGTCCGTGGGCTCGTCCTTCGGGGCGAGCGAGGAGGTCACCTGGTCGGCCTCGTCGTACACCGAGGACGACTCGGCGCCGTTCGGCGCGAACACCTTCACCAGGTTGTTGTTGGCGTCGTACTCGGGCGCCGGGGTGGTGATGTACACGCCGGCGGACTGGTCCTTCGGCTGCTTCTGCGCCATCGGCCGGCCGAAGTAGTCGTACTCCTGGGTGACCTTGACGCCCTTGGCGTTGGCGACCTCCCTGGTGTTGCCGCGCTCGTCGTAGACGAACGTCGTGGAGTTCTCCAGCGCGTCGGTGATCCTGGTCGGGTAGCCGTGCGCGCCGAACCCGGCGTACTTGGTGACGTTCCCGTTGGCGTCGGTCTGCTCGGTCGGCTGGCCGTACGCGTCGTAGACGGTGGTGGCGGTGTGGTCACCCTCGGTCGCCGAGGCGACGCCCTCCGGGTCCGTCGCCGAGATCTGGTTGCCGAACTGGTCGTAGTCGAACTGCCAGACGTTGCCGAGCGGCGACGTCTTGCGCCACAGGTCGGCCGAGTAGCCGTCGGCGCGGGTCACGTAGTCGAACGCCGTGCCCTTGTCGGGGTACGAGGCGGGGTCGCAGTACTCGGTCGGATTGAACGAAGTCCAGCTCTTGGTGACCTCCGCGTCCCACGTCCGCAGCGGGTAGCCCGTCTTCTGGTCGTAGCAGAACGCGGTCTTCGCGCCGTTCGCCTGCTCCAGGTAGACGACGTTGTTGTCCGCGTCCCAGCTCAGCTCGGTCGTCCGGGACTTGGCGTTCGTCATCCGCACCGGCCGGCCGAAGTCGTCCAGGACGTGGTCCGTGGCGTGGTTCTCGGCGTCGGTGACCTTGGTCGCGGTGAACTTCGGGTTCGCCGTGTCGGGCTTGTAGGCGAAGTTCGTGGCGTAGTTGCGGCGATCGTTGATCGTCTGCGTCCACCAGTGGTACTTCGGGTCGTCACCCTCCTGCGGGTAGAAGTACGCCAGGGAGGTGGCGTTGCCGCGCGGGTCGGTCGCCTTGACCAGTTTGACGTTCTTGTTGCCCTGCGTGGCGTCGTAGGTGAGCTTGAAGACCTTCGGCTGCGAGGAGTCCTCGCCGTCGACGATCCGGCCCAGCAGACCCTTCTCCGTGTAGTAGAACGTGATCGTGCGACCCGAGACGTCCGTCATGGACTTCACGTGGTCGTAGATCTTGGAGTTGGTCAGGTTGGTGCCGGAGACCTTCGCGCCCGAGTCGTCGATGTACTCGTAGGTCGCGTCACCCTTCTCGTAGTAGTCCAGGGTGAGGGACTTCCGGCCCGCGGGGTCGGTGATGTACTTGAGGAACTTGGTCGGCTTGTTGTTGGACTTGCGCTCCTCGTAGGTGAAGGTCTGCGTGTTGCCGTCGTTGTCGACGGCGGACGTCATGTAGCCGTCGCAGCCGAAGAGGAATCGGGTGCCGTCCGGGCGCGTCAGCGTCCAGGCGTCGGGAACCGGGTCGGCGGACGGCTTGCAGTCCAGACCGAGCTTCGACTCCAGCTTGAAGTGGACGCCCGCCGGTGCCTTCCAGGTGCCATCGGCCTGCTTGCGGAAGACGTGCGTGGTGCCGTCTCCGTCCGGGAGACGGACCTCCGTCGGGTTCGGGTTGGGGTGGAAGTCCAGCGGCGCGCCCAGCCGGGTGGGCCCGGAGACCTGGGCGGACCAGCCCGCGCCGAGCACCGTGTCGGAGGTGTCCAGGGTGTTGTAGCCCAGACGTGCGAAGGTGTTGAGACCGCGGCCCGGATTGTTGATCGCGTTGTACGACCACACGCTGTTGCCGGAGGCCAGGTTGTTCATCACCGTCGAGCCGGCGCCGGTGTTCTTGCCGGTGTAGGAGTAGAACTTCTCCAGACCGAGCTGGTTGGAGGTGGGGTCCTCGACCGCCACGTTCTGCTTCAGCGACGGGATACCCCCCGTGCCGGCCGACAGCCAGCTGCCGTCGGAGACCTTGCGGACGTCCCAGCCCAGTACGTACTCGCCCCGCTTGTTGCCGGAGTCCGAGTTGACCGGCGTGGAGACCTTCGCCTGGATCGTGGCCGACTTGCCCGGCAGCAGCGCCGGGATCGCCGTGGCGAGCTGGTTTCCGCCGGTGGTGACGTCCGTGCCGTCGGGGAGCTTCCAGGTGTAGGACAGCTCCCGCTCGCCCGCCGCCCACGCGGAGGCCGTGGTGTTGGTGACCGTGAACTCCACCGTGTAGGTGGTGTTCGGGGTCATCCGGGACGGCGTCTGCGGGGCGTAGTAGGTGTCCTGCGTCGTCGAGTCGACGTAGATGACCTGCATGTACGGGCGCAGCTGCGGGTCGGCCGCCTCGGCGGACAGGAACAGGGAGCGCTCCTGCGGGCCGTTGGACGACTCGTCCTTCAGCTTCACCGCGACGCCCTTGTTGCCGGCCGGGTTGTCCACCCAGCTCTGCATCAGGCTGGTGGCGTCCCACCAGTGGCGGCCGACGTCCGACATGCCGGCCACGGTGTCGGAGACGGTGGCGGACATGTCACCGCCCGCGCTGGTCCACGCCGTGGTGGAGGTGGCGTTGTTCCACGTGGCGGTGGTCTCGGAGAAGTCCCGGGTCAGGGCGTGGAGTTCGTAGATCGCGCCACTGGTGTCGGTGGTGGTCTCCGCGCCCCACATGTACATCCGGTTGTTGATCACCGTGGCGGTGGACGGGATGCCGTCGGTGGGGAACTTCAGCACCGCGCGGGTCTTGCCGTAGGTGCCGGAGTTGTTGCCGACGCTCAGCCACTTCTGGCCCACGCCCCAGGACTGGATGGTGTCCTGGTTGGTGGACGGCTGGGCGGAGGAGAGGGTGGTGTCGGTGACGCCGCCCTGGCTGCCCTGGATGATCTTCATCGTCCGGCCGGCCTTTGGGATGCCCACGACCCGGGTCGGGGACCCGAGAAGTTCCCCGCTCTGCGTCTTCACCGCGATCTGGTAGTAGTACGACTTCCCGATCTCGCTGGAGCTGGAGTCGGGGGTCGGGACCGCGGTGGTGTCCGTGTAGGTGGTGGCGGACTTGTCGATGGGCGCGATCAGCGTCGCCGCCGACGGTGTGAACGCCTGCTGCGTGGAGCGGTGCAGCTGGTACTCGACGATGTTCAGGCCGCTGTCACCGGTGGTGTTGGAGTACGCCTTCCACGACAGCTCCGGACCCGTGGAGTGCACCACGGTGGGCGAGTTCAGCTCGGTGCCGACCTTGCCGTAGGTCACCGTCAGCCGGGGGATGGTGGACGTCTCGCCGCCGTAGGCGCCGTCACCGGCCTCGTAGCGGGGGCCGCCCAGCGGGCCGGTGGACGACTCGTCCTTCGCCATCAGCACGAAGCCGTGGTTCGTCGCGGTGCCGCTGACCCACTTCTGGACGGTGTCGGCGACCGGGAACTCGTGCCACTGGTTGTACTCGCCCGTGTTCTTGACGATCTGGGCCGGGTTCACCAGGCGCACGGCGTCCGCGAGGACCGCGGTCGACGTCGACGCCGGGCCGTCACCGAGGACGATCTTCCCGACGGTGCCCTTGTTGAACGGCAGCTGCGCGCCACCGTTCAGCGACGTCCAGACGCCGTTGGTGCCGGCCGACTGGTCGACGGTGAACGTCTGGGTGCCGTCCCGGTGCGTCACCGTGTACGGGGCGTTCGTCGCCCGGTCGGTGGCCGCGACGTAGTGCACGTCGACGCGGTAGGTCGCGGTGTCGGTGACCTTCGGCTGCCAGGTGTACTTGTCCCCGGCGACCGCGTCCTTGTTGTAGCGGTAGTCCTGCCCGATCGCGTACTGCGTCAGCGTCGAGCCGGACGTCGGCCAGGAACCCGTCGCGGCCGTGGTGCCCGCGTCACCGTCGTCCACCTGGACGCTGGTGCCGGACAGCTCGCCGACCAGGCCGGAGGTGTTGGACCACGTCGCCGTCGACTCGTCCCACGCGCCGGTCGCGCGGTGCGCCTCGATGGTGACGTCGTTGCCGTTGGTGGTGTGCGACTGGTCGAAGTAGACACCCAGCCGGGCGCCGTCGATCTTCACCCCGTCCGGTATCTCGTCCAGCGGGAACTTCAGCAGCGAACGGGAGTTGGCCGTGGCCGACGTCTTGCCCGCCGACAGCTTCCAGGAGGAATTGAAGTTCACGCCCGGCTGGTCGGAGAGGACCATCGTGTCCTGCGAACCCGACGGCGACGGCGCGATCGTGATCGTCGGATCGATCACGACCGGGTACTGCCGCTCCTTCGCCGCCAGCCACTTCGCGTCCGGCGTCACCGTCAGCTTCCAGCCATCACCCGCACGGGACAGCTTCTGCGTGACAGCGGCGCTGTACTCGTACCCGTACGGCGACGACGCCGACTTCCTCGCGTCCGTCATGTACGGCGCCGGAATCACCAGCACCGGCGTGTTCGGCAGCTCACCGAAGAACGCGATCGAGCCGTCCTTGCGCGCCTTCGGCGTCAGACCCTCCGTATCGAGGGTGAACGTGTACGACACCGGACCGGTCGGGCGCTCGGCCAGGGTGATGTTCTCCTTCACCCGGCCCGGTCCGACCTCGTACGACAGATCGGCGCCGCCCACCGCGTCCTTGTAGGTGACGGTGGCGTCCTCGGCCCGCGGCTTCAGGGAGCCGCGGGCGCCCTCCAGGCCGAGGGTGACCGACTGGTCCCCGTCCGCCGTCTCGAAGCGCAGCAGCCGGTCCGGGTCGGACCCGAACCAGCTGCGGCCGGTGTTGGTCCTGTTGGCGAGATCGAAACCCTTCGCCTTCGTCCCGACGACCCGGGTGTCGATCGTCTTCCAGGACTTGGACGACGGATCCAGGTACGACGTCGGCGTGGCCGTGAGCTCCGCCTCCACCCGGCCGTCGGACAGCTGCCAGAAGCGGGCCGACGGCGTGCGGCGGGAGGTGAGCTCCTTGACCCGATTCGCCCTCGGGTCGTTCTTCCCCTTGGCCAGTTTCTGCCGGTCGGCGACTCCACGATCACCGTACGACGGGGGCTTCGGGTTTTCCTCGTCGTCATCCCCGAACCAGCCGGTGACGGTATCGAAGAACCCCTTGTCATCGCCCTTTTCGGGCTCCGACGGTGGGGCCGCATAAGCGACCTGCGGCAATAGCGTGCCCGCTATCGCCGCGACCACCAGACAGGAGAGATATCTCCTGTACGGCACCTTCACGTGCATACCTTTCGCCATCGGCGGCCCACCCCGCCGAACGCGAAACGGGCGCGCCGAACGAGCCGTTGCGGAGGGTTCCGCACGGCTTGGTGCATAGCTGTGCAGTACCTCGCGAGCAGGCGAAACGCCGCTCGTGGGGCACGGCGGCGGGATTATTAGCCAGGCGGCTGACGGCATGTCAAGCGATTGGACATTCGGGGCATTTGAAGGCGGGAAACGCTGTCGCTTCGCCCGTTTTTGTCCGCTCGCTCGCATGGCGTCCTTCGCATGGTGTATAACCGCCCGGTTCAACTTCAGTTGCATGGCGCATTGATCCGGACGATCGAAAGCTGAGCCCCGTTCATGTCAGCCAATGAATCCACGGAAAACACCGAGAACGGCGCGGAGGACGGCGCGGAGAATGGCGCAGGAAGTGGCGCGCGGAACGGTGCCGGCGAGGACGCGAGCGGCGGCGGGCGAGCCGGTGTGGTGATCGCCGCCGTCCTGCTGCTCGCCTGCGCCGGTCTCGTCGGCTACGGCCTGCTCGACACCGAGGACGAGCCCAAGCCGTCCGCGGCGCCGACCGCCGCCGTGACCTACGAGGTCACCGGCGACGGCCCGGTCGAGATCTCCTACCTGGGCCAGGACGAGAACGGCGCGGCCACCGTCGTCCGGGACGCCGAACTGCCGTGGAAGCGCACCGTCCAGGTGCCGCTCGGCAAGGCCCCCACCGTGGCCGTCGTCCTCGGCGAGCAGGGCGGACAGGCGGGCTGCACGCTCGCGATCCGCGGCAAGCACGTCCAGCGGGCCACGGCCATGGGCGAGTTCGGGCGCGCGACCTGCGCGGGCGAACTGCCCGCCGACGGCAACTGATCAAACGGCGTACGGAATTCACGAGGGGTGGGCATGAGTCCGAGGGGAACCCGCGCACGGCGTGCGCGCATACCGAGGCGCACGATCTGGCTGGCGGCCGGCGTCGTGGTGCTGGCCGGTACCGGTGTGACGGCGGTGTCCGTCACCGGAGGCTCCGGAGGCACCGGCGCCGACGACAACTCCCGGCCCGCGCGGGCGCACACGCTCGCGCTGGACGGCAAGGACCCGAAGAAGCGCGAGCTGCCGCGCACGGACACGCAACTGTTCTCCCTCGTCGGCGTCTCCTGGGAGGACAGCGCCGACGACTTCGAGGGCACCGCGCAGATCCGCACCCGCGGCGCGGAGAGCGGCACCTGGACCGACTGGCGCGACCTGGACTTCGACGTCCGGGCACCGGAGACGCAGGAGGGTGACGCGTCAGGAGTCCGCGGTGCCTCGGAGCCGCTGTGGGTGGGGCCGTCGGACGCGGTCGAGGCCCGGGTGGTGGCGGGCGGCAAGGAGACCGCCGTACCGGACGCGCTGCGGCTCGACATGATCGACCCGGGCGACAAGGCCGGCAAGGGGCAGGGCAAGGACAGCGGGAAGGGCGGCAACGGCAAGGGGAACGGTGGCGGCAAGCCCTCCGCCGAGCCCGGCAGCGGCGAGAGCGCCACCGCCACCCCCACCGCCAGTGCCCCGCCCTCCGGCGGGGACGCCGGGCCGACCACCGCGCCGGAGCAGTCGGCCGAGCCGTCGGCGGAGCCCACGGACGCCCCGGCCCCCGAGCAGCCGGCCGTCTCCGACGAGCCGACCTCTTCCGAGGAGCCGACGACGGAGCCCAGTGCCCCGGCCCCGAGCGAGGAGCCGGCCACCGAGCCCGCCGGCCCGAGCGAGGAGCCGACGACACCGGCGCCCTCGGACGAGCCGGCACAGGAGCCGACGGAAGACCCCGCCACCCCCGCGCCCAGCGAGGAGCCCGGCGAGGAGCCGCCCTCGGAGCCCACCGAGCCCCCGGTCACCGACCCCACCACGGAGCCGAGCACCCAGCCGGAGCCGACCGGGTCCACGTCACCGGCCGCCCCCGCCGCCCCCGCGATCGTCAGCCGTGCCGGCTGGGGCGCGGACGAGTCGCTCGTCGTCGACCCGCCGTCCTACCTGGACACGGTGGACGCGATGTTCGTCCACCACACGGCCGGCACGAACGACTACGACTGCGCCGAGTCGCCGGCCATCATCCGGGCCATCCTCACGTACCACGTGGAGACCAACGGCTGGAACGACATCGGCTACAACTTCTTCGTCGACAAGTGCGGCACCGTCTTCGAGGGCCGGGCGGGCGGCGTCGACAAGCCGGTGCGCGGCGCCCACACCTACGGCTTCAACGGCTACTCGGCCGGTGTGTCGCTCCTCGGCGACTACGAGAACGGCGGCACCCCGACCACCGCCGCCAAGCAGGCGATCGCCGACCTCTCGGCGTGGAAGCTCGGCCTGCACGGCGTCGACCCGGAGGCCAAGGTGACGCTGACCGCCGCCGGTGACACCGGTGTGTACGACAGTGGCGAGCAGGCCACGCTCAACACGATCTCCGGCCACCGCGACGGCTACGCCACGCTGTGCCCGGGCGCCACGCTCTACTCGGCGCTGCCGGAGATCCGCCGTACGGCGGGCGCGTCGGCGTACACGAGCTGATCAGGGAGTGTGTCTGATGGCGCCCGGTCCGCGCGTCGCTGCGGGTGCGCGCGGACCGGGGCCGTTCGGGGGGAGCCCGGAAGGGCGGGCTCAGTGGGACGCGAGTTCGCGCGGCTCGAGCGCCGCGGTGTGCGCGTCCATCCGCTCCGCGGCGAGGATCGCCGCCGCCGTGTCGGCGCGCGACGCGGCGACCACCAGGGCGCGCCCGGCCAGCGCGTGCGCCCGGCGGTGCAGGGCCGTCGCCTTCTGCTCGCGGCCCGTCGAGGTCGTCGACGCGCGGGCCGGCGTACGTCCTCCCCGTAGGCGGGCGACCTGCCCGGCGAGCCGCTCGGCCGCGGTGTCCAGATCGGCCGAGGGTGCCGCCGTGCGCAGTTCGTCGGTGACGGCGAGCAGCGCGGCGAGATGGCCCGCGAGCTGGATGTCCAGCTCTTCCTCACGGGAACGGTGGGGGAAGTCGTGGGGGGTGCCGGCCATCGTGCTGTGGACCGACTTGTCACGTATCGGCTCGTACATGGATGGCCTCCTGGGTGCTGACAGGAAACCATCCTAGCTTAGATTTCGTCTAAAGTTGAGCCGGTCGTAAAAACGGGCTCTCAGGGCTGGCCGTAGCCGTCCAGGAAGCGGGCGATCCGCCCGACCGCGTCCCGCAGATCGGTGACCGACGGCAGGGTGACGACCCGGAAGTGGTCCGGCTCCGGCCAGTTGAAGCCGGTGCCCTGGACGACCATGATCTTCTCGCGGCGCAGCAGGTCGAGGACCATTCGCCGGTCGTCCTTGATCTTGAAGACATCGGGGTCCAGGCGCGGGAAGAGGTACAGCGCGCCCTTCGGCTTCACGCAGGTCACGCCCGGGATCTGGGTCAGCAGCTCGTACGCCACGTCCCGCTGCTCGCGCAGCCGTCCGCCGGGCAGGACCAGGTCGTTGATCGTCTGGCGTCCGCTGAGCGCCGCGACCACACCGTGCTGGCCCGGCATGTTCGCGCACAGGCGCATGTTCGCCAGGATCGTCAGGCCCTCGATGTAGGAGTCGGCGTGGGCGCGCGGACCCGAGATCGACATCCAGCCCACCCGGTAGCCGGCCACCCGGTACGCCTTCGACATGCCGTTGAAGGTGAGGGTGAGCAGGTCGGGGGCGACCGAGGCGGTGGGGATGTGCTGGGCGTCGTCGTAGAGGATCTTGTCGTAGATCTCGTCGGAGCAGACCAGCAGGTTGTGGCGGCGGGCGATGTCGGTCAGGCCCTTGATGACCGCCTCGTCGTAGACGGCGCCGGTCGGGTTGTTCGGGTTGATGATGACGATCGCCTTGGTGCGGTCGGTGACCTTGCGCTCCACGTCGGCGAGGTCCGGCATCCAGTCGGACTGCTCGTCGCAGCGGTAGTGCACCGCCGTACCGCCCGAGAGCGAGACGGCCGCCGTCCACAGCGGGTAGTCGGGCGCCGGGACGAGCACCTCGTCGCCGTCGTCCAGCAGGCCCTGCATCGCCATCACGATCAGCTCGGAGACGCCGTTGCCGATGAAGACGTGCTCGACGTCGGTCTCGATGCCGAGCGTCTGGTTGTGCATGACGACCGCCCGGCGCGCGGCCAGCAGGCCCTTGGCGTCGCCGTAGCCGTGCGCCGACGACACGTTGCGGAGGATGTCCTCCAGGATCTCGGGCGGGCACTCGAAGCCGAACGCCGCCGGATTGCCGGTGTTCAGCTTGAGGATGCGGTGACCGGCAGCTTCCAGCCGCATCGCCTCCTCGAGCACCGGGCCCCGGATCTCGTAACAGACGTTGGCGAGCTTGGTCGACTGGATCACCTGCATGCTGGGAGCTTACGGCCCGGTATGGCCCTTCGGACCGTGTTTTCCGCCACGTGAGACGCGGCGGTTCGGGTGGTTATGTCCGTCGACTGTTCCGGCAACCCCTTACGTCTCTACAATGCGCCGCCATGTCCAGCCCTCCTCCGTACGCCGATGGGGGGTACGACGATCGGAACCCCCAGGGTCCTCCGAACGTGTACCTCCCGCAGACCGCCCCGGCCCCGGCGTACGACGCCTACATCGACCCCGCGGCCGCCCACGGCTGGCAGAACGCGTACGACGAGACACGCGAACTGCCGCCCGTGGCGGGCGCCGAACCGGGTCCGCCGGAAGGGGCCGCGCCCCCTGCCGGGGACGGTGGGACGGGCGTGGCGCGCGACACCGGAGCGGGTCCGTCGGGTGAGGACGGTGCGGGGAGCGCCCCCGGGCGGTCCCGCGACGGCGGTCCGCGTCACGGATCGGGCCGGGGTGGCCGGCGCAAGGCCGCCGCGCCCCGGCGCTCGCGTGGCGTCGTGATGGCCGTGGGCGCGGTGGGCGCGGTGTCGGCGGCGGCGCTGATCGCCGGGTTCGCCTTCTCGGGTTCGCCGTCCGGTGGCGCGGAGGGCGGGGACGACCGCACGGGCCGGACGGCGGGGGAGTCCGGGGCGGCGTCCTCGGATCCGGACGCGTCCGCTCCTGCCGAGGGGTCGGCCGGCACCGGTGGCTCCTCCGCCGGTCAGGGCTCCCCGAGCGCGAGCGCTTCCGGCGAGGACCGCGCGGCCGACGGGTCGTCGGCCGGTGCCTCCACCACCCCCACACCGACCCTCCCCACGGCGACCCCCACCGCCTCCACGGGCTCGGGTGAGGCTGGTCCGGGCAACGCCGGTGAAGGGCGGGGTCGGGGCCAAGGGCCGAAGAAGACCAGGTAGGAGCGGGGTTCGGGCGGGTGCCCGGACGCGGGCGGGTGGACCGGTGCCCGGTGGACCGGTCGGCCCGCCGCTCGCGCATGCCCGGCTCCGTCGGCGCGGGCCCGGACCACGGCGTCCGTTCCGCCCCGGCGAAGTTACCGGCTGGAAACAAGTCCTTGCCCCCTCGTCATTCGCATGCTGACAATGCGCATGACAACCCTGTGGGCGGCCGGAGGTTTCTCCGGTCGCCCCACGTCGCAAGAGGGGACCCCCATGAGAAAACCTCTCCTCGTCGCGCTCTGTGCCCTGGCCTTCGCCGGGGTGGGCGCGACTCCCGCGGTCGCCTCCGCGCCTTCCCCCACGGGCGCGGACACGACCTCGGGCGCGGTCCCGACCACGTTGACGGATGTCGTCGACGACACGGTCGGGACCGTGACGGACGCGCTGTCCGGGCTCACCGCGCCGAAGGCCGGCGCGGTGAACTTCGCGGGCACCGTCGCGCTCAGCAACTGCTCCGGTTCCGTCGTCCGCATGCCCGACTCGGCGGCCGACGACCCGGCGCTCGTGCTCACCAACGGCCACTGTCTGGAGAGCGGCTTCCCTGCGCCCGGCCAGGTCCTCGTCGACCGGGCGTCCAGCCGCACCTTCGGGCTGCTGAACTCGTCCGGCTCCAAGGTCGCCACCCTGCGCGCCGACCGGCTCGTGTACGCGACCATGACCGACACGGACGCCGCGATCTACCGGCTCGGCACGACGTACGCGCAGATCAAGAGCGCGTACGGCATCGACGCGCTGACCCTGAGCGACACCCGCCCGGCGGCCGGTACGGCCATCAGCGTGGTGTCCGGTTACTGGAAGCGGATCTACAACTGCTCCGTCGACGGGTTCGCGTACCGCATGAAGGAGGGCGACTGGACCTGGAAGGACTCGGTCCGTTACACCTCCGCCTGCAACACGATAGGCGGCACCTCCGGTTCACCGGTCGTCGACGACGCCACCGGAAAGGTGGTCGCCGTCAACAACACCGGCAACGTGGACGGGGAGCGCTGCACGGTCAACAACCCGTGCGAGGTCGACGAGAACGGGCAGGTCACGGTCCGCCAGGGCATCAACTACGCCCAGCAGACGTACCTGTTCACCGCCTGCTTCGGCGTGGACAACAAGCTCGACCTGAGCGCCAGCGGCTGCGCCGTTCCCAAGCCGTAGCCCGGTCGGGGGGGGGGGGGGGGGGGGGGGGGGGGGGGGGAGGAAACCCCCCCCCCCCCCCCCCCCCCCCCCCCCCCCCCGCCAGGACGTCCGTGCGCCGCCCGTCCTCGATCACGAACCGCCCGTCGACCAGCACGTGCGGGATGCCGGCCGGAAGCGTCCGGGGCTCCTCGAAGGTCGATCCCGCGGCCACCGTCCGCGGGTCGAAGAGCACCAGATCCGCCTTGTAGCCCTCGCGGACCAGCCCCCGGTCCGGCAGCCGCAGCCGCGCGGCCGGGCGCGAGGTCAGATGCGCGACGCACTCCTCCAGCGACAGCACCCCCAACTCGCGCACATAGTGCCCGAGGTAGTGCGGGAACGTGCCGTACGCGCGCGGATGCGGCTTCGCGCCCTGAAGGATGCCGTCCGAGCCGCCGGTGTGCACCCGGTGCCGCATGATCGCCCGCACGTTCTCCTCGTGGCCGACGTGCTGGAGGATCGTCGGGGCCAGCCTGTCCTTCAGCAGCAGTTCCCGCGCCACCACCCAGGGCGACTCACCGCGCACCCGGGCCGACTCCAGGACCGTACGGCCCACGTACTCGCCCAGCGCCGGGTCGCCGACGCCCGAGATCTCGATGGTCTCCCACTCCACGGGCACACCGTGGCAGCCGTCCGAGCCCGTGACCTCCAGATGGTGCCGGATCCGCTCGGCCGTCCCCTCGTCGGCGAGCCGCCGCAGGATCTCCTCCGGCCCGCCCTCGCTCGCCCAGCTCGGCAGCAGCGCCACGAGCGTGGTGCAGCCTGGGGTGTAGGGGTAGGTGTCGAGGGTGATGTCGGCGCCGGCGTCCAGCGCGTCGTCGAGCAGCGCCAGCAGTTCGGGCGCGCGGCCCTTGTTCACCCCGAAGTTCATCGTGGCGTGCGCCAGGTGCAGCGGGCAGTCCGCCTCCCGGGTCAGCGCCACCATCTCCTCGTACGCCTCCAGCGCTCCCGCGCCGTAGGAGCGGTGGTGCGGGCAGTAGTAGCCCCCGTACGACGCCACCACCCGGCACAGCTCGGTCAGTTCGGCGTCCTTGGCGTACATGCCGGGCGTGTACGTCAGCCCCGACGACATGCCGACCGCGCCCTGCTCCATGCCCTCGGCGACCAACTGCCGCATCCGGTCCAGCTCTTCGGGCGTGGCGTCCCGGTCCTCCCAGCCGACGGCGAGCGCGCGCACCGTGCCCTGCGGGATCAGATAGGCGGCGTTGACCGCGATGCCCCGGTCCAGCCGGTCCAGGTACTCGCCCACCGACCGCCAGTCGAAGTCGATGTCGTCGCCGGAGCCGTTCCAGCCGGCGATCGCCCGGCGCACCTCGCCCAGCGTGCGGTCGTCGACCGGGGCGTACGACAGCCCGTCCTGGCCGAGGACTTCGAGGGTGACGCCCTGCGCGGCCTTGGCACTGTGGTCGGGGTCGCGCAGCAGCGCCAGATCGCTGTGGGCGTGCATGTCGATGAAGCCGGGGGCCAGGACCAGCCCCTCGGCGTCCAGTTCACGGCGGGCCTTCGGGCGCTGACAGCCCGCGTCCGCCGCCTCCTTCACGATCGAGACGATGCGGCCGCCGTCCACGACCACGTCCGCGCGGTACGAAGGGTCGCCGGAGCCGTCGACGACGTCCGCGTCCCGGATGACGAGCTCTTCCATCCCGGCCTCCTAGAAGAACGTACGGATGTAGTCGACCACCGTGCCGTCCGCCTCGGCCACGGGGATGAGCACCCATTTGTCGAACGACGTGCACGGGTGGGACAGCCCGAACCCCACCCAGTCGCCGACCTCCAGATCGGCCTCCTCGGTGGTGCGCAGCCAGGCGTGCTGGTCGGACAGGCCGGTCACCGAGATCCCGGTGGCCGGCCGCTCGCCGCCGTCCCGGCGCACCACCTGGGCGAACGGGAGGTCGAGGTCGTAGGCCGCGTCCCGCTTGCCCGCGTTGGTGAACGCCTGCCCGTCGGACGGGCGGGACACCACCTGCGTCCACAGCCGGAACGCCGGCTCCAACGCGCCCTCCTCCGGGACCCGGTTGAAGGGGGTCAGCTTGCGGTAGTGGCCGTCGTCGTGCGAGACGTACGCCCCCGAGCGCAGCAGCTTCAGTACGGGGGCCGAGAGCTCCGGGATCTCGGCGAACACGTCCGCCACCGCGTCGAACCAGGCGCTGCCGCCCGCGCTCACCACGATCTCGTCGAGCCCCGCGAACCGCCCCGCCTTGTCGAAGTCCACGGCGAGCGACACCAGCCGACGCAGCCAGGCGTGCACCCGGTCCGGGTCGGCCCGCGGCACCTCGCCCTCGTACCCGGCGACCCCGACCAGCCGCAGCCCGCGCGCGCGGGCCACCGCGTCGGCGACGGCAGCACACTCCGCCTCCGTCCGCACGCCGGTCCGGGCCCCCTCACCGGCGGCCAGCTCGACGACCACGTCCACGGGACGCGCGGCGCTGGAGAGGGCCGCGTCCATCAGCTCGACGCCGCGTACGGAGTCGACGTAGCAGAGGAACCGGAAGCCGGGGTCGGCGTCCAGCTCGCCTGAGATCCACTTCAGGGCCGCCGCGTCGACCAGCTCGTTGGCGAGGAAGACCCGCTGGATCCCGTACGCCCTCGCCACCCGCACCTGATGCGGAACGGCCAGGGTGATGCCCCACGCCCCGTGCTCGACCTGCCGCTGGAAGAGCTGCGGGGCCATGGACGTCTTGCCGTGCGGCGCGAAGGCGAGCCCGTGCCGCGCCGCGTACGTCTCCATCAGCCTCAGGTTGTGCTCCAGCCGCTCGGCGGAGAGCGCGAGCACGGGGGTGGTGAAACCGCCGGTGAAGAGATTGCGGCGCTGCGCGGCCAGCTCGCCGACGGTCAGCCCCTCGGCGTCCGGCGGGAGGCCCTTGAAACGGTGGTCGACACGTTCCTCGGTGAGGCGGGCAAGAGCGTCGAGGACCATCGGAACCTCCCTGATCAGCTGTGTTGCATGTCTTGCAACACTCATTGCGTATAACGCTTACCGCTGTCTAACATCTCGGCCACGCGTGGTCAACGGACACCGCGCCCCCTCCACCCGACGAGGAGCCCCGCCATCGTGACCGCCACCGGAACCGGTAACGCCCCCGACGTCGTGGACGTCGTCGCGCTCGGCGAGTCCATGGTGACGTTCCTGCCCTCCCGGCCGGGCCGCCTCGCCGACGTGCCGTCCTTCGACCGGGGCATCGGCGGCGCGGAGTCCAACGTGGCGTGCGTGCTCGCGGCGGCGGGCCACTCCACCCGGTGGGTCAGCCGGGTGGGCGCCGACGGCTTCGGCGACCACCTCGTCGAGGCGATCGGCGGCTACGGCGTCGACGTGTCGTACGTCCGCCGCGACGCGGCCCGCCCGACCGGCATCTACTTCCGCACGGCCGGCGACCGCTCCACCGACGCGCACGAGGTCGCGTACTACCGCGCGGGCTCGGCGGCCTCCGCGATGACGGTCGCCGACGTCGACCTGGACGCGGTGCGCGCCGCCCGCGTCCTTCACTTGTCCGGCATCACTGCGGCGCTCTCCCCCGACTGCCTCGACCTGCTCCGGACCCTGACGGCTCCGAGCCCCGACCGCCCCCTGATCTCCTTCGACGTCAACCACCGCCCGGGCCTGTGGCGCGACGGCCACGGCCCGGAGGTACTGCTGGAACTGGCGCGGCGGGCGGACATCGTCTTCGTCGGCGAGGACGAGGCGGAGGAGGCCTGGGGCATCAAGGGAGGCCCGTCCCAGATCCGAGAGGCGTTGCCCGAACCGGCAACCCTGGTGGTCAAGCAGGGCGCACGGGGAGCAGTCGCCTTCTGCGAACCCGCGGGCAGCCATGCCGCCCCACCCGCGGGCAGTCGTGCCGCTGGGGCGATGGGGGTCCCCCCGCTCGAGCGAAGCCGAGAGTGGGGGAGGGTGGGCGCGGACGGCACCCCGCAAGCGCCGGGCCGCGCGACCCACCCCCGCCCAGCCACACACGCCCCCGCCCTAAAAGTCGACGTAGTCGCACCAACCGGCGCCGGCGACGCCTTCGCCGCAGGCTTCCTCTCCGCCACCCTCCGAAACCTCCCGGTACGGGAAAGACTCCGCCACGGCCACCTCACCGCCGCAGCCACCCTCACCACCCCCGGCGACCTCGCCCCACCCCCCACCCGCGCCCACGCCGACCGCCTCGCCGCCCTCGACGACACCGCGTGGGGGAGACTGCGACTCGGCCCCGGCTGGACCCAAGCCGAGACAGCGGCCGACGAGGAGGTACGCACCCCATGAGCCAGACCGTAGACCGCGCCCTGAGCATCCTCCCGCTGCTCGCGGAGGGCCCCGCCGACCTGGGACAGGTCGCCGACCGCCTCGGCGTGCACAAGTCCACCGCCCTGCGCCTCCTCCGCACCCTCCACGAGCACGGCCTGGTCTACCGCCAGTCCGACCAGCGGTACCGCCTCGGCGCCCGCCTCTTCGCCCTCGCCCAGGAGGCGATGGAGAACCTCGACATCCGCGAGATCGCCCACACCCACCTCGTAGGCCTCAACGAGAAGTGCGGCCACACCGTCCACCTCGCCGTGTACGAGGAGAACGAGGTCCTCTACATCGACAAGGTGGAGAGCCGCTACCCGGTACGCATGTACTCGCGGATCGGCAAGCCCGTCGCCATCACCGTCGCGGCCGTGGCCAAGCTCCTCCTCGCCGACCTGCCCGAGCACGAGCGCCGCGCCCTCGCGGAGAAGCTCGACTACCCCATGTACACGTCCCGTTCGACACCCCACGCCACCGCGTTCCTCCAGGAACTGGCCAAGGTGCGCGAACAGGGCTGGGCCACCGACCTCGGCGGCCACGAGGAGTCCATCAACTGCGTCGCCGCACCGATCCGCGGCGCCGACGGCCGGGTGGTCGCCGCGATGTCGGTCTCCGCGCCGAACGTCGTCGTCACCGCCGACGAACTCCTCACCCTGCTCCCGCTGGTGCGCCGTACGGCGGACGCGATCAGCGGCGAGTACTCCGGCAGAACCCCAGTGAAGGACAGCTCCGCATGACCGAGAAGATCGCGCTCACTCCCACCACCCACACCACCCCGCCCGCGAAGTTCTCCCACGGCGTCCGCAAGGGCAACATCCTCCAGGTCGCCGGCCAGGTCGGTTTCCTGCCCGCCGAGGAGGGCAAGCCGCCCACGCCCGCCGGTCCAACCCTGCGCGAGCAGACCCTCCAGACCCTCGCCAACGTCAAGGCGATCCTCGAAGAGGGCGGCGCGGGCTGGGACGACGTGATGATGATCCGCGTCTACCTCACCGACGTGGACCACTTCGCGGAGATGAACGAGATCTACAACGCCTACTTCGAGGAGCAGGGCCTCACCCAGCCGCCCGCCGCCCGCACGACCGTCTACGTCGGTCTGCCCGCCGGACTCCTCATCGAGATCGACGCGCTCGCCGTCCTCGGCTGACCCGCGCCCTTCCCCCACCGCCGTACGCCGTCACGGCACGGTGTCCCGCACCCCCTGGGACGCCGTGCCGCGATCCCCCCTGCCCGAAAGCCCCATGCACTTAGCCAGAGGACCCCCGCATGTTCCAACCGTCCCTCCCGCTCGCCGCCTCCGCACCGGCGGAGACACCACCGCACACCGGAGGACTGCTCCTCCTCCTCGACGGCACCGCGGGTCTGCTGACCGTCGCCGCCATCGGCATCGCGCTCCTCCTCTTCCTGATCATCAAGGTCCGGCTCCAGCCCTTCGTCGCGCTGCTCGGCGTCTCCATAGCCGTCGGCCTGATGGCGGGTCTCTCGGTCACCGAACTCTTCGGCACGGTCCAGCGTTCGGACGCGGTGTCGACCATCGAGTCCGGGATGGGCGGCATCCTCGGCCATGTCGCGATCATCATCGGCCTGGGCACCATGCTGGGCGCGATCCTCGAGGTCAGCGGCGGCGCGGAGGTGCTGGCGGGCCGGCTGCTCGGCCTGTTCGGCGAGAAGCGGGCCCCGCTCGCCATGGGCCTCACCGGTCTGATCTTCGGTATCCCGGTCTTCTTCGACGTCGGCATCTTCGTCCTCGCGCCGATCGTCTACGCGGCCGCCAAGCGCTCCGGCAAGTCGATCCTGCTCTACTGCCTCCCGCTGCTCGCCGGCCTCTCGGTCACCCACGCCTTCCTGCCGCCGCACCCGGGCCCGGTGGCCGCCGCCGGACTGCTCCACGTCGACCTGGGCTGGGTCATCCTCATGGGCGTCGTCTGCGGTCTTCCGGCCGTCGTCGCCGCCTGGGTCTTCTCCGCCTGGATCGGCAAGCGGATCTTCGTCGCCGTACCGCAGGACATGGTCGAGGCGGCCGAGGAGGCCAAGCAGGCCGTCGTCGCCGAGCAGCGCGCCTCCGGGGTCGAGCCGCGCGAGGCGCCGGTGCCGCTCGGCACGGTCCTCGGCATCATCGGTACGCCGCTCCTGCTGATCCTCGCGGCGACCTTCTCCTCGATCGCGCTGGACCCCTCCACCCTCCGTTCGGTGATCGAGTTCTTCGGCCACCCGTTCGTGGCGCTCACCCTCGCCCTGTTCCTCGCCTACTACCTGCTGGGCATCCGGCGCGGCTGGTCCCGAAAGTCCCTGGAGACCGTCTCCACGTCCTCCCTGAAGCCGGTCGGCAACATCCTGCTGGTGGTGGGCGCGGGCGGGGTCTTCGGCGCCGTCCTCAAGGCCAGCGGTGTCGCCCAGGCGCTGTCCGACACGTTCAACGACGTCGGCCTGCCGGTGATCGTCCTCTCCTACCTGATCTCCGTGGTGCTGCGGGTCGCGCAGGGCTCGGCGACGGTGGCGATCGTGACGACGGCGGGCATCGTGGCCCCGCTGCTGGCCGAGGGGGACCACTCGCAGGCGTTCGTCGCGCTGGTCATCATGGCCATCTCGGCGGGTTCGATCTTCGCCTCGCACGTCAACGACGGCGGTTTCTGGATGGTCGCCAAGTACTTCGGCATCAGCGAGCGGGACACGCTGAAGACGTGGACGGTGCTGGAGAGCGTGCTGTCCGTGGCCGGATTCGTGGTCGCCGCCGCGCTCAGTCTCGTCGTGTGAGCCGTGGTGCCCGTGTAGGCGTCTGATAACGAAGTTGGGGCTGGCTGTGCCCGGCACAGGTTTGTCGACCATACTCCTGCGGTGTGGAGCAGCGCATAGGTTCGAGCAGCCAGCCCCTGGAAGGCGCCGGATTCGACCCGGCATTCATCCCCGGGCTCACCTCACCCGCGTCCGGCCGGGAGGAGGACGCGAAGGCGGAGCCGGAGGACACGGCCCCGGAGGAGGACGCCAGCACGCCGGAGCCGGAGCCGGAGTCCAAGCCGGACCCGGAGCCGGAGTCGACGCCGGAGGCCGAGGAGGAGTCCGCCCCCGAAGCGGAGGCGGCCCCCGACGGCCCGGTCTTCGAGGCGTCCGACCGCCGCGCCCGGGTGGTCGCCGACCACAGCGGTGTACGACTGCGCCTGGACGACCAGGAGTGCGAGTTCCGCTGGGACGAGATCGGCGCGGTGGAGACGGAGACCGCCCGCTTCGGCAAGCGGTACACGATCACCGTCCACACCCCCGACAGCCGCTGGTACCCCCTGGAGATCGAGGCCCCGTCCCGCAGCCGTTTCGCGGAATGGGACACCGCCCTGGACGCGGTCCTGGACACGTACTTCGAGGACGACGGCGACAAGTCCCCGGAGCCGGCCGAGGACACGGCCGACTCCGGGGAGGACACCGAGTAGCGCGCCCTAACGGCAGTACTGCGCCTCCTTGCCGATGGAGCGGTACATGCAGTCCGCGTTCTCCAGCAGTTGCAGGACGGCGTCCCGGTTACGGGACGTCTCCCGCTCGATGACCTCGTCGGGCGGGTAGAAGCCGCCTCCGGAGCTGGAACGCGGGTACATCTCGAAGGTGTAGCCGAAGATCTTGTGCGTGCCCCACAGGTAGTCGTCGATCGATCCGTCGGTGATGTACAGGTCGCTGGACTGCTGGGCCGTGTAGCCGTTGCTGGCCGCCATCTTCTGGCCGACCGTCCTGAACGCGGCCTGGTCGTCGGCTGTCATGCCGGTCGTGGTGTCGGAGTAGGTGTAGCCGAACGGCCACAGCACCAGCTCGCTGTAGGTGTGGAAGTCCACGCCGGCCTTGATCTGCTGCACCCCGCCGACGACCCGGCTGCGCACGAAGTTCGCCACGACCTTCACCTCGGTCGCGGACTCGGGGGCCGAGCCGCGGTACGTCTCGGAGGACGGGGAGCCCGAGGAGCCGCCGCAGCAGCCCCAGCGGTAGTTCCAGTTGCGGTTCAGGTCGGTCCCGACGTACGACGAACCGGAGTTCGGCTGGCGGTTCTTGCGCCAGGAGCGGTAGGAGCCGGAGGCGATGTCGTACTCGCCGCCGTCCGGGTTGAGGTCCGGGATGATCCAGATCTCCCGGCCGTTGACCATGTTGGTCACGCGGGAGTCGCTGCCGTAGCCGGCGCCCAGCTCGCGCAGCAGGTACAGCGCCATCTCCACCGTCAGGTGCTCACGGGCGTGCTGGTGGTGCGTGAACAGGACCTCGGGCTCGCTCTCGTCGGTCGCCACGTTGTCGCTGACCTTGATGGCGACGATGTCCCGGCCCTGGTGGGACTTGCCGATCACCCGCTTGCTCATGATGCTGGGGTACGCCGACAGCCGCTGGTCGATCTCCGCGTTCATCTCGGCGTAGTTGTGGTAGCGGGAGTCGGCCGAGGGGAAGTCGAACAGCCGGAGGTCGTCGGCGGCGGACGAGCGGTCGGGCGCGGAGCCCAACGGCGTGACCTCGTAACCCTGTTGCCGCAGGGTCCGGATCTGGTCCGCCCGTCCGGAGACCACGACCGTCTCCTCGTCGGCCTCGTCCACGGTGACGCCGGAGCGCTGGATCGCCGTGCGGGTCACGGGAGTCGTGTGCTGGTGGATCTCGTACTGGTGGATGTCCTCGGCCGAGGGCGCGGGGCGGTCGGCGCTGTCCGCGCCGGCCTGTGTCGCCGTCAGCGACAGCGGTGCCGCGAGGGCGAGGGCGAGGAGGGTGGCGAGAGCGGCGGACCGCCGTCTGCCACGGATGCGGAGTCGCATGAAGTCTCCTTGTGGGAGGTGGGGTTGTTCATGGCGACGTGCGTGGTGCGGTGCGGACATCCTCGATCAGTGACATGATCGCGTCAAGGCGGGTTCCGGTCGATCACTCGACCAGGTGCATCCCGTGAAGATCCCCGCACGCCCTCTTGTCCCGCCGGCGGCCATGGGCTTTCTTGACCCCCATGGCGGACACCACGGGCAACATCAGAGGCACCGGCGCACCACACGAGGGCGACTCGGCCCCCCGTAAGTCCAGTTGGCGCTACATCGGTCCCGGCATCGTCGTCGCCGCGACCGGCGTCGGCGCCGGCGACCTCGTGGCCACACTCATCGCGGGCAGCAACTTCGGCTACACCCTGCTGTGGGCCGCGATCATCGGCTGCCTGGTGAAGATCTCCCTCGCGGAGGCGTGCGGACGCTGGCACCTGTCCACCGGCCGCACGCTCTTCGACGGCTGGGCGAGCCTCGGCCCCTGGACGACGTGGTTCTTCGCGATCTACGCCGTCATCTGGGGCTTCGTCTACGGCGCGGCGGCGATGTCGTCGAGCGCGCTGCCGCTCCAGGCCCTCTTCCCGGACGTGATGGACCTCGAATGGTGGGGCATCGCCTGTGGGCTGGTGGGCCTGGTCTTCGTCTGGTTCAACAAGTACAACGTCTTCGAGAAGGTCATGACGGTCCTGGTGGGCGTCATGTTCGTCGTGACCGTCTACCTGGCGGTCCGCGTCACCCCCAACCTCGGTGACGCCTTCGCCGGGCTCCTCCCGGTCCTCCCGGACGAGAAGGACTCGGTCCTCAACACCCTCGGCCTGATCGGAGGCGTCGGCGGCACCATCACGCTGGCCGCCTACGGCTACTGGGTCAACGCCAAGGGCTGGACGAACACCGGCTGGATGAAGGTGATGCGCCTGGACAACCGGGTCGCCTACGCCACCACGGGCATCTTCGTCATCGCGATGCTCCTCGTCGGCGCCGAGCTGCTGCACTCGGCGAACATCGCGATCGCGAGCGGCGACAAGGGCCTGATCCAGCTCGGCGACATCCTGGAGGAGGAGTACGGCACGGCGACCGGCAAGCTCTTCCTGATCGGCTTCTTCGCCACCTCCTTCACCTCCCTGATCGGTGTCTGGCACGGCGTGAGTCTGATGTTCGCCGACTTCCTGGCCCGGCAGCGGGGCGAGCGCGAGGCCCGCGGCGACGAGCTGGCCTCCGGCCGCCGCGAGCGCTCCTGGGCGTTCCGCGCCTATCTGCTCTGGCTCACCTTCCCGCCCATCGTCCTGCTCTTCCAGGACGAGCCCTTCCGCCTGATCATCATCTACGGGGTGCTGGGCGCCGCCTTCATGCCCTTCCTGGCCCTCACCCTGATGTGGCTCCTCAACTCCTCCCGCACCCCGAGGGAATGGCGCAACGGCCCGCTCAGCAACTCCATGCTCGCCCTCGCCGGCCTGCTGTTCCTGATCCTGTGCGTCAAGCAGATCTGGGACCAGCCGTGGTCGGAGTTCTTCTGACCGCCGTCCGACCGGTCCGCACCACCCTTCAGCGCAGCCGCTCCCACTTCGGGCTGAGCGCGATCTCCTTCAGCTGCTCCATGGTCAGCGCCGGGGCGTCACGGGTGGCGTCCTGGTGCTGGGCGCCGGTGTTGAAGGCGCTGACCACGACCCGGAAGCCGTCGGGCCGCATGGTGTCGGCGGTCCACATGACGACGCCCTCCCCGCCCTTCTCGCCGGGCCCCTGCCGGGTGGTGACCAGGGTGCCGTCGGGGAGGGTGTCGGCGTCGCCGTAGAGCTGGTGGGCGACGTCGGACATGTCGGGCTGCACATTGATCTGAACCATGCTCCTGCCCTTGCCGTCGTCGACGACGAGGTAGGCGAACTCGCTGTCCTGGCCGCCCCGCTCGACCACGGTGAGCCCGTCGGGGAGCAGTCCGGCGAGCGTCTTGCCGATCGATGCCCCCGTGATCTGCGGCGGGGTGCTCGGCGCGGCGGTGGCCGACGGCTTCCCGGTCTCCGGCATGGCGTCCACGACCCGCCGCCAGACGTCGGCGGTGACGACCTCCTTCAGCTTCTCGGCGGAGAGGGGAGGCTCCGGGCGGGTCACCGCGGCGTCCTTCTCCGCCGGGGCGTTCCACTCGCTCAGCGACACGTGCTGCCCCTCGGCCGTGACGAGCGAGGCCGACCACCACTTGGTGTCCGCGCGCCGGTCGGGATACTCGTAGCCGCGGTACACCATGAGCAGGGAGCCGTCGGGCAGCCGGCTGGAGGTGCAGCCGTCGTACTCGACGAACGTCCTGTCCGGGCACCGGGTCAGCTCCCGGACCTCCGGGCTGCCGGGTTCCACGCGGTTGAAGCCGATGCCGATGGCCGCCGGGCCGTCGCCGTCGTCGTACACGAGGTGGGCGGACGGGGACATGCCCTCGTCCGTGCCCCGGGCCGCCTCCTGGCTGAACTCACCCGCGGGAAGGAGGTCCTTGAGCGTACGGAGGAGGTCGTCCCCGGAGAAGGAGCCGGCGGGGGCGGGGCTCGCGGACGCGGCCGGCGTCACGGGCCCGGAGGCGGCCGCCGGCTGATGCCCGGAGGGCTCACCGCCCGGCACGAGCAGGGCCGCGCCCACGCCGACCAGGGCGATCCCCGCGGCGCTCCCCAGCACGGCCGTCCGGCGGAGCAGCTGGGCCCGCCGGCCGCGGGCCGCACCGCCGGCGGTGAGGGCCGTCCGGTCCGTGTCGAAGCTGTCGCCGGTGTCGCGCAGGACGGCGGTGAGCCGGTCCTCGAAGGGGTCCTGGTACTGGTTCTCGGGCATGACGAAGCGTCCTTTCGGCAAGGCGTGGAAGGTGTGAGGCCGCAGGAGGGCGGGGCGGTCGGCGTCAGGGTCTGGCGTACTCGGAGAGGTCCTCGCCGAGCAGCTCGCGCAGCCGGCCGAGCGCACGCACACACCGCGTCCGCACGGCCGCCGAGCTGACGTTCAGCACGTCGGCGGTCTGCTCGATCGAGCGGTCCTCCCAGTACCGCAGGACGATGACGGCCCGGTCCTTGGCGGGCAGCCGGGCGAGCGCGTCCAGCAGGGTCAGCCGCAGCGGCGCGTCCCCGTCGCCGGAGCCGGGCAGATCGGGGAGGACGTCCGTCGGCCGCTCGTGGCTGCCGCGCCGCCGCTGGTGGGCGAGGAAGGTGCGGGTGAGGACCGTCTGCGCGTACCCGGCCGGGTTCCCGACCCGGGAGACGCGTCCCCAGCGGACGTACAGCCGCCCGAGGGTCTCCTGCACGAGATCCTCGGCCAGATGCGTGTTCCCGGCGGTGAGCAGACACGCGGACCGGTACAGATGGCCGGCCCGTGCCGCCGCGAACTCGGCGTACTCGTCCGCTCGTTCCTGTCTCATGTACCGCGTCCCCCCGTGTGTGCCCGCGCCGTGCCCGCCGCCCTCACCTCATTGATGCGATGGGGGCGGGGAAATGTTTCACCCGGACTTCCGGATCCGCTTCACGGCGCAACGACAGGCGCCCCCGCCCACGGAGTCGTGGGCGGGGGCGGGGCTGTTCCGGGGTTTGCGGTTACGGCAGTGCGTGGACGTGCGGGCCGACCGCGTTGGACCAGGCGTTGCCCGCCGTGGCGTCCCAGTTGGTGGACCAGGTCATCGCGCCCCGCAGGGTCGGGTACGTCCTGGACGGCTTGAAGGTGCCGCAGTTGGTGCCCTTGGTGAGGCAGTCCAGGGCGTTGTTGACGATCGTCGGGGAGACGTAGCCGCTGCCCGCGCCCCGCGTAGAGGCCGGCAGGCCCAGGCCGACCTGGGACGGGTCGAGGCCGCCCTCCAGCTGGATGCAGGCCAGCGCGGTCAGGAAGTCGACCGAGCCCTGGCTGTAGACCTTGCCGTCACAGCCGAGCATGGAACCGCTGTTGTAGTACTGCATGTTGACGACCGTGAGGATGTCCTTCACGTTCAGCGCGGTCTGGAAGTACGAGCCGGACGTCGACTGCATGTCGATGGTCTGCGGGGCCATGGTGAGGATCATCGACGGGCCCGCCTTCGCGGACAGGGACCGCAGCGCCTGCGTCATGTACGTGGCGTTGAGCCCGTTCTCCAGGTCGATGTCGACGCCGTCGAAGCCGTACTCCTGCATCAGCGCGTACACGGAGTTGGCGAAGTTCGTCGCGGAGGCCGAGTTGTTCACCGAGACGGTGCCCTTCTCGCCGCCGACCGAGATGATGACCTTCTTCCCGGCCGCCTGCTTGGCCCGGACGTCCGCCTTGAACTGGTCGACGGTGTAGCCGTTCAGGCCCGCCGAGTCCAGGTTGAAGGTGACCGCGCCGGGCGTGGCGGTGGCGTCCGCGAAGGCGACCGCGATGATGTCGTACTGGGCGGGCACGTCCGAGATCTTCTGGACCGCCGCGCCGTTGTTGAAGTTCTGCCAGTACCCGGTCACCGCGTGCTTGGGCAGGTCACCGCCGCTGCCCCCGTCGTTCTCCTTCGTGCGCGCGGACACCGCGGTGGACTTCGGCGACTCGCCCGCCGCGTTGGTGGCGGCGACCTGGAAGGAGTACGACGTCGCGGCGGCGAGCCCGGTCACGGTCGCCGACGTGCCCGACACGGCCGTCACCTTGGTGCCGTCGCGGTAGATCGTGTACCCGGTCGCCCCGGACACCGCGTTCCAGGCCAGCGACACCGACGACGACGTCGTACCGGAGACGGAGAGACCGCCCGGGGTGCCCGGGACCGTCGGCTCCGTGTCACCGCCGCCGCCCCCGTCGGGGCCGAAGACCGACAGGTCGTCGACGTAGTAGGCGGACTGGCCGTACCAGCCGTGGGTGTAGACCGTGACCGAGGTGGTGGAGGAGCCCGTGGAGAAGCTCGTCGACAGCTGCTTCCAGCTGCCGGAGTCCGGGGTCCAGGTGGACACGTCGGTCGTGCCGGTGCCGGTCACGCCCAGGTAGGCGTAGCCGCCCTGCACCCAGCCGCTCAGCTTGTAGGTCGAGTTGGGCTTCACCGCGACGGTCTGGGTGCAGCGGGCGTTGTCCTGCCCGGACGGCGTGGCCTTCAGCGCGGCCGTACCGGCGTGCACCGGGGAGGAGACGGTCGTGCCGCTGTTCGCCGAACAGGTCCAGTTGCTCAGGCCCGCCTCGAAACCGGCGTTCTTGGCGTTGTTGACGTCCGCCGCGGACGCCTGGCCCGCGCCGGCGAGGGGAAGGGCGAGGGCGAGGGCGGAGACGACGGCTCCGGCCCAGAGGCGTCTGCTGCGGCCGGGCGTTCCTGGTGCGCGGTTCACTGGGGCCTCCGGTGGGGGAGAAGGGGAGGAGGGAGGAGGGAGCGACGGTGGCCACCGTTCGCGACGTTCGCAGCACAAGGTGGTCCAGACCAATCCCGTTGTCAATAGGTCCAGACCAAAATCGACCAGTGAACCGACCCACCGACCCCAAGGACCCGCCCGGCGTCAAGGCGATGCACAGGACCCACACCTCCGGGGCCCGACCGAGACCGGCGAGATGCTCAACGTGCCCCGTTTTGGAGCACCTTGTGCATCAGACGTTGCCGTTCGGCTACTCAAACGCTGTTCTCCGCCCACAGGCCCGCGGATACAGTGCTGACGTAGTCACGCAGTGAAGTCGCCAGGGTGCACCGGAGTGACGTCGGTGGGCCGAGGGGCCTGGGGAGAACGGGGAGCCGCGCGTGCCAACTGCCATTGCCGTGACCGGCGCCGACATGGCGCTGCCGGCCCAGGACGAACGGACCCTGCCCGCCGTGGTGCTGCGGGACATCGACACCCGCCCGCTCGAACAGGTCCTGACCGAACTCCAACTGCTCATCGAGCACCACGGGCACGTCATCGTGGTCTGCTCCCGGGCCACCCCCACCGCCGTCCAGCGGCGCCTGCACACCCTGCGCTCCCTGCTGGAGAGCGACCGGATAGCCCTCTTCCGCCCCGATCTGCCACCCCTCGGTCTCGCCGTCCTGGCCCGCCAGTTACGGCAGCTCGCCTCCTGCGACCTCAGCCCCGGCGTCCTCGCCTCGGCCGGCCGGCTGCTGATCCACTACATCCACTCCGGGGCACTGCTGGGCTCCGTCGCCCGCCTCGACCGCGTCCCCGTCGACCTCAAGCAGCACGCCAAGTCCTGGATGCCCGGCAGCCAGTTCGCCGTCCTCGCCCACCCGCAGCCCCAGCTCGTCCGCCTCGGCCCCGAAGCCTCCCTCGCGGGGCCCGAGTTCGGCACCTGGATGCTCGTCGCCAAGGGACAGCTCCAGTCCGACTGGGTCACCGCCACGCTCGCGCCGTCCTGGAAGGTGCAGGGCCTGCACGAGACACCACTGCCCGCCGAGTCCCCGGGCTGGTGGGGGACCGGCAGACTCGTAGAGTTCTGCACCTATCTGCCCGACCTGTCCGTGCTGTACCAGCTGGTCACCTCCGTACGGCGCGGCACCTGCCACTGGTGCGGCATCGACGTCATCGGCGACCGGTGCGTGTTCTGCTCCGCCGTACCACCCGCACCCGAGGGCACCCCGGCCCTCACCCAGCGCACCTGACCCCGTTCGTCCACCGCACGACCCCGCCCCGATTCCGCTCGACCGATATCCCCGATGAGGTTGCACGGTTCATGAACTCCCGTCAGCGCCGCGGCGTGATACTCCTGCTTCTGTCGGTCCTGTGCGCCCTCGGCGCGTTCGCCGGCGTGCTCTCCGTCATCAGCGACGTGAACTCCAAGGTCGGCCCCGAGGTCACCGCGTACCGGCTGAAGACGAACGTGGCGCCCTACACCGCCCTCAGCACGGGCCAGTTCGAGAAGATCAAGATGCCCGAGCGGTGGCTGTCGAAGAACGCCGTCACCGACCTGGACGAGATCCGGGACAAGATCGCCGTGACCGATCTGCGCGAGGGCTCCCTGCTCCAGAGCGACATGATCGTCGACCGGCCCGCCCTGGAGCCGGGACAGCAGGAGGTCGCCATCATGATCGACGCGGCCACCGGCGTCGCCGGCAAGATCACTCCGGGCGCCACGGTCAACGTGTACGCCACCTTCGAGGGCGAGCGCGAGGGCGACCCCGACCAGTCCAGGGTCATCGTGACCAACGCCCAGGTCCTGGACGTCGGCAAGCTCACCGCCCTCCGGCCCGAGGAGAGCGACCGCGGCCGGGAACCCACCGACGCCGTCCCGATCACCTTCGCGCTGTCCGCCATCGACGCCCAGCGCATCACCTACGCCGAGTCGTTCGCCCAGCGGGTCCGCCTCGCCCTGGTCGCCCCCGGAACCGACTCCACCGTCCCGGACTCGCAGCGGACGTACGAACTCGCGAAGGACAAGTGAGAGGCCCGCATGCCCACGAGGATCCTCCCGGCAGTCGGCGACGCGGACGCGGTCCGGTCCATCACCACACTGCTCAGCCAGCTCCCGGACGCCGAGCCGGTGGCCCCGGTGGTCGACTCCACCCAGCTCGTCGACACCCTCGCGCGCCTGGCCGCCGAGTCCGTCGACGAACTGCCGGAGGTCGTGGTCGTGCACGAACGCATCGGCCCCGTCCCCGCCCTGGAGCTGATCCGAGAAGTCGCCCTGCGCTTCCCCTCCGTCGGCGTCATCCTCGTCACCTCCGACGCGAGCCCCGGCCTCTTCCAGGCCGCAATGGACTACGGCGCCCGCGGCCTGGTCGCCCTCCCGCTCAGCTACGAGGAACTCGCCAGCCGCGTTCAGGCCGTCGCCCAGTGGTCCGTCGGCGTACGCCGCCACCTCGGCTCCGGCGGCGACGTGTTCACCGGCGTCGGCGGCACCGTCGTCACCGTCAGCGGCGCCAAGGGCGGCGTCGGCGCGACCCTCACCGCCGTCCAGCTCGCCCTCGCCGCCCAGGCGTCCGGCCGCTCCACCGCCCTCGTCGACATGGACCTCCAGACCGGCGACATCGCCTCCTACCTCGACGTCCAGTTCCGCCGCTCCGTCGTCGACCTCGCCGCCATCACCGACATCTCCCCGCGCGTCCTCGCCGACGCCGTCTTCCGCCACGACACCGGCCTCGCCCTGCTGCTCGCCCCCGCCGAGGGCGAACGCGGCGAGGAGGTCACCGACCGCGCCGCCCGCCAGATCGTCAGCGCCCTGCGCTCCCGCTACGAGGTCGTCGTCATCGACTGCGGCGCCCAGCTCGGCGGCGCCGGCGCGGCCGCCGTGGAGATGGCCGACACGGCCCTGCTGGTCACCACCCCCGACGTGATCGCCGTACGCGGCGCCAAACGGGCGGTGCGCATGTGGGACCGGCTCCAGATCCGCAAGGCCGAGGAGACCACGGTGGTCGTCAACCGCCACACCCGGTCCACCGAGATCCAGCCCCCGCTCATCCGGAAGATCACCGGCACGGCCGTCGCGGCCACCGCGATCCCCGCCCACTTCAAGGAACTCCAGGCCGTCGTGGACGCCGGCCGCGTCCACGAACTGGAGAACAAGAGCACGGTGAAGCAGGCCCTGTGGGGCCTGGCCGGCGAACTCGGCCTCATCAAGGCCGCCGAGGGGACGCACAGGACGGGCCGGCTGCGCGGCGACCGGGGCTCGGTGAGCTTCCGGCGGCGCAGGGACGGAGGGGGATGAGCATGAAGGCGTTACGGGGACCCCGCGACCGGGGCCAGGTGACCATCGAGTTCCTCGGCATGACCCCGACGATCCTCGTGACGCTGGTGGTGCTGTGGCAGCTCGTACTGGTGGGGTACACGTTCATCCTCGCGGGGAATGCTGCCGACGAGGCCGCGCGGGCGGGCACCGCGGCGCCACCGGGCGCACGCCAGGGCGCCTGCCGGGAGGCCGGCCTGGACAAGCTGTCGGGAGCGTGGGCGGGGGGAGCGAGCGTGAACTGCACCACCTCCGGCGGCTTCGTCACCGCCGACGTGAAGCTGAGCGTCCCCATCCTCTTCCCTGGCACCGTCTCCTTCCCCTTCGACGTCAAGGGGCACGCGGGCGCGGTCGAGGAGGAGACGGACTGACATGCCGTACACACCGTGCTCACGCAGACTCCGCGACCGCGGCCAGGTCGCCCTCGAATACCTGGGCTTCCTGCCCGTGCTGCTCGTCGTCGCCATGGCCGCCGTACAGCTCGGCCTGATCGCCTACACCGCCCAGCAGGCCGGGACGGCGGCCCGCGCCGGGGCGCGCAGCGCGTCCCTGGACCAGGGGTACGGATCCGCCTGCACCGCCGCGGTCAGCGACTGGCTCGCCGACGGCACCTCCTGCGAGGGCTCTCCCGGAGGGGACGAGATCACCGTCACCGCCACGGTCGACATCCCGTCGATCGTGCCGGGCTGGGACTTCTCCCCGGCCCGGAAGAGCGCCACGATGCCACGCGACCACTGACCACTGACCACTGACGACTGACCACTGACCACTGACGACCGACCACTGACCGATGACGAGGACCGGAAACCAGGAACGAGGAGCACGCGACTCATGAGCCTGCGGGCACGCATCAACTCCCCCGAGGAGACGGCCGGACGGGGCGAGGACGGCCACCTCGTCGCCTCCTACCGCGCCAAACTCCTGGAGGAGATCGACCTCGCGGAGATGAGTTCGCTGGCGGCGGCCGAGCGCCGGGTCCGGCTGGAACGCGTACTCGGCCACATCATCAGCCGCGAGGGCCCGGTCCTGTCGACCGTCGAACGCTCCCAGCTGATCCGCAGGGTCGTCGACGAGGCACTCGGCCTCGGCATCCTGGAACCCCTCCTGGAGGACGCGTCCATCACCGAGATCATGGTGAACGGCCCCGACGCGATCTTCGTCGAGCGCGGCGGCCGCGTGGAACAACTCCCGCTGCGCTTCGCCTCCAACGACCAGCTGATGCAGACGATCGAACGCATCGTCTCCACCGTCAACCGCCGCGTCGACGAGTCGAACCCCATGGTCGACGCCCGCCTCCCCTCCGGCGAACGCGTCAACGTCATCATCCCGCCGCTCTCCCTGACCGGCGCCATCCTCACCATCCGCCGCTTCCCCCGCTCCTTCACCCTCCAGGAGCTGATCGGCCTCGGTTCCCTCGACGAGCACATGCTGTACCTGCTCGCCGGACTGGTGCAGGCACGCTTCAACGTCATCGTGTCCGGCGCCACGGGCACCGGGAAGACCACGCTCCTCAACGCCCTCTCCGGACTGATCCCCGAAGGCGAACGCATCATCACCATCGAGGACTCCGCCGAACTCCAGCTCCAGCAGCCGCACGTCATCCGCCTGGAGTCCCGCCCGCCGAACGTCGAGGGCAAGGGCAGGATCACCATCCGCGACCTCGTCCGCAACTCGCTCCGTATGCGCCCCGACCGCATTGTCGTCGGTGAGGTCCGCGGCGGCGAGTCCCTGGACATGCTCCAGGCCATGTCCACCGGCCACGACGGCTCCCTCGCCACCGTCCACGCCAACAGCGCCGAGGACGCGCTGATGCGTCTCCAGACCCTCGCCTCCATGTCCGACGTGGAGATCCCCTTCGTCGCCCTGCACGACCAGATCAACAGCGCCGTCGACGTCATCGTCCAGCTCACCCGCTTCGCCGACGGCGCCCGCCGCGTCACCGAGATCGCCCTGCTGGAGAGCCACGGCGGAGAGCCGTACCGGCTGGCCACGGCCGCCCGCTTCCACGCCCGGCCGATGACCGCCGACGGCCGGGTCCACGGCACCTACGAGCACTACCCCCTCCCGCGCCGCACCGCCGACCGCCTCTACATGGCGAGCCAGCCCGTCCCCCAGGCGTTCGGCATCGCCCAGTCCTACGACCAGCTCGCCACCCGAGAAGCCAGGTAGGAACCCGTCCCCATGGATCTGCAGAACCTGACCACGCTGACCACCGGCATCACGCTGCTGACCTGTGTCCTCGCGGTCGTCGGCGTGCACTCCTACGCCACCGGCAAGGCACAGCGGCAGGCGCTGGTGGACCGGCTGTCGGCCACCGGCCAGATCCCCGTCACCGGCCGCCGGCGCCCCTTCCCCACCCTGGACCGCCGCCTGCGCCGCACCGCATTCGGCAAGAAGCTCGAACTGCGCCTGATGGCGACCGGCCTGGACATCACCCCCGGCGAGTTCTTCGTCGCCATGCTCGCCACGGTCGCCGGCCTCTGGCTCATCGGCCAGGCGACCCTGGCCCCCTTCTTCGGCCCGATCGCCGGGCTCCTCGGCATCTGGGCGGCGGTGCAGTTCCTCAACTGGCAGCGCCAGAAACGCATCGAGAAGTTCATCAACCAGCTCCCGGAACTGGCCCGCATCCTCGCCAACGCCACCCAGGCCGGCCTCGCCCTCCGTACGGCCATCGGCATGGCGGCGGAGGAGCTGGAGGCTCCGGCGGGCGAGGAACTGTCCAAAGTGGCCAACCAGTTGGCGGTCGGGGCGTCGTTGGACGACGCACTGGGCGAACTCGGCGATCGCCTCCCCTCCCGCGAACTGGTCGTCCTGGTCACCACGCTGGTGCTCTCCAACCGGGCGGGCGGCCAGGTGGTGAGCGCGTTGCGGAACCTGACGGAGACGCTGGAGGAGCGCAAGGAGACGCGGCGAGAGGTCCGTACCCAGCTCTCCCAGGTGAGCATGACGTCGTACGCCGTCCCCGTCCTCGGCGTCGGCTCCCTCTTCCTGATGAACGGGGTGAAGGACGGCGCCCTGGAGCGGATGACCGGCTCCGCGGCGGGTCAGGCCGCGGTGATCATCGCGTTCGGACTGTACGCGGTCGGATTCGTCCTCATCCGCCGACTGTCCCGCATCGACGTCTGAGCGGCGAGGAGGACCGACGACATGGGACTTCTGCTCGCCCTCCTGATGGGCCTCGGCGTCTACGGCGTCTTCGCCGGCATCCGCATGTACCGGGCGGAGACCAAACTCCCCAGCGACCTGGCCCTCGCCCTGGAGGTCGGCTCCACCCGCACGGGCGCCGTCGACTCCCTCGTCGACCGCCTCGGCATGCGGTACGCGCCTGCCGTGCTCCGGGTCATGGGGCCCAAGCTGGTCGCCAAGTACCGGCGCAGGATCGACCTGGCGGGCAACCCGGGCGGCCTCACCATCGACCGCTACGCCGCCCGCCGCGCGGTGTACGGGTTCCTGGGCGTCCTCGGCTTCCTGGTCTTCCTGATGCGCGACCAGCTCTTCATGGCGCTGCTGCTGCTCGCGTTCGGCGCGTTCTGGACGGAGGTCGGCATCTGGTCGGCGATCCGCATCCGCAAGGACATGATCGAACGGACCCTGCCGGACTTCCTGGACGTGCTCGCGGTGGTGGTGAGCGCGGGGCTGGGCTTCAGACAGGCCCTGGACCGGGTGTCGTCGCAGTACGAGGGCCCGTGGGCGGACGAACTCCGCATCACGCTCCGACAGATGGACCTGGGCATGAGCCGCCGCCAGGCCTTCGCGGAGCTGCGGCGCCGGAACGACTCGGAGCAGGTGGCGATGTTCGTCAGCGCGCTCCAGCAGGGCGAGGAACTGGGCGCGCCGATCGTCGACACGCTGGTGTCCCTGGCCAAGGAAATGCGCCGCACGGACGCGCAGAACGCCCGCCGCAAGGCGGCTCGCGCGGTCCCCAAGGCCACCATGATGATCACCACCTTCATGGTTCCGGCCACGATGATCCTCCTCGGCGCCGGCCTGCTGCTCGGTTCCGGCATCGACTTCGGCGCGGTCACGGGCGAGTAGGGGCAGGGGGCAGGTGCGATGACGACGACCGGGGAACGCACGCGGCTGTTCCGCCGCCCTGCGAAGCCGTCGGAGATCACCACACCGCCGGTGGGCACGGTCCTCCCCGACTACGCCCGCACCGGCGCCCCGGACGTCCCGGTGACGTCGGTGACGCCGGCGCTGCCACCGGGGTGGGAACCGGCGGGACCCGGTGAGGGGCGGCAGGGCGATCCGCCCTACGTCGCGGAGGCCGCCGACGGTGGTCCGCCCCCACAGGGGCCACCCGCACCCGACAACGAAACCCGCACGGGCGGTGCGGGTGGGAACCCACATCCGGCCGAAGGCCGGATGCACCCCCAACGCCCCGCACCGGACGTGCAAATCCAGGTCAACGCCTTGCAAGCCCTGTGCCGGCAGGCATTCGGCTTCCGCCTGGCGATGATCGCCCTCGCCGCCCCCTCCGCCCTCCTCAACGCCGGCCCCGGCTGGGGCACCCGCCTGGTCGGCAGCGCGGTCGTCGTCACCTTCATGGCGTCCTACGTCCTCTTCCGCGACTGGGAACGCTTCGGCCCCCTCCTCCTGCGCCACCCCACCCTCCTCGCGGCGGACACACTCTTCGGAGCCCTGCTCCTCATCTCGGCGGGCCCCGACACCACCCTCGCCTACGTCAGCGTCTGCACCCCGCTCCTCGCGGGCCTGATCTACGGCTGGCGCGGAGCAGCGGTCTTCGCCTCCCTCCAGGGCGTGATCCTCCTGCTGGTCCACGCGGCACTCGACAATCCACGGACGGACCCGGCGGAAACACTGCTCCTGCCCGGCCTCTGCGTGATCGCGGGCGCGGTGGGCTCCAGCCTCCGCAATCTCATGCTCCACCTGGGCCGGGCGACCCAGGCCCTCACCACGGTCCAGGCCCGTCTGGCGGTCACGGAGGCGGTCAGCGCCGAACGGGCCCGCCTGGCCAGGGACATGCACGACTCGGTGGCGAAGACCCTCCACGGAGTGGCCCTCGCGGCAGACGGCCTGGCCGGCACCGCGGGCGCACCCCACCTGGACCCGGCCCTGGTGAAACAGCAGGCGGAGTTGGTGGCCCGCTCGGCCCGCCGAGCCGCGGCCGAGTCCCGTGAACTGCTGGCCGACCTGCGCAGGGAGTCGGACCCGGGCCAGGGCACCGACGTACTGGTGGAACTCGCCGCCCGGACACAGGACTTCAGCAAGCGCACCGGCGTACCGGCCTCCTACGGCCCCACCGGCGCGGACACGGTCCCTCCGGTCCCGCCGGCGGTGGCCCGCCAACTGCTCACCATCGCCTCGGAGGCCATGGAGAACGCCCACCGCCACGCGAAACCGACCCGGGTCGACGTTCACGCCGGCGTCCACGGCGACCTGCTCCGCATCAGCGTCTACGACGACGGCACCGGCCTCCCGCTCGGCACCAACCTCGAACAACTCCGCAGAGCCGGTCACTTCGGCCTGGTCGGCATGGTCGAGCGGGCGGCCTCGGTCGGCGCCCGCATCCGCATAGGCCGGGGCGCACACCCGCGAGGCACCGAAGTCCGCCTGGAACTCCCGCTGGCGGCCGTGACGACACCCACGGAGGCCACCCCATGAAGACGCCGCCGAACCCCTTCGCGTACACCCCGCCGCCGCCCGACCCCCTCCGGATCGTGGTGGCCGACGACAACCCGGTGGTCCGCGCCGGACTGACCGCACTCCTCACCGGCCGCGGGGACATCACGGTCGTGGCGGAGGCGGCGGACGGCCGTGAGGCCTACGAGGCGGCACACGCCCACCGTCCCGACGTGGTCCTCCTGGACGTCCGCATGCCGGGCGTGGACGGCATCTCGGCACTCCCGTACCTGGTACGCATCGCCCCGGTCATGATGCTGACGTACAGCAGGGAGTCGGAGATCGTCCAGGAGGCCCTGCGCAGGGGAGCGGGCGGTTACCTGGTCCACGGCGAGTTCACGGCGGACCAGCTGGTGTCGGCGATCCGCGACATCAAGGAGGGCAGGCCCCACTTCACCGCCACGGCGGCCGGGGCGTTGCTCTCGCAACTACGTCAGGTTCCCGGACCCGGGGTGGCGTTGCCGGAAGGGCTGGGCGCCACGTACCCAACTCACCACAACACAACCGGAGTCGCCCAGCCCCACATCTCGCCGTCGTCTACTTCTGCGGAAAACCTTTCGCGAATGCAACCGGATATGGCACAGTCTTCGTCTGGGTGGACGGGCGGCCGTCCGGCCGCTCCCGAAAGGTCGACGTTCCAACTCAGCACGAGGGAGGCGGAGATCATGGACCTCATCGCGTCCGGCATGAACAACCAGCAGATCGCCGCCACGTGCTTCATCAGCGAGAAGACGGTCAAGAACCACATCAACCGCATCTTCGCCAAGCTCCACAGCACCAGCCGCTCCGAGGCCGCGGCGAAGTGGCTCGGCACGGCACCGGGTCCGGGCCGAGGGGAGGGGTGACCTCCGGTGACGGCAGGGGGGAAGAGGAACTGGGCCCGCCTTTGGGCCCGGGATTGGGCCCTGGGGCCCTCTGAAGGGCAGATCGTCCGCCCCTACGTTGCTCATGTCGAAAGCGGCACCACGAAGGAGGCCGCTACCGCGTCAGCCGGAGGGGTACACCATGAGCGACCTGATGCTGAAGACCGCCGTCGCGACCAAGGTCCGCGTCAACGGCTGGAAGAACACGACGGTCGAGGCCATGCGGCGCCGCGAGGCCGACAAGGGACAGACCGCGGTCGAGTACCTGGGCATCATCGCGGTGGTCGTGCTGATCGTGCTGGCGATCACCGGAACGAGCATCGGGCAGACCATCCTCGGCAAGATCAACGCGCAGATCGCCAAGGTCGCTCCTTGAGGCGATTCCGCCGGTACGACGACGCAGGGCAGGCCTTCCCCATCTACCTCACGGTGGTGGGGGGCCTGCTCTTTCTCGCGTTCGCGTACTTTGCGGTCGGCCAGGCCGCGGCAAACCGGAACGACGCCCAGACCGCCGCTGACGCGGCCGCCCTCGCGGCGGCTCAGGACAGGCGGGACCAGCTCGCCGGTGCGTGGGTGCAGAACCTCCTCGATCCGGCGAAGTGGGAGGACATCTTCAACGGCAACGCGGAAGGCCTCTCCGCATCGTGCTGGCGGGCGGACCAGCTCGCGGCGCAGAACGATGCCGAGGTCCGGAGCTGCGGTCCCGACGGATTTCTGGGCTACACCGTCGAGGTCGAGACCAACAAGTCCGTGGGCGAGTCCATCGTCCCCGGCACGGAGGAGCGCAGGTCCAACGCGTCGGCGACCGCGGTGATCGAACCTCGCTGCGGGTTCGAGCCCCCGGCCGAGGACGCCGAGGACGACGTGCTGCCCGCCCTCGACTGCGACGGCGGCACGACGTGGGACCTGGATCCGAAGGGTCCCGTTGAGCTCCTTCCGAAACCCGAGGACCTGTTCGAAGTCCATCTGGCCGACTGACACAGCGAACGACGAGTGATGAGGGAAGCAGAGAGATGAGCATTCGGATCACTGCCAAGGCCCGTAGGGGGATGGTCGTGTTGACCGCCGTGGCCGGTCTGGCGCTCGGCATGGCCGGTTGCGGCGGCGGCGGTGATGACGACAAGCCGAAGCCTTCGTCATCCACGGCGAAGGAGGGTGGATCCCAGCCGAGTGCTCAGGAGGAACAGGCCGAGACTCCATTGGCCGAGCTGCGCGGCACGGATGGACTGCTCCTCCAGATCACCTCGGCCGAGCGTGATTCCGGTGGATTCGTCACGGTGAACGGGACCGTGAAGAACGACGGTGACGAATCAGTGGTGATTCCGCCCCAGACCAGCGGTGACGAGACCGAGGTCATCAAGCACGGGCCGTCGCTCGGTGGTGCCACCCTGGTGGATTCCAAGGGGAAGAAGCGCTACTACGTGCTGCGGGACACGGATGGCCGCCCTCTGACCACAACCGGTCTGGGGAACCTGGAAGCGGGGCAGACCCTGCCGGTCTTCATGCAGTTCCCCGCGCCGCCGGCGAGCACGGCCGAGGTGGACCTTCAGGTACCGACGTTCGCCAGCGGCACGATCAAGATCTCCGGGTGAGGCCGGCCATGACTCGTACTCCCACCCGTTTGGCGCCACCGCGCCTGGCGCTGGTCCTGTCGGCCGCCACCGTCATGGTCGCCACGAACCTCTACGGCGCGGTCGGGGCGCACGCGGACGACGGCCCCAGCGTTCCCCCGGGCACCGAGGCGTCCGCGTCCGCACCCATCGAGGTCGACCCGAACGACCCCGACCTCAAGCTCCCGGAGGGGGCCACCCTCACCGAGCCCAAGGTCCTGGACATCAAGCAGATCGTGGAGGACAAGAGCGGCGACGAGCGCCGCGAGGACACCAACACCGAGGTCACCTTCGCGCTCCAGGCCGAGGTGCTGTTCGGCAAGGACAGCGCGAAGCTCGGCGCGGCGGCGAAGGCTCGTATCGCCACGATCGCGGACGAGATCCAGACCCAGAACGCGACGAAGATCCGAGTCTTCGGCTTCACCGACAACCTGGGCTCCTCCGCCCACGGCGACGTCCTGTCCCGCCGACGCGCCAACGCCGTACACGCCGTCCTCGTCCAGGAGCTGACCGACTCCAACATCACGTACGAGGTGCGCGGATACGGCGAGCAGTACCCCATCGCCGACAACTCCACGGAAGCCGGCCGCAAGAAGAACCGCCGGGTGGAGATCACCTTCCCGCGTACGGCGAGCTGACCGCGGCGGGGGAGCGTCGCCGAACCCCGTCACGCCCCCTCCCGCACCACTTCCACCCGCGCTCCGACCCGCAGCCCCCACCCCTCCATCGCCCCCGCCTCGGCCTCGAGCACATGACGTGCCCGGAGCCGGGGCAGACCGAGCCGCCCCGGTGGCATGGTGCGTACGGCGATGACGCGGAGGTGACGGTCGAGGTAGGCGACGTCGATGGGCATGCGCATACGGAAGGTGTGCACGCTGTTGGCGGGGGAGAGCAGCAGAGCCCCGTCGAGGGAGTTCCGCCCCAGCAGCCCTTTGGTGCGGGCCCGGTAGGAGGTGGCCATCTCCAGCGGAATCCGCACGGGCGCCGTCCCCTCGCCGTCCCCGCTCACGGTGAGTTCCCCCTGCCCGTCCCGCCAACGCGCCATCCCGACCACCCCTCCGGCACCCGCCGACCCACCGTCGTCGTCCGTCATCCGTAGCGAAGGTAGCGCCGACGGGTGCCCGGAGGTCAGTGCTTGCGGAGTTGCTCCGCAAGGGCGGCGAGGGTCTGGGCCGTCTCGGACAGGCTGGCGACGGCGGCCTGGAGCTCCGAGGCGACGAGGGGAGCGGTGGGAAGGGCGGCGGACGCGGCGGCGACCGGCGTGCCGCGGTAGCCGATGGGGCCCTCGTTGTAGCGCTGGTAGTAGCCGGTGAACGCCAGCCCGGCGGGCGACTCCGCGAACCGGACCTGGCAGAGCTGGACCTCGGACCCGCCGGCGTTGCGCCTGATGTCGACACGGTAGTGACGGAAGGCCCGGATGCGGGAGCGCAGGCGGAACTCCCTCGTCTGGAACCGCTCGGTGAACCGTTCGCCGCTGCGCGTGTCCAGCGGCGTCCACGTGTGGCCGTCGTGCGAGCCGAGAAGGGTCCAGTCGCGGGGGTCGCGCTCGGGGAAGTCGTTCGCCGACATCAGGGAGTACGAGGCGACGGCGGTGGGGCGGGCCAGGGTGAAGTCCAGGTGGGCGGTGTCGTCGAAGGTCAGCCACTTGGAGCGCTGGTCCTCGAGGAGGTTGTCGGCCCCCTCGCCCCCGTCGTCGAACTCGTCGCTCGCCTCGACACCGGTCACCTCGACCTCGGTGGCGGCGGCGTGCAGCACGGCCACGCCCGAGTTGCCCCGCTGATCGCGCCAGGTCACCCGCTCGAGGGGCGTTCCGCCGTCGTCCAGCAGCAGCCGCAGCTCGTGGGAGGTGTGCCAGCGACCGCCCCACCCCTCCTCCGTGTGGAAGCGGTGCAGAGGGGACGCCGAGAGGTTCTCGGCGTCGTCCGAGAACGGCCGACGGTCGGTGAGGCGCCCGCGGTACTCGTACGCCGTACCGTCCGCCGCGCGGTAGCAGCCGTGGAAGTCGGACATGTTGGACTGGAAGCTGATGGCGGCCTCGGTGCCGTCCTCACCACGCCAGCCGAGCTGGGCGGGCAGGGAGTGCTCGTCCCGGTCGATGTGGAAGAGCAGCCGCGGGGCCGCCTGCCAGGAGGCGGAGGAGGAGTGGGCGGGGCGGAGCTCCGTACCGTAGGTGAAGACCGAGTCCCGCGCGGCCTCGGCGACCCGCGCACGCTCGGAGCGGCCACGCTCCCAGACGGGGTCCAGGGTGATCCGGTACAGCCAGAGCATGCTGCCGGACTTGGCCGAGGAGCGTATCTCCAGGGTGTTGGTGCCGGGCTTGAGCAGCCGCCCCGGCACGGCGAAGACATTGTCCTGCGGGAGGTCGCCGCCGCCGGGCACGGTGAGGTCCTCGGCCACCACCTCCCCCTGGATCAGCACGTCCATCGGCGCGTAACCGAGGTCCGAGCCGAGCTTGGAGACGAGCGCCGTGACGGTGAGCGTCACCTGGGGGACGTCCTCCGGGTCCTCCACCTCGAAGTCCAGCGCCACGCTCCCGCCCGCGCTCAACGCCACGTGCGACCCGGCGAACCGGGCCCCCTGATACCTGACATCGGCGTTCGCCAGCCGAGCCAGATCGACGGAAAAATCGGCGTAAGTGACGTCAAATCCCATGATGCGCAGTGCTCCTGGTGGTCAGTCAGCGAAGTCGGCCGTCCACGTGACGGCGACTGTGCGAGGACCCTAGTGGCAGGGTCTGACAGTCCCCGGCAGCGCGGCTTCGGGCCGGGCCAACTCGTCGTCGCCGTACGCGCGGTGACGCTTGGGTGCTGATTTGGGTCCACGGGCCCATGCCCCGACCACCCGCCCCTTCCTACCCTCGGGGCCTGCCGTGAACCAAACACGGTTGCGAACCGGGGGACTTGAGGAGGGGCGGCCATGGCCTCGAACGGGGGAGGGGCGGAGTCGGGGGTGGCCAGGGGTGCGCCCGGGTACGGGGGAGGGCGGCAGGACATGCCCCGGCCCCTGTCCCGCGCCCTGCTGCTCGTGCACGCGCTGTTCGCGCTCACGGCGCTCGGAGGCCTGGGGCTCCTCCTCACGGCGGCGTCGCTCGACGCCGTGGACGGCGCACTGCTCGCCCAAGTGGCGTACGCCGCCGCCCCCGGTGTGCTCGGCTGGTGGCTGGCCCGCGGCTCCTGGCGGGGCGGAGGCAGGACCTGGCTCGGGCTCGTCGCCGTACAGGCATGGCTGGTCCTCGGGTCGATATCCAACCTCGCCGACGGATCCGCCCGCGGCATCACCCAGCTCCTCCTGCCTCTCCTGATCCTCTTCCTCCTGACCCGCCCGGAGAGCCGCGACTGGTACCGCCTCGCCGAACCCGACCGGCGGGAGCGCCGCCCCTTCTCCCTGCCCCGGATGATCCGCTGGCGCCGGGACGACGGTCAGACGGCGGTGGAGTACGCGGGCCTCCTCGCGGTCGTCGCGGCGATCGTCACCGCGCTCGTCGTCAGCGGCCTCGGCACCCAGATCCTCACCGGCATCCAGGCCCAGGTGTGCCGAGTCATCGGTGCGGCATGCCCGGCACCCGGCGGGGGCGACGACGGCGAGGTCACGGCCGAGGGCGGCGACGAGGGCGAGGCGACCGGCGACACGGGGAACCCCGGCGGTGACTCGGACGGCACGGGCGAGACCGGCGAAACGGGTGATACGGGCCCCGGCACCCCCGACTCCGGCGACACCTCCACCGAGCCCGAGGGCGACCCGGCCCTCGTGGACCCCGTGTCGGCCGAGGACGAGATCGACGAGCCGCCGTACGAGGACCCGACCGCCACGGACGACGAAGGCGACGCCGGGGACGAGGGCGAAGGCAACGACGAGGGCGGCGGGGACGACGAAGGCTGCTTCTCCGGCGTCGGCGCCTTCTTCGGCTGCGCCGGCGACCAGCTGGGCCAGGTGGGCGGAGGCCTCTTCGTCGACGGCATCTGGGGCGACGTCACCGGCATCTGGGACGTGGTCACCAGCCCCGTCGACACCTGGAACGGCCTGATGGACTACGGCGGTTCCCTGGGCAGCGCCTGGTGGGACGACACCGCCGACGCCCGCGAGATGTGGGACGACGGCGACTACTTCGGCGCCGTCCTGGACTGGGGCGGAGCCTCGCTCGGCACCGGCGGCACGGTCCTGTTCGACTCGTTCGTCGGCGACGACGTCGTGGAGCAATGGGACAGCGGCAACGAGACCCGGGCCGTCACCACCGTCATCTGGAACATCGGCTCGCTGTTCATCCCCGGCTACGGCGAGGCGAAGATCGCCGAGAAGGTCGGCTCGCTCGGCAGGCTGAGCCGAGTCGTCGACGACGCCACCGAGGCCGCCCAGGACGCGCGCCGGGCTGCCGAGGCCGGTGACCTCGACGCCCTGGAGGACGCCGCCCGGCGCGCCGACGAGGCGGCGGACGAGGCCGAGGACACGGCACGCCGCACCGGCTGCACGATCTCCGCACCCGCCCGCAGGACCCCGTACGGCGAGGGACCCCATCCCGGCCCGCACGGCGGCCCCGGCACCGGCACCACCGTGCTCGCGGCCGGCCCCGCCGCCGACAGCCCCTACGTCGTCCTGGCGGAGGGCGGCTGCGACGAGGAAGCCCGGGAACAGGCGGAGGAGGCCCGCGCGGCGGAGCGCCAGGCCTACCTGGAACGCAAACGCGCCGAGGAACCGGAACGCGCCCGGCAGGCCCTGGAGAACAAGAAGCAGTGGCCGGACCCCGAACGCAACGACGCCCGCGACCCGCGCAACTACAACCCGCCGGACTGGGCCGACGACCTCGACAGCCGCACCTACGGCGACGCCGACGGCGGCGACGGCTTCTGGGCGAGCCGCGACCGCAACCCGAGCCCCAACTGGCGCAACGAGTCATGGCTGCGCTACCAGGAGCAGATCACCGGTACGCAGCGCGGTTACGAGTACGTCGTCCCGCACACCGACGCCGACGTACCGGACGTCGAGTTCGACGGCTGGGACTCCTCGCGCCAGACCTATCTGGAGGCCAAGAACGGCTACGACAGCTTCCTGGGCGCCGACCGCACGGAACTCACCCCCTCAGGCCGGGAACGGCTGCTGACCGAGGCCCGCAGACAGGTCGCGGCGGCGGGCGGCAAGGACATCGAGTGGCACTTCTCCAACGAGGAGGTCGCCGACGCGGCCCGCGACGCCTTCGAGGACGCGGGCCTGGACATCGAGGTCGTCCACACGTCACCCGAGCCGATCGCCGGCGAGCGGCGCCCCGAGGCCTTCGACTGACGGGGCGGCGGGCCGCGTACGGCCTATGGTGAGGGAGAAGAGAGGGAAGGGTACGGAGCATGCGACGCGTGGTGCGGGGCTTCTGGGGCCCTCGGCAGGAGTCGGCGGAGCAACTCGCCGCACGGTGGAGCACGACGCTGGACCGGTTCTCCCGGTTGCTGCCGGAGGCGGTGTCGGAGACGTGGCGCACCGTGCCGGCCTCCGGTCCCGGCGAGACGCTTCGGCCGGACGCGGCGGCCCTGCTCGGCGCGGTGCGCGCGGCCCAGGCGGCCGACGACTGGTCGGCGGTGAACGGCACCTCGCTGCGACTGCTCGCCGACGGCGCCGCCCCCGGCTGGAAGGTCGAGATCGCCGCACTGGCGGGCGGGACGCCGGAGTTCCTGCTCCAGTCCCTGGTCGCCACGATCGTGTCCCCCGACGAGGCGCGCCTCCCGGACGCCGAACTCCTCACGGTCGTGGCGGAGTCCTGGCACCCGGACCACGGCGACGTGAGCGACCGCGGCGTGACGTCCGCGCTGAAGAAGGAGGCGGGCTTCAAGATCGGTACGCCGTCGATCGGCTGGGCCGGCTTCCTCTCTCCGGGCCGTGCGGCCCGCATCCCGTCCGAACTGGCGGCCCCGCGCAAGGAACTCGTCGACGTCGGCGTGCTCCTGGACATCGCGGCGCCGGGCGACACCGCCGAAGTGGTCCGGTCCTACGACCTGCTCAAAAGGGCCGGGGCGCTGGACCCGCTGCCCCAGCCGATGACCAGGCCCACACTGTGACGGCCCGCGCGGGCGAACCCTTCTCCGCGTCCCACGCCGTGTCCGCCCTGGAAGCCGCGCTCCCCACCGCGCTCCCGGCAACGGGCCCCGTCACGGACGAGGGCGATCCGCTCACCGGCGAATGGACGGCGACCCGGGGCGAGGGTTTCCTGCTCTTCCCCCTCTGGGAGAGCGAACCCCTCACGGGCGTGTACGGCCGCGAATGGAACGACGCGGAGGCGACGGCGGAGTCCCACCTGGCCACGCTGGTCTCGACACTGGACGCCCGCTGGGGCCCCCACCGCACGGTGAGCATGCGCGTTCCCCTGCTGCGACGCGGGTCCGGCGCCCCTCTCCCCGAACCCTTCCGCACCCTGTCCGCCAAGGACTGCCACGGCGACCTGACCGTCTGGGCACGGCCTCCCCGTTGGGCCGCCGTCTCCCTCAACCAGTCCGACGGCGACGCCCCGCTGATCCTCACGGCCCTGATCACCGACCACCCGCTGTCGGAACCGTCCGAACACGAGTGACGTCCCACCAGTACCGGAGAGTTGACCCCAATCACTCTGGTGCCTGGACTTGCGCACCGGATAGCTTTGGGTTCGCTGAAGAGAAGCCTCGCCCCACCGGGAGCCGACTGTGAACCGCCGCCCCACCCTGCTCGCAGCGCTCGCGCTGACCGCCACCGCGGCGTTGACGCTGTCCGCATGCGGAAGCGACGACGAGAGCCCCACAAAGGACAGCGACAAGATCGCGGGCGCCGACACGGGTGCCGAGAAGTCGGCATCGCCGACCCCGAGCGAGTCCGACTCCGGCGGGCGACCGAAGATCACGTTCCCTTCTGACGCGAAGAACGTCTTCGAGTACGAGAAGACGGGCAACGCCGCGAAGGATGCGGCGCTCGCGGACAGTACGTTGAGTGTCAACTCCGTTGATGAGGCGATTTTCGAGGGCAGTACGGATACCAAGGCTCTCGGCTTCTACAACACCGAATCGGCCCTGAGCGGCTCGATCACCTATGTGCTCGGGTACATCAACAAGAAGCACACGTGGGTCGGCGAGACCCGGTACTTCGACTACAAAGTGAACCTCTCCGGGGCCGACGAGGCCTACGTCACTTATTGCTCGGACGAGAGCAAGTCGTTCATCAAGGACAAGAAGACGGGCAAGGTCAAGAACACGCCGACGACGGCGGATGCCTACGTCCTCTACAACACAAAGCTTGCGAAGAACGCTGAGGGTGTCTGGCAGACCACCGACATCGCGTCGAACCGGGGGAGCAAGGCGTGCCAGCCGTAAGGAAGTACCTAAGGGTCGCGACACTGGTGACAATCCTCAGCGTGCCGCTGGTAACGGCCCCCACGGCGTTCGCTGGCGGACGTGGAGAGGACGGCACCCGCAGTTCGACGGACCAACAGGCCGAAGCCGGCGGTGACGGTACCGTCTCCGTCACCGTCGGCGGTGTTGTCTTCGATCGTTCGAAGAACGGTAGTGGCGACTCCGCCGGAGCGCTCACCTCGTCCACGTCGTGGAGCCCGCCGCCCTGTTGGTACGCCCCCAAGTACACCCCGGAGCAGTTGCAGAACTACCTGGAGCCGATCTGGGAAGCCGGGTCGACGGGGTACGAGTGGGACGCCAAGCAGCGGGAGAAGTACAACGCCGACGACGAGAAGAAGGGCTTCAACAAGGACAAGTCCGGCGAGGGGTATTGGTGGGGCTCGTACGTCGACGAGAGCTACCCGCCCGGCTGGGACTCCTGCGACAAGGACTATTTCTGGGTGGACACGGGCGACGCCCCGCCCGCGGACATCGAGAACGCCGTCACCCCTGAAATCCTCGCCGAACTCGCCTACGCCGAGATCCGTGTCCCGGGCACCGAGGTGACCCTGGCCCCCGCGCAGGCGACCAAGGTCAACCTGCCGACGTGGGCGTGGCTGGACGGTGCCGAGTTCAAGCCGGTCTCGGTCACCGCGTCCGTCGAGGCGATCGGTATCGAGGCGACGGCCACGGCGGAGCCGGTCTCGCTGGAGATCAAGCCGGGAACCCCGGACGCGGAGACGTACCCGGCGTCGGGCGTCTGCGAGATCAACGACGGTCGTATCGGCGAGCCGTACGAGAAGGGCAAGGCGGACAGCACGCCGCCGTGCGGCGTGAAGTACCTGCGCTCCTCGGGCGACGGCACGTTCCCGCTCCAGGCGACGGTCACGTGGGAGATCAACTGGACCGGCAGCGGCGGCGCGGGCGGAGACCTCCCCGACGGTGAGTTCGGAGCAACGCAGGACGTCGTGGTCCAGGAAATCCAGGCGATCAACCGCTGATCCGCGTTTGCCCGCACGCCCACCGGTGGGTAGGAACACCCCCATGACCACACTCGGTGCAGTATTTCGTCCTCAGCTTGCGCCCGAGCGGCTTCGTGCCGTCGCCGGGATCGCCGATGCGGCCGGGCTCGAGGAGCTCTGGTTGTGGGAGGACTGTTTCAGGGAGGGCGGGATCTCGACCGCCGCTGCCGCGTTGGCGTGGACCGAGCGGGTGCGGGTCGGGGTCGGGCTGCTTCCCGTGCCCTTGCGGAACGTCGCCATCACCGCGATGGAGGCCGCCGGACTGCACCGGATGTTCCCGGGGCGCGCGATCCTCGGTGTCGGGCACGGGGTGCAGGACTGGATGGGGCAGGTCGGGGCGCGGGTCGAGTCGCCGGTGACGTTGCTGCGGGAGCATCTCGTCGCGCTGCGGGCGCTGTTGCGCGGGGAGCGGGTCACCACCGAGGGGCGGTACGTCATGCTCGACGACGTCGCCCTCGACTGGCCGCCGCAGGGGCCGGTGGAGGTGCTCGCCGGCGCCACCGGGCCCCGTACCGTACGGCTCACCGGTGAGGCAGCCGACGGGACGGTCCTCACCGCGAACACCTCGCCCGAGGGGGTGCGCCAGGCACGTCGGCTCATCGACGAGGGGCGGGCCGCGGCGGGGCGTACCGGCGAATCCCACAAGGTCGTCGTCTATCTGCTCGCTGCCACGGGGGCCGGGGCCGACGAACGGCTGCGGGCCGAGCTGATCGCCGAGGGCGTCGGCGAGGAAGCGGATCTCGGGGTCGCCGGGGACGCGGAGGCCGTCGCCAAGGCCGTGCGGCGGCTGGCCGAGGCCGGGGCTGACTCCGTCGTACTCCAGCCGACCGGCGACGAACCGGACCCGGAGGGATTCGTGCGGTTCGTGGCGGAGGAAGTGCGGCCGCTGGTGCCGTAAACCGGAGGAGACGAGAGGGCTCCTCCGTGCATGATCGGGGCATGACGGACGACGAGCGGACCCGGCGGTTCGAGGACCTCATCGCCGAGGGTGCCTCCGTGCCCACCGAGGGGTGGGACTTCTCCTGGTTCGAGGGGCGGGCGAGTGAGGCCCGGCCCTCGTGGGGGTACGCCACGGCCATGGCGGAGCGGCTGGGCGGGGCCGCCGCCGTGCTGGACATCCAGACCGGGGGCGGCGAGGTGCTCGACTTCGCCCTCGCCAACGCTTCCCGGCGGCCCCCGCTCGCCGTCGCCACCGAGGGGTGGCCGCCGAACGTCGCCAAGGCCACCGCGCTGCTCCGGCCGCGCGGTGTCGCCGTCGTCGCCTCGCCCGAGGACGCGCCGCTGCCCTTCGCCGACGGGGCCTTCGATCTCGTCGTCAGCCGGCATCCCGTCGAGGCCCGGTGGGAGGAGATCGCGCGGGTTCTCGAGCCCGGCGGCGTCTACTTCGCCCAGCACGTCGGGCCCAGCAGTGTCTACGAGCTCGTCGAGTACTTCCTCGGACCGCAGCCGGAGGAGCGCCGCGACGCGCGGCATCCGGATCGTGAGCGGCGTGCGGCCGAGGCCGCCGGGCTGGAGATCGTCGACCTGCGGGCCGAGCGGCTGCGCATCGAGTTCTACGACATCGCCGCCGTCGTCCACTTCCTGCGGAAGGTGATCTGGATGGTCCCCGGCTTCACCGTCGAGGCGTACCTGCCGCGGTTGCGCGCCCTGCACGAACGGATCGAGGCCGAGGGCGCCTTCGTGGCCCACAGCACCCGGCACCTCTTCGTCGCGCGCAAGGGCGGAACCGGCCGCACCGCACGCCCATGAGTTTCCGCATCGTTATCGGGTGCGCCTCGCCAGTGGGGCACCGGATCACATAGGTTCGGACCAAGGTGATTCGCGTCAGCAAAGCTGCGCGGGGCGGTGGTACCGCGCGGTGGAGGGGGCTGCGCGGTGCCCGATTCATCCTCCCCGGGTCAATCCGTCACCGGCGTCCGGGTCACCCGTCGGAGGGATGGCCGGAAATGTGGTCACCCTGTTGGCGGGTCCTGTCACATCCGGCGCAGAGTCCCCTCACCACTCGTTTTTCGCGGTGTTTCGCCGCTTTCCGGCCACCTCGACACCCCCTGCACGGCCGTCGAGGCGTTGTCGGCCGGTTTCGGAGAGTAGTTGTGGCGCGCCAATGCACGCAGCATCACTTACGAAGGGTTATGGTGGAAACCCCCCTCGGGCCGGTCCGTCTCCCCCCCACGGACCGGCCCGTTTTTTTGGGGACGTGCGCCATGACATCCCCCGACGCCTCCTGGCTAGAGTCCAGGCATGTCGAACGAGCAGCCGACACCACCCCATCAGCCACCCGGCCAGTACGGCAGCCAGTACGGCGGGTACGGCGGCCAGTACGGCCCGCCCGCCGGCCCTTACGGTGCCCCGGCCGCGCAACCCGGCCCGTACGCCCAGCAGCCCCACCCGGGCGCCCCGGCCGCCTCGGGAGTCCCGGGCGTCCCGCCCCACAACTGGGCCGGCGTCCCCCCGTACTACGACCCGTCCCTGACCCCGCCCCCGTCCATGCCCGGCAGCGTGCGGGCGGCCCAGGTGCTCGTCTTCGTGACGTTCGGGCTCGGGGTGCTGCTCACCGGTGTGATCGCCGTCGCGGCCGGCGCCTATGCCGCCGGGCAGTTCTTCGGCGCGTATCTGGCGACCGTCGTGCTGTTCATCCTGGCGCTGCGGTACGGAAAGGCCGGCCACGGGGTGCGCGTCGCCTCCATCGTCCTGGCCTCGGTCCAGATCCTCTTCGCCCTCAGCGCGACCGCCCAGGGCATCCCGCTCGGCATCCTCCCCCTCGGCACCTCGATCGCCGTCGTCATCCTGCTGAGCCAGGGCAGCGCGGGCGCCTGGTTCCGGCGGCAGCACACGACCGGCATGCCGCCGCAGTACACGCAGTACGGCTGACAGCCGACAAACGCCGCCACCCCGGGAGGTTGGGGACCCCCGCCCCGGCAGGGGTACGCTTCGCCTTCGGGGACCGCCATACGGACAGGGGCCGCCCGCGGCCGACGCCGGGCCGCCCGCCGCGCGACGCGGCGGGGAGTGCCGCGCCTGTCCGATCCGTACGGAGGGGCTGACGATCACGTGAACCTGCGCGACAAGCTGCGTGGCCTGCTGGTCAGGCTGTACGCACGCCGGGTGGAAGGCCACCTGGACACCGCTCAGGTGCCCAAGCACATCGGCGTCATCATGGATGGCAACCGCCGCTGGGCCAAGGCCGCGGGCAACAGCACCGTCCACGGCCACCGGGCCGGCGCGGACAAGATCGAGGAGTTCCTCGGCTGGTGCAGCGAGACGGACGTCGAGGTCGTCACCCTCTGGCTGCTGTCGACCGACAACTTCGACCGGCCGAAGGAGGAGCTCGTCCCGCTCCTCGGCATCATCGAGGACGTGGTGCGCACCCTCGCCGCCGACGGCCGCTGGCGCGTCCACCACGTCGGCACCCGTGATCTGCTGCCCGCCGGGATGCAGACCACCCTCAAGGAGGCCGAGCTGGCCACCGCGGACGTCGACGGGATAGTGGTCAACGTCGCCATCGGATACGGCGGCCGCCAGGAGATCGCCGACGCCGTGCGGTCCATGCTGCTGGACGCCCAGGAGCAGGGCACGTCGATGGACGAGCTCGCCGAGTCCGTCGACATCGACATGATCGGGCGTCACCTCTACACCCGCGCCCAGCCCGACCCGGACCTCGTCATCCGCACCAGCGGGGAGCAGCGGCTGTCCGGATTCATGCTCTGGCAGACCGCGCATTCGGAGTACTACTTCTGCGACGTGTTCTGGCCGGCCTTCCGCAAGGTCGACTTCCTGCGCGCGCTGCGCGACTACGCGGCCCGCCACCGGCGCTACGGCGGCTGAACACCCCGCACTCCCACCGCAGGTCACACGGAGTTCACCGGCGCGCCGTCATATGCCGTGGCATGGCGGCGCTTGTTCGAGGGCATAAGCCAGACAGGTCGACACCCGAACCACGGGTGTCGGATCTCAGCGGGCGGCACAGAGGCCGTCCGCCCGGGAGGCCCTTTGCACCAGCCCGACCGTGCGGTCACGGCACGGAAGAAGTGGCGGAGGGCCGGTTCTCGGCCCGCTGTGCACAGCGGCCGTCGACCGGTCCAGCTCCGCCTCGTCGCTCCCCGACCTCATCCGAGGGGGTACGTCCTTCCGTGGTGACCAGCGCAAAGCGCCACAAGCCCGACCGGCGCACCTATGTTCTCGACACCAGCGTCCTGCTGGCCGACCCAGGCGCCCTGAACCGCTTCGACGAGCACGAGGTCGTGCTCCCCGTCGTCGTGGTGACGGAACTGGAGGCCAAGCGGAACCATCCCGAACTCGGCTATTTCGCCCGGCAGGCGCTGCGCCTGCTCGACGACTACCGGGTGCGGTACGGCCGTCTCGACGCCCCCATCCCGACCGGGGACCTCGGCGGAACCGTCCGGGTCGAGCTGAACCACTCGGACCCCAGCGTGCTGCCCAGCGGCTACCGCCTGGGGGACAACGACTCACGCATCCTCGCGGTCGCCCGCAACCTTCAGGCCGAGGGGTTCGACGTCACCGTCGTGTCGAAGGACCTCCCGCTGCGGATCAAGGCGTCCTCCGTGGGGCTCCTCGCCGAGGAGTACCGCGCGGAACTCGCCATCACGGACTCCTCCGGCTGGACCGGCATGTCCGAACTGACCCTGCCCGGCGAGCAGGTGGACATCCTCTTCGAGGAGGGGCACGTGTACGTGCCCGAGGCCGCCCACCTTCCGGTGCACACCGGTCTGACCCTCCAGTCCGAGCGCGGCAAGGCGCTGGGACGGGTCACGGCCGACGGCAACGTCCGTCTGGTGCGCGGCGACCGGGAGGCGTTCGGCATCAAGGGCCGCAGCGCCGAGCAGCGGATCGCGCTCGACCTGCTGCTCGACCCGGACGTCGGGATCGTGTCGATGGGCGGCCGGGCCGGCACCGGCAAGTCGGCGCTGGCGCTCTGCGCGGGTCTCGAGGCGGTCCTGGAGCGTCGGCAGCACCAGAAGGTGATGGTCTTCCGTCCGCTGTACGCGGTGGGCGGGCAGGAGCTCGGCTATCTGCCCGGTACCGAGGCGGAGAAGATGAGCCCCTGGGCGCAGGCCGTGTTCGACACGCTGTCGGCGGTCACCAGCCGGGAGGTCATCGAGGAGGTCACCGCGCGCGGCATGCTCGAGGTCCTGCCGCTCACCCACATCCGGGGCCGCTCGCTCCACGACGCGTTCGTGATCGTCGACGAGGCGCAGTCCCTGGAGCGGAACGTCCTGCTGACCGTTCTGTCCCGGATCGGGGCCAATTCACGGGTCGTTCTGACCCATGACGTCGCCCAGCGCGACAATCTGAGGGTCGGCCGGTACGACGGTGTGGTCGCCGTCGTCGAGAAGCTGAAGGGGCATCCGCTGTTCGCGCACGTCACCCTGACGCGGTCCGAGAGGTCCCAGATCGCCGCCCTTGTGACCGAAATGCTCGAAGACGGGCAGATCTGACCCGCGCCGTCCAACAAGGATCGGTTACTCAGTAGTTGGCGCCGTTCGGAAAGGCGTAGAGCCTAGCCGGGCGGCGTCGGCGCGTGTGCGGATTTCCGGGATTCCCCGGGGCCAAACGGGATGTGAGCTTTCACACGCAACGGAGAATTGCCTTGCCCCGTCGGGTTACGGCAGAGTCTCACTCCTGTCAGGCCCCGCATACGACACAGCTGTACCCCCAGCGGTACGGCGCCACAGGAACAGCAGTTTCAACTCCATAGCGTCGTCGTATGCCGCCCGAGCATCATGCGGCGCTCCCCTCGTGGGAGTTGCCCACCGGGCCCGCGCCTCCCGTGACCCGTAGTTGGGGAGGCCAGTGCCAGGGGCACGATTGCGTCCGCGAGGGTCACCGAAGCGGGCGATGCTGGAAGGAAACCGTGTGAGCCGGATCTCGGTCCGGGGATTCGCAGTGGCCTCGGCCACGGCGGTCACCGCTGTCGGAAGCGTCGTCGGTGTTGCCTCGGGGAGCACCGCGCAGAACAACGACGCCGAAGCGACGGCAAGCGGCACCACGCTGCTCGCGGACATCCCCGCGGGCCAGCAGGCCCAGGTGCAGACCGCGTCCCTGACGCAGCAGGCCGAAACGATGGCCATCGCCGCGGACGCGAGCGCGAAGAAGGACGCGGAGGAGGCAGCCCGCAAGGCCGCCGCCGAGACCGCGGTCGCGAAGAAGCAGGAAGCGGCCGAGAAGGCGGAGCGCGAGGCCAAGGAGCGCGCGGAGGCCAAGGCCGCCGCCAGCCGTTCCGCGGTCCGGGACGCCTCCGACATCGCCGTCCAGAGCTCGTACACGGTGGCCGAGGTCCAGGCGATCGCGCGCCAGCTGGTGCCCGCCGACCAGTTCCAGTGCTTCAGCAACATCGTGGACCACGAGTCCAGCTGGAACTACACGGCCGACAACCCCACCTCCGACGCCTACGGGCTCGTGCAGGCGCTCCCGGGTTCCAAGATGGCGTCCGCCGGAGCCGACTGGGCCACCAACCCGGCCACCCAGATCAAGTGGGGCCTCGGCTACATGAACGACCGCTACGGCAGCCCCTGCGGCGCCTGGAACTTCTGGCAGGCCAACAACTGGTACTAGCGGTACCGGGAGCGTTCGCTCCCCACCTCGCTCAACCCCGGCACAGCCCCACACCGTCCTACGGTGCGGGGCTTTCGCCATGTACGGTCTGAGCGACGACTCCAGGGGGGAGTGGTGGGGAGAAACGGGGGAAGAGGACGGATCATGTCGCGAGTGCCAGGGTGGCTCGGCCGGGTCGGAGCCCGGCTGACCGAGGTCAGCAAGCGGCTGGAGGAGCGCCGCGCCGAGGTGGAGCGGGACCGCCGGCCGGACCCGGATCCCGATCGCGATCCCGAAGAGAAGAGCACCCCGCGCCCCGACCACGAGCCGCCGCCCGCCGAGTACGCGGGTGCCGGTGCCGCCGCCGTCGTCCCGGCCCGCCCCGACCCGGCGCAGGCCGTGCCGTGGGGCGTACGGGTCGCGGCCGAGGCGGGGTGGCGGCTGCTGGTGCTGGCCGGCACGGTCTGGGTGCTGATGCGGGTCATCAGCGCCGTACAGCTGGTGGTGCTGGCGTTCGTGGCCTCGCTGCTGCTCACCGCGCTGCTCCAGCCGACGGTGTCACGGCTGAGGCGGCTCGGGGTGCCGCGCGGGCCGGCCACCGCGCTGACGGCCCTGTTCGGGTTCGTCGTGATCGGCCTCATAGGCTGGTTCGTGACCTGGCAGGTCATGGAGAACATCGACCACCTCTCCGACCAGATCCAGGACGGCATCGACGAGCTGCGCAACTGGCTGCTCAACAGCCCGTTCCACGTCACCGACAAGCAGATCAACGAGATCGCCAAGAACCTGCGGGAGGCGGTCGGCGCCAACACCGAGCAGATCACCTCGGCCGGTCTGGAGGGCGTGACCGTCGTGGTCGAGGCGCTCACCGGCATGCTGCTGGCGGCGTTCTCGACGCTGTTCCTGCTCTACGACGGCAAGCGGATCTGGCAGTGGTCGCTGAAGCTCGTTCCGGCGGCGGCCCGTCCGGGTGTCGCCGGGGCGGGTCCGGCGGCGTGGCGGACGCTGACGGCGTATGTGCGCGGCACGGTGATAGTGGCGCTGATCGACGCGATCTTCATCGGCCTCGGCATCTACTTCCTCGATGTGCCGATGGCGGTGCCGCTGGCCGTCTTCATCTTCCTGTTCTCGTTCATCCCGCTCGTGGGTGCGGTGGTGTCGGGAGCGCTCGCGGTGGTCGTCGCGCTCGTCACCCAGGGGGTGTTCACGGGTGTGATGACGCTGGTGGTGGTGCTGGCGGTGCAGCAGATCGAGGGGCACATCCTCCAGCCGTTCATCCTGGGCCGGGCGGTGCGGGTGCATCCGCTGGCGGTGGTGCTGGCGGTTGCCTCCGGCGGCATGGTGGCGGGGATCGGGGGTGCGGTGGTCGCCGTGCCGCTGGTCGCGGTCACCAACACGGTGGTCGGGTATCTCCGCGCGTATGCCCACGAGACGGCTCTGGCGCAGGCGCCTCGGCCGCGGGGGGCGACGGCGATGTCCGCCCCGGACGCCCCGTCGCCTCCGGCTCCGGACGACACCGGCGAGTGAACTACGCAGCTGCGGGCAGTCGTGCCGCTGGGGCGGCACGGGTGGGCGCAGCGGCACCCGGCAAACGCCGGCGGAGCAACCCACGCCCGGGCAGCGCAACGGGTGCTGGTGCCTGGCGGGGGGAGGTCGCGCAGCCCGGCGCTTACGGGGTGCCGTCGCGCCCACCCGTGCCGCCCTGCGGCACGACTGCCCGCGGAGAGCGGAGAGCGGAGGGCGGCGCAGCTGCTGCGGAGGGCGACGAGGCCTCGCGAGGAGGGCGGCGGAGCTGCCGCCGGATGCGGCGGGGGTGGCGTCGGAGAGCGGTGGGGCTGCCCGCGGCTAGCGGTGGGTGTGTGCGTAGGGCCCGGCCACCTGGGTAGGTGGGCGGGCCCTATTTGGGGGCGGAGTTACTCCGCCAGGGACGCTTCCGCGTCCAGGGTCGCGGCAACCGCCTGGATCACCGCTGCGATCTTGAACGCCTCCTGGACGGTCTCACGCTCCACGCCCGCCTTGCGCAGCACCTGCTCGTGCGAGTCGAGGCACATGCCGCAGCCGTTGATCGCGGACACCGCGAAGGACCAGAACTCGAAGTCGACCTTGTCGACACCCGGGTTGCCGATGACGTTCATCCGCAGACCGGCGCGCAGGTTGCCGTACTCGTGGTCCGACAGCAGGTGACGGGTGCGGTAGAAGACGTTGTTCATCGCCATCACCGCGGCGGCGGCCTTGGCGGCCGTGTACGCCTCCGGCGACAGGTTCGCCTTCGCCTCCGGCTCCAGCTCGCGCAGCACGATGGCCGAGCGCGAGGCGATCGCCGTCGACAGCACCGTGCCCCACAGCTGCTGGGCCGGCAGGTCGGAGTTGCCGATGACCGAGCCCAGGTTGAGCTTCAGGTCCTTGGCGTAGTCCGGTATGCGGGACTTGAGGGAGTCGAGCGACATGTCAGCTCACTCCCCGGCCAGCAGCGCGACCGGGTCCAGGGTCTCGTCGCCCTTGCTCCAGTTGCACGGGCAGAGCTCGTCGGTCTGGAGGGCGTCCAGAACCCGCAGGACCTCCTTGGGGTTACGGCCGACGGAGCCGGCGGTCACCATGGAGAACTGGATCTCGTTGTTCTGGTCCACGATGAACACGGCGCGCTTGGCGAAGCCGTCCTCGCCCTCGATGCCGAGGTCGCGCATCAGCTCGTGCTTGGAGTCCGCCATCATCGGGAACGGCAGGTCGCGCAGGTCGTCGTGGTCCTTGCGCCAGGCGTGGTGGACGAACTCCGAGTCACCGGAGAAGCCGAGGACCTGGGCGTCGCGGTCGGCGAACTCGTCGTTCAGCTTGCCGAAGGCGGCGATCTCGGTCGGGCACACGAAGGTGAAGTCCTTGGGCCACGCGAACACGATCTTCCACTTGCCCTCGTAGGTCTTGTGGTTGATCGTCTCGAACTCCTTGCCCTTCTCCAGCGAGACACAGGCGGTCAGTTCGAACTCGGGGAACTTGTCACCGACAGTGAGCACAGGCTCTCCTTGCAGCGAAGAAACACCCGGATTGCGGGCGTTTCCCATGGGTTGGACCTGAATGATGTTGGCACAGGGTGCATTGATTAGTGAAATAGCTACACTTGGTCGCGTTGATCGGAGGTAGCTATCAGTGACCGTGGGTAAGAGGCGTCGGCAGCCCAGCCTCGCGCAGCTGCGGGCGTTCGCCGCGGTGGCCGAGCATCTGCACTTCCGGGACGCCGCCGCGGCGATCGGGATGAGCCAGCCGGCGCTCTCGGGCGCCGTGTCGGCGCTGGAGGAGACGCTCGGGGTGACCCTCCTGGAGCGTACGACGCGCAAGGTGCTGCTCTCGCCCGCCGGTGAGCGGCTCGCGGTCCGCGCCAAGGCCGTACTGGAGGAGGTCGGGGCGCTGATGGAGGAGTCGGACGCGCTGCGGGCGCCGTTCACCGGGGCGCTGCGGCTCGGTGTCATCCCGACGGTCGCCCCCTATCTGCTGCCCACGGTTCTGCGGCTGGTCCACGACCGCTATCCGCACCTCGACCTCCAGGTGCACGAGGAGCAGACCGCGAACCTGCTGGACGGGCTGGCCGGTGGCCGGCTCGACCTGCTGCTGCTCGCTGTTCCGCTGGGCGTGCCCGGGGTCACCGAACTTCCCTTGTTCGATGAGGACTTCGTGCTGGTCACCCCGCTCGGTCATCCGCTCGGCGGGCGGGAGGGCGTGCCCCGTGCGGCGTTGCGGGAGCTGAATCTGCTGCTGCTCGACGAGGGGCACTGTCTGCGGGACCAGGCGCTGGACATCTGCCGGGAGGCGGGGCGGGCGGGGGTGCCGGCCACCACTACGGCGGCCGGGCTGTCCACGCTTGTTCAGTTGGTCGCGGGGGGTCTTGGGGTGACTCTGTTGCCGCGTACGGCGGTTCGGGTGGAGACGGCCCGGTCCGCGCAGTTGCTGACTGCCTCGTTCGCCGAGCCGGCGCCGAGTCGGCGGATCGCGCTCGCTATGCGGACGGGGGCGGCGCGGGGTGGTGAGTACGAGGAGCTGGCGGGTGCGTTGCGGGGGTCGATGCGGGGGTTGCCGGTGCGGACCGTGGGGTGAGGTCGCCCCCGCCGCCCCTTCCCGTTCCCGACCTTTCCGGGGGCGCCGCCCCCGGACCCCCGCTCCTCAAACGCCGGAGGGGCTGAGTTGGGGGTGCTGCCCCCGCGCCCCCGCTCCTCAAGCGCCGGAGGGGCTGATTGAGCGTCCGAGGGGCTGAGGTGAGCGGGGGCGGTCACGCCCCTACTCCGTGCGGAGGCCGTCCGGGCGCATCATGCGTAGGAGGGGTGGGAGGCTGAGCAGGGTTACCGCCAGGACCACGCCCGCGCCGATGCCCGTCATCTGGAGCACGCTCGCCCAGTCCACGCGGACCGGTGTGCTCGTCATCCGCAGCAGTACCGTGCCCAGGGTCATGCCCACCGCCGCCGCCAGCAGCAGGCCCAGGCCGATCGGGATCGCCGTCTGCCACAGCACCGACAGGCTCAGCGTGCGCCGCCGGGTGCCGAACGCGACCAGGGACGACAACAGCTTGCGGCGTTCCCGCAGTTGCTCCAGCTGGGAGACGAGCAGGCTCGCCCCGATCAGCGCGAGCACGGCCACCGCGCCGGCGAACAGGCCCGTGCGGATGGTGTCGTAGCGGTCGGAGCGCTCGGTGGCGTACCACGTCATCGGCTCGGCGAGCGGGTCGATCGCGGCCGCCGTGTTGCGCACGTGGTCGCGGGCGTACGGCACGGAGTCGTCGACCGACAGGTACAGCTCGCCGCTGACCGCGTCCGCCATGTCCGCGGGCATCGCGCCCCGGGTGATCAGGAAGCCGCCGCGCCTGGTGCCCGTCGGGTCCTCGATGGAGTCGGCCTGCTTCAGCGTCCCGGGGACGCTCCACACGACGTCCTCGGGGGTGCCGTCCGCGGTGGACCTCTCCAGGTACAGCTTCTGGCCCGGCTTGCTCAGTGAGGGGGTGTCCGTGTCGTACTCGCCGCCCCGGACCGCGAACGCGTCGCCGTCCGCGCACGAGGGCAGCTTCGCGATCTCGCGCAGGGTCGCGCAGTCACCGATGGTCAGCTCGGCGCTGCGCTGCGGCTCCTCCTTCCAGGGCCGGTCGCCGAAGTACCCCTCGGACAGGGCGTAGACCTTGCGGACGCCCTCGGTCTCCTCGAGCCTCGTCGTGGCGGTGGCGAGTTCCGTGCCCTCCGGCACGCGGACCTGCATCTGCGCCCGCGACACGTCGTAGCCGGTCTCCTCGGTGTAGTCGCCCTCGACTCCGGCGAACAGCATCTGGAGCGCGATCGCGCCGGCCACGGCCACCGCGATGCCGTTGACCATGCGGGCCGCCGTGCCGCTGCTCAACTGGAGGCGACGCACCGCCAGTTGCCAGGAGACGCTGCCCGAGCCGAGCCGGGCGACGACCGTCTCCACGATCCACGGCAGCAGCGCGGTGACGCCGATGAGCAGGCAGAGGACACCGCCGGTGACCAGGTACTGGTTGAAGTCCCCGTTCTCCCGGCCCTGGCCGAGCATGGGGAGCAGCATGCCGATCCCGGCCAGCGGCAGCAGCAGCCGCCACCACAGCCGGCGGCGCGCGGGCCGGGCCGTGCGCACCACGCCCAGCGGCTCGATGACCACCCCGCGCAGCGCCAGCAGGGTCACCAGCACCGCGGCCCCCGGAACCGCCACCGCGACCAGCAGCGCCAGCAGCGGCGAGGGGTTCAGATAGCTCGGGAAGACGCTGATGTGGAACACCTCGAAGGACGCCGCGAATTCGCGTCCCGCCAGGAAGAACCCGGTGCCGAAGACCAGCCCGAGGAGCGCCCCGCCGACGCCTCGCCCGCGGCGATCCGCCGGGTCATGCCGCCGTCGGAGCCGACCAGCCGCAGCGCGGCAAGCCGGCGGTCGCGCCGCTCGCCGCCGAACCGCACGGCCGCGGCGATGAACACGGCGACCGGCGTCAGCAGCACCACGAAGACGACCAGGACCAGCAGGACGAGGACCGGATCCGCCTCCTGCACCGTGGGGTCGGGGTTCCCGAACGAGTCCAGGCGGACCGCCGGCGAGCTGCCGATCCGCTGCGCGAGGTCCTTGCCGCCCGCGTAGTAGGCGAGTTCCTGCGAACCGATCAGCCCCGGCTCGCCGATCGTTCCCACGATGTCGTACGGCAGCCGCTCGCGCAGCAGCGCGGCGCCGTCGGAGTCGAGCAGTTCCCTGAGCGCGGGGGAGACCACCATGTCACCCGCCGCCGGGAACTCCCGCAGTCCCGGCGGCAGCGGAGCCTTGTCGCCCTCCGGCTCCAGCAGCCGGCCGCGGACGTCCCGGCCGTCGAACTCGGTGTCGGTCCGCGCGATGACGAGGGTGTTGTCGGCCTTCTTCTCGATCTCCTGGCCGAAGGTGTAGTCGAGGCGCGCCTCCTCCCGCCGGTCGCGCTCCGCCAGGGCACCGGGCAGGGCGGTGGTGAGCAGCAGCAGCGCCACACCGAGCCCGACTCCGACGGCGGTGAGCAGCGCCCGGATCCACCCCTCGCGTCCGCCGGCGAAGGCGAACCGGAGCCCCATGCCGAGGTCCCGCCCCCACTGTCGCGCACTCATACGACGCGCTCCATGTCCCGGGACTTCCCGTCGCGCACGACGATCTCGCGGTCGGAGTACGCGGCCACCCGCGCCTCGTGCGTGACGAGGACGACGGCGGCGTTCGCGGACCGGGCGGCGTCGGTGAGCAGCTCCATCACGCGCTCGCCGTTGAGCGAGTCCAGCGCGCCGGTCGGCTCGTCGGCGAACAGCACCCGGGGGCCGGTGACCAGGGCACGGGCCACCGCCACCCGCTGGCCCTGACCGCCGGACACCTCGCCGGGCCGCTTCCGGCCGACGTCGTCGACCTCCAGCCGCTCCATCCAGGTCAGCGCGGCCCGCTCGGCCTCCTTGCGGGGAGTGCCGTTCAGCCGCAGCGGCAGGGCGACGTTCTCCACGCAGGTGAGCTCCGGGACGAGCTGCCCGAACTGGAAGACGAAGCCGAACTCCGAGCGGCGCAGCGCGCTGCGCTCGGCGTCGTTCATGGTGGTCAGCTCACGCCCGTTGTACATGATCGACCCGGAGTCCGGGGTGACGATGCCGGCGAGACAGTGCAGCAGCGTCGACTTGCCCGATCCGGAGGGCCCCATCACGGCGACGACCTCGCCGGGGTGGATGGAGAACGCGGCGCCGTCGAGCGCGGTGGTCGGGCCGTAGGCCTTGCGCAGGTCCTGGGCGGTCAGCAGGGAACCGGCGGGTACGGAGGTCATCGGGCCACCGCCTCACGGAGCTTGTCGAGACGCGCCGCGGTCAGCTCCAGCCAGCGCAGATCGGCCTCGAGGTGGAACAGGGCGTGGTCGCAGATGAGCTGGTCGGCGAGATCGCCGTTGCGCTTGCGGTCGGTGAGGATCCGCATGCCGCGCAGATGCTCCGAGCGCTGCGTGTCGAGGATGTCGGCGGCGTCCCGGCTGGTGAGCAGGGCGAGGACGACCTTGGTGTAGAGGGTCGACTGGAGGTACGGCTCCGGCTTCTCCGGGGTGGCGAGCCAGCGCTCGACATCGGTGATGCCGGCCTCGGTGATCGCGTACCGCTTCCGCTCGGGGCCGCCGCCGGCCTCGATGCCGTCGACTTCGACGAGCCCGTTCTTCAGCAGACGGGACATCGTCGAGTAGACCTGGCCGTAGTGCAGCGGCCGGTCGTGACCGAACTTCTCGTCGAAGGCCCGCTTCAGGTCGTAACCGTGACGCGGGCCGGACTCCAGGAGCCCCAGGAGGGTGTGACCGATGGACATGCGAGCACTCTACACACGGTGTATACGCCGTATGTATACGCGGAGTGTGTAGCTCGTGGCGGGGCGTACGGCGGCCCAGGTGGGGGCCGATTGTCACGGTTCTGCTACTGAGCCCCCGGGTGGCCTCCCCCGGCGGGGAAGGGGCCCGGCGTCACCCGGCAGCCTCCCCGCCTCCGCGAGCGCGCGCCGCAGCAGGAACTCGATCTGCGCGTTGGCGGACCGGAACTCGTCGTTGGCCCAGCGGGCCAGCGCCTCGTACACCGACGGGTCGAGCCGCAGCAGGACCTGCTTGCGCTGCGGCCGACCCTGGGGGGCCGAGCCCCCGGACGGAGTCGTCACTGGTAGAGCGTCCCGGTGTTGAGGACCGGCTGCGCGGAGCGGTCCCCGCACAGCACCACCATCAGGTTGGACACCATCGCCGCCTTCCGCTCCGGGTCCAGCTCCACGATGTCCTGCTCGGCGATCCGGGCCAGGGCCGACTCGACCATGCCGACGGCGCCCTCCACGATCTTCTGGCGCGCCGCCACGACGGCCCCCGCCTGCTGCCGCTGGAGCATCGCCGAGGCGATCTCGGGGGCGTAGGCGAGGTGGGTGAAGCGGGACTCGATGATCTGCACACCGGCCGCCTCCACGCGCGCGTGGAGCTCGACGGCGAGCTTCTCGGTGATCTCCTCCGCGTTGCCGCGCAGCGAGAGGCCGTCCTCGTCGTGGGCGTCGTAGGGGTACTCGATCGCGATGTGGCGCACGGCCGCCTCGGTCTGGGTGGAGACGAACTCGATGTAGTCGTCCACCTCGAAGGTGGCCTGGGCGGTGTCCTCGACCCGCCACACCACGACCGCGGCCAGCTCGATCGGGTTGCCGTAGGCGTCGTTCACCTTCAGGACCGCTGTCTCGTGGTTGCGCACCCGCGTCGAGATCTTCCTGCGCGAGGTCAGCGGGTTCACCCAGCGCAGCCCGTCCTGCCGGATCGTGCCCCGGTAGCGGCCGAAGAGCTGCACCACGCGCGCCTCGCCCGGCGCCACCATGTTCAGCCCGCACATGGCGAGGAACGCGGCTATGGCGACCAGGATGCCGAGGATGATCAGCAGCGCCTTGGCGCCGGCCCCGTCGACCGCCGTGGCGCCGACGACCATCGCCGCGCCGATCAGCAGGCCGACGAGGCCGAGCAGCAGCGCCAGCCCGCCGCCGATGCTGTGCGCCGCGAACTCCCGTACGCGTGGGGCCGGCATCTCGGGCACGTCGGCCGTGACCTGCGTGTCGTGTGTGGACATGGGTGATCCCCCGTTCTTTCGGGCGCTCGCCGAGCGGCTAGCGCCTGTCTATCTAAGTGATATCACTTTACCCTGCCTCGGCAACCTTGAACCAGGTTCGAACGTCGGTTCCGTTGGGACGGGTGCTGATTGTCACGCCCGTAAAGACCGGATCGGCGGCCCTTTGTCATAGCTCCCGGTGTTAGCTTTCTGAGCTGACCTGAGCGGCGAACTGGTGTGGCTGCCGAGCACACACGAACGAAGCGGAGCGGAACGGACGCATGGGACGAGCGGAAGAAAGACGCGCACGACAGCGCGGTGGGCGCCGTGCGGCACCCAAGGGCCGCCGCTCGTCGGGCGCGGCCGGGCGCACCGGCATACGCCGCCTCTTCACCTGGAAGAAGATCCTCGGCACCTTCTTCGGCCTCTGTCTGCTCGGCATGGGCGCCTTCATCGTGCTGTACATGGTGATCGACATTCCCGAGGGGAACGCCGACGCCGAGCTCCAGAGCAACGTGTACAAGTACAGCGACGGCAGCATCATGGCCCGCACGGGCGATCGCAACCGTGAGATCGTCGACCTGGCGAAGGTACCCAAGGACGTCCAGCGCACCTTCGTCGCCGCCGAGAACAAGACCTTCTACAAGGACTCCGGCGTCGACATCAAGGGCACCGCGCGCGGCCTGCTCAACACCGTCTCCGGCAAGGGCGCGCAGGGCGGTTCGACGATCACCCAGCAGTACGTCAAGAACTACTACCTGACGCAGGAACAGACCGTCAGCCGCAAGCTGAAGGAACTGGTCATCTCGCTGAAGCTGGACCGGGAGAAGTCCAAGGACTACATCCTCGCCGGCTACATCAACACCAGCTACTACGGCCGCGGCGCCTACGGCATCCAGGCCGCCGCGCAGGCCTACTACCGCGTCGACGCCGAGGACCTCACCGTCGAGCAGGGCGCCTACCTCGCCGCGCTGCTCCAGGCGCCGAACCAGTACGACTGGGCCATCGCCAGTGACACCGGCAAGAAGCTGGTCCAGGAGCGCTGGAACTACGTCCTGGACAACATGGTCGAGCAGAAGTGGCTGGACTCCGCCGACCGGCAGGCCCTGAAGTTCCCGGTCCCCAAGGAGCCCAAGGCCGCCCCCGGCATGGAGGGCCAGACCGGGTACCTGGTCGAGGCCGCCAACACCGCGCTCAAGCAGCAGCTCGTCGCCCAAGGGGCCGCGGCGGACATGGAGCAGGCCGAGGCCATGCTGGACCTCGGCGGCTACACCGTCACGCTCAACATCGACAAGAAGAAGCAGAAGGCGCTGGAGGAGGCGGTCAAGGCCAAGCTCACCAGCAGGCTCGACCCCGACAAGCGCGAGGTCGACGCCGACGTCCAGGCCGGTGCCGTCTCCGTGGACCCGAAGACGGGCGAGGTCCTGGCGATGTACGGCGGTGTGGACTACGTGAAGCACTACCGGAACAACGCCACCCGCGACGACTACCAGGCCGCCTCCACCTTCAAGCCGCTGATCCTCGCCGCGGCCGTGGACCAGGACGCCGAGACCCAGGACGGCGTGCCGATCACGGCGAACACGATCTACGACGGCACGAGCGAGCGCCCCGTGGTGGACGGCGGCAAGAAGGTCGGCTTCGCGCCCCCCAACGAGGACGACCGGAGTTACGGCGACATCACCGTCCAGGAGGCGATGAACAAGTCCGTCAACTCCGTCTTCGCGCAGATGGGCATCGACGTCGGCATGCCCGAGGTGGTCGAGACGGCGGGCGAGCTCGGCATGGAGACCGAGGGCATGGAGGCCGTGCCGGCCCAGACCCTGGGCAGTATGGGCGCCAGCCCGCTGGAGATGGCCGGTGTCTACGCCACCCTCGACAACCACGGCAAGAAGGTCACCCCGGCCCTCGTGAAGTCCGTCGAGCACAAGGACCGCGCGATCGAGTTCCCCGACCCGATCGGTGAGCAGGTCATCAGCCGCGAGGCCGCCGACACGGTGACCTCCGTGCTGACCGGCGTGGTCGACGACGGTACGGCCAGGGTGTCGGTGCGCGACAACCCCTTGCGCGACGGCCAGGTGGTCGCCGGCAAGACCGGTACCTCCGACAACAACAAGTCGGCCTGGTTCACCGGCTTCACCCCCGAACTGGTCACCTCTGTCGGCCTGTTCGGTGAGGACGCCAAGACCGGCAAGCAGGTCCCGATGTACCGGGCGGCCGGGGTCGACTACCGCGTCAACGGCGGTGGCCCCCCGGCGGAGATCTGGGCCGCCTACACCTTCGGCGTCATGGACGAGGTCACTGAGTTCGACCTGGACACCAAGCAGGGCGCCGCGGTGAAGCCGTCCGACACGCCCACGGTCTCCCAGTCGCCCTCGGACACACCGAGCCAGGAGCCGACGACCGAGGAGCCGACCACCCAGGAGCCGTCCGACACGCCGTCGCAGACGCCGACGTCGGAGCCGCCCACCCAGACGCCGACGTCGGAGCCGCCGACGAGGACGCCCTCCGTACCGCCCACGTTCGGCCTGCCGGGCGGCGACCCGGACGACCCGGAGGACGACCTGGAGCAGTAGACGGGACAGACGAGGGGCGCCCGGTGACCGCACCGGGCGCCCCTCACCGTCGTACGGCTCAGCCGCTGTTCAGCTCGAACCACACCACCTTGCCCGTGCTCAGCCGGGTCGCGCCCCAGCGCCGGGCCAGCCGGTTCACCAGATACAGCCCGCGCCCGCCCTCGTCCGTGGCCCGCGCCTGCCGCAGCCGCGGCAGCTGCGGCACGTCGTCACCGACCTCGCAGCGCAGCACGTCGGTGCGCAGCAGCCGCAGCGTGACCGGCCGCGTCGCGTACCGCACGGCATTGGTCACCACCTCGCTGACCAGCAGCTCCACCGAGTCGCTCAGCTCCTCCATGCCCCAGCGGGACAGCGCCCGCCGGGCCAGCCGGCGGGCCCGGCCGGGGGCCGCGTCCTCCGGCTCCAGGAACCAGTACGCCACGTCGCTCGGCGCGATCCCGTCGAAACGGGCGGCGAGCAGCGCGATGTCGTCGTCCCGGTCGCCCGGACCGAGCATGTCCAGCACCTCGTCGCACAGCGCCTCAAGGGGCGGCGGATGATCCGGCCCGGTCAGCTGCGCGGTCGCGGCCAGCTTCTCCCGCAACTGCTCGATACCGGTCCACACGTCCCGCAGCCGGGACTCCACCAGACCGTCGGTGTACAGCAGCAGCGTCGCCCCGGCGGGCGCGTCCAGCTCCACGGCCTCGAAGTCCACCCCGCCCACACCGATCGGCGCGCCCGCCGGCACCCGCAGCACCTCGGCGCGCCCGCCCAGCTCCAGCAGCACCGGCGGCGGATGACCGGCGTTGGCGATGGTGATGCGGTGCGATACCGGGTCGTACACCGCGTACAGGCAGGTCGCCATGCGGTCCACGCCGAGCCGCTGCGCCTGCTCGTCGAGGTGGTGCAGCACCTCCTGCGGGGGCAGGTCGAGACCGGCCAGGGTCTGCGCGGTGGTGCGCAGCTGGCCCATGATCGCCGCCGACGTCATGGAGTGCCCCATCACGTCACCGACGACCAGCGCGACCCGGCTGCCGGGCAGCGGGATGGCGTCGTACCAGTCGCCGCCGACCCGCGCGGTCTCCGCGGCCGGCAGATAGCGCGACGCCAGCCGCACGCCGGTGCAGCGCGGCAGGTGCTCCGGCAGCATGGTGCGCTGCAACTCGTCCGCGATGTACGCCTCCCGCCCGTACAGCACCGCCTTGTCGATGCCGAGGGCGCTGTGCGTGGCGAGCTGCGCGGCCACCAGCAGGTCGTCGGCCTCGAACGGGATGCGCTCCGGACGGCGCAGGAACAGCGCCGCGCCGATCACCCGCCGCCGGCCGCGCAGCGGCGCGAGGATCGCCCGCTGCCCGTCCGGAACGGCCGACGCGCCCTCCTCGCCGAGGAGTTCGGGCAGCGCGGCACGGGCCGCCGGCGCGTCCGTGAACACCGGCCGCACACCGCGCAGCACCTCGGCGAGCGCGCTGCCGGGCCGTACGGTGCACAGCTCGGCGCCGACCGAGTCCAGCTCGGACGGCTCCGGCGGGGCGATCGTGCTGAACCCGCCCTCGGTGTCCCGCTCGGCCGGGATGCGGTCGGTGCGGCGCAGCCGCAGCACCAGCGGGCCGGTGGGCCGCTCGTCACCGACCGGCAGCGGATCGCGCAGATACACCAGGATCGCGTCGGAGAAGGTGGGCACGGTGGCCCGGCACAGCCCCATCACGATCTCGTCCAGGTCGATGCCGCGGGCGATCCGCCGGGTCGCGGCGCCGACGAAGCGCAGCCGGTCCCCGTCCCGCCGCATCGGCGTGGGCCGGCCCGGCTGCGTGACCTGCCCGGAACGCCGCTCCTTGCCGTCGGGGCCCGCGGCCGGCTGCACCGGGATGCCCTCGGGCGCGGGGCGCGGCCGGTGCGTGTCCGGCTCCGCGCCCTGGCCGGTACCCGGCTGGGAGTGCTCGGAGCCGGGTTCGGGCGCCGGGTCCTGACCGGTGCCGCCGGGCGTGACCGTCTCCGGCGACGTGGCCCCCGACGACCCCGGGGACGCGGCCCCGGGCGCGGGAGGCTCACCGCCGGAGCGGCTCTGTACGGGTAAGGCGGCTCCGGTGCCCGGACCACGCGCCGGTGGCGGGGTACGCAGGAGCGCCCCGCGGGGATCCGCGGGGTCCACGCCCGGCTGCGGGCGTTCGAAGGAGGTCGGCTGCTCCGTCACGCGTGTCGAGTCCATCCGTCCGGCGCACGCCGTGCGCGCGGTTCGTCCCGCTGAAACTCCGATACCCGGAATACGTGCCCCCGGAACGGATTTCCCGCGTGGTCAGAGGTTGTTCCTGTGCCGCCGGCCCGCCGTCGCCGGCCGGTGCCGGTGTTTCCGTACCCCTCGCTCACGTCCTGCCGCCCCTCAGTGACGATCGGTCAAGCCCTGCGCGCGCTCCGGTGGTTGTTGTCCCGCGCCCTTGCGGAGGACGATCCTACGTTTCCCGCCCGGGGGCGCAGCAAGGGTCTCACGAGGACACATGCGCGGGAGTGCGGTCCCAGTCCTGTGGCAGTGACGGTACCGTCCAGGACGGATCCGGGCGCCAGTTCTCCCAGCCGTCCGCGAACGGCGACCCCCACGCCTCGATCGTCTCCACCGCCGCCCGCCCGGCCTCCCGCACCCTCCCGGCCAGCGCGGGGTCGACCAGACCGTCCCGCTGGGCCTGCGCGAACTCGTCCTCGTCCCGCCAGTGCCAGTCGCGGTCCGGGTGCACGGAGATGTCCAGGAAGTGGTCCTCGGAGTCCACTCCGCCCGCCCAACGGGCCAGCGGCTCCTCCAGGTTCACGTACCAGTTCTTGAACTGCCAGCCCGGTTCCCAGAACAGCCACACGGACCAGGGCTCACCGGGCCGGGCCAGCTTCAGCACGCCGGTGCCGAACCAGTGGTCGCGCCGCACCGTGCGCGGCCTGGTGTACCGGGTGCCGAGTGGCTCCTCGTGCACGGGCGTGCCGTCGGCGAGCACCGGCCGCACGCACTCGGTGCCGGGCGCCATCCACACCGCGAGCAGCTCCGGGTCGTCGCGTACGACCGTGACGGGGCGCGCGATGTGGATGTGCGCGCCACCGTTCTCCCGGTAGCGCCAGAGGATCTGGGTCCCGGGCGCCCAGAATCCCGCCGCCGTGCCGTCCGCTGTCCCTCGTGTCACCGCTCCGTCCTCCGCCATGCGCAGATATTAGGTGCCATGGCCATACGACGTTGCGGCCGCCCGTCACGGTTCACCTCCGGGCCGGGGGGTTTTACGGGCGCGTCATCCGCAGGACATCCAGCGCCTCGTCGAGCTGTTCGACGGTGAGGTCGCCGCGGTCGACGTAGCCGCTCTCCAGCACGACCTCCCGGATGGTCTTCCGCTCGGCGAGGGACTTCTTGGCGACCTTGGCGGCCTCCTCGTAGCCGATGTACTTGTTGAGCGGGGTGACCACGGACGGCGACGACTCCGCGTACTCCCGGGCCCGTTCGCGGTGGGCGACGATGCCGTCGATGGTGCGGTCGGCGAACAGGCGGGAGACGTTGGCCAGCAGCCGCACCGACTCCAGCACGTTCTTCGCGATGACCGGCAGCATCACGTTGAGCTCGAAGTTGCCCGAGGCGCCGGCGGCCGCGACGGTCGCGTCGTTGCCGGTCACCTGCGCGCAGACCATGAGCACGGCCTCCGGGATCACCGGGTTGACCTTGCCGGGCATGATCGAGGAGCCGGGCTGGAGATCGGGCAGGCCGATCTCCGCGAGGCCGGTACGGGGGCCGGACGCCATCCACCGGAGATCGTTCGCGATCTTCGTCAGTCCGACGGCGACGGTCCGCAGCTGTCCGCTGGTCTCGACGATGCCGTCCCGGGCGCCCTGTGCCTCGAAGTGGTCGCGCGCCTCGGTGAGCGGCAGCCCGGTCGCCCGGGCGACCTCCTCGATGACGGCGGCGGAGAAGCCGGGCGGGGTGTTGATGCCGGTGCCGACGGCGGTCCCGCCCAGCGGCAGCTCGGCCAGCCGCGGCAGGGAGGCGTTCAGCCGCTCGATCCCGTACCGCACCTGGGCCGCGTACCCGCCGAACTCCTGGCCCAGGGTGACGGGCGTGGCGTCCATGAGGTGGGTACGCCCGGACTTCACCACGTCCGCGAACTCCCCGGCCTTGCGCTCCAGGGCCGTGGCGAGGTGGTCGAGCGCCGGGATCAGGTCGCGGGTGACGGCGGCGGTGGCCGCGATGTGGATGGACGACGGGAAGACGTCGTTGGACGACTGCGAGGCGTTGACGTGGTCGTTGGGGTGCACGTCCCGCCCGAGCCGCTCGGTGGCGAGCGTCGCGAGGACCTCGTTGGTGTTCATGTTGGACGAGGTCCCGGACCCCGTCTGGAACACGTCCACGGGGAAGTGGTCGTCCCACCGGCCCTCGGCGACCTCACCGGCCGCCTCCTGGATCGCCTCGGCGATGTCCTTGTCGAGCACCCCGAGCCGGGCGTTCACCTTGGCCGCGGCGCCCTTGATCCGGGCCAGGGCCTCGATGTGGGCGCGCTCCAGGCGCTGTCCGGAGACCGGGAAGTTCTCCACGGCGCGCTGGGTCTGGGCGCGCCACTTGGCGTCGGCCGGTACCTTCACCTCCCCCATGGAGTCGTGCTCGATGCGGTAGTGCCGGTCGTCGTCCGTGGTCGTCATCGTCGTACCTCCGATCCTGCACAGCAGCCGTGCCGGACGAGCGTATTCCCGGACGGCCTCCGCCCCGCCGCAAGAGGCGCGGCGGGGCGGAGTACCCGTGGGGGGTGCTCAGGAACCCTGGAGGGTGACGTCGTCCAGGACGAATCCGGTCTGGAGCGAGGAGTCCTCGCTGCCGGTGAACGTCAGGGTCACGGTCTGCCCCGCGTACGCCGTCAGGTCGACCGACCGCTGCACATAGCCGCTGCCCGCGTCGGCGTTGGACAGCGTGGCGAGCGTGGTGCCGCCGGCCTTGACGGTGAAACGGTCGTACGGCGTCGAGCCGGACTCGTCGGTGTCGATGTGCAGCCAGTAGCTCAGCGCGACCGTCGAGCACCCGGCCGGAACGGTCACCGTCTGGCTGATCGACTCGGTGCGGGTGGACCCGTACCCCGAGAGCCAGGCGAAGCGGGTGCCGCTGTGGGCGGTCTGCCCGGAGTGGGCGCCGATGCTGCCGGTGTTCCCGGTCCACGGCGCGGTGCCGCTCTCGAACCCGCCGTTGCCGACGGCGCCGGCGGTGTCGCAGTCGCCGCCCGTGCCGGTGTCCACGGCCCGCTGCCACAGGGTGTGGGCGATACCGTCGGAGGCGCGGTCGAGCCCGGTGGTGTTGATGTTGGTGAGGGTGTCGCAGGACCGGTGGTAGCAGGGGTCGTACGCGGACCCGGCCGTACCGCCCCACTTCGCGGCCTGCGCGGAGGTCTTCCGGGCACTGGCGCCCATCGCGTAGCCGGAGGTGGGGATCCCGTACTGCTCGAAGGAGTAGTCGTCGCTGCGTCCGGCGCCCTCGGTGTTCTCCTCGGGCTGGAGCCCCAGCGAGTCCCAGTACGCCTTCATCGGCGCGGCGGCCGAGGAGGTGATGTGGTTGATGAAGTAGCCGCCGTTGGTGGAGGCGACCATGTCGAAGTTGTAGTACGCCTTGATCTTCGCCCGTTCGGTCGAGGGGAGCGAACGGACGTAGAAGTCGGACCCGTTGAGACCCTGCTCCTCGTCGGTCCACCAGGCGAAGCGGACCCGGTTGCGCATGGTCGGGTTCTGCTGGGCGAGCGTCAGGGCGTTCTCGAGCAGGGCGGCCGAGCCGGAGCCGTTGTCGTTCATGCCCGGCCCGGCGGAGACGCTGTCGAGGTGGGCGCCGAACATGGTCACGTTGGTGGCGTCGCCCTTGGGCCACTCGGCGATCAGGTTGGGCCCGGCGCCGCTGGTGCAGCCGGAGGTGCACGGCTGCTCGGTGACGGTGTAACCGGCGGCTTGCAGCTTGCCCTTCACATAGGCGACGGAGTCGTCGTACCCCTGGCCGGTGGACCGGCGGTTCCCGCCGTTCCGCCCGGCGATGGCGCTCAGCTCGTTGAGATGCGCCTTCACCTTGTTCACGTCGACGTTCGGTGCGGCGACGGTGACCGCGGTGGGTACGGAGCCGGCGGCCGCGGCGGGGAGTGTTCCGCAGCCGAGCACGACAGCGAGCGAGATGCCCGCCACGGCGAGTCTTCGTTTCACCTTGTCTCCTCCGGGAGGTGGCTGTGGGGTGGGCCACACAGGATTGACATGGCATGAGCATGTCGGAGTTGCTGGAGGAGTCAACGAAAAATCGGCGCCGCGCCGGAGGTTGTCCAAAAAAAGAACAGGGTGCCCGCTATCCGGACATGGGATTCGCCCCCGCCGCCCCTTCCCGTCCCGAACCTGGGGCTCCGCCCCAGACCCCGCTCCTCAAACGCCGGAGGGGCTGAGATCTAGCCCCTCCGGCGTTTGAGGAGCGGGGGTCCGGGGGCAGCGCCCCCGGGGGACGGGAATGGGAAGGGGCGGCGGGGGCGAAACAACACCCCGGCCGCCCCCAGTGGACGCGTTACGCCAGCCCAGGCCCCCGCACGGGAATCGACGTGAACGTCGGCTGCTGCGGCGAAGGATCCTGGAAGAAGTCATTCCCCTTGTCGTCGACCACGATGAACGCCGGGAAGTCCTCCACCTCGATCTTCCACACCGCCTCCATCCCGAGCTCCTCGTACTCGACGACCTCGACCTTCTTGATGCAGTCCTGCGCGAGCCGGGCCGCCGGCCCGCCGATGGACCCGAGGTAGAACCCACCGTGCGCGTCGCACGCGTCCGTGACCTGCTTGCTCCGGTTCCCCTTCGCCAGCATCACCTTGGACCCGCCCGCCGCCTGGAACTGCTCGACGTAGGAGTCCATCCGCCCGGCCGTGGTCGGCCCGAACGACCCCGACGCGTACCCCTCCGGCGTCTTCGCCGGACCGGCGTAGTACACCGGGTGGTCCTTGAGGTACTGCGGCATCTCCTCGCCCGCGTCCAGCCGCTCCTTGATCTTGGCGTGCGCGATGTCGCGCGCGACGACCAGCGGGCCGGTCAGGGACAGCCGGGTCTTGACCGGGTACTTGGTCAGCTCCGCCAGGATCTCGTCCATCGGCTGGTTGAGGTCGATCTTGACGACGTCGCCGTCCTGCGACAGCTGCTCGTCCGTCGTCTCCGGCAGGAACCGCGCCGGGTCGGTCTCCAGCTGCTCCAGGAACACGCCCTCGGCGGTGATCTTCGCGACCGCCTGCCGGTCCGCCGAGCAGGACACCGCGATCGCGACCGGGCAGGACGCCCCGTGCCGCGGCAGCCGCACCACCCGCACGTCGTGGCAGAAGTACTTGCCCCCGAACTGCGCCCCGATCCCGATCTTCTGCGTCAGCTCGAAGACCTTCTCCTCCAGCTCCTTGTCCCGGAACCCGTGCCCGAGCGGCGAGCCCTCGGTCGGGATCTCGTCCAGGTAGTGCGCGGAGGCGTACTTCGCGGTCTTCAGCGCGTACTCGGCCGACGTACCGCCGACGACGATCGCCAGGTGGTACGGCGGACAGGCGGCCGTGCCCAGCGAACGGATCTTCTCCTCCAGGAACTTCATCATGGAGGTCTCGTTCAGGACGGCCTTGGTCTCCTGGTACAGGAAGCTCTTGTTGGCCGAGCCGCCGCCCTTGGCCATGAACAGGAACTTGTAGGCGCCGCCGTCCGTCGCGTACAGCTCGATCTGCGCCGGGAGGTTGGAACCGGTGTTCTTCTCCTCCCACATGGTGAGCGGAGCCATCTGCGAGTAGCGCAGGTTCAGGTTCTTGTACGCGTCGTAGATGCCCCGGGACAGGGCCTCCTCGTCGCCGCCCGCGGTCAGCACGTTCTGCCCGCGCTTGCCCATGACGATCGCCGTACCGGTGTCCTGGCACATCGGCAGCACGCCGGCCGCCGCGATGTTCGCGTTCTTCAGCAGGTCCAGCGCGACGAACTTGTCGTTGCCCGACGCCTCGGGGTCGTCGATGATGCGGCGCAGCTGGGCCAGGTGTGCGGGGCGCAGATAGTGCTGGATGTCGTGGATGGCCTCCTCGGCGAGCTTGCGCAGCGCCTCCAGCTCCACCTTGAGGAAGGTCCGGCCGTCGGCCTCGAAGGTGGAGACACCTTCGGAGGTCACCAGCCGGTAGGGGGTGGTGTCCTCTCCCAGGGGGAGCAGATCGGCGTACTCGAACTCAGGCATCTCGCCCATTCCTCACTCGACGGAAGACCGCCCGCCTCCGTTGGCGGGCGCCGACCAGCCTAGGACGTGCTCTCCGCGGCGAACCTGTGAGGTTGTCCTCAGTTGGCCACGCCGGGGGGTAGTCGCGATCTATCGCGTTTGGGTACGCTGCTGCCGTGGACCTTCAGAAGCACGCCCAGCAGCCGGACACGGCACCGCGGACCGCAGAGCTGCGCGCCTCCGACGCCGACCGGGACCGTATCGCCGACATCCTGCGCGAGGCCCTCGCTGAGGGCCGTCTCACCGCCGACGAGCACGCCGAGCGCGTCGAGGGCGTGCTGGCCGCCAAGACGGTGGGGGAGCTGGAGGTGTTCATCCAGGACCTGCCGATAGCCCACCAGCGGCGCGCGGCACCCGCCTCCGCCCCCAACCGCCCCACCGCCGGCGCGATCCCCGTGGACCCCGACGACAACGTGGTCGCGGTGTTCAGCGCCGCCACCCGCAAGGGCCGCTGGCGCGCCGGCCGCCGCATCCACGCGTACGCGATCTTCGGCAGTGTGGAGATCGACCTCAGCGAGGCGCTGTTCGACCACCAACAGGTCGTGATCAAGGCGTTCTCCGTATTCGGCAGCGTCGAGGTCCGCGTCCCGGAGAACGTGTCGCTGCGCGGCATGGGCGGCGGTGTGCTCGGCTCCTTCGAGGTGGACACGCTCGACGCGACCGACGACGAGGCCCCCGTGATCTACGTCGACGGCTGGGCGGTGCTGGGCAGCGTCGAGGCGCGGCCCAAGCGGGGCAAGCTCGTGGCGGACATCCTCGACCGGGTGCAGCGCAAGGTGGACCGGAGCATGCGCAGGCATCTGGGCCACTGACGGGCTGCGGGACGGTTCGGAACTCAGTGCATAGGCGCGCGTACATCGGGTAAGCCTTGCTGCATCGTGTCTCGCTTGCGAAGCCGTCGTCAGGAGTAGACCGTGCTGCAACCGCCGCATTCGTCCCTGCAGATAGCCGCCGTTCCGGCCCAGCGAGCAGCAGCGCGGGACAGGGACCAGGACACCCCCTGGCACACCGAGGCGGTGTGCCGGCGGGACGAGGCGGGGCTGTTCTTCGCACCGTCGAAGGAGCCCACCGCTGCCCGGCTCTCCCGCGAGGAGGCGGCCAAGCGCGTCTGCGCCCGCTGCCCGGTGATGGTCGAGTGCCGCGAGCACGCCCTGCTCCAGCCCGAGCCCTACGGCGTCTGGGGCGGCCTCACCGCCGCCGAACGCCGCGTCGTCCTGGCCCGCCGCAGGCGCCGCGAAATGGAACTGAAGAAAAACACCCGCCCGGGCCGCATAGCGGCAGCGGGCTGACCCCACACACGCGAACAAAAAGGGGCGCCCCCTCCGCACAGGGGGCGCCCCTTGTTGCCGGGAAACACGCTTGGCTCTCAGCGCTGGGGGACTGGTCCCACCTCAGGGGCGCGGGGAACTGCGCGACCAGCCACGACGTACCCGCACTCGCCCACGCGCCGCAGGCTCACGCCAGAACCGGCGCGTTTCACTTGGCGCGATCAAAGTCAATCGCGCTGTACGCCCGCAGCTTCGACAGCCGATGCTCGGAATCAATCCTCCGCACCGTCCCCGACTTCGACCGCATCACGATCGAATCGGTCGTCGCCGTCTCCGACCGGTACCGCACACCCCGCAGCAACTCACCATCGGTGATCCCCGTCGCCACGAAGAACACGTTGTCCCCGGTGACCAGGTCCTCCGTGGTCAGGACCCGGTCCAGATCGTGCCCCGCGTCGACCGCCCGCTGCCGCTCCTCGTCGTCCTTGGGCCACAGCTTGCCCTGGATCGTGCCGCCCAGGCACTTCACCGCGCACGCCGAGATGATGCCCTCGGGGGTGCCGCCGATACCGAGCAGCAGATCGATGCCGGTGCCCTCGCGCAGCGCCAGGATCGAGCCGGCCACGTCGCCGTCGGAGATCAGCTTGATGCGCGCCCCGGTCTCCCGGATCTCCTTGATGATGCCCTCGTGCCGGGGCCGGTCGAGGATCACCACGGTGACGTCCTCGGGGGTGGCGCGCTTGGCCTTGGCGACCCGGCGGATGTTCACGCTCACCGGCGCGTTGATGTCGACGAAGTCGGCGGCCTCCGGGCCGGTGACCAGCTTGTCCATGTAGAACACGGCCGACGGGTCGAACATCGAGCCGCGCTCGGCGGCGGCCAGCACCGCGATGGCGTTCGTCATGCCCTTGGCGGTCAGGGTCGTACCGTCGATCGGGTCGACGGCGATGTCGCACTCGGGGCCGGTCCCGTCGCCCACGCGCTCCCCGTTGAAGAGCATCGGGGCCTCGTCCTTCTCGCCCTCCCCGATGACGACGACGCCGTTCATCGAGACGGTGGAGACGAGGGTGCGCATGGCGCGCACCGCGGCGCCGTCCGCGCCGTTCTTGTCGCCGCGCCCTACCCAGCGGCCCGCGGCCATCGCCGCGGCCTCGGTCACCCGTACGAGCTCCAGGGCGAGGTTGCGGTCGGGGGCCTCTGAGGGCACATCGAGCTCGGACGGCAAATGATGATGCTCGGTCATCGGAGCGCACCTTTCTGTACGACGACGGCCGGATGAGGGTGTGGGCACGACTCTATCGCCAGTCCGACAAAATGAGCAGGGCCCCCCACGGATGAGCACCCCGGGCACCTGCGACGATAGGGGGCGTGGCAGGAACGAGCAGCATGCAGAAAACGGCCCGGGACATGATCCTTTCCCTGGCTCTCATCGTGCTCGCGGCGGGAGTGGTCTGGCTGTTCATCCCGCACGAGGACGGCGAACCCGACATCAAGCGGGTCGACTACCGGGTCGACCTGCTCACGGCCCGCCGGGCCGCCTCCTACCCCGTGGCCGCGCCCGAGGGGCTCCCGGAGGCGTGGAAGCCCACCTCCGTCCGCTACCGGGGCGCCGAGTCCGAGGCCTGGCACCTCGGCTTCCACGCCCCCGACGGGGAGTACGTGGCGGTCGAGCAGTCCGCCGGCAAGCGGTCGGCGTTCATCGAGGACACGACCCAGGGCGCCACGAAGACGGAGACCACGCAGCGGATCGGCGGACAGACCTGGACGCGCTACGAGGGCGACCACTACGACGCCCTGGTGCTGGAGGGCACCGACGGCTCGACCACCCTGGTCACCGGAACGGCGTCGTTCGGCCAGCTGACGAAGATGGCGGAGGCGCTCCGCACCGAGTGAGCACGCGCGGCACGGGGCCCGCCCCGTGCCGCCCCGCACCCGGGTTCAGTCCCCGGACTCCTTCTCCGCCGCTGACTCCTCGGCGAGCGCCGCGTCCAGCCGGGCCCGTGCCCCCTCCAGCCAGCGCCGGCACACCTTGGCCAGCTCCTCGCCCCGCTCCCAGAGCGCGAGGGACTCCTCCAGCGTCGTACCGCCCGCTTCCAGTCGCCGTACGACCTCGATCAGCTCGTCCCGCGCCTGCTCGTACCCGAGCGCCGCGTCCGTCGCCGCCGCCTGCTCCGTCTTGCTGGTCATCCGCCCACCCTAAGCTTCGACTCGGACAGTGAACTCGCCCTCGGACACCCGCGCCCGCAGCGCCTCGCCGGGCTCCACCTCGTCCGGGGCGCGCACCGCGTGTCCGTCCGCGCGCTGGAGCACCGCGTACCCGCGCTTCAGGGTCGCGGCGGGGGAGAGCGCCACCACGCGCGCGTGCGTGTGCGCCAGCTCGGAGTCCGCCCGGTCCAGCTGGTGCCGCAGCGTGCGCCGGCCCCGCTCCAGCAGCGCCGTGACCTCCTCGGCCCGCGCGTCGACCATCCGGTGCGGGTCCTGTATCGAGGGCCGGGCCAGCGCCTGGGCCAGCCCCCGCTCCTCCCGGTCCAGCAGCGCCTGGACACAGCGCCGGGCGCGGTCCCGCAGCATCCGCACCCGCTCCGACTCCTCGCCCACGTCGGGCACGACCTTCTTCGCGGCGTCGGTCGGCGTGGAGGCCCGCAGATCGGCGACATGGTCCAGCAGCGGGTTGTCCGGCTCGTGCCCGATCGCGGAGACGACGGGCGTACGGCACGCCGCCACCGCCCGCACCAGCTGCTCGTCGGAGAACGGCAGCAGGTCCTCCACGCTGCCGCCGCCCCGCGCCACGATGATCACGTCCACGTCGTCGACCGCGTCCAGCTCCTTCACGGCCTGCACGACCTGCGGCACCGCGTGCACCCCCTGCACCGCCACGTTGCGCACCTCGAAACGCACGGCCGGCCAGCGGTGCCGGGCGTTCTCCAGCACGTCCCGCTCGGCCGCCGAGGCGCGCCCGCACACCAGACCGATCAGCTGCGGCAGGAACGGCAGCGGCTTCTTCCGCTCCGGCGCGAACAGGCCCTCCCGCGCGAGCGACTTCTTCAGCTGCTCCAGCCGCGCCAGCAGCTCCCCGACCCCCACCGGCCTGATCTCCGCGGCGCGCAGCGACAGCTGCCCGCGCGGCGCGTACCACTCCGGCTTGCAGTGCACCACCACCCGCGCGCCCTCGCTCACCACGTCCGCCACGGCGTCGAACACCTGCCGGTAGCAGGTCACGCCCACGGAGATGTCGTGCGAGGGGTCCCGCAGCGTCAGGAACACCACTCCGGCGCCCGGCCGCCGCGACAGCTGGGTGATCTGCCCCTCGACCCACACGGCGCCGAGCCGGTCGATCCACCTCCCGATGAGCCGCGACACCTCACCGACGGGCAGCGGTGCTTCCGCAGACGTGTTGACAGCCATGCCGCGAGGGTAGTGCGCCCCACCGACAACGCACCGTGACCGCGCTCCCGTGCGCGGCCTTACGATGGGGCGCATGACTGCTTCGACTGGCCGCCGTGTCCTGCTCGCCGCCCCCCGTGGCTACTGCGCGGGTGTGGACCGCGCCGTGATCGCCGTCGAGAAGGCCCTGGAGCAGTACGGGGCCCCCGTCTACGTCCGGCACGAGATCGTGCACAACAAGTACGTCGTGCAGACCCTGGAGCGGAAGGGCGCGATCTTCGTCGAACGGACGGAGGAGGTCCCCCCGGGCAACATCGTCATGTTCTCCGCGCACGGTGTCGCCCCCGTCGTCCACGAGGAGGCCGCGCGGGGCCGGCTCGCCACCATCGACGCCACCTGCCCGCTGGTCACCAAGGTCCACAAGGAAGCCGTCCGGTTCGCCAATGACGACTACGACATCCTCCTGATCGGCCACGAGGGCCACGAGGAGGTCATCGGAACCTCCGGCGAGGCGCCCGACCACATCCAGCTCGTCGACGGCCCCGAGGACGTCGCCAAGGTCGAGGTCCGCGACCCGTCCAAGGTCGTCTGGCTCTCCCAGACCACGTTGAGCGTGGACGAGACCATGGAGACCGTCGACGCCCTCAAGGAGAAGTTCCCCCAGCTGATCTCGCCGCCCAGCGACGACATCTGCTACGCCACGCAGAACCGTCAGCTCGCGGTCAAGCAGATGGGCGCCGAGGCGGAGCTGGTGATCGTCGTCGGCTCCCGCAACTCCTCCAACTCCAAGCGGCTGGTCGAGGTCGCCAAGCTGGCCGGCGCCCGCGCCGCGTACCTGGTGGACTTCGCCGACGAGATCGACGAGGCCTGGCTGGAGGGCGTGAGCACGGTCGGCGTCACCTCGGGCGCCTCCGTGCCGGACGTGCTGGTCGAGCAGGTGCTCGAATGGCTGTCGGGGCGCGGTTTCGCGGACGTCGAGATCGTCAAGGCCGCCGAGGAGTCCATCACCTTCTCGCTGCCCAAGGAGCTCCGCCGCGATCTGCGCGAGGAGGCGGCGGCCCTGGCGGCCGGGCGCGGCGGCACCGGTGCGGAGGACTCGGCTCAGTGACTTTCCGTCGTACGTCGTAACGTAGGGCCATGCAGATCTTCGGTGTGGACATCGGCGGTTCCGGGATCAAGGGTGCCCCGGTCGACCTGGACAGGGGGGACCTGGCGCAGGAGCGCTGCAAGGTCCTCACCCCGCACCCGTCGACCCCGGACGCGGTGGCCGACGGCGTCAAGGAGGTCGTCGACCACTTCGGCTGGACCGGACCGGTCGGGGTCACCTTCCCGGGCGTCGTCACCGACGGCACCACGATCCGTACGGCGGCCAACGTCGACAAGAGCTGGATCGACACCGACGCGCGCGTGCTGCTCGGCGACCGCCTCGGCGGCCTGCCGGTGACGGTGGTGAACGACGCGGACGCGGCCGGTGTCGCCGAGATGCACTTCGGCGCCGGACGCCACCACAGGGGCACGGTGATCCTGCTGACCTTCGGCACCGGCATCGGCAGCGCCCTGTTCGTGGACGGCGTCCTCGTCCCCAACACCGAGCTGGGCCACCTGGAGCTGCACGGCCACGAAGCGGAGAAGCGGGCCTCCAGCAAGGCCAAGGAGGACCACGACCTGTCGTGGGAGGACTGGGCGCACCGGGTGCAGAAGTACCTGGCCCACGTGGAGATGCTGTTCTCGCCCGAGCTGTTCGTCATCGGCGGCGGCGTCAGCCGCAAGTCCCACAAGTTCCTGGACCGCATCGAGGGCATCAAGGCGGAGATCGTCCCGGCCCAGCTCCAGAACAACGCGGGCATCGTGGGGGCGGCGATGCGGGCGGCCACCGGCGTCTGAGCCCGGTGGCTCAGTGGCCGGGGCGCTCGCGGGCGACGCGCCGGTTGATCCCGCGGACCCTGCGCACCCTGCGGACGATCACGATCAGACCGGCGATCAGCGTCCCGCCGTAGAGCCACCCGGCCTGTGCGGCGAGGCCGGTCACCATCCCCATCAGCCGGTCGAGGACGTCGCCGCCTCCCTCGTCGGCGACGGGGACCAGTCCCAGGGCGAAGCCGTTCGGCACGACGACGGGCGCGATGAGCAGGTCGCCCTCGCGCACCCACAGCGCGGTCAGCACGCACACCGGCAGGAAGAGCACGCCGTACACGGTCTGGGACGCCCCGAACAGCGCCTCGGTCAGCAGCCCGAGCAGCAGCATCACCAGGCCGCAGAACAGGCCCGAGCCGAGACCGGTGAGCCGCGGATTGGGCAGCCGCCGGGCCGCGGGCGGCACAGGAGCGGGCCGGCGCTGCGGCACGCGGGCGGGCCGGGCCGCCCGCGCGACCCCTCCCCCCGCCGCCCGTCCCGCCTGCGGCGGCAGCGGCGGCCGGGCCGGCCTCTCACGTCGCGGTGCGTACCGTCCGTGCTGCGTGGGTCGCGTCCTGTGTTGCTCCACCGGACCAACTTAGGTCGTTTAATGTGCCGAACGGCCCGTCAGACACGCCGGGGGCCGAAGCCTGGCCAGACGTTCGATACGTCGCCGGGGCGCGGGCGGGCACGCCGTAGACTGGTGGATCGGCCCACGCAGCCCAGTCGGCCGGTCCTCGTCCCCTCATCCTCACGTACGGGAAGTCGCAACGTGTCGCTCACGATCGGAATCGTCGGTCTGCCGAATGTCGGCAAGTCGACCCTGTTCAACGCCCTGACCAAGAACGACGTGCTGGCGGCCAACTACCCGTTCGCCACGATCGAGCCGAACGTCGGCGTCGTCGGCGTCCCCGACCCCCGGCTGACCAAGCTGGCGGAGATCTTCGGCTCCCAGCGCGTCCTCCCGGCCACCGTCGACTTCGTCGACATCGCGGGCATCGTCCGCGGCGCGTCGGAGGGCGAGGGCCTGGGCAACAAGTTCCTCGCGAACATCCGCGAGTCCGACGCGATCTGCCAGGTCATCCGCGCCTTCAAGGACGAGAACGTCGTGCACGTCGACGGCAAGGTCTCGCCGAAGGACGACATCGAGACGATCAACACCGAGCTGATCCTCGCCGACCTCCAGACCATCGAGAAGGTCCTTCCCCGCCTCCAGAAGGAGTCGCGGATCAAGAAGGACATCGCGCCCAAGGTCAAGGCGGTCGAGGAGGCCAAGGAGATCCTGGAGAAGGGCGACACGCTCTTCGCGCACGGCATCGTCCAGGGCACCGAGCGCAACGAGCTCCTGCACGACCTGCACCTCCTCACCACCAAGCCCTTCCTCTACGTCTTCAACGTCGACGAGGACGAGCTGATCGACGAGGACTTCAAGAACGAGCAGCGGGCCCTGGTCGCCCCCGCCGAGGCGATCTTCCTCAACGCCAAGCTGGAGGCGGACCTCGCCGAGCTGGACGAGGACGAGGCCCTCGAGCTCCTCCAGTCCGTCGGCCAGGACGAGCCCGGCCTCGCCACCCTCGCCCACGTCGGCTTCCGCACCCTCGGCCTGCAGACCTACCTCACGGCCGGCCCCAAGGAATCCCGCGCCTGGACCATCAAGAAGGGCGCCACCGCCCCCGAGGCCGCCGGAGTCATCCACACCGACTTCCAGAAGGGCTTCATCAAGGCGGAGGTCATCTCCTTCGAGGACCTGGTCGAAACCGGCTCGGTCACGGAGGCCCGCGCCAAGGGCAAGGCCCGCATGGAGGGCAAGGACTACGTCATGCAGGACGGCGACGTGGTGGAGTTCCGCTTCAACGTGTAGCGGCTGACGCGTCACCACGTCGCTGATCGTTCGACGTGCGGCGCGGATCTGCGGCGCCGGGCTCCGGAGAGGTCGGGCCGGCCGGGGCCGGTCGGGTTCCGTTGGGTCAGAGGCCGTCCTGGCGCCAGTGGGCCTCGGGGAGGGAGCGTTCCCGGCGCCATTGGATCAGGGTGGCCGAGATGCGCAGTGCCTGACGGGCGCCGGCCGGTGTCCGGGTCACGGGGACGTCGAAGGGGAGGTCGGCGCGGAGTGCGGCGTCGTGGTGGGCGACCGTCGCCATGCTCGTACGGGCCTCCTGCTCGCCCGCGTCCGTCGACCAGGGCAGGTCCCGCAGGGCGACCGCCGCGGGTTCCGTGCCGGTGGCCAGCGCGTACTGGAACTCCATGTCGTCCAGCGGGCCGTCGAGCCCGCGGGCCAGTCGGCGGCAGAGCAGGATCGCCCGCAGCGCCATCGCGCAGGACTCGACGCACACCTCCCAGTCCTCCTCGAGGCGGGCCGCCTCCATGTCGTCCAGCGCGGCCTGCACCGACAGGGCGTACTGCCATGCCGCCGCCGCCCCGTGGGACGTGACCCAGGTGACGTCCAGGCCGTCCCGGGTCACTTCTCCGTGATCCATGCTCCGAACACCTTCCGCAGCGCATCGTCCTCTACAACCAGGTCGAGTTCGGCGCGTCCCACGGCGTCGAGCAGCCGTGCCGCGCCCAGTTCACCGGCCCCCTCCGCGGCGGGAGCCTCGGTGGCCACCGTGTCGGAGAGCAGCCGGTCGTGCCGGTTCACCAGCCAGGACCGGCCGGCGAGGGACACCGGCGCGCTGCCCCGCGCGGGCCGTACGGCGGCCACGGCGAGCGGGTCGAACTCCGGCAGACCGGCCGTCGCCAGGTCCGCGCGCAGGCGTGCCCCGTCGTCGACCGGGGCGGCCGGCAGGCCAAGACGCCGGGCCCGTGCGGGCAGCCACTTGTCGCCGGTCGTCACGTCCCCCGCCAGCCTGCACCGCAGTTCGAGGAGTTGCCGCCCCGCCTGCCGCCACAGATGACGGCGCGTGTCGTCGGGGAGGCCGGCCCGTTCCGCGAGGTCCGCCATGCACGCCAGCCCGGCCAGGCGGCCGAAGGTGACGCGGGCCAGCATCGCCCGCACCCGCGCGGACTGCGCCGCGTCGTACAGGGGCGGGGCCGCCGGGTCCAGCCCGGTGGCGTGGAACCAGCGGGCGGCCCGGCGCTGTTCGCTGCGGCCGAGCGGCCGGCACAGCGCCACGTCCCCGGCGGCGAAGCGGAGCACGGGGACGTCCCCGGGGCCCTGCGCCAGTTCGGCCGGGGCGCTCGCCGGGAAGTGCTCGATGTCGACCGGCACCCCGTCGAGACGGTTCAGCTTGGGGCCCCTGTGCCGCTTGACGGCCTCGTCCACGACATGGATGTCCACATCGCTCGACCGGTTGCCCAGCCCGCCGGCCAGCGAGCCGACCAGATAGGCCCGTCCGCCGCCCAGTTCCGGCGCGACCAGTTCCGCCACCGCGCCCGGCGAAAGGCCCACCGTCGCGAGTGCCTCGTCGATTCGGACGCGCCATGGCGCCGCCCCGGACTTTTCGAACCCTTGCATCGCCCTCATTGCTCCGAATTCTCGTCCGAGCCGCCGACCCCCGCCGGGGACGGGTTGAAGTCCGCCGGATAGTAGCGCAGCGGTCGTTGCTCGATTGTGATGAGTGTCACGGAGCCGGCGGGTGGATCGGGATTTATTCAGGAAGGCTGTGGAAAAAGGGAGTGGTCACGCCCCAGGGGAAAAGAGAAGTCGCCGGTGGGCGGGGAGTTGAACGCCGGGTTGAACGCCCCTTGCGGGGGTCCCGCCCCTGTGATCTTCTGTCTGGCGATTCTGCTGGCCGGTAGTGCGAGAGTGTCGAGAGGCGGTGGATTGTTATTCAGTGGCGAGACTTTGTGCGATCCATGGAGAATGAGGTCGACTGGAACTCCAAGCGGTATGCGGAGTCGCAGGCGCCGATCGTGGAAGAGATCCTCAAAACCGCTTCCGACCACCGGCACATCCTCGAGGAAAGAACCGAGGAGATCATCGCGAACGAGGATCTGTTCCGGTCGCTCGCGCCGCATATGAACTATCCGCGCATCCTCATGGACAAATTCGTCCTGCACATCGACGAATCGGACCGATTCCGGGTGCGGATGCACCGTTTCAAGTCGAAGAACCAGAACGGTGGCGCCCTGGAGAAGGTGCACTCCCACAAGTGGGACTGCAGCACCGTCCTCATGAGCGGCACGTACACGGAGCGCCAGTTCGAGATCACCGACGTGGACGAGGAGCGGCGGACCTGCCGGGTCGTACCGCTGCTGGAACACACCCTGGAGGCGGGTCAGATGAACTCGCTGCCCGTGGGCCGGGCGCACCAGGTGATCAACCCCAGCGACGACGAGGCGTGCATCACGCTGTTCGTCCGGGGCCCCTCGCGTCAGCCGCACGCCCGGATCTACGAGCCCGAGGGCGGCACGTTCTACGACACCTTCGGGCCCGACCGGCAGACCAAGCTCGGGCTGCGCCACATCGGGCGCGTCGACCCCGACTTCCACTGACCGCGCACGTGACCGCGCACGCGTGGGACCGTCCCGGCCGTCTTCTGGATCCTCTGGAGTCATTGGTGTGATGACCGATTCTGTCTTCCCCGCTGTGTGCGAACTGATCCACCGGCACAGCGCCGAGCTGGCCGGCCGCGAACTGGACCCGGACGAGAAGATCGCCGACCTGGGGATCGACTCCCTGGAACGGCTCTCCCTCGTGGTGGACATCGAGAACCGCTTCGACCTGATGATCGACGACGCGGATCTGACCGATGTGCACACCGTCGGCGAGCTGGCCGGCCTCGTCCGCCTCCAGAGCGCGAAGTGAGGCGGTAGCGGCATGGCGCACGTTGTGGTCACGGGCATGGGCTGCGTCTCGCCGTTCGGCGACGGGGTCGACGCCTTCGTGGCGGGCCTGCGGACCGGCCGGGCCGCTGAGCCGCCCCGGGGCTTCGACGTGGCCGGCTACCGGATCAAGGGCGTCCACCACGCCCCGGCCGCCGACCCCGGCAGCCGTGAACTCCCGCTGGAACTGGCGGAGTCCGCCCTGTCGGAGGCGTTTCGCCAGGCGGGCGTGGCGCGGGGCGAGCAGCGGAGCTGCGGGCTGGCCCTGGCCTCGACCAGCGCCGGCTGGCACCTGCCGAACGAGACGCTGGACCCGGCGCGCCCCCCGCTGCCGCGGGACGCGGACGTGACGGCGCTGCTGAAGGAGGGCCCCGGACTCGTGCTCGCCGAGCGCTGGGGACTCGACGGCCCGCACTGCACCGTCTCCTCGGCCTGCGCCTCCTCCACCGGCGCCCTGGCCTGGGCGACCGAGCGCGTCCGCGACGGTCAGGCGCCGATGATGGCGGTCGGCGCCGTCGACGTCCTCACGGAGGTCGTCTTCGCCGGCTTCCACTCGATGCGCCTGCTCACCCCCGGGGAGACGCGGCCGTTCACCGCGGGGCGCTCCGGGTTCGTCCTCGCCGAGGGTGCGGCCTTCCTGGTTCTGGAGGACGCGGAGCACGCCCGACGGCGTGGCGCCCGCCCGCTGGCCTCGGTGACCGGCTGGGGCGGCAGCAGCGACGCCGCGCACATCACCACACCGACCGGCGAGGGCATCGCCCGCTCGCTGCGGGACGTGCTCGCGGACAGTGGCCGCGAGCCCGCCGAGGTGCGGGTCTACCACGCGCACGGCACCGCGTCCGCCGCGAGCGACACCGCCGAGGCGGAGGCCGTCACCGAGGTGCTGGCACCCGGGGACGGGACCCTGCGGGTCACGGCGACCAAGAGCGCCGTCGGCCACACCGAGGGCGCGGCGGGCCTGTTCACGGCCGTCGCCGCCGTCGCCGCGATCGGTCTGCGCCGCCTCCCTCCCGTCCTGGGCGCCGGCGACACCCAACCGGCCACGCCGGGGCTGCCGTTGCACACGGACCCGGCGGAGGACGTCCCGGCCTCGCCCGCCCTGGTGCACGCCTCGGGTTTCGGCGGCGCCAACTGCACGGTGCTCCTCGACGCACCGGACACGGCGGCCCCCGTACGGCACCGCCACACGCGCCCGGTGACCGTCCGGCTCGCTGTACGAGCCGACGCCAACGACGGCGTACGACTGATCCCGTTCGACCGGTCCGTCGGCGAGACGGAGACCGTCGCGGACGCGGTGCCGGGGGCTGGCGCGGACGTCGTGCCGGGGGTCGGCGTGGATGTGGTGCCGGAGGCCGGCGTGGATGTGGTGCCGGAGGCCGGTGCGGACGCGGAGCCGGAGGCCGGTGCGGATGTCGTGCCGGGGACCGGCGCGGATGTCGTACCGGAGGCTGGCGCGGACGCGGTACCGGTGGCCGGTGCGGATGTCGTACCGGAGACCGGCGCGGACGCGGTGCCGGACTCCGGCGCGGACGTCGCACCGGACTCCGGCGCGCACATCGCCGCCCCGGACGCCGCCCGCTCCGGCCGGGTCTCGCGGCTGCTCAGCCGGGCGGTCGGCGCGGCGCTGGACGCGGTGGGACCGCGGCGGTCGGCCGTCGTGCGCGAGGGCGGGCTGCTGACCGGCACGGCCTTCGGCGTTCAGGAGCACCACGCCCGGATGCACGGGGCGATCCGCGGCCGGGGCGGGCGCTCCGTGGACCCCCTGGACTTCGCGCGCTCCACGTTCAACGTCCCCGTCGCCGAGTGCGCGGCCGCGCACCGGGTGCGGGGCCGCACCGAGACCCATGTCGGCCCGACGGCCGGCGCCGAGGCGCTGGTCTCCGCCGTCGGCCTGGTCGCCGGCGGGCGTCACCCCGCGCTGCTGGTCGCCGGGTACGACGCGCCGGAGAACCGGCTGTGGCAGGTGGAGGGCGACGCCCCGGTCCCCGCCCGTGCCACCGTCCTGCTGGTGGAGGCGGCCGAGGACGGTCCCGGAGCCGTACGGGTGACCGGCCACCGCCGGATCGCGCCGACGTCCCGCGCCCTGACCGCGCCGGCCGTGCTGCGCGTCGTCGAGGAACTGGACGGCGACGACCCGGCCGAGGAGGTGTGGGCCGACCTCGCGGGCCTGCCCGCCCCGGAGCGGGCCGCCGTCCACGAGGCGCTGCGCGACCGCCGGCACCGGCTGGTGAGCGCCGACGCGGGCGCCGCCGCCGTCCTGGACGCCCATGTCGCGGCCCTCACCCGGCTCGCCGACGGTGGTCCGCGAAGCCTCACCGTCCTGTCCACCGCCGCCCACGCCCCCGGTGCGGCGGTCCGGTACGAGCGGGGTGGCCGTGACTGACATCTTCGTGGAGCACCTGCTGAGGCATGCGGGGGCGCGGGGCGGCGCACTCGCCGTCGCCGACCCGGGCCGGGCCCTCACCTGGCGCGAGCTGGCCGAGGCCGTACGCGACCGCGCCGCCGCCCTCCCCGGTGCCCGGGACGTCACGGTGCCGGTGGCGGTGCTGCACCGGCGCGGCGACGTGCGGTGGCTCGTCGACTTCCTGGCGCTGCGGCACAACGGGTTCACCGTCGTGTGCTTCCCCGGCGCCATCCCCGGCACGTCCGTCGAACGGCAGGCCGCCGGATACGCGGCGACGGTGCTCGTCACGGACGACGGCTGCACCGTGCACCCGCGTGAGGCGCGGGGCGAGCCCTGGTGGCGGCGGACCACGCTGGTCCATCTGACGTCCGGCACGACCGGCACGGCCTCCGGTGTGCCCCGGGGCGAGGAGAACCTGCTGCACGAGGCGGAGTCGGTGGCCGAAGGGCTCGAACTGACCCCCGAGACCCCCCTGTTGTGCGGGACGCCGACCGCGCACAGCTTCGCGGGCGGGCTCTTCCTGTCCGCGCTGGTGACCGGCGCGCCCACGCTCGTCCTGCCCGCGTTCGACGTCGCGGAGGCGGCGGAGCTGGCGGCGCGGCACCGGCCGCACGTGCTGTGCGGCACGCCGTACGTCTTCCGCGCGCTGCTGCGCACGGCGCGCTCCCGGCGGGACGTCCTGTCGGACATCCGGGTGCCGCTGACCGGCGGCGCGCCCCTGCACGCCGAACTCGCCGACGCCTGGCGGGCCGTGACAGGTGTGCCGCTGGTGCAGGAGTACGGGCTGTCGGAGGGCGGCATCGCCACGGCCAACCTGTCGCACGCCGCCGAGCGTCCCACCGCGGTGGGACGGCCGCTGCCCGGTGTCGAGGTCGTCGTGGTGCGGGGCGACGGGACGCCCGTACCGGCGGGCACCGAGGGGCACGTGTGCGTCCGGCGCAAGGACTGCCCCGACCGCTACCTCACCCCGGACGGGGACCTGGTGCCGATCGGCGGACGGGTGCCCGGCGGGGACGGCACCGTCGACACCGGCGACCTCGGCCGGCTCGACGAGGACGGGCTGCTGCACCTCACCGGCAGGGTGAAGTCCCTGATCAACGTGGCCGGCACCAAGGTGTCCCCGCGCAGCGTGGAGAGCGCGCTCATGGAACACCCGGGCGTCCACGACGCGGTGGTCGTCGGTGTCCCCGACGACGAGCACGGGGAGCGGGTCGCGGCCGTGGTCGAGGCCGACCCGGCGGAGGTCACCCCGGCGAGCCTGGGCGCCCACATGCGGCAACGGGTGAGCGCGCCCCTGGTGCCCCGGCTGTGGCGCGTGCTGCCCCGGCTGCCGCGTACCGCCTCGGGCAAGCCGAACGTACGGAAGATCCGCTCAACCATCGACGAAGGGCGCTGACCTCCCCGATGCTTCAGGACGTCTACCGCAATGCCGGTGTCGTGGACACCGGCCGGTATCTCACCACCGTGAACGAGCTGTGCGACCAGCTGCCCGCGCTGCGGCCGGAGCTGCTGTGGTACGTGACCTCGCACCTGCGCACCAGGCTGGACCTCGGCTCCGTCGACAAGATCCTGGTGGAGGAGGAGAAGGGCACCCCCATCGCCACGGCCGTCTCCCTGACGACGGGCATCCCCCTCGCGATGGCCCGCCGCTACCCGTACGACTTCCCCGGCACGCCCTACGCCTTCGCCAGCGAGTACGAGCGCGGCGCCCTCTACGTCAACGGGATCGAGCCCGGCGACCAGGTGTGCATCGTGGACGACACGCTGTCCACCGGCGGCACGGTCGAGGCGCTGGTCAACGCGGTGCGGGAGCGGGGGGCGAAGGTGACGCAGGTCGCCGTCGTCGTGGAGAAGCCCGGCAACGGCGGCCGCGCCCGGCTGGAGGACGGCCTCGGGGTGCCCGTCTGTTCGCTGCTGTCCATCGAGGTCGACACCGACGGCGTACGTGTCCTGGAAGGGATCGGCTGATCATGAGCGCTGAGCAGCACCGGCCCGTGGTGCCGGGTCTCCCCACCCTGCGTGAGCTGCCGACCCCCGGCTTCCTGCTGGTCATCGAGGGCACCGACGGCGCCGGCAAGAGCACCCTGCTCACGCAGGTGTCCGAGCGCCTGCGGGCGGCCGGCCGCGACGTCCTGACGACGTTCCAGCCGACCCCGGCGGTCCGCGCGCACGACGCGTTCAAGGGGCTGTCGGAGACCGGCGGCGACCTCGACGACCACTACCGCGCCCTGTATCTGCTGACCCTCGGCGACCGGCTGCACCACGCCCAGGCGGTGATCCTGCCGCACCTGCGACAGGGCGGCACGGTGGTCTGCGACCGGTACGTGTACACGACGATGGCCAACATCGTCGCCCGCGGCCAGGAGTTCGAGGGCTGGTTCACCGAGGCGGCCGGGTATCTGCCGCGCCCCGACCTCGGCGTGCTCGTGCACTGCCCGGTGGAGCACGCCATCGCCCGTATCCGCACCCGTCCCGAGGAAGCCGAACGGCCCATCGACACCGTCCACATGAAGAAGGTGTACGAGGCGTTCCGCGGTCTGGAGGCCGCCGGGCACCTGCGCGGCATCGACACCTCGCGCACCGGCATCGAGGAGACGGCGGAGACCGTGCTGCGGTGGGTCGGCGAGCGGACCGCGTCGTGAGCACCGCGGCGCCCGAGGGGCTGGCGGCGGCCGTCATGGCGCTGCGCCCCTTCGTGGACGGCCGGCGCGAGAACGGTGAACCGCTGGCCGACTACTTCGACGGGCACCGGGTGCTGGGCGACCCGGCGGTGCTGTCCGCGCTGGCCGACGCCCTGGCCGAGCGGATCGAGGGCCTGGACGTGGACTGCGTGGCGGGGGAGGCCGTCGCCGGCAGTTCGCTGGCCACCGCCGTGTCCCTCGCCCTGCACCGCAGGGGCGGGGGCGTGCCCGCGCGGGCGCTGCGCCGTGAGCCGAAGAACCGGGGCGTGCCGGGCGTGCTGAGCGCCCACGTCCCGCAGGGCAGCCGCTTCGCGCTGGTCGACGACGTCGCGGGCACCGGGGCCTGCCTGGAACGCGGCGTGCGCCGGCTGCGCGAGTTGCGGCACGAGATCGTGGGCGCTTGGGTGATCGTCGACCGCCAGGACGGCGCGGCCGCACGCCTCGAAGGACTCGGTGTGCGGCTCTCCGCCCTGTTCACCCTGAACGACTTCAGCACAGCGAGGACGCCCCTTCCATGACCGAACTGTCGACGCATCTCTCCGGCAACCGCTATCCCGGCCGGGGGGTGCTGTACGCCCGTGTCCGCTCCGGCGCCCACGTCGTCGCGTACTTCCTCACCGGGCGCAGCCCCGCCTCGCGTGAGCGCACCCTGCACATCGCCGGTGACGACCTCGTCGTCGCCCCGGCCGCCGCGACCGGCCACGACCCGCTGCGGCACTACACGGCCGCCGAGAACGCCGGTGACTGGCTCGTCGTCGGCAACGGCGAGCAGGTCACCCAGGTCGCCGACCGGGTGCGGACCGGAGCCCCGGCCCAACTCGCCCTCGGCGACCTGGAGTACGAGCCGGACCCGCCGATCCACACCTCCCGGATCACCGCCCTGGTGAGCCGGGACGGCGGGCGCGTCGGCGTGCTGGGCGCGGCCCGCCGCAGCCGGGGCGGCCGTCGGGAGGCCGCGGACGTGATGACGCTGACCGTGCGCGACCTCGCGCCCGGCGACGCGGTGCTGCTGACCACGTACGACTCCGACGGCGACAGCGTCGCGACGGCCGCCCCGTACGTGGAGTGCGCGGTCGCCGCGGAGCACCCCGACGGCCTGCTCGACGAGATCTGGGCCGCCCTGAACCCGAAACTGCGGATCGCCGCCGCCGTGCTGGACCCCGCCGAGGGACCGGCCGGCGCGCTGCTCCGCGCCGACTGACAGCTGTACCAGGCCACGTGTGGGTGGGACAGCGCCGACCCGAGAGGTTCCCGTGAACGTACTGCGTGCCCGTCCCCCGGCGGGGGACCGTGTGAGAGAGCTGCTCAGCCTGTGCAGCCTTCAGCCGCGCCACACCGTGGAGCAGAGCATCGCGGCCGTCCAGTTCGTCGGGGCGGACGAGGCCGCCGACATCCTGGGGCGCCAGCGCTGCCGCAGCCTGGTGGTGTCCCGGCTCACGCCGTACCGCGACCACGCCGCCGTGGCACGGGTCCTCGCGCTGCTCGAACCCCGGGCCGCCCGGATCCGGCGCATGCACGCGGTGCTGGAGGACAACCTGGCGCGCGTCGACGCCCTGGCCGCGAAGCACGGCGTGACCGTGCTGGCCTTCAAGGGGCTCGGCGCGCGCGAGGCCTACGCCGAGCCACAGTTCCGGGACTTCGGCGACCTCGACCTGTACGTGGCCGACCGGGCCCAGGCGGCGGTGCTCGCCGGGGCGCTGCGCGAGGAGGACGGCTACACGGTCAACCCGGGCGAGGTGCCCTGGCTGAAGTACGACGCCCGGGCCCGGCTCCTGTACGGGCAGATCAACCTGCTCGCGCCCGCCGGCGCGGACGACCTCATCAACGTGGACGTGCACTTCGGCGACTACTCGGTGCGGCACAGCTCCCGGCTGGGCCTGGACCGCTCCCTGTCCTTCCCGGACGGCGCGGGGCTGCACACGATGGACATCGAGCACACCCTCGCCAGCGGCGTGAACAACGCCGCCGGCGACCACTTCGTGACCGTCAAGGACACCAACGACCTGCTGTGCGCGCTGTCCCTGGAGCGGTTCGACCGGACCGTGTTCCGCGGTCTGCTGGAGGGTGCCGGGCTGACGCATTTCTTCGGCTTCGTGGTGGAGAAGCTGCGGGCCTGCTCGATCCTGACGCCCCGGCAGGAGGAGGCCCTGAGCGCCGCCTGGGCGCCGACGTCCGGCCTGGAGCCGGCGCCCCGGCTGGACCGCCCCGACTGGGGGCGCCGCTGCTGGGCCACCACCGTGCACGCCTTCGCGGCCGCCCGCCCGCGCGGGCTGGGTCCGGCGGTGCGCACCGCGGTGGACGCCTACCGCTACTACCGGGAGCCGCTGCGGCTCGCCGTGGACACGGACCCCGGGGCGGTCGAGCCGCTGGAGCGGTTCGACATGGCGACGTGCGTACGGCTGGTGCCGCTCGGCCTGGCCCGCGAACTGCCGGGCGGCCGGCACCTGGACGCCCGCCCCGGGCCGCACGTCCTGCGCCGCACCGCGCTGCGGACCGACCGGGGCGTGGTCCGCCGGGACACGGAGGCGGGCACCTTCATCGACCTGGACGGTGAGCCGTTCGTGGCGACCGTGTCGTACCGGATACCGGGCGCCATGCTCGGCGGGACGCGCGATGACCGGCGCGGCGACTGATCTGACCGGGCCCCAGCGCCCCTGGCCGGAGCGGCTGGTGGAGCGGTTCGCCGCCGCCCAGGAGGCCGCCGTGCGCAGCAGGGGTTCCTGGGGTCCGCCCGCGCCGGGAGGGGACCGGCGGCTTCTGGACCGGCTGTGCGGCGACCTCGGCGCACCGGAGGGCCGGACCTCGGTCACCGCCGGGGTGCGGGCCTTCGCCGGGGCGTGGGCCGGGGAGACGCGGCGGGTGCTGGTCGAGCGCCCGGGTTTCGCCCCGCTGCCCGGACTCCTCGGCGCGGCCGGGACGCGGGTGCGGCAGTTGCCGTGGCACGAACTGGCGGCGGAGGCGCGGGCGCCGGACGAGCCCGCCACGCTGTGGGTGACGAGTCCGGGCCGCAACCCGGACGGGCGCACCCTGTCGGCGGCGGACGCGAAGGAGCTGTCCCGGTGCGCCGGGCGGGGCCACCACGTCATGGTGAACCGGGTGTACCGGTGGTTCTCCGGGCCGGGCCCGGAGGTGCCGGGCGGCTGGTCGGTGCACTCGCTGAGCAAGCTGGCCGGCGGCGGTGCCCGGCTGGGCTGGGTGGTCGGCCCGGAGGGCGCCGCGCATCCGCCGCGGGTCCGGCTGACCGGTCCGGCCACGGTGTGGCAGCGGACCTGGGCGGAGTTCCTGACGCCGCGCACCCTGGACGCGCTGGTCCGGGAGTGCGCGGAGCCGACGGTCGAGGCCCGGCGGGTGTTCGTCGCCTCGGTGCGCTCCGCGCTGGGCTGGTACGAGCGGGACGAGGTGGGCGGTGTCGCGGTGCTGCTGGGGGTGCGCGGGCTCGACGAGGACGCGGCTCTCGCGCTGTTCGCGGAGCACGGCGCCCGGGTCTCGCCGGGCAGCGCCTTCGGGGCACCCCGCCCCGCGGTGCGGCTGGCGTTCTCCGGGGTGACCGCCCGGCAGGCCGCGGACACGGCCGGGCTGGTGGCCCGTCTGGTGACCGCCCCGGCGACGCGGGGCTGCCTCGCGCCGTTCCGGCCGTGAGGCCGTCGGCACGGGCGGGACCCGTGGCCGTACGGCATGTTCTGTTCAAGTCGAGTCTTGACAGGGGTAGTTGATCTGCGGTGGGATTTGGTCTATACCAATGCCGCTCCAAGATCCTCCCGACCGACCGTCGACCTCCCCGGCGCCACAGCCGCAGCGCCCGTCTCCCCACAGCGCGGTCGGTCCAGCCCCCCAACCCCAGTCGATCCCATGGCCTCGGTGCCAGGTGCCACCGCACATGTGAACGGAGCGCGAATACCGCCGGGCCCGGCGGTGTCGCGCCGGGGCACGTGCCGCGCGGGCACCACCACCGGGGGAACCGTGGAGAGAGGTCTGCATGCCTGCACAGAAGAGGGACGAAGGCAGTGTCCGCGGGCCCGCCGAGCCGGATCACCCGCGAGGACCGGACGGCCACGGCCGATGTCCCGGCGAACAGTCCCACGCCGACGGACTGCCCGGCGCGGCGCCGGTGTCGGCGGAGCCGGTCCTCTCCCTCGGGTCCGAGGGGCCGCCCGTCGAGACCGTGAGCCTCTCCGCGCTGCGCTCCGCCGACTCCCCCCGCACCCGCTCGGAGGACCCGGAGCACGTGCGGGCCCTCGCCGAGCTCGACGCCGCCTCGCTGCCGCCGATCGTCGTCCACCGCGCCACGATGCGGGTGGTCGACGGCACACAGCGCGTCGGCGCCGCCCTGCTGCGCGGCGACGAGGAGATCGAGGCGCGGTTCGTCGAGGGCCGTGAGGAGGACATGTTCCTGCTGGCGGTCCGGCTGAACATCGCGCACGGGCTGCCCCTGTCGCTGACCGAGCGCCGCTCGGCGGCGGAGCGGATCCTCGCCTCCCACCCGCAGTGGTCCGACCGGGCCGTCGCCGCCGCGACCGGCCTGTCCGCCGCGACCGTCGGTGAGCTGCGCAAGGGCGCTCCCGCCGCGGTGCCGGAGCCGGTGAGGATCGGCCGGGACGGCAAGCGCCGCCCCTTCAGCAGCGCGGAGGGACGCCGGTCGGCGGGCGAACTCATCCGGCAGAACCCGAAGACCCCGCTGCGCCAGATCGCGAAGCAGGCCGGCATCTCCCTGGGCACCGCGTTCGACGTACGGGCCCGCGTCCTGCGCGGGGAGGACCCGGTGCCGCCGCAGCAGCGCCGGCGCGGAGCCCTCGCGGCCGAGGCGACCGGCAAGGTCACGGTCGTCGCCTCCACGGTGGGGCCCGAGCCCCCTACCGGTGCCGGTGCGGACGGCGGCACGGCCGCGGTGCGGCCCCCCGAACCACGGCTCGCCCAGCGGGACGTGACCAAGGTGATGCGGACCCTGGTCTCCGACCCGTCGCTGCGCCTGACCGGTCACGGCCGGACGATGCTGCGCTGGCTCAGCACCAAGATGATCGACTCCAAGGAGTGGCAGCCCTTCGTCGGCGAGGTGCCCAGCCACTGCACGGAGACCCTGGCCGGGCTCGCCCGGGCGTGCAGCGAGTCCTGGGGCGAGTTCGCCCGACAACTGGAGCAGCGCGGCGACGTGCCGCACCGGCCCGCGCCCGTCGCCCGGGCCGACCACAGCTGAGGGGGAGTCCCATGGATACCGTGTCGACCCTGGTCAACGCGTGTCTGCTGCCCGCCTACGGCGGGAAGCGGCCGCCCGACTGGCTCCTGCGGGAGCTGGACGACGGCCTCGCCGGCATCGTCCTGTACGGGGCGAACCTCGGCCTGCTGGAAGGCCGGATACGGGAGATCGTCACCGAGCCGCTGCGGGCCCGGCATCCGGACATGGTCATCGCCCTCGACGAGGAGGGCGGCGACATCACCCGCGCCGAGTACCACCGGGGCAGCAACTACCCGGGCAACCTGGCCCTCGGGGTCGTGGACGACGTCGAGCTGACCGGGCAGGTCGCGCAGGCGATCGCCGCCGACCTGATCGACCTGGGCATCACGGTGAACCTCGCGCCCTGCGTCGACGTGTGCCCCGGCTTCGACATGCCGGTGCTCGGCGCCCGCTCCTTCCACTCCGACCCCGCCCGTACCGCCGCCCACTCCCGCGCCTTCGTGACCGGGCTCCAGCGCCACGGGGTCGCCGCGACCGCCAAGCACTTCCCCGGCATCGGCGCCACCCGGGTCGACTCGCACTACGAACTGCCGTCGGTGGACGCCTCCGAGGAACTGTTCCGCGCCCGCGACCTGCCCCCGTTCGCGGCCTGCGTCGAGGCGGGCGTCCAGGCCGTGATGACCGGGCACGTCCTCGTCGGCGGCGTCGACGACGTGGCGGCCACCTTCAGCCGCACGTTCGTCACCGGCATCCTCCGCGGCGAACTCGGCTTCGACGGCGTCGTGATCAGCGACGCCCTCGACATGAAGGCCGCGCAGGCCGGACTGGGCTTCGGCGGCGCCGCCGTACGGGCCTGGCAGGCGGGCGTGGACCTGATGATCCTCGGGCCCATGGACGGCGAGGACGTCTGCCGGGAGATCCACGACGCGGCGCGCCGCGCGGTGAAGGACGGCACGCTCACCCTGTCCCGGCTGGAGGAGGCCGCACAGCGGGTGGTCCGGCTGCGCGAGTGGACCGCCGCACCCCGCAGGCCCGAGCGGGACCTGAGCGGCGTCGGGCTGGCCGCCGCCCGCCGCGCCGTCGAGGTGCGCGGCGAACCGCCCGAGCCGGGCGCGCGGTACGTGGTCGAACTGCGCCCCGACCCCAGCATCTCCTGCGGCACCGTGCCCTGGGGCCTGACCGGTGCGCTGCGGCGCCTCGGCCGGCTGCTCGGCTTCTGCGAGGCCGCACCCGGCACGGCGGCCGGGGAACTGTCCGTGCCCGGGGAGGTGCCGCTCGTGGTCGTGGTGCGGGCCGAGTCGGCGGACCCGTGGCAGACGGAGACGGTCGCCGCCCTGGTGGCCGGCCGGCCGGACGCGGTCGTCGTGGACATGGGCTTCGGCGACACACCCGTACCGGCCGGCAGGACGGTGGTGAAGACGTACGGGGCCGGACTGGTCAACGCGGTCGCGGCGGCCGAACTGCTCGGCGGCCGCCGGGCCGACGGGGCCGCGCCCCGCGACTGGTGGTGAGCGTCCGGCGGTCATGAGTCCGCCGGGCGGCTCACTCCCCGGCGGCGGTGCGCCGCCACGCGTCGTGGCCCGACCGCACCACGGTCCACAGCCGGGTGCGGTCCGCCTCGTCCAGGTCGTCCAGGGCGAGCCCGAAGCGGTCGCGCAGTACGCCGAACCACGCGTCGCGGTCCGTCACTTCACGGCGCTCGTCGCCGTCCTCGGTGATCCGGGTCAGCACGCAGCCGAGGAGCAGATCGGTGCCGTGCGCGTCCCTGCGCTGCACCCGCGCCAGCCGGACGAAATCCGAGCGCGGATCGGTGGAGAGAAAGGCGTGCTGCTCCGCGAAGTCCTCGAAAACGGCGGGCCGGGCGGAAATGTCGGCGCCGGCGAAACCGCGTATCGGCCGGTGGTCCAGCCGCCATGCGTCCGGCTCGAATCCGGAAGGACCCAGCTCGTATCCGAACGGGCCCTGCCGCGTCCATCCCTTTCGCAGCGGAATGGGTTCGTGGGGGGCGAAACCAAGGCCCACGTCCACCAGCCAGTCGCCGTCCGGTGAGTCCGGCGTGGGCAGTCCGCGCACGGTCAGTGCCATGTGGTTCGCGTTGATTCCCGGCGGGGTGTCCTCGTCCACCTTCTGCACGCCCACGCGGTGCATGGCGACCTCATAGCCGAGTTCCGCGAGCAGCAGCGAGAACGCGCCGTTCAGATGGAAGCAGTAACCTCCCCGGCCCTGCCGCGCGATGCGCTCGAACGCCTCCTCCGGGGCGATGCCGGGGGCCCTTCCGAGCTGGAAGTCCAGCGTCTCGTACGGAATCCGCTCCACGTGCGCGCGGTGCAGCAGCCGCAGATTTCCGTAGGTGGGGGGCACCTTCTCCGGCAAACCGAGCCGGTCAAGGTACGCATTGACGTGACTGATGCGGGATGTCGGCACGGCGGAACTGTAGCGGCGCCCGGTGTTCAAATGCTGCCCGTGGCCGAGCGGTGCCGCCGTCAGTAGTGTCTCGGTCGATTCAGAGAGACGGCTACGAAGCCCGCCGGGAGTTCACCCTTGAGTTCTCTTCCGACACGAAAGTTCCCGACGCCGGAATCGGTGGCCGAGTACGCGGCCGAAACCGTCGCGCGGAACGTGAGAGAAGCCGTCCTGGCACGCGGCGTCTGCGTCATCGCCCTCACCGGAGGAAATACCCCGGTCCGCACCTACGAACTGCTCTCGGCACAGGACGTGCCGTGGGACTCCGTGCATGTGGTGCAGACCGACGACCGGGTGCTGCCCGAGGCGGAGACCGGCTCCAACTGGCGGATGATCCGCGAGACGCTGCTCGACCCGGCGTCCGTCCCCGAGGAGCGGCGGCACCCCATGCCGGTCGGTGCCCCCGACCCGGCCTCCGCCGCCCGGGACCACGCGCGGCTGCTGCGGTCGCTGACGCCCTCGGGCCACGCCGACCTGGTGCTGCTCCAGCTGGGCCCGGACGGCCATCTCGCCTCGCTGTTCGCGGACCGCTACGAGCCGGGGGACACCTCCGGCGTCACCCTCACCACCACCGCGGACGGCGCGCTGCGGATGACGCAGACGCTGCCCGCGCTGTGCGGCGCCGCCACCCGCGTCGTCCTGGCCACCGGCGCGGGCAAGACGGAGGCCGTGGCCAAGCTGGCCGCCGGGACCGACGACACCTTCGCGACCCGGTCCTTCCTCGGCTCCGACGGCCTGCTGCTGCTGGATGCCCAGGCAGCCGGCGCACACGCGTGACCGGCTTCTCCGCCTCCGCGGCCCGCGCCGACGAGCGGCCCGTCGCGGTGTTCGACCTCGGCGGCACCTGGTTCCGCGCCGGGGTGCTCACCGGCGACGGCACCGTGACCGGGCTGCGCCGCGTCCCGGCGGTCGGCGACCGCACCGGCTCCGCGCCCGTCGCCGACCTCCAGCGCCGCATCGTCGACTGGCTGGTGCGCACCGTGGACGAGATCCGCGAAACCCGGCCCGAGCCGGTCGACACCTGCGCGGTCTCACTGGGCGCGGCCATGGACCACCGCACCGGCGAAGTCCTCGGCGCGGCACCGCTGTTCGGTCCCGTAAGGACCTCGTGGCGGCCCGCCGACGAGCTGGCGGCCCGGCGGCCCGACGTGCGCTGGACCGTGGTCAACGACGTGTCCGCCCTCGCGTACGCGCTGCTGACGGACGACAGCCTGGGCCGCAGCGGCAGCGCGGCGGCGGTGACGATCAGCACCGGTATCGCCTACCGGACCGTCGACCTCGCCACGGGCCGCATCCCGGTGGACCGGACGTACGGCCTCCAGGGGGAGATCGGCCATCTGCCCGCCCAACTGTCCTGGGAGGGAAGGGCGCTGACGCTGCCCTGCGACTGCGGGGCGGACGACCACGTCAGCTCGTACTCCTCGGGCCGCGGCATCGAACAGCTGCTGCACCGCCTGCCCGCCGCCGCATGGGGCGGTACGGAGGCGACGGAGCGCACGGACGTGCTCGCGGCGTTCTCCGGCGCGGTCGCCTCCGGGCACCCCGGGGCGCTGCGGGTGCTCGACGCCGTGACGGAGCCCCTGGCCCGCGTCCTGCTGACGCAGGCCTGCCTGAACCCCGAGGTCGAGCGCACCGTGCTCACCGGCGGGGTGGTCGACGGCCTCGGCGACGCCTATCTGGCGAGCCTCCTGGGCCACCTGGACCGGCTGGGGCTGTACGGGATGTCGGACCAGGACCCGGCGTACTTCGCCGGACGGATCGTACGGGGCCGCTCCGACGGCCTGAACGCGCTGCGTGGAGCCGGATTCCACGCGAGGGGAATTCCCGACGGGAGGGTGCGGCCGGAATGAGTCACGGGGATTGGACGGTACGGGCCCGGCAGGACGTCGTGTACCGCGTCACCGACGTGCCGGACGTGTTCGCGCCCGGCAACGCGGCCCTGGCCCGGGCCGCACGGCTGGAGCCCGGGGCGAGCCGGCTCGTCGTCATGGACGAGAACGTCTTCGCCCACCACGGGCACGCGGTCCTCGCCTACTTCCTCGGCCACCGTGTCACCCCCCACGTCCTGCGCCTGACCGGCGGGGAGAGCGGCAAGACACTCGCGGCCGTCGAGCGGATCGCGCGGGCGGCCGACGCCGCCCGGCTGGCGCGCCGGGACCCGATCGTGGCCGTCGGCGGGGGCGTGCTGACCGACCTGGTGGGCCTCGCCGCCAGCCTCTACCGGCGCGGCACCCCGTACGTACGGGTGCCGACCACGCTCATCGGCCTGGTCGACGCGGCCGTGGGCGCCAAGACCGCCGTCAACTTCCACGGCCACAAGAACCGGCTCGGCACCTACCACCCGGCCACGGACACGCTCCTGGACCGGGGCCTGCTGCGCACCCTGGACGAGCGCCACATCGGCAACGGCATGGCCGAGATCGTCAAGATGGCCGTGATCAAGGACGCCACCCTCTTCGACCTGCTCGAAGGGCACACCGCCGACCTCGTACGGACCCGGCTGGCCGGCGAGCGGGGCCGGCAGGTGACGCACCGTGCCATCGACGGCATGCTGGAGGAGCTCGAGCCCAACCTGTGGGAGCACGAGCTGTGCCGGGCCGTCGACTTCGGGCACACCTTCAGCCCGGCCGTCGAGATGGTCACCCAGCCGGAACTCCTGCACGGCGAGGCCGTGTCCATCGACATCGCGCTGTCCTGCGCGCTGGCCGTGGACCGGGGCCTGCTGACGCCCGCCGACGCGCTGCGCACCCTCGCGCTGCTGCGCGCGGCCGGACTGCCGGTGCGGCACCCGGTGTGCGAGCCCGCCCTCCTCTGGGACGCGCTCGCCGAGTCCACCCGCCACCGGGGCGGTGAGCAGAACATCCCGCTGCCCAACGGCCTCGGCAAGTGCGTGTTCGCCGGTGACCTGACCCTCCCCGAGCTGACCCGCTCCGCCGAGCTGCTGCTCCGGCTGCTGGACGAGCCGGAGGCGGCGGCATGACGGTCCCCGTGGACGCGGTCCGCAACCCGACCTGGCGGCGCACCGCCGACGGACGCGGCCCGCACCTGGAGCACGACGAACTGCCCACCGTCGACGGCGCCCTGCGCGTCCTGCGGGCCGGGATCTGCGGCACTGACCTCCAGATCCAGCGCGGCGTGCGCCCCGACGCGGCGGCCGTCCTCGGACACGAGGGCCTCGTCGAGTACCGCGCCGGGAGCGGCGAACTGGTGCGCGGCATCCCCAACCCGGTGGACCCGCACGACCAGGACAGCATCCTCGGCCACTCCTACGACGGCCTGCTGCGCCGGTGGTACCCGGCCGGCGGCGGGGCCGAGACGGTGCGGCGGAACCTGGTGCCGGCCCGCCCCGACCTGCCCGCCGACCTGTCCGCGCTCACGGAGCCCCTGGGCGCCGTCCTGTACGGCTGGGACCTGGTCGCGGACTCCGGCGGTCCGCCCGAGTCCGCCGTCGTCTGGGGCAGCGGCACCACGGCCGTACTGACCGCGCTCGTCGCGGAGTTGCGCGGCACACCGGTCACGCTGGTGCACCCGCGCGCCGAGCGGCTGGACCATCTGCGCGGCCGCGGGGTGCTGGACACGGCCGTCCTCAGCACCGAGGCGCCCGCCCCCGGCGCGGGGGCCGCGTTCGTGTGCCTGCCGAGGGAGGCCGCCGGGCGGGCCCTGGGCGAGGCCCTGCACACCGTGCGCGAGAACGCGGCGATCGACCTGTTCGGCGGCTTCGGCTCCGGGACGGTGCACGAGCTGACCGGGGAGCTGGAGCTCAACTCGGTGCGCCGCGCCAACGTGTGCGGCACGCCCAACCCGGGGACGGTGGTGCCGGTGGCGCTGCCGTCCGGCAAGCGGGTGCGGCTCACGGGCCACCGCGGCACCTCCGCCCGGCACCTGCTGCGCGCCCAGGAGCTGCTGACCACCCACGCGCGGCGCTTCGGACCGGTGGTCAGCCATGTGATCGCGCTGGCCGACGCCGGACCGGTGCTGCGCTCCATGGCGGCCGACCGGCCCGGGTCCCGGCTGCCCGGCGAGCACCTGAAGGTGCTGATCGACCCGGACCTGCCGGCGGGCGGCCGCCGGGAGGCCGACCTCACCACGACCGTCGCCGCCCTGCCCCCGGGCTGCTGAGCACGCCCCCTGGAAGCTCGAGAGGTGCCATCATGCTGGTCCCGCGCTACGGATACCCGGCGCAGTTCGACGACCTCGACGACCTCACCCGGAGCATCACCGACCTGATGCTGTCCGGCGACTACATCCTCGGCAAGCCGGTCGAGCAGTTCGAGCACGCCTTCGCCGACTACTGCGAGGCACGGCACGCCGTCGGCCTCAACTCCGGTACGGACGCGCTGATCCTGGCCCTGCACGCGCTGGGCGTCGGCCCCGGCGACGAGGTCGTCACGGTCGCCAACACCTTCCACTCGACGGTGCTCGCCATCGCCCGGGTCGGCGCGACACCCGTCCTGGTGGACTGCACGGACACCGACTACATGATGGACCCGGACCTCTTGGAGGCGGCGGTCACGCCCCGCACCCGGGCGGTCGTCGCGGTGCACATGTTCGGCGAGGTCCTCGACATGGACCGGCTCACGGCGCTCACCGGGAAGCACGGCCTGGCACTGGTGGAGGACTGCGCGCAGGCCGTCGGCGCGCGGTGGCGCGGCAGGCCCGTCGGCACCTTCGGCGACATCGGCTGCTTCAGCTTCCACCCCTCGAAGAACCTCGCCGCCGCCGGCGACAGCGGCGCCGCCGTGACCGGGGACCCGGCGCTGGCGGAGCGGCTGCGCCGGCTGCGCGGCCTCGGCCAGCAGGGGCAGAACGACCATGTGGAGCTGGGCTTCAGCAGCCGGATGGACTCCGTGCAGGCGCTGGTCCTCAGCCACAAGCTGCCCCGGCTCGACGCGTGGAACCGCTCCCGCCGGGCACTCGCCGAGCGCTACACCGCGGCCCTCGCGGGGAGCGCCGTCACCGTCCCCGCAGCCAGCGGCGCCCATGTCTTCCACATGTTCCAGACGATCGTGCCGGAGCGGGACAGCACCCTCGCGGCACTGCGGGAGGCGGGCATCGACGCGGTGGTGCGCTATCCGGTGCCGATCCCGAGGCAGCCCGCGTTCGCGCCGTACGCCTTCGACGCGGACGCCTTCCCCCACGCGGACTTTCTCGCCCGCAACGCGCTGTGCCTGCCGCTGCGGCCCGACATGGACGACGACGACGTCGACCTCGTGGCCAGGACGCTGCGGTCGATCACCGGCTGACCGAGAAGACGAGACGAGGAGACCACCATGGACAGCGGACCGACGGCCGGCCGACGCGCCGCCATCGTGCCGGGCCTGTTCGGCGCCGACCCCCTGGAGTACGGGCGGGCCGTGGCCGAGGTCGCCCGCACGGACGCGGAGCTGATGCATCTCGACGTCATGGACGGGCAGTTCGTGCCGGACATCAGCTTCGGGCTGAAGGCGGTGCAGTCCGTCCGCAAGGCGTTCGGGCGCAGGCTGGACGCGCACCTCCAGGTGGAGCGGCCGCAGGACCACCTGGACGGGCTGATCCGGGCGGGCGTCGACCTGGTGTCGGTGCACGCCGAGAGCACCCCGCACATCGCGCGGCTGCTGCGGGACCTGGAGAGCGGCGGTGTCGCCGCCGGGATCGTGCTGAACCCCGGCACACCGGTGTCGGCCGTCGAGGAGATCGCCCACCTCGTGGAGCAGGTCGTGGTGATGGCGGTGAACCCCGGCACCAGCGACTTCCTGGACTACACGGTGGAGAAGATCCGGCGGCTGCGCGCGGACCTCGACGCCCGGGGCCTCGGCCACATCAGGATCGCGGCGGACGGCGGGGTGACGGCCGAGCGGGTGGCGCTGCTGCGGGACGCCGGCGCCGACCGGCTGATCGTGGCGTCCGCGCTGTTCAAGGACGCCGCCGGGGTGGAGCCGACGTACCGGTCGCTGTGCGCGGCCGCCTCGGGGTCCTGATGGCCCCCGGTGTCCGGCGTCCGGCCGGGGTGACGTTCCTCTTCGACATCGACGGCACCCTGGTCGACTCCCGGGAGCTCATCACCGACGTGTGGCGGCAGGTGGCGGCCGAGTACGGCGCCGACGCCGAGGCGATCCTCGCGGTCTGCCACGGGAGGCGGGACGCCGACGTGGTGCCGATGTTCTTCCGCCCGGAGGACGTGCCGGCGGTGCTCGCGCGCATCCCGCGTCTGGAGGAGGAACGGGGCGGCCTGGTCCGTCCGGTGCCCGGCGCGCCCGCCCTGCTCGGCGGCCTCGCCGACGACCAGTGGGCGGCGGTGACGTCCGGCCCGAGCGCCCTGATGGCCGGGCGGCTGCGCGCCGCGGGGCTGCCGGTGCCGAAGGTGCTGGTCGCCGCCGACCACGTCGAGCGGGGCAAGCCGCACCCGGAGGGCTATCTCGCGGCGGCCTCCGCCCTCCGCGCCGACCCGGCGCGGTGCGTCGTCGTGGAGGACGCCCCGGCGGGCGTGGCGGCGGGCCGCAGCGCGGGCATGTTCGTGGTCGCCGTCACCACCACGCACCCGGCCGGCGAACTCGGCGACGCCCACGTGATCCTGGAACGGCTGGACGAGGTCCACGGCGCCCTCCCGGGCGCCCTCCCCGGCGTGCGCCTGCCCTAGGGGGTGTCCGTCACGGCCGCCGTGACGATCACGTCCTCGACCCCCCGCAGCAGCTCCTCCGTCCGCGCCCGGGGCAGGTGCCACAGGTCGACCAGGGCGTGGTGCACGTCGACGCCGTCCACGTCCTCCACCCAGTACCAGAGCGTGACCTCCTGCCGGGGCCGGTGCCCGTCCCACGTCACCTCCGTGCGGGGCAGCAGGGCGCGGACCGCGTCGGCCGTCGCCTCGCCGGCCCCGGGCGCGGGCCGGGCGGGGCGCAGGTCGTTGAAACCGCACGGCAGCCCGATACGGGACACGCCCCGCTCGGCGCTCACCTTCGCCCGCAGCTCGTCCAGCGCCACCGGGTCGCACTGGGACCTCCGGTACGCCTGGAGCGCCGCGCGGCCGGTGTCCCGTACGACCTCGGGGAACGCCCGCCCTTCCGTGCGCACCAGCGTCACACAGCTGCCGAGCGCGATGCCCACGAGGTGCTTCAGCTCCGTCAGGCCCCGGTTGGACGCGATGAGCTTCAGCGGCACCCGGTCGCGCCCGGTGAGACGGCACAGCACGACGTTGACCGCGGCCATCACCACGGTGGTGCCGCTCACCCCGAGCCGATCCGCCACCGCACGCGTCGCCAGGGTCAGCGCGGGGGAGACCAGACCGAGCTGGCCGAACCGCTCCGGCTCGTCCAGCGGCGGCGGCGTGGGACCCGGCGGGTCGAACACGGTGACCGGTGCGTCCCGGAGAATCCGCTCCCAGTGACCGAGCGCGGCCTCCGAGCGGCGCCGGCCGGCCGGCGCCGCCTCGGCCTCCGCCTGGTCGAGCATCTGCCGCTCGACCGGCGGGAGCCCGGACGGGGTGGTGCGGCCGCTCAGCAGCTCCCTCAGCTCGCCGGTGAGCAGTTGCAGGCCGGAGAAGTCCAGCGTGACGTGCGAGACGACGATCAGCAGGTACCGGGGCGTGCCCTCGTGCTCCAGGACCGCCGCCCGCAGCGGGAGTTCCTCGGACAGCTCGAAGCGCTGCGCCCGCAGCCGCCCCTGCAACCAGTCGGCGGCCTCGTCCACTCCGGCGTCGCTCGTCCGGTAGACCCCCAGCACGAGCTCGTCGGCGGCGGAGACCTCCTGGTACGGGCCGCCCGCGCCGTCGGTCGGGTAGCGGGTGCGCAGGCTCTCGTGCCGGGCCACCACGGCGGCGAGCAGGCCGGTGACGTCGGACAGCTCCAGGCCGGGCGGGACGGCCAGCCTCCGGGCCGCGTTGAAGTAGTGGTCGTGCGGTTCCATCCACTTCGTGTCGTTCCACTGCACGCGCTGCGCCCACGTCAGCGGCGCACGGCCGGAGCGCCGCCCGGTGACGGGCACCCGCACCTCCCGCACGCGGGTCGCGGGCGCGCCCGTCACCGCCGCTCCCGCAGCGACTCCAGGGCCGTCCACAGGGAGCCGGGGGTCGCGAAGTTCTCGGGGGTCAGCATCTCGTCGGGGATCGCCACCTCGAACGCCTCCTCCAGGCTGACCAGGAGCTGCACCGACGCCAGCGAGTCCAGTCCGAGCCCGGACAGTGCCGCGTCGGGGCGCAGCGTGTGGTCGGCGTCCAGCAGCGGCAGGTGCTCCCTCAGCACCTTCTCGAACTGCGAGTCCCACTCGGTTCGCACGATGTGTCTCCGCTCTGCTTGTCAGGAGTGTGGCGCCGGCGCGGGACGCGGCGCACCGCCGATGAGGCCGACCGCGCGGTCCGCGAGGCAGAGGGTGCCCGTGGCGGTCAGCAGCCGGTCGTTGGAGTAGTTCAGGGCCGCCGAGCGCAGGTCGCGCAGATGGCGCTCCAGCGGCACGGGGGAGTCGGCCCGGTAGCCGAGTCCGAGCCCGGCCAGGGACACGCACTGGTCGGCCGCCCGGTACGTCAGCTCCGACGCCAGCACCTTCAGGGTGTTGAGGTGGATCTGCACCGACGTGCCGGTCAGGTCGTCGCCCTCGGCACGGCGGCGCGAGACCTCCTCCACGCACTGGCGCAGATAGGCGCTGACGGTCTCCAGGTCGATACGGATCCGGGCGATCCGCTCGGCCACCAGGTCCGACTTGAGGTCGGTGGACGAGGGGCGCCTGGGTGAGCGGAACACCGTGAGCAGCTCGGCCAGGGCCTGCCGGGCCGCGCCCAGCCAGCAGGCCGCCCAGCCGATGTGCCCGAGCGGGATGAACGCGCCGACGGCGACGCGGGAGAAGGCGCCCCGCTCGCCGACGACGCTGTGGGCGGGCACCGTGCCCTTGAGCCGCAGGGCGACGCTGTGCGTGCCCCGCATGCCCAGCGGGTTCCAGTCGCCGCTGACCTCCACCTCCAGCCGGTCGCGGTCCGCGTAGACGAGGGTGACCCGGCGCGCCGCGGCGTCGGGCGCGTCGCGCATGGTCAGCAGGAAGCCGTCGGCCACGGCGCCGCCGGTGACGATGGGCGCGTCCCGCTCCACCAGCAGGCCGTCCCCGTCCTCCCGCAGCGGTGCCGCGCTGGTCAGCAGATGGCCGCCGGTCTGCTTCTCGGACGTGATCGAGCCGAGGTACACCGACCCGGCGGCGATCCGGGGCAGCAGCTCCTCCCGCAGTTCCTCCGTGCCGAACCGCACCACCGCGTCGGTCTGCTGGCAGTGCATCGCCCAGATCATCGCGCTGGACAGACAGCCCGAGGCGAGGATCTGCGCGACCTCGGCCAGCTCGGCCAGGCCGCCGCCGAGGCCGCCGTAACGGGCCGGGACCAGCAGGCCCATCAGGCCGGAGGCGCGCAGCGCCGCCAGCGACTCGGTGGGGAAGCGGGCCTCGGCGTCCACCCGGCGGGCGTGCTCGGCCAGTACGGGCAGCACCGCGCGGGCCCGCTCCGCCGCGTCCACCGGCCGCACCCGCGGCCCCGCGACGGGCCCGCGCCGCAGATCGACGCGGGTCGCGGACACCACGTCACCGCCGCGCAGCGCGACCTCGCCGGGGGCGGGCCGGGACAGGAAGCCGATGAGGCTGGCGCTCAGCCCGTACGCACCGGTGTTGGGGACGGCGAGGAGGTCGCCCGGGGCGGGGAGGGGCAGCGCGGTGTCGTGGGCCAGGGTGTCGCTGGGCGTGCACAGCGGTCCGACGAGCGCGACCCGCCGCTCCTCCCGGTCGTCGCCGGTCCGTCCGGAACCGGCGGGCACCGCCTGGGCCCGTACGGGCGGCAGCCTGCGCAGCCCGGCCAGCCCGCCGAGCGTGTTCACCCCGGCGTCCAGCACGACGAAGGTGCGGCCCTTGCTCTCCTTCACATCGGTCACCGTGGTCAGCAACCGGCCGCAGGAGCCGCTGAGATAGCGGCCCGACTCGAAGGCGACCTCCACGTCGCCGTCCCGCCAGCCGGCGAAGTGCTCGTCGAGACCGCCCTCCAGCGCGTCCCGCAGCCTCGGGTAGGAGGGCCTGGCGCCCGGCACGGCGTACGGGTGGGCGAATCCGCCGCCCAGGTCGAGGACGCGTACCGGCAGGCCGTGCCGGTCGCGGAGCAGGGCGGCCGTACGGACGTTGGTGAGGAGCTCCTGGATCAGGCTGTCCTCGTCGCGGGCGTTGGTCACCGCGAACAGGTGGAGACCGACGGGCTCCACATGGCCCTCGGCCAGGGTCCCGGCGACCGCCGGCGCCCACGCGTCCACCGCGTCCAGGTCCAGCCCGAACTGGGAGGCGGTGCCGGTCATCCGCAGTCCGGCCGTGCCCTCGCCGGCGCCGCCGTTGACGCGCAGCAGACAGCGCGCGGTCACCCCCTGCCGCCGTGCGGCCCGGGCGATGCGCCGCAGGTCGGTCACCGACTCCGCCGAGAAGAACGCGACGCCGCGCTCCAGGGCGTGGGCCAGTTCCGCGTCCGTCTTGCCCGGCCCCGTGTAGAGGCACGTTCCGGGCTCGTGCCCGGCGTCCAGGGCGGACTCCAGCTCACCCGCCGAGCTGATCTCGGCGCGGCAGCCCGCGGCCCGCAGGGCCCGCACCACCTCCGGGTGCGGGTTGGCCTTCAGCGAGTAGAACAGGGTCGCGCCGGCCGGGAGCTGGGCGCGCAGTGCGGCGGCGGCCGCGTCGGCCTCGTCCAGGTCGTAGACGTACAGGGGGCTGCCGTACCGCTCGACCAGCGTGGTGGGGGTCGTCACTGCTGCTTCCTCACGATCTCGGCCAGTCCTCTCCGGTCCGTCTTCTGGTTGGGGGTGAGCGGCAGCCGGTCCAGCAGCACGCAGCGGTCGGGCAGCTTCGCCGCCTCCAGCCGCTCCACGAGGCCCTGGACCAGCGGCTCCGTCGAGGGCAGGTCGGCGACGGCGCACAGCACCAGCGCCGCCGGGTCGTGCAGGGACACGGCCGCCGCCGCCCGTACGCCCGGGACGTCCAGGGCCGCCGCCTCGATCTCCAGCAGGCTGACCCGGGTGCCCCGGTGCTTGACGATGTCGTCCCGGCGGCCGGAGAAGTACAGGTGGCCGTCCTCGTCCAGGTGCCCGAAGTCGCCGGTGTGCAGGACCACTTCGCCGGTCCGCTCGTCCCTGCGGAAGCGGCGCGCGGTCAGCTCCGGCGCGCCCCAGTAGCCGCTCATGACATGGGGTCCGCGTACGACGAACTCGCCCTGCTCGCCCGGCGGGAGCGGCGTGCCGTCCTCCCCGATCACCTCGACGGCGGTACCGGGGATCGGGGGCCCGACCGAGCCCGGCTTCGCCAGGTCGCCGTCGGGCTCCAGGACGGACACCCTCTTGCACTCGGTGATGCCGAACATGAGGGCGATCCGGGCGCCGGGAAAGCCCGCGCGCAGGTCCCGGCAGAGGGCCTCGGTCAGGGCCGCGCCGGTGTTGGTGAACAGCCGGACCCGGGTGGGGGCCGTGTCCCGCCCGGCGAGATGGGTGAGCAGCTGCGCCAGCGACGGCACCAGCGGCACGACGGTGGCGCCCGTCTCCCGGATCCGCCGCAGCAGGGTCAGATCGCGGCCCTCCTCCGCCAGATGCACGGCGGCGCCGCTGAGCGCGGCGAGGAAGAGCTGGTGGAGCCCGTAGTCGAAGGACATCGGCAGGCGCAGGAACACCACGTCGTCCGGGCGGTGGCGCAGCACCTGGTCGATCGCCCGGACGGCGAAGACGATCTGGCGGTGCGGGCAGACGACGGCCTTCGGGGCCGAGGTGCTGCCGGACGTGTAGATGAGCAGCGCCGCGTCGTGACCGGTGGCGGGGGTGGCCGGGCCGCCGTCGGGTGCGGCCGCCCGGATCTCCTCCCATGCCCCGTCCAGCTCGACGACCGGTGCGGGCGTCGCCTCCCGCAGCGCTCCGGCCGTACGGGCGTCACCGACCACCAGCGACGGATCGGCGTCCCGCAGGACGGTGGTGAGGTGGAACGGCTTCATCTGCGGGTTGACCGGCACGAGCACGGCGCCGAGGCGGGACGTGGCGTACAGCAGCGCCACCAGCTCCCTGCGGTTGGGGAGCTGGGTGAGGACGCGGTCACCACGGCGGATCCCCCGGTCGCGCAGCCAGGCGGCGGCCCGCAGGCTGGCCTCGCGCAGCTGCGCGTAGGTCCACTGCCCGGCGGTGTCCGCGACCGCGTTCGCCCGGGGCCGCCCGTGCGCGGTCGCGTCCAGCAGATCGTGGACGAACGCGGGGCCGGTCGCCGGGAACGGCTCGGAGGCGTAGGACATGTCACCTCCCACAGGTGAACTTCGGGGATCGCGCGGCAACGTCCGCGAATGACGCTCGGGGGAAGATAGCAAGACGCTCCGTGTTCAACTCGCCTTCCGAAAAAGAGCGTTCAACCGCTCAGAACGGGCCGTTGAACACGGGGTGCGCCGGCATTCCGCCGGGATACCATCGGGAATTCACCGGACGGCTCCCGGCGGATCGGCGGGGAGCATCGCGGAAAGGGCCGAGAACGTGGCCTCGGCGTGTGCGAATTCCTCGTCCTCCATGAGATTTCCGAGGAGTACCGTGCTCGCTCCGGCGTCGAGATAGCGGGACAGATAGTGCGCCACGGACGTGTAGTCCCCGACCAGTTGGGGCGCGTAGCCCTTGCCGCTGCGGTAGCCGCCGGTCCAGTACACGTCGTCGTACACGTCCCCGTCGGTGGCCAGATGGGCCAGTTTGCGGCTCCAGTCGGACTCGGAGCGGCGGCGCATCGCGGTCCTCACGTGCGCCGCCCGGTCCGTGACGTACCGCGCGCGGGCCGCCGCCCACGCCTCGTCGGCGGTCGGACGGGCGATCAGCTCGACCCGGACGGCGATGCGGGGGCCGCCCGCGAGGGCGGCGGCGTAGTCCCGGGCGAACCGCTCGACGGGCTCCGGGTGGGTGACGGCGACGTCCGCGACGGCGTGGGCGGTGGCCAGGGCCTGTTCCGACGAACCGGCGACGAAGACGCGTGGCATCAGCGCCGGGTCGAGCGGGGCGTGGGTGCTCAGGCCCGCGTAGCGGTAGTGCCCGCCCTCGTGGCGCAGCGGCTCCGCCGAGCTCAGCAGGGCCCGGACCACGGTGATGAACTCCCGTGCCCGCTCGTACCGTTCGTCGTGTCCCAGGGGGTCGCCGGCCTGGGCCAGCTCCGCCGCGGACGCCCCGGTGATCAGGTTCAGGTCGACCCGGCGGCCGTACAGCGCCGTCAGGGAGTGGATCATCTGCGCGACCGTGAACGGCGGCGCCGCGTACGGCTGCACGGCGACCAGCGGCACCAGCCGTTCGGTGCGTTCCAGCACGGCCGAGGCGACCGGCCAGGGGTTGAGGTCCCGGTTGTTGTAGAAGGACAGCAGCCCGGTGAATCCGCACTTCTCCGCGTTCTTGGCCACTTCCTCGAGCGTGGTGGCATTGTGCGCCTCGCCGGGGCGCGCGGTCGTCGCCGTCGCATAGACATCGAAGGGGTAATTCATCGTTTTCAACCTAACGACGCTCCAAATACGTGTCCACAAAGTCGAGTTCAGGAAGGTTGAACACCGTGAACGGGTTCACCGCACGGGTATGGTGATGCGCGCCAAAAATCGTCTTGCCGTGCCTTTTCAGGGCTCGTGAGGACCCTGTTCCATCGGTCCGGAACAGAGCCGGGGGAAACATGACCGTTCCGACCCGCACCGCCCCCGGGGACTCCCCGCGCGCCCGCGCCGGGCGCTGGCTCGGGATCCTGCGGCTGCTGCCGCACGCCGGCACCGGGCCCCTGGTGGCGTCGGTCCTGGTGAACGTCCTCCTGGGGCTGTTGCCGCTCGGCTTCATCGTCGCGATGAGCACGCTGCTCCACCGGCTGCCGCGGGCCGTGGACGGCGGCGGCTGGGGCACGGTAGGCCTCGCGCTGCTCGTCTCCGTCGGCTCGTTCGTCGTACAGCAACTCGTCGCTCCATTCCGGGTGTTCACCGGGGAGATCGTCACCCGCCGGGTGGACGGCTACTGTGTGCGGCGCCTGATGCGGGTCTCGCTCACGGACACACCCATCGACGTGCTGGAACGCCGCCGGACCCTGGACCTGCTCAGCGACGCCCGCGCCCCCTACGAGGGCCAGATGTCCAGCCCCGGCCAGGCCGCCGCCGGACTGCTGGCGCTGGTTTCCCGTTACACCCAGCTCGCCGGTGCCTGTGTGCTCGTGGGCATCGTGCTCACCCCCTGGGCCGGGCTGCTGGTCACCGTCACGGCGCTCGTCATCCGCTTCGGGCAGCGCGGCTCCCTGGGCCGGTTCGCCGCCCTGTGGGGCGGGCTGACGGCCGAGCGCCGTCGGCTCATGTACATCCGCAGGACCGGTACGGGCGCGGGCATCGCCAAGGAGATGCGGGTGCTGGGCCTGATCGACTGGTACCGCGCACGGCACCGCGAGGAGACCGACGCCCTGCTGAAGCCGCTGTGGGCGGGCCGCCGGCGGCTGCTGTTCGCGCCGTTCGTCCGGCTCGCCCTGGTCGGGCTGATCGGCGGTGCCCTGGCCCTGCTGGAGCTGGGCCGCGCCGCCGACAGCGGCGAGCTCACCCTGCTGGAGCTGGCCGTCGCCGTGCAGGGCGTGCTCATACCGCTCCGCTTCGGCGTCTATTTCCCCGAGAGCGATGTCGCCACCCAGTACGGCATGCAGTCGTTCGACGCGCTCCTGGAACTGGAGAGCCTCGCCGGCCGCCCGGCCGCGGAAGCACGGACGGCCGCCCGGCCCCCCGTGCCGCCGCCCGGCGAGCCGGCCCGGCTGAAGAAGGGCATCCGCTTCGAGGACGTCACCTTCGCCTACGCCCCGGACGCGCCCCCCGTGCTCGACCACCTCGACCTGGAGATCGAGGCGGGCAGGGCCACCGCGATCGTCGGGCTCAACGGCGCGGGCAAGACCACCCTGGTCAAGCTCCTCACCCGGCTCCACGACCCCGTCGGGGGAACCGTGACCGCCGACGGCCAGGACGTCACCGCCATGGACCCCGAAGCGTGGCAGCGCCGCTTCGCCGTGATCTTCCAGGACTACATCCGGTACGAGATGTCCCTGGAGGACAACATCCGCATGGGCGCCCCGGACGCGCCCGACACCCCTGCCACACGGGCCGCGCTCGGCCGGGCGATCGAACGCGCGGACGCGGCCGAGGTCGTGGCCGCGCTCCCCTCGGGCGTCCGTACCGTCCTCTCCGGCCAGTACGAGGGCGGCCAGGACCTCTCCGGCGGGCAGTGGCAGCGCGTGGCCCTGGCCCGCGCGTTCTTCGCCGCCGAGACGGGCGCGGAGATCCTCGTCCTGGACGAGCCGACGGCGCAGCTCGACGTGCGGGCGGAGGTGCGGTTCTTCGACCGGTTCCTTCAGATGACCGAGGGCCTGACCAGCGTCATCATCTCGCACCGCTTCTCCACGGTGCGCCGCGCCGACCGCATCGTCGTCCTCGAACACGGCCGGGTCGTCGAGCGCGGCACCCACGACGAACTCGTCGCCGCCGGCGGGCGGTACGCCGAACTGTTCCGGCTCCAGGCGCAGCGCTTCGACGGCCCCGGAACCGACGAGCACGAGGAGGCGGAGCGGTGAACACCGTGTGGACGGCCGTACGGCCCCTGATGGTGTCGGCGTTCCGCACCGGCCCGGCGAAGTTCGCCGGCGCGGTGACGCTGCTGCTGCTCGGCCACCTCGCCACCCCGGCCGTCGCCCTGCTCCTCAAGGGCGTCACCGACGCGGCCCTGACCGGTGCCACCGGCACCCTGTTCTGGTTGGCGCTCGCCACGGCGACGGCCCTCGTCCTGGAGCTGACGCTGGGCCACTTCGCGCACCTCCTCTACTTCGAGCTGGGCGAGCTGGGCGAGGCGGCGCTCCAGGAGGAGACCCTGAACGTCGCCAACGGCACCCCGGGCCTGGAGCACTTCGACAGCCCGCGGTTCGCCGACCTCCTCGCCCTCGTCCGCCAGGACCTGCACCGCACCCGGCAACTGCTGGAGGCCGTGCTGCAACTGGGCGGCCTGGTCGTGCAGTCCGTGGTGACGGCCGTCATCCTCGGGCTGCTCAATCCCTGGCTGATCCTGCTGCCGGTGGCGGCCGTCCCGCCCATCCTCATCGGCCGTCGCGCCCAGGCCCTCGTGGACCGGGGCAAGGAGGAGTCCGCGACGCCCGTCCGCCGCAGCCGGCATCTGCTGGGCCTGGCCACGGCGGCGAACTCGGTGAAGGAACTGCGGCTGTACCGCGCCGAACGCCCGCTGCTGCGCCGCCATCAGCGGGACTGGGACGCCGCGACCGACGTTCTCGTACGCGCCCACGCCCGCGCGGCGCTGCTGCGCGCCGCCGGCCAGCTGCTGTTCGCCCTCGCGTACGGCGCCGCCATCCTCCTCGTCGTGGACCAGGCCCTCGCGGGCCGCTCCACCGTCGGCGACCTCGTCCTCCTCATCACCCTCGCCGTGCAGGTGAGCACGCAAGTGGCCACCGCGCTCGGCCTGTTCGTCATGGTGCAGGAAGGCGGGCGCACCTTCGAACGGCTGGCGGAACTCAAGGAGACGGCGGCGGGTCGCCGCCACGAGGGCGGCACCGCCCCCGTTCCGGAGCGGATGAGCGGGGAGATCCGGCTGGAGAACGTCGGGTTCCGCTACCCCGGCGGCGACCGGTACATCCTCCGGGGCCTCGACCTCACCCTGCCCGCCGGTTCCACCGTCGCGCTCGTCGGCGAGAACGGCGCGGGCAAGAGCACCCTGGTGAAGCTGCTGTGCGGCATGTACCGGCCCACCGAGGGGCGGATCCTGGTCGACGGCACGGATCTGCGGGACTTCGAGCCGGAGGCCTGGATGGCGCGCGTCGCCCCGCTCTTCCAGGACTTCGCCCGGCTGGAGCTGCTGCTGCGGGAGAACGTGGGCATCGGCGCCGTCGGTTCCGTCGACGACGACGAGGCGGTCCGCTCCGCGCTGGCCCGCGCCCGCGCGGAGAAGGTGGTCGCCCGCGTCCCCGGCGGGCTGAACGGACTGCTGGGCCGCACCTACGGCGACGGGGCGGAACTGTCCGGCGGCCAGTGGCAGACCCTCGGGCTGGCCCGCACGCTGATGCGGGAGCGTCCGCTGCTCCAGATCCTGGACGAGCCCGCCTCGGCGCTCGACGCCGCCGCCGAGCACGCCGTCTTCGAACGGTTCGGCAGCGACGCCCGGCGCAGCCGCCGGAGCCTCGGCGCCGTCACCGTCTTCATCTCGCACCGCTTCTCCACGGTCCGGATGGCCGACCTCATCGTGGTCCTGGACGGCGGCCGGATCCATGAGGCCGGCGGCCACGACGAACTCATGGCCGCCGGCGGCACGTACAGCGAGGTCTTCGCCCTCCAGGCCGACGTGTACCAGTGAAGGACTCGGCCGGAAGCCTTCAGACGAGTTCGGGCCGCGGCTCCGGGGGCTGTGGTTCCAGTCGCTGTGCCGGCGCGGGCGCCGTCTCCCACAGGGTGGTGGTCCGCACATAGCCGTAGATCACCGAGGCCATCGCCAGGAGGATCAGGGGACCGAACGCCCACGCGTGCCGGGCCATCTCCTGCGGCAGCCAGCGGTACGACACCAGGAGCGCGGCGAAGACCGTCGAGCCGTAGGCGACCAGCCAGGTCGCCGACCGGTCCCAGCCGCGCGCGAGCGAGCGCATCGCCGCCTCGATCGTGAGCGCGAAAACCACGCCGGCGACGAGGTCGGCGCCGTAGTGGTAGCCGAAGCCCAGCGTCGCCGACAGGGTGCCGACCAGCCAGAACGTGCCCGCCCATCGCATCGCCCGCGAGCCCTTGCGGGTGTGGATGAACAGCGTGGTGGCCCACGCCGTGTGCAGGCTCGGCATGCAGTTGCGGGGAGTGATCTCGTCGAACGGGATCGGGTGCGGGGTGCCGATCGTCGGCAGCGTGTCCGGCCACAGCTGGCCCACCGCCCACTGGCCGCCGTCGGCGCCGTACGCGTAGACGGGTCCGACGACCGGGAAGATCATGTAGAAGGCGGGACCGAGCAGCCCGATGACCAGGAACGTGCGCACCAGGTGGTGCCCCGGGAAGCGACGTTCGACCGCCACACGGCGCAGCTGGTACAGCCCGACGAGCGCCGCCGCCAGCGGAAGCTGGCCGTAGACCACGTGGAGCACGAAGGGGCCGATCGGCTCGGTGGCCTCGAGGAGCCGGCCGGCCAGCCACGACGGGTCGCCCAGCGCCCGGTCGGCGGTCGCCACATACGGGTCGAGCACGGACGGGCGGGTCTTCGACGTGATGAGCAGCCAGGTGTCACCGGTCTTGTGTCCGGCCACCAGCAGCAGGCCCAGCCCCGTGCCCTTCAGCAGCAGCAGTCGCTCCGCCCCGGTACGGCGGGTGACGCCTACGACCGCGATGCCCAGAACCGCCCACAGGGCGCCGTTGCCGAAGTTCATGTCGGCGCCGACCGCCCACCGCACCAGCCAGAAGACGACGTCGACACCGATCGCGGCACCCACCGCGACGAGCCGCTGCCGCCAGGTGAGCACCACCAGCGCCAGGGCGAGGCCGGCGTACAGCAGCGGGCCCGAGTGAGGGGCGAAGATCGCCTCTCGTGCCTGGTTGGTGATCGGCCCCGGGTGGCCGTAGCGGCGTGCGGCGCATTCCAGCGCTATGAGGAATCCGAGGGTCGCGACGGCCGCCGCGACCCACAGCATCGCTCGCGGCTGAAGGGTGCGCGAGGGTATTCGGCTTGGTGTGGTTTTCAAGTTTCTGGTCTATGTGCTCGGTGGTGGACGGAGGGGTCTGGTGTGGTGCGGCAGGACACGAACTTTCGGTGAAGGTCGGGTAATCAGACAGATCATCTGAGTTCGCACATGCTAGCGGCACCCTGGGAGTTCTACGCGAGTCCCCGGACGCAGGCCCGCGCGTACCCCCGGATCAGAGGGCGGTCGCCCTCCTCCTCGCGCCAGGCCAGCACGTAACGGCTCGGGCCGAGACCGCGGACCGGGCGGGTGACGACGCCGCCCAGGGTGATCAAGGGGGCGTTGCCGGCGGCGACGAAGCAGATGCCGAGGCCCGCCACCAGCGCCTCGTACGTCTCCTCCGTGCCGGCGATCTCCGCGCCGACGCGGGGCGGGCCGCCGGGGCGTTCGTCGAGGGCGAGCCAGTGGTCGCGCAGGACGCCCGCGCTCGGGGGCAGGGCCAGGAACGGCTCGTCGGCGAGGTCCGCGAGGGTGAGGTCCGTGCGGGCGGCCAGGGGATGGGTCTCCGGGAGGGCGACCAGGCGCGGCTCCTCGGCGACCACCGTCCAGTCGTAGCGGCCGGCGTCGGGCAGCGGCAGCCAGACGAACGCCACGTCCGCGTCGCCGTCCGCGAGGCCCGCCGTCGGGTCCTCCCAGCCGACCTGCCGCAGCCGCACCACGGCGTCGGGGTGCGCGGCGGTGAAACGGGAGCGGATCGCGGGGAGCAGCCCGCCGCGGCCGGGGCTGGTGCTCATGCCCACGACCAGCGTGCTGCGCTGGGCCGCCCGCGCCCGCTCCACCGCCGTGGCGCCCTCCGCCCATACGGCCAGCACCCGACGGGCGTGCGGCAGCAGTGCCGTACCGGCGGCCGTGAGCGCCACGCCCTGCCGGTCGCGCCGGAACAGCTCGACGCCCAGCTGCCGTTCCAGCGCCCGAATCTGCTTGCTCAGCGCGGGCTGCGAGACGTAGAGGCGCTCGGCCGCACGGGTGAAGTGCAGTTCCTCCGCCACGGCCAGGAAATAGCGCAGATCCCGCAGGTGAACGTCCGTCTTCATAACCATCGGTTGTCAGCGTATGTCTTGGACGCCCAACCCGCTGTCACGGCAAGGTTGTTGACGTAACCGATGGGCAGCAGGGGCCAGAAGGAGCCGAGATGAACAAGGTGTGGCTGATCACGGGTGCGAGCAGCGGATTCGGCCGGGCGATCGCCGAGGCCGCCCTCGCCGACGGCGATGTGGTGATCGGCGCGGCCCGCCGGCCCGAGGCGCTGGAAGACCTGGTCGCCGCGCACCCGGACCAGGTGGAGGCGCTGCGCCTGGACGTCGCGGACATCGAGGGCGCCGAGGCCCTGGTGCGGGACGTGGTGGCGCGGCACGGACGGATCGACGTCCTGGTCAACAACGCGGGGCGGACCCATGTCGGGGCCTTCGAGGAGACCTCCGACCAGGAGCTGCGCGAGTTGTTCGACGTGCACGTCCTCGGTCCCGCCGCGCTGGTGAGGGCGGCGCTGCCGGGCATGCGGGAGCGGCGCTCGGGGGCGATCGTGCAGATGAGCAGCATGGGCGGGCAGATGTCCTTCGCCGGCTTCGCGGCGTACAGCGGTACCAAGTTCGCGCTGGAGGGCATGTCGGAGGCGCTCGCGGACGAGGTGCGGGAGTACGGCATCCAGGTGCTGATCGTGGAGCCGGGGTCCTTCCGGACCGGCCTGTTCGAGACGAGCAGGGCCGGGGCCAGCCGGGACAGCGGTCTCTACCCGAAGGTCGGCGAGACCCGCTCCGCCGTGGCCGGCGGCGACGGCACCCAGCCCGGTGACCCCGCCAAGGCGGCGGCCCTCATCCTGGCCGCCCTCGACGCGGAGGACGCGCCCCTGCGGCTGCCGCTGGGCGACGACGGTGTCGGGGCGGTCCTCGGCCATCTCGACCAGGTCCGCGAGGACGTCCTGGCCTGGGAGAAGCGCACCCGCGCCACGGCCTTCGAGGACTGACGACCGCCGGGGACGCCCCCGGGGCCTACGGGGTCAGGACGATCCTGCCGAATACCTCGCCGGCGTCCATCTTCCGGTGGGCCAGGACGGCTTGCTCCAGGGGCAGCACCTCGTGCACCACCGCGCGCAGTTCGCCGCGGCCCACGGCGGCGAACTGCTCGGCCGTCACCGCCCGTCGGTCCTCCTCGTCCACGGTGTCGGCGCTGAACGTGGCGAACGTCAGCGACTTCCGGAACGCCGCCATCATGCGCGTGCCGAAGTCGTCCGGCGGCGGTCCTCCGACGATGCCGACGGCCACCAGGCGGCCGTTCGGGGCGAGCCGGTCGAAGAACGACGGCATGTCCGCACCGGCGACGATGTCGATGACGACGTCGTACGCCTCGGGCGCGTCCTCGCCCGCCCCGCCGGAGCGGTCCAGTACGTGTGTCGCGCCCAGTTCGCGCAGGCGCTCACCGCGCTCGGCCGAGGAGGTCGTGACCGCCACCGCGGAGGCACCGCCACGAGCCGCGAGCTGGACCGTCATGACGCCGATGCCGCCGGCCGCGCCGCGCACCAGGACCGACTCGCCGGGGGCGAAGCGGGCGTGGGCGAGGGCGAAGTGAGCCACCGCTCCGGAGGTCCCGAGGGTCACCGCGTCCGCCACCGACAGGTGCGCGGGGAGGGGGAGGACCTCCTCGACGCGGGCGGCCACGTGTTCCACATAGCCGCCGCCGAGGCCGGTGAACGTCCATACGCGGCGGCCGATCCACGATGTGTCGACGCCGCGGCCGACCGCCGTGACGGTCCCCGCCACCTCACTGCCGGGGACATGGCCCTCCGTCAGGCCGTGGGCGGCGACGGTCCCCCGGCGGACCACGGCGTCGACCCCGCCGACGCCGATCGCCTCGGTGGTGATCAGCACCTGCCCGTCGGCGGGCACCGGGTCCGGCAGGTCGGTCACGGTCAGCCCTTCCGGGCCACCGAACGTCCGGATCGCGACTGCTTTCAAGATCGGCTCCTGGTCGTGGGAAAACGGAAGCGAGGGGAGTTGAGGGCGGGCGGGGACGAAGCCCGGCCCGACGTCTTCGGACGCTAACGGACGGCCCCGTCCACTTGGCTAAAGTGAGAGAGGTGACCGAGTCTTTGCCTCACCCGCTGCGCTCCGACGCCCTGGACAACCGTGAGCGCGTCCTCGAAGCGGCCCGCGCCCTGTTCGCCACCGAGGGCCTGGACGTTCCGATGCGCGAGATCGCCCGGCGCGCCGGGGTGGGCCCCGCCACCCTCTACCGCCGCTTCCCGACCAAGCGGACGCTGGTCGCCGAGGCGTACGCCGAAGAGGTGCGGGCGTGCCACGCCATCGTCGAGGAGGGGCTCGCCGATCCGGACGCGTGGCGGGGCTTCCGCGGCGTGCTCGAGAAGACCTGTGACCTGCACATCCACAGCCTGGGGTTCACCGAGGCCTTCATGGCGGCCTACCCCGACGCGATGGACTTCGCCGCGGACCGTGCGCGGATGCTCGGCGCGGTCGCCGAACTGGCCCGTCGCGCCCAGCGGACCGGCGAGCTGCGCCCCGACTTCGTCCCGGACGACCTGGTCCTGGTGCTCACCGCCCACCGGGGCGTCCACGCCATGTCGGCGGCCACCCGGCAGGCCGCCTCCCGGCGCTTCGCCGCCCTCATGATCCAGTCCTTCCAGACCTCGCCCACCCGCGCGCCCCTGCCCCCGGCACCCCGACGACCGGCACCGCCCCGGACCGCATGACCGGGCGGCGCCCCACCGGCGACGGAGGCGCGGCGGCGACTGTTTCGGCCGCATGACGCGGCCATGACGTTCATGCAGGCCCTCTTGTGGAATTCCTGTGGAACCCTCAATCTTTCGGCTGGCGCACGTACTCGGCCGCTGACATTTGACATGATCCTGTCAGTGGCTCGTTCTGCACGCTCCACGCGCCACAGCGCCACACGTGCGTCGCCAAGCACCAGACCCCCACAGCACACGCACCACCGACCGAGGAGGAACCCTCAGATGGCAGTGATGCGTCACCCCCGGCGAAGACTGGCCACTCTCGGCGCCGCGACCACCGCGGCCCTCGTCGCGAGCCTCGTCTCCGCTCTCCCCGCCGGCGCGGCCCCGGCCGCTCCCGAAGGCCGCGTCCAGTACGCGGGCGCCGCGGACGCCGTCGCCGGAAGCTACATCGTGACCCTGAAGGCGGACGAGGCCCGGTCCGGCTCCGCCGAGGGTCGCGCCCTGGCGAAGAAGTACGGCGCCGAGATCGAGCGGACCTACACCAAGGCCCTGAACGGCTACGAGGTCGACGCCTCCGAGACCGAGGCGAAACGCCTCGCCGCCGACCCGGCCGTCGCCTCCGTGGTGCAGAACCGCACCTTCCACGTCACCGGCACCCAGCCCAGCCCGCCCTCCTGGGGCCTGGACCGGATCGACCAGCGGAACCTCCCGCTGAACAACTCGTACACCTACCCGGACTCCGCCGGGGAGGGCGTGACCGCGTACGTCATCGACACCGGCGTCCGCATCAGCCACAGCGACTTCGGCGGCCGTGCCTCCAACGGCTACGACGCCGTCGACAACGACAACACCGCCCAGGACGGCCACGGCCACGGCACCCACGTCGCCGGCACGGTCGCGGGCAGCTCCTACGGCGTGGCGAAGAAGGCGAAGGTCGTCGGCGTCCGCGTGCTGAACAACTCCGGCTCCGGCACCACCGCCCAGGTCGTCGCGGGCATCGACTGGGTGGCGCGGAACGCGGTCAAGCCGGCCGTCGCCAACATGTCCCTCGGCGGCAGCGCCGACAGCGCGATCGACACGGCCGTCCGCAACGCCATCGCCACCGGCGTCACCTTCGTCGTCGCGGCCGGCAACGAGTCCACCAACGCCTCCACCAAGTCCCCGGCCAGGGTGACGGAGGCGATCACCGTGGGCGCCACCACGTCCGGCGACGCACGCGCCAGCTACTCCAACTACGGCTCCGTTCTGGACCTGTTCGCGCCCGGCTCCTCCATCACCTCCGCCTGGCGCACCAGCGACACGGCCACCAACACCATCTCGGGTACGTCCATGGCGAGCCCGCACGTCGCCGGCGCGGCCGCCCTCCACCTGGCCGACAACCCCTCGGCCACGCCCGCCCAGGTCTCCTCCGCGCTGACCTCCGCCGCCACCACCGGCGTCGTCGGCAGCCCGGGCACCGGATCGCCCAACCGCCTGCTGTACGTCGGTGACGGGGGCACCACCCCGCCGCCCACCGGCGACCGCTTCGAGAACACCGCCGACTACACCGTCGCCGACAACTCCACCGTCGAGTCCCCGGTGACCGTCTCCGGTGTCTCCGGCAACGCGCCCTCGAACCTGGCCGTCGAGGTCGACATCACCCACACCTACATCGGTGACCTCCAGGTCCAGCTGATCGCCCCCGACGGCACGGCGTACACGCTGAAGTCGTACGGCACCGGCGGCAGCGCGGACAACATCAGCACCACGTACACGGTCGACGCCTCCTCGGAGGCGGCGAACGGCACGTGGAAGCTGCGGGTCAGCGACAACGCGCGGTACGACACCGGGCGGCTGAACGGCTGGGCGCTTCAGTTCTAGCCCCCGGGACGCCCTGAAGGACGCGAGCGCCCTCGTCCCCGGGGAGGTCCCCCGGGGACGAAGGCCGCCGTCCCGCGCCTACGATGCGGCTCGTGTCCATACCTCCGCCCTACGGGCCCCCGCACGCTCCGGACCCGCAGGGACCCCAGGGCCCTCCGGTCCAGTACCCCGCTCCGGGGGCCCACGGCCCCTACCCGCCACCGCAGTTGCCCCACGGGGGCCGACCGGGCCTCGCGCCGTACGGGCTCTACGGCCCCTACGGTCCCCGGCCCCCGGCCGCCGTGAACGGTGTCGCCGTCGCCGCCCTGGTGTGCGGTCTGCTCTGCTTCCTGCCCGCCGTCGGTCTCGTCCTGGGGCTGGTGGCGCTGCGGCAGATCAAGCGGCGCGGGGAGCGGGGGCGGGGGATGGCGATCGCCGGAACCGTGCTGTCGTCGGCCGGGCTCGCGCTGTGGGTGGTGGCGCTGGCCACCGGTGTCGCGGCCGACGTCTGGGAGGGCGTCAAGGACGGGGCGCGCGGCAGCACGGTGCTCGCCCTGGACAAGGGCGACTGCTTCAACTCGCCCGGCGGACTGGAGGGCTGGACCGCCGACGCCGACCGGGTGCCCTGCGCGGGGGAGCACGACGGTGAGGTCTTCGCCGTCGTCACCCTCCCCGACGGCCGCTACCCGGGCGACGCACGCCTCACCGACACCGCCGACGAGCGCTGCTACGACCTCCAGGACGCCTACGCCATGGACACCTGGGCGCTGCCCGGCCACGTGGACGTCTACTACCTCATCCCGTCCCGGGCGAGCTGGCGCTACGGCGACCGGGAGATCACCTGCGTCTTCGGCAACCGGGACGGGCGGGCCACCCTCACCGGGTCGCTGCGCCGGGACGGGACGACGCTCGACGCCCACCAGCTGGCCTATCTGAAGGCCGAGGGCGTCCTCGACGCGGCGCTGGAGCAGGCCCCCGAGTCGGAGTACCCGGAGGACGACCTGCCGGGTCACAGGAGCTGGGCGGCGAAGGTCGCGGACGCCCTCGCCGAGGAGACCCGGCTGCTGCGCGATCACGAGTGGCCGGCCGGTGCGGAAGGCCCGGTGGGGGACCTCGCCGCCGAGCTGGAGAAGGCGCGGGCGGAGTGGGCGAAGGCCGCCGAGGCCGACAGCGCGGACACCTACATCGAGCACGCCGACGCCGGCTGGGACGTGACGGATCCTCACATCTCGGTCACCGCACGCGACGCCCTCGGACTGGCGTCCACCCCGCCCACGAGCGACGAGGAGGCGGAGCGCGACACCGAAGACGGCGACATGAAGGTGTGACGGCCGCCATAGCGGGGAGAAAGTGCCTGCGCAAAGCCCTCGGCCGGCAGATGTCATCACATCGAGTGATTCTCTGGCCTTTACTTGCCTGGCAGAACCTACGGTTGCCACGCTGTTGCTGTCTGTACAACCTGATGGGAGCGGCCCGTGACATTCGGTGAGCAGCCGGCGTACCTGCGTGTCGCGGGTGATCTCCGCAAGAAGATCGTCGACGGCCGGCTGCCGCCGCACACACGGCTCCCCTCCCAGGCGAGGATCCGCGAGGAGTACGGCGTCTCGGACACGGTCGCGCTGGAGGCGCGCAAGGTGCTCATGGCGGAGGGGCTCGTCGAGGGCCGCTCCGGCTCGGGGACGTATGTGCGGGAGCGGCCGGTGCCCCGGCGGGTCGCCCGCTCCGGGTTCCGTCCGGAGCGCGGGGCCACGCCCTTCCGCCAGGAGCAGGCCGACGCGGGCGTCCGGGGCACCTGGGAGTCCAGCAGCGAGCAGGCCGAGGCCTGCGCCGCCGTCGCCGAGCGGCTCGGGATCGAGCCCGGCGACCGCGTGATGCGCACCAAGTACCTGTTCCGGGAGGCCGGTGAGCCGATGATGCTCTCCACCTCCTGGGAGCCGCTCGCCCTCACCGGCCGGACCCCGGTGATGCTGCCCGAGGAGGGGCCGCTCGGCGGCATGGGCGTCGTCGAGCGCATGCGCGCCATCGACGTGATCGTGGACAACGTCACCGAGGAGGTCGGCGCCCGCCCCGGCCTCGCCGAGGAACTGGTCCTGCTGGGCGGCGTCCCCGGGCATGTCGTCCTGGTCATCCAGCGCACCTACTTCGCCTCGGGCCGCCCGGTGGAGACCGCCGACGTGGTCATCCCCGCCGACCGCTACCGGGCCGCCTACCACCTCCCGGTGAAGTAGCGAACCCGGCCGTGCCGGGGCGGGGTCTCCCGTCCCGGCGCTTCCTCGCGCTCCCCTCGGTGGAGCCGCCGCGCGCCCTCACACGCCCCCGATCCGTGCCCACTCCGGCCTGCCGCGCGTGCCCCGGCCGTCCCGGCGTGGTGCCAATCTGGCCGTTTTCGCAGGTCGCCCCCGGAGCGTGACGTATCGGGCGCCATGCCGCTGACCGGACGAGTCGGCGTTCCCGCACGGCGCATCCGCCCCCGTGCGCCCCCTGCGTTCTGGCTGGTTGCGTGCCTCTTTGTGAAAAGGCGTATTCGCTCAGTGAAGGTAAGGCGTAGGCTCGGGCATATGCGGACTGGGGTTTCCTTATCGGGCGGGGCGCGGCGCCGGCCGCGGACGGGAAGTGGAGGGGAGCGATGAACGACGGCACGGTGACTCTTCCCTGGCTCGTCGTGCGTCAGGACGACAACGGCAACCGCTACCGCGTGGGCAGATACGCGACCCGCGCCGAGGCCGAGCGGATCGCGGACAGCCTCGACGGGCGCGGACACAAACAGCTCTACTGGGTCGAGCGGATCAGCCAGAACGGCACGTCCGCCGACTGACCCGGACCGGCCGGCGGCCCCCTGTCCGGCCTCCCGCCTCACGTAGGCTCCGGCGCATGAGCGAGCGGATCGTGGTGGTCGGTGCGGCCCTGTGGCACGAGGGACGGCTGCTCGCCGCCCGTCGGAGCGCACCCGCCGACCTGGCAGGGCGCTGGGAGCTGCCCGGCGGCAAGGTCGAACCGGGAGAGGCCCCGGACGCGGCCGTCGTGCGGGAGCTGCGCGAGGAACTCGGCGTCGACGCCGAGGCAGGAGAGCGCGTCCCGGGGGAGTGGCCGCTGCGGACCCCGTACGTCCTGCGGGTGTGGACCGCGCGCCTGCGCCCCGGCTCCCCCGCACCCCGCCCGCTCGAGGACCACGACGAGCTGCGCTGGCTCACCCCCGACCGCGTCTGGGACGTCGACTGGCTCGACCAGGACGTCCCCGCCGTCCGCGACACCCTCACCCACCTCGGTCTTCAGGAGGGCGTGTGAAGCGTGACTCCGGCGTGTGGGGGCGGAGGTGACGATGCGTGGGCGCCTTCCCGCGCCGCTTGTGCCACGATGCGCCGTCGAGCGCGGTACGCCGTCCGGGATATCGGGTATGTGCCCATTAACCCCATGAAACCGGACATGAGGTGGTTTCCCTCGGCCGGGAAGTGATCCATGTGATCGACACCGACGGCGACCGCGCCGCGTGGACCTTCTCCGCGGACCCGGGAGCCGTGCGCGCCGCCCGTACCGCCGTCCGCGACCAACTGACCCTCTGGGACCTCGACAGCCTCGGCGACCTCGCGGCCCTGCTGGTCAGTGAACTGGTCACCAACGCCCTGCGGCACGCCACCGGCCCCATCGGCGTACGCGTCAGACGCCCCGCCGACCTGGGAGACGTCCTGCTCGTGGAGGTGTCCGACCCGCTCCCCGACCCCCCGCACGAACGCGCCGCCCGGCCCGAGGACGAGGGCGGGCGCGGGCTTCAGCTCCTGGCCTCCGCCTCCCGCCGCTGGGGCACCCGGCCCGGCGCCTCCGGGAAGACCGTGTGGTTCGAACTCGTGGTGCCGAGATGAGCCCTCGCACGCCCGTTCACGGTGTACGCGCCCCCCGCTTCCGTCGAGTGACCGGTTCGCTGCCGTGGAGGTTGTCGAAGAGGGGGGTTCGACGACGTGTCCGCTGGTTAGAAGACTGGAAGTGTTCTCACGGCGCGGACCGAAAAGCATCGGGACCGTGCTGTGATCGTGAACACCGTGTTGTGCGGCGCCGTAGTGCTGGATACTGCGGGCAGCCGCCCCCGGTGACCGGTGCCGGACGCGGTGAGCTGGAGGGGACGGTTCGCGTGAGCGAGATACCAGCGAAGGCCACGGAGTCCGAGGACTCGTCGGGCGGCGCGAGGCGAGGGGCCGCGGACGGCCTCGCATCCGGCGATGCCTCGTCCGGTGACGCGATGTGGCAGAGCAGTCCGCCCGGCTCCATCTACGACTACATCAAGGTCGCGTCCTTCTCCATCGGCCCCGACGGGCTGGTCGACCAGTGGAGCCTGCGCGCCGAGCAGATCTTCGGCATCCCCGCCGACCGCGCCCTGGGCATGGACCCCATCGAGGCGTTCCTCGACCCGGTCCGGCGGGAGCGGGGCCAGCGCAAGATGGCCGAGATCCTCGACGGCCGGGAGTGGACCGGAGTGGTGCCCTTCCGGCTGCCCGCCGGCTTCGTGGCGGACGAGCGCGACCGGGACGGCCTCGCCGAGGTCTACGTCATGCCGACCCGCACCGAGGAGGGCGAGAAGGCCGCCGTCTGCATCGTCGTCGACGTCCGCACCCTGCGCAGGATCGAGACCGACCTCGCCGCCTCGCAGGCCATATTCGGCCAATCCCCGTTCGGCTTCCTGCTGATCGACCCCGACCTGCGGGTACGCCGCGCCAACCAGCGGTTCGCGTCCATTTTCGGCGGCACGCCCGACGACCACCGCGGCAGGGGCGTGCACGACTATCTCCCGCGCGGCGAGGCCGAGCGGGTCGCCGCGACCCTGCGCCGGGTGCTGGAGACCGGCGACTCCATCACGGACATGCACGTCACGGGCTTCGTGCCCGGCTCCGACGAGCGCCGCCACTGGTCCGTCAACCTCTACCGCGTGCACAGCGGCAGCGGCCGTCCCATCGGCATCGCCTGGCTCGGAACCGACATCACCGCCCGCCGCGCGGCCGCCCGCGAGGCGGCCGCCGCACGGCGCAATCTCGCCCTCCTCAACGAGGCGGGCGCCCGGATCGGCAACTCCCTCGACCTGGAGACCACCGCCCGGGAGCTCCTGGACGTCGTCGTCCCGGGCTTCTGCGACCTGGCCACCGTCGACCTGTACCAGGGGCTGCTGGCCGGCGACGAGACCCCGCCGGGCCTCGCCGACGGCAGCGCCGAGGTGCGCAGGGTCGCGTTCGCCAGCGCCGTGTCGGACGGGCCGTTCAGCGGCACCGGGGAGCCGGTGAAGCTCGGCGCCCTCCACCACTACCCGTTCAACTCGCCCTGCGCCGACGCCCTGCGCACCGCCCGGCCGCAGAAGGTGCCGGGCGAGGACGGCGGACTGGTGCAGTCCACGCTCGCCGTGCCGATGGTCGCCCACGACACGGTGGTGGGCCTCGTGCAGTTCGCCCGCACCAAGGGCAGCGAGCCGTTCGGCGACCGCGACCGCGAACTCGCCGTGGAGCTGGCCGCGCGGGCCGCCGTCTGCATCGACAACGCCCGCCTGTACCGGCGCGAGCACGAACGCGCGTTGATACTCCAGCGGTCCCTGCTGCCGCCCGGCGACCCGGAGGCCTCCGGTCTCGACATCGCCTGCCGCTACCTGCCCGGCAACGTGGCCACCGGCCGGCCCAGCGAGGTCGGCGGCGACTGGTTCGACGTCATCGAACTGCCCGGCCACCGCACCGCGCTGGTCGTTGGCGACGTCATGGGGCGCGGACTGCGCGCGGCCGTCGCCATGGGCGAACTGCGCACCGCCGTACGGACCCTGGCCCAGCTGGACCTGGAACCCGCCGAGGTGCTCTCCCAGTTGGACGAGATCGCCCGGGGTCTCGGCGCCCCCGGGGGTGTCCAGCAGGCGACCCGGGCCGCCCGCCGCCCCCGCGAGGCCGACCTCTCCGAGGTCTACCTGGCGACCTGCGTCTACGCCGTCTACGACTCGGTGACCAGGCGCTGCACCTTCGCCAACGCGGGCCATCTGCCGCCCGTCCTGGTCGAACCCGGCGAGCCGGCGCTGATGCTGGACGTCCCGCCCGGCATGCCGCTCGGCGTCGGCGGCGAACCCTTCGAGGAGGTGGAGGTCGAACTGCCCGAGGGCGCCCTGCTCGCGCTCTACACGGACGGACTGGTCGAAAGCCGCGACCACCCCCTCGACGAGGGCCTCCAGGCCTTCGTGACCGCCCTGAGGGACCCCTCCGCCCCCCTGGAGGACGTCTGCGACCACGTCCTGAACACCCTCGACACCCACCACGGCGAGGACGACATCGCCCTGCTGATGGCCCGCGTCCAGGGACTGCCCGCCGAGTCCGTCGGCGACTGGACCCTGCCCCGCGAGCCCCGCAGCGTGGGCCGCGCCCGCGAGTACGCCCGCGCCCAGCTGCTCGGCTGGGACCTGGAGCCCCTGGTCGACACCACGGAGCTCCTGGTCAGCGAGCTGGTCACCAACGCCCTGCGCTACGGCGAGGGCGAGATCAGACTCCGTCTCCTCCTCGACCGCACCCTGGTCTGCGAGGTCTGGGACTCGGGCCTGGTCCAGCCGCGCCGCCGGCGCGCCCGCGACACCGACGAGGGCGGCCGCGGCCTCCAGCTGGTCGGCCTGCTCAGCGCGGCATGGGGCTCACGCCGTACCCCGAGGGGCAAGACGGTCTGGTTCGAACTCCCCCTGCCCGGCACCGACACCGCCCTCACCGACCCGGCGGAGGCCCTGCTGAGCCTGTTCTGACAGCCCGTCGGGCAGTCCGTCGGGGTGGCCGTAGGCTCACGTCATGCACACCACCCCGACCGCCCCGGCGCACCTGACGGCCGGCACCCTCGGCCTGCGGCCCTGGGCTCCGGAGGACGCGGCCGTCCTGGCCGAGCTGTACCGGGACGAGGCGATGCGCCGCTGGGCGAGCGCGCCCGTGCACGACGAGCCGAGCGCCGCGCGCTGGGTGGCCGAGCAGCGGCGCGGCTGGGAAACAGGCGCACGCCTCGCGTTCGCCGTGCGGGAGACGGAGGCGTCCGACTCCCGGCCGGTGGGCCATGTCGTCCTCAAACGCTCGGCCGTGGACCGCGCCTCGGCCGAGGTCGGCTACTGGACGGCGGCCCACGCGCGGGGCCGGGGAGTGGCCCCGCGAGCCCTGACCGCCCTGGCCGACTGGGCCTTCACCACCTTCGCCCACGAGGGCCTGACCCGCCTGGACCTGCTGCACCAGGTCGACAACACGGCCTCCTGCCGGGTCGCCGAGAAGAGCGGCTTCGCGCTGTCCGGCCTGCTTCGGGCCGCCCCGCCGGCCTTCCCCCTCGACGGCCACCGGCACATACGGCAGGCGCCCGTCCCCGGATGATCGCAACCGGAACACCTGTTCCCATCGTCCTCCTGCTCAACATCGACAACGCGGCCGCCTCCCGGGGGCCGACAGGCGAAGGGGGCCGGCGTGGACCGCGCAGAGCCGCAGGACCCGGAGACCACGGCGGACGCCCCGTCCCCGGAACCGACGCCCGCCACCGCACCGGAGACCGCCGACGCGGACGGTGGGGCCGCCCCCTCGGAACCGGCCGACGGCGCCCCTGCCACTGCCCCCGGCGGGCAGGCCGGCAAGCGCCGCAGACCCTGGGTCCGCTGGGTCGGACGCACCGCCCTCGCGCTCACCCTCCTGTTCCTCGTCCCGCTCCTCGCCGTCGAGACCGCCCTGCGGATCAACTACATGGGTGATCCGGCGGACGGCACGTACACCCGCGACCGGGACGCCATGTGGCTGGGGCACGCCTGGGTCGACGGGCGGAAGAAGGACGCCGACGTCACCGCCCTCGCCCGTCGCCTCGAGGACACCGGGATCCGCGACCTCTACGTCCACTCCGGTCCGCTGGAGCACGACGGGACCCTGCCGAAGTCGGCCTACCCGAGGGCCCGCTGGCTGATCGACGCCGTGCACCGGGAGCTGCCCGGCGTCCGTGTTCAGGCGTTCCTCGGCGACGTCCTCGCCACCGAGGGCCCCGACGGCATGCGCCTCGAACGGGCAGCCACCCGGGCCGCCGTCGTCCGCAGCGCCGGTCAGGTCCTGGACGCGGGCTACGACGGCGTCCACCTCGACCTGGAGCCACTGCACTCCGGCGACCGCGACTACCTCTCCCTCCTGGACGACCTGCGCGACGTCACCCGTGCCCGGGACGCGCGACTGTCCGTGGCCGCCCACCAGATCGACCCGCTCCCGGCCCTGCACACCGTGGCAGGCTTCTTCGCCGACCACCCCAAGTGGTGGTCGCAGGAGTTCTTCGGCCAGGTCGCCCGGCGCGTCGACCAGATCGCCGTGATGTCGTACGACACCGCCCGGCCCCTGGAGAGCACCTACGGCGGCTACGTGGCCCAGCAGACCTCCCTCGCCCTGGAGGTCACCCCGCCCACCACGCACCTGCTGATGGGGCTGCCCTTCTACTACGAGAGCAACTTCAGCCACTGGGGCCACGCCGAGACCGTCGCCGCCGCCGTCCGAGGCGTCCGCCTCGGTCTCTCCCGGACGGACGCCGACCGGGAACTCTTCGGTGTCGCGCCCTACATCGACTTCGCGGCGACGGAGACGAATTGGAAGGAGTACCGGGAGGGCTGGCTGCGTCCTAACGCCTCCTGATCTTCGAACCCAGCCACACCAACGGGTCGTACTTCCGGTCCACGGCCCGTTCCTTCAACGGGATCAGCGCGTTGTCGGTGATCTTGATGCCCTCGGGGCAGACCTCCGTGCAGCACTTGGTGATGTTGCAGTAGCCGAGGCCGTGGTCGTCCTGGGCCGTGCGCTTGCGGTCCAGGCCGGACTCCTCGGCCGCGTCCAGCGGGTGCATGTCGAGCTCCGCGACCCGCATCAGGAAGCGCGGCCCGGCGAACGCAGGCTTGTTCTCCTCGTGGTCGCGGACCACATGGCAGGTGTCCTGGCACAGGAAGCACTCGATGCACTTGCGGAACTCCTGCGACCGGTCCACGTCCTCCTGCATCATCCGGTACTCGCCCGGACCGACCCCCTCCGGCGGCACGAAGGACGGAACCTCACGGGCCTTGGTGTAGTTGAAGCCGACGTCCGTCACCAGGTCCCGGATCACCGGGAAGGCCCGCAGCGGGGTCACGGTGATCGTCTCGTCCCGCCGGAACACCGACATACGGGTCATGCACATCAGCCGGGGACGCCCGTTGATCTCCGCCGAGCAGGAACCGCACTTGCCTGCCTTGCAGTTCCAGCGCACGGCGAGATCGGGTGCCTGGGTGGCCTGGAGCCGGTGGATGATGTCGAGGACCACCTCGCCGTCGTTCACCTCGACCGCGAAGTCCTCCAGGCCGCCACCCTCGACGTCCCCCCGCCACACCTTGAAGCGGGCCTCGTAGCTGCTCACTCGTAGAGCTCCTCTTCGGCGAGGTACTTGACCAGCTCCTCCTTCTCGAAGAGGGCGAGCAGGTCGGGGCGGATGGGTTCGGTGGTCTCCCGGGTGAGGGCGATCTGGCCGCGCACCGTGTCGGTGCCCGCGAGTCCGCCCGACGGGTCGGTGAGCGAGCACAGCAGATTGACGTTGCGCCAGGTGCGTTCCATCGCCGCGTGGTCCTCACGGGTGTGGCCGCCGCGCGACTCGGTGCGCTCCAGCGCCGCCCGGGCGACGCACTCGCTGACCAGCAGCATGTTCCTGAGGTCGAGGGCGAGGTGCCAGCCCGGGTTGAACTGCCGGTGCCCCTCGACCCCGGCCCGGCGGGCCCGCACCCGCAGTTCGGCGAGCTTCTCCAGAGCCTGCTTCATCTCGTGGTCGCGCCGGATGATGCCGACCAGGTCGTTCATCGTCTGCTGGAGCTCCTGGTGCAGCGTGTACGGGTTCTCCGGCGGCCCTTCCGCGGGTTCCTCGCCCTCCGCGGAGAACGGGCGCAGGGCCTCCGCGGCGGCCGTGTCGACCTGCGCGTCGTCCACCCGGGGCCGCGCGGCCCCCGCCCCGCTCGCGTACTCGGCCGCGTGCCAGCCGGCCCGGCGCCCGAACACCAGCAGGTCGGAGAGCGAGTTGCCGCCGAGCCGGTTGGAGCCGTGCATCCCGCCGGCCACCTCACCGGCCGCGAACAGCCCCGGCACCCCCCGGGCCGCCGCCGAGTCGGAGTCGACGGCGATGCCGCCCATCACGTAGTGACAGGTCGGCCCGACCTCCATCGCCTCGGCGGTGATGTCGACGTCCGCCAGCTCCTTGAACTGGTGGTACATCGACGGCAGCCGACGTTTGATCACCTCGGCCGGCATCCGCGTGGACACGTCCAGGAAGACCCCGCCGTGCGGGGAGCCCCGGCCCGCCTTCACCTCGGCGTTGATCGCGCGGGCCACCTCGTCGCGGGGGAGCAGCTCGGGCGGGCGGCGGTTGTGGTCCGGGTCGTCGTACCAGCGGTCGCCCTCCTCCTCGGACTCCGCGTACTTCTCCTTGAAGACGTCCGGGATGTAGTCGAACATGAACCGCTTGCCCTCGGAGTTGCGCAGCACCCCGCCGTCCCCGCGCACCGACTCGGTGACGAGGATGCCCTTCACCGACGGCGGCCAGACCATCCCGGTCGGGTGGAACTGCACGAACTCCATGTTCAGCAGCGGCGCCCCGGCCAGCAGCGCCAGCGCGTGACCGTCGCCGGTGTACTCCCACGAGTTCGACGTCACCTTGAACGACTTGCCGATGCCGCCGGTCGCGATCACCACGGCGGGCGCCTCCAGCACGAAGAAGCGCCCGGACTCCCGCTCGTAGCCGAAGACCCCGCTCACCTGCTCGCCGTCCTTCAGCACGCGGGTGACCGTGCACTCCTGGAAGACCTTCAGCCGGGACTCGTAGTCCCCGGTCTCCTTGAAGTCCTCCTGCTGGAGCGCGACGATCTTCTGCTGGAGGGTGCGGATCAGCTCGAGACCTGTGCGGTCGCCGACATGGGCGAGGCGCGGGTACTCGTGGCCGCCGAAGTTGCGCTGCGAGATCCGGCCGTCCTTCGTACGGTCGAACAGCGCGCCCCAGGTCTCCAGCTCCCACACCCGCTGGGGCGCCTCCTGGGCGTGCAGCTCGGCCATCCGCCACTGGTTGAGGAACTTCCCGCCGCGCATGGTGTCGCGGAAGTGGACCTGCCAGTTGTCCCCGGGGTTGGCGTTGCCCATCGCAGCCGCGATGCCGCCCTCGGCCATCACGGTGTGCGCCTTGCCGAACAGCGACTTGCAGATCACCGCCGTACGGGCGCCCCGCTCGCGCGCCTCGATGGCGGCGCGCAGACCCGCGCCGCCGGCGCCGACCACGACGACGTCCCACTCCTGTCGGTCGACCACGGACATAGGTAAGGCCCCCAGCTAGAAGAAGCGCGGATCGTCGAAGACACCGGACGCGACGAGGTAGACGTAGAAGTCGGCGAGCGCCACGCTCAGCAGCGACGCCCAGGCGAGCTGCATGTGCCGGGCGTTCAGCCGGCCCACCCACTGCCACATCCGGTAGCGCACCGGATGTCTGGAGAAGTGCTTCAGCTTCCCGCCGACGATGTGCCGGCAGGAGTGGCAGGAAATGGTGTACGCCCAGATCAGCGCGATGTTGACCAGGAAGACCAGCGTGCCGAGGCCCATGTGACCCCAGGCGTAGTGCTCGTCGCGGAAGGCCAGCACGGTGTCGTAGGTCAGGATGCCGGCGACCAGGATGGCCGCGTAGAAGAAGTACCGGTGGATGTTCTGGAGGATCAGCGGGAAGCGGGTCTCCCCGGTGTACTTGGCGTGCGGTTCGGCCACCGCGCAGGCCGGCGGGGACGCCCAGAAGCCCCGGTAGTAGGCCTTGCGGTAGTAGTAGCAGGTCAGCCGGAAGCCGAGCGGGAAGATCAGGATGATGATCGCCGGTGAGATGCCCCACCAGCTCCCGAACAGCTCCCAGTTGGGCCCCCCCTTCATCGGTTCGCAGTTCTCCGCGAGGCACGGCGAGTAGAACGGCGAGACGTACGGCGCCGCGTAGTAGTCGGCGTTCGCGAAGGCCCGCCAGGTCGAGTAGACGATGAAGGCGAGCAGTCCGGCCGCGGTGGCGGCCGGGGCCAGCCACCAGCGGTCGGTCCGCAGGTGCGGGGCGGCGATCGCGGCGCGCGTACCGGTTCTCACACCGCCGCTTCGGGGATGGGGTTCGGTGGCAGGGGGTTCCGTGCCAGTGGCCACTTGTCCACTCCGGTAGGGGTCAGGGGGCGCCGCGATCGGCGGGGGTCAGGGAGCGTGACGGTCGCGGGCGCCGAGACCCTCGTCGTCCGTGTCCACCCACAGCGAGGGGTCGTACGGCGTGTCGGAGATGGTCACGAGATCGGGCCGCTTCTGCGGGGCCGTGGTGGTGCCGGCCGTCTCCCGCAGCAGGGCGACGCTCTCGCGCAGGTGATTGGTGTCGGCGCGGACGCGGCGCATCTCCAGGCCGCCGCTGCCCATCTGCTTCTCCAGGCGCCCCACCGACCGGATCAGGTCGTCGAGACAGCGCTGGACTGATGTCAGTTCGTCGTGCACGGACATGACTTGCCCTCACTTCCACGGGTCCTTCAGGCCCAAGGCGGCAACGTTCATGCGCCTGCGAGTGTTGCGCGTCACACCTTGCGCTGTGAAGGGATGTGCATCGATTGGCCGAGGCGTACGGGTGCACTGTGCGGTGCGTTGCGCCGCACGGGTGGCCTTGCCGCCCGTGGTCGCCGTGTCGCCCTGAGTTGCCGAACCCTTTCCTCTTCAGTGGGCCGCATACATCGGATGAGCTCCAAATACCACCAAAAGTGATCGTAACGCTCCCGGCTTTCCGGAGGTAACCAGAGATGTCCCACGACGGCGTCGGCCCGCGCGCGGCTCTGCGCTCGGTCGCCCTCCTCACCGCGGGCGTCCTCGCGGTGCCCGCGCTGGCCGGCTGCGGCTCCGACGACGACCCCGCCGGGAAGCCCCTCGCCGGACCGGACATCGCACGCGCCGACCGGGCCCGGATCGCCGACGGGGGCACCCTGCGCTGGGCCGTGGACACCGTCCCGGACACCCTGAACACCTTCCAGTCGGACGCCGACGCCACCACCACCCGGATCGCCCAGGCCGTCCTCCCGTCGATGTTCCGGACGGACAGCCGGGGGCGGCCGGTGCGCAACCCCGACTATCTGGAGTCCGCCGAGGTCGTCGACACCGAGCCGAAACAGGTCGTCCTCTACAAGCTCAACCAGCAGGCCGTCTGGAGCGACGGCCGGGAGATCGGCGCCGCCGACTTCGCCGCCCAGTGGCGCGCCCTGTCCGGCAAGGACACCGCCTACTGGACCGCCCGCAACGCCGGCTACGACCGCATCGAGAAGATCGAGCGCGGCAAGGGGAACCTGGAGGTCAAGGTCACCTTCAGCCGTTCCTACGCCGACTGGAGATCGCTGTTCACCCCGCTGTACCCCAAGGAGGTCACGGGCACCCCGGACGCCTTCAACGACGGGGCCCGCAGGAAGCTGAAGGTCACCGCCGGGCCCTTCACGGTGCAGAAGGTCGACACCGAGGAGGACGAGGTCACCCTCGCCCGCGACGCGCGCTGGTGGGGCGAACCGGCGAAGCTCTCGAAGATCGTGCTGCGGTCCGTGCCCCGCGACAAGCGGATCTCCGCGCTCAGTGCCGGCACCGTCGATCTGGCCGAGATCGATCCCGCCGCCGCCCGCCGGGTCACCGCCGCCGCGCTGCCGCGGAGTGAGAGCAGCCCTCTCATGGGGCCCGGCGCCGACCGGTCCGCCGCGGACGACCTGCGCTCCTGGGCGGTCGCCAACGGCTCCGACGAGGAGGCCGCCGACGAGGAGATCTCCGCCCGCAAGAAGCTGCGCAGGAAGATGGCGAAATACGCCCGCCAGCAGAAGGCCCTCGCCGGCTTCGAGGTGCGCAAGTCACTGGAGCCCGCCTACACCCAGCTCGCCCTCAACGGCGCCGACGGCCCCCTCACCGACGAGCGGGTCCGCCGTGCCGTGGCCCGCGCACTGGACCGCGACGAGATCGCCCGGGCGGTCCTGAAGCCGCTCGGCCTGCCCGCCGAGCCCGTCGGCAGCCACCTCGCGCTGTCCGGCCAGGCCGCCTACGCCGACAGCAGCGGCGCCCTGGGCGAGCAGGACGCCAAGGAGGCCCGGGCACTGCTCGCGGACGCCGGCTGGGTGCCGGGCGGGCCGGTCGAGAAGAAGACGGAGAAGGACGAGGAGGAGCAGGCGGCCGGCTCGGAGAGCGAGAAGGACGACGACTCCGAGGACGGCACCGACTCCGAGGGCGGCGACGACGGCACGTACATCGTCGGCGAGGACGACGAGCAGACCGAGGGGAACGGGGACGGCGGCGACGACAACAAGGCCCCGCAGGACTCCGGCACCGGCACCCGGCAGGGCGGCGCCCCCGGCGCCTACGCCCCCCGGGGCACCGCCGCCCCGGCCCGTTCCGGGACCGCGCCCGTCGCCAAGGACGGCAAGGCGCTCACCCTCCGCTTCGTCCTGCCCTCGGGCCCCGGCTCGGACACGCTGCACACCGTGGCCGACCGGATCTCGAAGATGCTGGAGCGGATCGGGATCGGCACGGAGATCTCCAAGGTCGACGACGTCAGCTACTTCAAGGACCACATCGCCTCCGGCGAGTACGACCTCGCCCTGTACTCCTGGCCCGCGACCGCCTACCCCGCCACCGACGCCCGCCCCGTCTACGCGAAGCCCGTCCCGGCCGCCGACGGCTCCCTGAACGTGGAGCAGAACTACACCCGCGTCGGCACCGACCAGGTCGACCAGCTCTTCGACCAGGCCGTCACCACGCTCGACGACTCCGAGCGCGGCGCCCTGATCCGCAAGGCCGACTCCCGCATCTGGGCGGCGGCCGGCTCCATCCCCCTCTACCAGCGCCCCCAGCTCACCGCCGCCCGCAAGAACCTGGCCAACGCCGGCGCGTTCGGTTTCCGTACGCCGGTGTACGAGGACATGGGCTTCCTGAAGAAGTCCGCACAGGGCCCGACGGGCACGCCGGGCGTGAAGAGCGCCGAGGCCTCGCCCGGGGACTGACGCGCACATACGGAAGCGGGGGGGGGGGGGGGGGGGGGGGGGGGGGGGGGGGGGGGGGGGGGGGGGGGGGGGGGGGGGGGGGGGGGGGGGGGGGGGGGGGGGGGG